>NZ_VTZU01000074.1 GCF_008370685.1 Aquimarina sp. RZ0
GTGAATCGTTAAGAAAAGGAAAATTAAAAAACCAATAATAATAAAATTTAACTATAATTGCAGTATCTCTCAAAGTGGCACCATTTGACCGAAATAGGTGGCACGGTCACTCCGAAATAGCCACAAGGCAAAAAAATCAAGCATAGCTATAGCTACGGTTTATTTTTTAAACGAAGTAGAAAGGAAAAAGAAACGATGAATATGCGAAATTTTTAGTTATAAATCGTATTAGTATCGTTTTACTTTTTGTTGTTAGATCCTTGTAAAAATCAGGATTGTTTCGAGTTTTTTAGCTATCTAAAAAATATTATCAATATTTATTCTGGACAAAAGCAAAATAATATCCGTTTTTAAAAAAATATTTATATTCTAACATAAATATCCTTAACTTCAAATAGGAATTGTTTCGTTATATCTCTTAAAAAATAATTAATAAATAAGGGTAACATTTTGTGATTAAATGACATTCAATTATACGAGAAATAATTTATCTGGATCTCTATAAAACGGAAAACAGAATATCTCAAGGTAATAGATAAAATATAACGTGAATACTTTTGTCAACTATTTTTATATTTCTATGAAATTTTATGAGCTGCTAACAAGTTTTATTTTTTTAAATTTTACTCACGCACAACAACATGATTACAACGAACTATACCCAAACGAAGAGGTTATTACACTCTCTCTAGAAAAACATATACAGATTGACGAATCTCGGGGCAAACTATTTATTACAGAAAACGTACATAAACGAAACCTTTTTTTATCATCAAAGAGATTACAGCTTGCAGAGGAGAATGTTAGTTATAATACATTTAACCAAATAACAGAAATTCAGGCTAGAACAGAAAACATTGAAAATAATAAGGTGAAAAAATCTTTTGTAAAAAGATTTAAAGAAAAAGATATACTGATTAGCGGTATCTTCTTTAATGATCAAAAAGAAAAAAACTTCTTCTTTCCTAACGTTAAAAAAAATTCAATTACCGATTTAAAATATAGTAAGACCATAAAAGACCCACATTTTTTGCCTTCTTTTATGTCTACAAGTGATATTCCTATAGAAAAGGCTATAATATCTATAACATTTCCTAAGAATGTAAAACTTACCTATAGAACCTTCCACTTAGACGCTATTCATTCTAAATTTGAGATTGAAGAAAATAAAAATCATATAACCTATACCTGGGTTCTTAATAAAATACCTAAAATAAACAGACACTATGATTTCTCCGCTTTATATTATATACCACAAATCATAATCTATATTAACTCTTATAAACATAAAAATAAAACTATATCAGTATTAAATGATGTATCAGATTTATATAAGTGGTACACCTCACTAATATCACAAATTAACACTACTGATCAACAAGAGTTAGAACTCATCACAAAATCTCTAATAGAAGGCACCACTTCTGAAACAGAAAAAATTCAATCGATTTATTATTTTGTGCAGGATAAAATAAATTACATTGCCTTTGAAGATGGACTTAATGGTTTCATACCCAGAGATGCTTCAAACGTTTTTAATAAAAAATATGGAGACTGTAAGGATATGGCCAATATTCTGAATGAAATGCTACAATACGCAGGAATAGATTCCCATCTAGCCTGGATCGGAACTAGAAAAAAACCATATAAGTATAACGAAGTTCCTACTCCAGTTACGGATAATCATATGATAACTGCAGTTTTTCAGAAAAACAGTGACACCATATTCTTAGATCCAACAGCAAAATATCTTCCTTATGGTTATCCCTCTCCTTTTACTCAGGGTAAAGAGGCCCTTATCGGCATATCAGCAGATACATTTAAAATACATAAAGTTCCAGAAATTGATGCCATAAACAACAATATCTCTATTATCTCATCCATAAAATTAGAGAATGAATTATTAACAGGCAGACATATTGCAAAAATCTGTGGGCATGACAAACTGGATTTTATGCATAAAATTGAAAATAAAGAGGAAGAAGATCTCGATTTTTTATACTGGAACTTAAAGTTCGGTACTAAAAAAACTTCATTCAATAATATAGAATATAAAAACTTAGAACGCCAAAAGGATACACTCCAAATAAGCTTTGATTCTGAAACAAGAAATTATGTTAAAAAAATCAATGGTAAATTATATATAAAACCAATCATGGATAATTTTTTAGTAGGGGAATTAGTAAAAGATGAGAGTAAAAATTATGACAAAAAAATCGATCACAAATTCACAAGAATATTTCATACAACCATAGAAATACCAGAAGGTCAAATTATTGAATTCATACCAGAAAACAGTAGTTTTAGAAATGAAAACTATGAATTTACCACTACCTATGAAAATAGAATAAACACTATAGTGATAACCAAAAAAATTACTGTAAATACTCTTAAGATCGATATTAATGAAATTGAATCGTGGAATAATTTTATTAAAGCATTATTGAAATCTAACAAGAAAACCATTATCATCAATCCAAAAAACTAACTTATTTATGACTAATTATATTAAATTAATAATTGTTTCCTTATTTTTTAATTATAGTAGCTTTGCACAACTCTACAAAAGTCATGATTGGGAGAAAACTCCGACCATTTTTGAAATTAGTGAAGAAGATAAAAAATTAGCTTCTGTTGCTATAAAAGAAAAAACCTTAATCCAGTATTATAGAGCTGGACTTGGCAAATCTTACAAGCTTTATGAAACAAAACATAGTATTATCCAAGTAAACTCAGAGAAAGGAGTTAAGCGCCACAATAGAGTATATATCCCAACAAGAAATGTTCTGAAAGTAATTGACATCAAAGCGAGGGTAATTGCAGAAGATGGTTCGATTAAGTTACTCAATAAAAAAAATATAAAGGAGCTGAAAAATGTAAAGAATTATGGAAATTTTAAAATATTTGCTTTAGAAGGTGTCACCAAAAATTCCCAATTAGAATTTATCTACACTTTAGAAAAAAGAATTTCCGGAGTGGGTACAATTGTGGTTCAAAAAGAGTACAAGGTAAAAGAATCTGAAGTAATTATCCGAAACCCAAGCTCTTTAGAATTAGAAATTAAATCATATAATAATTTCCCTGAATTTGAAGAACAGAAAACAGAAGAAAACAAATATGAATCCACTGCTATCGCCACAGAGATCAAAGCAATGACCAAAGAAAGATCAGCTACTCCAAATGCCAACAAAATGAAGGTCGCATATATGGTAAAAAGCCAATATAATATCGATATGTGGGAAGATCTGGAAGATAATATTCTGAATAAATTTACTAAAATCAACCCGCGAAAAGTTAAAAAAATAATTTCAGATTTTGAAAACTATAAAACAAAAAATGAGAATACGGAAATTATTAATACGATCTGTAATTATGTAAACAGTACCTTTAATATTGTTAGAAACAATGATCCCATTTATGATCAAATAAGTACAATTATATACAAAAAACAAGCTTCAAATCAAGGGATTATAAAAGTATATACATCCTTACTAAACCACTATAAAATCCTATATCAAATTGTATTAACCAGCAACAGATACAATCACAAATTTGACCAATATTTTTATTCTAACTTCAATCTTCAGCAAACATTGATTTATTTTCCTGAAATTGGAAAATACATCCAACCGGATAATGTGAATACACAATTAGATTATGCACCTCATCAATATATTTCTAATAAAGGTTTTTTTATTTCTCTAGACAAATTCTCAGAATTTAAAACAATAAAAGTCCCTGAATCAGATCACACTGTAACGGATAGAAAAATTGTGGTTAGTATTGATGATCAAAATACAGCAATTGTAAAAACAAGCCAAAAATTAACAGGTTACAAAGCTCATAACCAAAGAGAGGCTTATAAATATTTTCTAAAAAAAGACCTAAATGAATTTAAAAATATTTTCGCTATCTCTGGTTTTGAAGATGCAGAAATAATTACTTTCAATATCAAAAATGAGGATTTTGATCATGTTACAAAAAACACTCCTTTTATGATGGACTGGTCTTATACTGCAGAAAGTTTAACAGAAGAAGTGGGCAATGATTTATTACTAAACATTGGCAAGGTAATTGGAACACAAAATGAATTCTATCAAGAAGTAGCCCGAGTAAATCCTGTAGAAATAGAATACCCTAATAAATACAATTATATATTTGAAATTCTGATTCCAAAAGGCTTTGAGCCTGAAGGTTTAGAGAGTCTCAATATTGATAAAAAATTAGTCATTGATGGTAAAGAAATCTGTCTGTTTAAATCAAATTTTGAGATTATTGAAAATAAAATTATCATCCGAGCTCAAGAAGATTATAATAAGCTAAAAATAGCTATCGAATACTATGAAGATTATAAAGATGTGGTAAATTCTGCATTTGATTTTAGCAAAAAGAGTATTCTTTTTCAAAAAATATAAAAAAGCAGAGTCATAAAAAGTATATAGCTACCTAAATTCATCAATAGATGGTATAACTGTCACAATACGTATAAATTGACATTCTATAGATCTTGACTTACCATCTAACCTTTGAAAGAGAACACTCTTAAAAATCTTTTCCATTCATCTATTGAATTTAGGATAGGATACTTTTTGCATTTAGGAGATTTTAGAAAAGGGTATATTTCCAAATATTTCTCTATTATATCGTCGATTTCTATTAGGTTTTCCTATTGAATCAGATTTTCTTTTCACCCCTATTTTAACTGCCATAATTTTGGTTTTAAAGATCAGCATTCAGAAAACCCTAAAGACTACACATCAATTTACAGGGACATGTAAAGTTTACTTAGTCGATCCTTAAAAAAGGGGGTTACAAAGATCGACTAAGTATTCTTTTATAATACGTATTATATTATTCTTCCGTTTTAGCTATACCATTTTTACAATTTCACAAAACAGTTTTATAAACTACATGTAGATTACATCTAATTTATCATATTCTTTATGTGTTCCGAAAAGTTGTATCTCTCTATATACAACAATAGTACAAGCAACGACTCTTCTTTACTGGTCTTCTAGTTTCCAGGTTCTTATCCAGTCATATTTGGTTGTTAAATCATCAAAAGAGCCTGTCTCAAAGATAGTAGCGTCATCGATAGGATTCCAATCATACGTTTCTATTGCCATGGTTATATGACCTTCTAAATCAAATTCTGCCGGAGGATTAATAATAGAATGCGTTAATTCCCCATCCAGATAAAACAAAATTTCTGTTGGAGATTTCCACCAACAACCATATACAAAATATCTTTCATTATTTTTTTCTGATAAAACTGTTTTTGCTGGTTTTTGTCTAGACTTATCAAACTCTGTATCACAATCTCTATTATGCCTCCAAGTATTTGATGCATATATATTTGCAAAGTCTTCTGCCCAGGCCGCTGTCCCACTATGCACACGCCCTACACATTCTTGTATATCTAATTCAAGTTTTCTAACAGGACCCGTATTACAATTTTGCTTAAATGACAACCAAAAAGTAGAAGACATAACGGTTTTATTTGCTTTCATTTTACATTCATAAAACTGTCCGGGACCTGCAAGTGCCTTTGAGCGTACAATAGCTCCACCATGAGTCCAGGAGATATTATTTACAATCTTGGGCGTATCAAATTTTTCTGTGGTTACATTCAGATTACCATCGCTAACAGTGACATTGTCAGACTCAAATAATCCAGGAGGTCTTCCCAACCAATTAAATCCATCAGTTGCAGTATCTCTATGCCATTTAGAATCATCAAAAGTAGTTCCATCAAACTCATCAGACAGGTTTTCTACTTTAGTCCATTTTTTGTCTGATGGTGTAGGATCATCTCCAATAAAATAGGGCGTATTTCCAGAAGGTGTATCTCTTGTCACAATAACATTAAAACTACAAGATGTCGTATTACCGGCAGTATCTTGAGCACGGAATGTATTAACAGTCGTCCCTACAGGGAACGTCTCTCCTGATGCCAAGCCCTCAACCATTGTAGTTACCACACTAATATTATCAGTGCCTACAGGAGTATCATATGTCACTATAGCGCCACTCGAAATCGCATCTATATTAATAGTAATATCATCTTGACAGGCTATAACAGGGTTTTCATTGTCTTCAATATCTCCATCATTGCTGCTGCAAGCAGCTAATGATACGATTAAAGACATGAATAATAAATAATTACATTTCTTTTTCATTTTTACATATATTTTTTAGGGTTGCAAATATATTTATTAATCATAGATTATAGCAATATATCGTTCTATGAAGTATCACAAAGGCATTTCTTACGCAGAATTTAACACGAACTCATATTGAGCAGCACTTTTCTATCAAAAGTTTAACTTTTGCAATATAATTATAATTAAAATAGATTTCTTTTTTTCAACATCGTGATACCTGTGGACAAAAAAATCAAGAGATTTAGAAAGCTACGTTTTTTAAATACATCTTTTACAAATCTTCTAACTTCCAGGTTCTTATCCATTCATATTGTGTTGAGCGTTCTTCTTTTGTAAGTCCTTCCATGTCATTACCATCTTCCCGTGGTGGATTCCAGTCATAAGTTTCTACAGCTAGATTATAATACATCGGAATATCAAAGGTAGTCGTAGGGTCATCAATTTTATAGGCTAACTCCCCATTAAAATAAAACCATAATTCTGTTTCTGACTTCCACCAAAAACCATAAACAAAAAAATCATTCCAATTTTTTTCAGTTTCTATAGCATTTTGGCGTCTTGTTGCGGTATCATTCTGACAACTTGTTCTATGAATCGCATTAGAATGAAAAATTTGATCCCATTTATTATTCACAGCCCAATCGGCAGCTGTAGGGGTTAATTCTCCTACACATTCCTGAATGTCTAATTCTAATCTTTTGGGGCAGGCATTTTCTTCTGTCATCATCCAAAAGGTAGAAGACATAAATGTTTTATTTGCCTTCATAGCGCATTCGTAATACCAACCTACTTTGCATTGTGATTTAGATCTTACAATTCCTCCAGTATAATCAAAACTCTTACCATTATTTATTATTGTAGAAGGTAATTTGGCCGCTTCTATTTTAAGCTTACCATCACTTACAGTAATAGATTCTTCTATAAACAATCCTGGAGGTCTGCCTTCCCAATACCAACCAGATTCAGGAATTTTGGCTTTGGTATGCCATTTAGTTTGATCAATACCATCTGCCTGTTAAAACTCATCAGAGAGATTTTCTACTTTAGTCCATTTTTTGTCTGACGGTGTAGGAGCTTCTTCTATAAAATAAGGAGCGTCTGTAGCCGGTGCATCTCTGGTTACAATCACATCAAAACTACAGAATGCCGTATTACCTGCTGCATCTCTGGCACGGAATGTGTTTGTGGTTGTTCCTAAAGGAAATATTTCTCCAGATGCTAATCCTTCAATAAGTACTGTCTCTACGCCAATATTATCTGTACCTACAGGAGTTTCATAGGTTATTATTGTGTCACTTTCTATTGCGCTTACACTAATTGTAATATCATCAGGGCAAGCTATAACAGGATCTTCATTGTCTTCTATACTTTCATCATTGTTGCTACAAGCAGTTAATGATAAAACAAGAGATAAAGACAATAAATAATTACATTTCTTTTTCAAAACACTTTGTATCTTCATTAATACCGCAAATGTATTACGTAATAACCACATAAAGTACTATATATGTTCAGATGACTATCACAAATGTATTTTCAACTTAAAATCTAAAATATATGATCTTAATATTTGCAAAACTAATTCTTTGGAAGCAATTCTATGTACAGAAAACACATTCTTATAAAGGCTTACAACATTACTTTATCACCTATTTTTTTTAGTAAAGTTATATAATAAAAAAGAGGCTGGATGACTCAGCCTCTCTAACTAATTTAATATTATATAATTAATTTAGGGTAGCTATAGGAGCAGTTTGCCCTCTTTTACTTACAGATCCATCTGTTCCTGTACTGTTACCTCTTATCAATAATATACCTGCGACATGTGGTGATGCCATTGAAGTACCAGAGATATTGTTAAATCCACCGTTTAACCAAGTAGACCATACTGCAGTACCAGGAGCCCAACGATCTACACTTGCTCCATAATTTGAAGTACGTGCGGGAGCATCTACATTAGTCATATTACCAACACACCAAGAATTACCTGTTCGTAATCTTTGTGGCGAATAAAACTGAGTATTATCATTACTATTACCTGCCGCCATAGCTCCATAAGCTCTTGTTTCTAAATTTCTAAATGTCTCATCAATAGCTCGAGAAGTAAATCGGTTAAGAAATCCTACACTATAGTTCCAAGTATCCCCAGAATTTGCATTATTAGCAACATAGTCTATTCCTGCAAGAATACTTGCATCATCACCAGTCCCTTGTGCATCTAATACTCTGACAGAAACTACAGTTGCTCCATAAGCTACACCAATCACCCCGGAACCATTATTTTTTGCAGCAACAGTCCCTGCTACGTGAGTTCCATGTCCATTTTGATCCTGCCAAGATCCTCCTACAAAACTTCTACTTCGATTAACATCAATATTTAAATCACTATGTGGTGCAATCCCAGAGTCCACTATCCAGCATGTTCTTCCTGCGCCATTAGCTCTACCTACTCTATTTACCCCCCAAGGTAAAAACTCTCCATTAGGAAGCCGTGAATCCTCCGTTACTGCTTTATTTTGTACAGTTGCAGGAAGCGTACTCACAGGATTCCCCATATCTATATCCAAATTTTGAATATAATTTGGTTCTATATAAGCAACTTCGGGATCGCTCTTAAGAGTTTCTGCTTGTTTAAATGATAAATTTTTAACAGCAAATCCCTGAATAGCACTACTATAAGTTTGCTTTATATTATCTTCTGCTATTGCATATTTTGATAAAGTTCGTCGGGATTTAGCCTTCATATTAGCGCTTTTACCTGATAAAGATTTATCTTCTTTATAAACTATAATATATTCTCCAGGAACCACTTGATCTGCTCCGACTGTAACATCGATAGTCTCTATTCCTGTTTCTATCTCATTTGTATCTTTTTCGCAACTATAAAAGAAAAAACTGTTACGCTACTTAAAATTCTTAATTTAATTTTCATTGTTAAATGGGTTTTGTGTTAAAATGTTTGAGTATAATTTTATATAAAATCGTTGAGTTTTCAACAAGTTGAGGATTCAAAAGTAGGGATTAATCCTAATAATAAAATACGGCTAAAACTCACAAAACAAAGGGTTTTACAAAATTTGATATTCTATAAACCATGTAAAACACCCTTTATTTTTTAAGTATTTAAAATTGTTTCACTACTAAAAATGAAAGGATTAAACAAAAGTTTAGCACATCAAAATAGAAAGAAATTTCAAAAGAAAATAGGAGATAGAAAGACTAAAAAAACCAACCGCAATTAACACTAAATTAACTTTGAATTAACAAAAAAGAGGTATGTAGAATTTCAATATATATTAATTAAGAGAGAGCATAAACTTAGTTTGTATTTTAAGATCAGAATACTTCTATTTTATGGGATGAAAATAAAAACTAAAAAAAATACAGCCAAGAAGCGCAGGAATTAATCTGTTTTCGAGCAGCAAATTATTTGAAAACTAAAAAAGGCACTCAAAAGCAATGTAATGGGATATTTGATCTTACCCAAACTGGATATACTAAATAATAAAATATTTCTTCATGAACACACCAGATATGTGATTTGAAAGATTTATATGAACTAATTATACTAAATGAATTAATAGATCCATGTATGAGTAACGTTTTTAGAATAAAAACATAATACACTGATTTACAATATTTAATATTCCGCCCTCAATGATTACAGTAATTAATTTCTAATCTCTATTTACTTTAGGTATTAACCATAAGTATCCCATACATATTAAAAAGAGGATGTATAACCCAATCAGGTTTACTGGTTTTGATTCTAAAATTTGATTCGTTTTTTTCTTAGATACTCTACTAAAGTATCTGTTATTTTCCTCAATTTTATCATAAATATATTTTGGTTTCCATGTTGAGGTATCTGTGACAAAATAATTCAAAACTTTTGTCGTATCCTGTTCTATCCGCAACGTATGCCACCCATACGATTCTGGATACGTAATTCCTTTCCATACATTTGAAATGTTTATATCACTGCGCATCGCAATCCTGTAGTTTTCTTTTGTCTTGACTATTGGTTTTGTTATTGATGCTTTTAGTGTAAATTTATAAGGGTGATCTTTAAAGCTCAGTATTCTTGGAGGAACCCAGCGTATAAGCTGAGCTTCTTTTTTACTTATATCATTAATAATATCAGACCATAATTGCTGATAAATTTCGGTTTTATCATTCAATACCAGTTCATATGTATTTTCTAACACTGTAGAACCTATCTTACCTTTTCTTATACGTTTGTATGCCGATATGATTTGTGTGTTTGAATTTTTATGAATTGATTGGATACGAAATTCATCTGTAAAGAAGAAGTTGTGTTTGCTTATTCTAACTTTTGGTATCTCCTTAAGATCCGTTTCTCTACTTTTTTCTCGAATAAAATTAAAAGCTTCAAAACCGCTTCCTGATCCAAAAAAACTGTCATCCGGTTGCACAAAAACTCCTAATCCCTGTTCTCTCACTACGTATTCTATAGTAGCAAGTGATGCTTTTCCTAAATTTCTGATGGTACTTGCATCAATTACTAGCAGATCAAAAAAATCCAGGTCTTTTTTAGAAAAGACATCTATTGATCTCTTTTCCATATTAAAATACTCCAGCTTATACTTCCCGTTGGTTATCTTGGTTTTAACGAATAGCTCATGCCCCATTTCTGACAAATAGTTCTTAAGATATTTGGTTTCAAAAGTTGGGAAACTATTGAGTATCAAAATTTTTAAAGGAACACTATGATCAACAGTCAATGGGATCGGATCACGAGAATAGATCTTTCCTGTTGTGTCTTTTTCTATTATTGAAAAGAGATAATTTCCTTTTGCAACAAGTTTTGAGGATAATTGAAATACTTGTTTTTTATCTATTATGAGTGAGACTGAATCGAGATAAACACCTCCAGGTCCTTCTAGTACTAATTGATGTCCCTTTCTAGGTGTATTGTAAAGTCCTGAAAAATGTATCTGTTCCCCAAGTGTCTTTTTGTGATCATATTTAAATTTAATAATTCCTGAAGGTATATCTCCTCCCAAATAGTTGACATTACAATTTTGTAATTTCCAAAAATCAAAAGGTTCTAAACCGTGTCCTAAAATATATACAGAATCTGAAATGTTTGTATGGTTAAAAATCGGTCGATTGTCATTATATGTTAGTACTTTTAACTTCCTATGAGTCTTTTTAAGGCTATCTAATCGCTTCGTGCTATAGCCTGGAGTAAGTAATGCTACTTTGCCGGTTTTATTCTGAATATAAACTGCTGGTTTTAATACAATAAAAGCAAGGGCGGTAATCCCAAGAAACGATACTACGGTTTTTATCCAAAAGCTACGTTTTCCATACTGATCCCATTCTTTCCATATAAAAACAGCCCATAAAACGAAAGCTCCAATACATAGTTGCCATATCCAGCTAGTATTCAAAAAAGTGATCGTATCAATCATGAATTTCGAGTTCTTTGAGTAGTAATTCATTGATTTCACTTGTCAACATCTTCTTCTTCGATGGAGTCGGTCTTAATGCCGGAAGTGCAGAAAACAGACCTTTTTGTATTTCTATCAGGGTTTCAACTGATATTTCAATATTTTCTGTAGCCCATTTTAATTTTTTTAATGTTTTTAAATACCTCCCCGGATCTTCTATAGCCTTGATTGCTAATTCATTTCCAGCTTCCTGAAAAAGTAGTCTATCCTTATCTGTAATCATTCCTTTTTGAACAATCAATTGTTCAAGTCTTGATACAGTTTTACGTATCGAAGGAAATTTATCTTTTTTTTGTAATATCGAGTGCTTTCTATAACTTGTTACCCCATCGATTTTCCCTGTAAGCCTTTTATCTTCTTTGATTGGTGGAGGATCAAACCCAATACGGTGTACATATATTCGTGCACTATTCTTAATTTCCTGAATCAATTTTAAGGCGCTATATTGATAGGGCAATGATTTTTCTGGCGTATACAACCTTAAATACAACTCTGCATCCCACATTTGATTAAGAGCTTGTCGTAACTTACTTTTTAGGGATTGTGTAAAAAGTGTAGACTCCTCCGGATCTTCATGATTATGTACATATTCTTCTAAGGGATCTTTATGATCTTCTTCTGATTCTTCTATCAGATTATGTTCATTCTCGTGATCATGAGTATGTGTATATCCAGCTAGTGGATCTTTATCACTGTGGTCATCCTCATGTTCTAAAATTTCGGCATCTTCTTCTTCTTCAATAGTCTTATGAGCAGATTCATCTCCCATAAATTGAGCATATTTAAGTCGCAATACCTTTTGATCAAAACCTAGTTCATTACTCTTAGATTTGAAATCTTTTTTAGATAACTTTAATCTATCACTAATCAGTTTTTCTGTATCAATAATCAATTGCCGTTGACTTCTAAAATAATCAGGCATTAGATCTACGCCCATAGTTCCTTCTACTGCAAATTCATCAGAAACCGTATCTTTTATAACTGCAAAAAATGTCTCACTTCTTGATCTATTGGGTTTAGGTTTTTTATAGTCTGATGCTTCTACATAAAAATAAAGTTCATCTCCCGGTTCCATGTTCATTTCGTCCAGATCTATTTTTTTTGACATATTTAATTTTTTGCCTCCTGGTGGGATTCCACTATCAAAATTCAATTTTTCTTCTCTAAACTTTACAGATTCACCGGAACCCTTGCTTACGGTTGCTATAATATATGCATCTGCGATTCCAAAATCATCTGTGATCGCTGTCATAAAGGAGATATTTTTATTTTCATCAAAAGAAAAAGAAGTAAACTGTTTTATTCCTAGTATCTCTATATCCGGACTCTTATCTTTTACGTTTTCAACTGAATACAATTCTGAAATATATGAATTACCTTGTGTATCCGTGAATTTGAAATTATAAAAACCCGAAGTATGTATCTTTATATTTCTTGTATATACACTGTCAATAAATCGCATTGGATATGTATTACCCATATGTTCCATCGTCACATTTGCTACTTCTTTATCAAACTGTATTTTCCACGACACTTGTGATCCTTCTATAGCTTTTATATCCATTTTTGAAGTCTTAAAAGGAGGTGTTCGGGTATAATCAGGATAACGTATCGTCAGTTCCTGACGCACTAGTATAGGTGCAAGAATTTTGGTAGCAGCAGAATCTACTGGTTTAAAAACTATCCGTTCCGGAGTTATCTTTTGTTCTTGTCCCTGTCTAAAATAATCTATTAGTTGATATTTATATATCCCAAAACCTATACTGATAAATAATCCCAATACAATACTTCCCAGAATAAAGTTTCCCGGAGGTTTTATAGTACTTCCTTTTTTAACTAATCCTTTTGCTACTTTATGCTTTTGCAACCTCGCCAGATTTGATAACTTAGCATCTGGTATTAGTAACAGACCTGTACTATATTCTGCCGCATCCAGATGCTGATCTATATAATCTGCTACAATTGATAAACTATATTTCCAGGGTTTGATAATAGTAATCATTATAGCCGTGATCATCATCCCAGTAAATAAGGATATAAAAAGCTTTAGAAACAGAAAATGAATAAAAATTGACGGACCAAGAGCATACAAAAAAACCTGTATCCAGAGCTTTAATTTCCATCTCTTCCTATATCTAACCAATATATCAAATCCAGACTCCATTACTGTTTTCTATATTTTGCTATACCGCGCTCGGTTATCATTAATAGTATCAATAGCATGCATAACCATCTGGAAATATCAACGATGACAGTTCGTTTTTTATTCTTTACTAAACTTGCTTCTGCAGGGCGTAACGCTGCTATGTCCATACTCCTTTTATCATATATATCTATGTCATCTCTTATATCTTTATGAATATCAAAAAGTTTTAATAGGTGTTCTGGTAAGTCTGTATCTACACTATTTTCTAATGTAAGAGGTTTTGTAAGATAAAAAATGGTATTCGAGATGCCTGCTTCTATAATCTGATCTGCAAAATCATCCGGTTTGTACACCAGTAATTTTGTCGCTAGTGTCGGAATCGGATCGCTATGTAACCATAATACTAAATCAAACGATGAAAGATCCAAAGCATCTACACGCTGAACTGCTTTGACATCAATTTGTCGGTCAATATACGTTGATATTGCAGTACATGAAGCAACTAAATATGCCTTCTCATTAGACCGAGCATTGTCATAAAACAAGAGTACCCTGAGTGGTTTTTGGATCGTAAAAGGTATTTTTTTCTGTACGCCCTGAAACATAAAGGTGATACTATCTCTTGCGGTATTAAATTGAAATTGATTAGTATCCAGAGAAATCGTTTTTTTTTCAAGAAATAATCGAAGATAATTACTTGTCACAGTTAATAACCGCAATGTATCTTCTTCTTTAGTAACTTTAAGAATTTTCTCCTTTATAAATTCATCAGGCCTAACAGGAATCCAGGAAATATTTTTATGAATGCTATCTGGGCGCTTACCTTTGATACCAGACAAAAAGGCATTCGTAAAAACTACAATACTGTCTGTTGCTAATTTCTCCATATCATTTGCTAACTTCCAATAATTAGGAACTTTGATATTTTTATAATCTGATGTATTTCTCTGTATTTCTGGAAAACCATCTTGTAAAAGCCTTAAAGATCCTCCAGTTTCTATTGTATCCAGCAGCGGTTTTATTCGTTCTTGATTCAATAAAGATGGTTCAATAATATACGTTATAGGTATGGTACTTGCTTTCTTTTTTATGCGTGGTTCTGCAATAAGCAAGACAAGTACTGTTATCAATATTATTCTTACTAACAATAATAAAAATTCGTGAAGCTGAATACTGCTTGTCTGCCTTGAATCTGATGCTATTAGTAACTTAGTACTACCAATTTTAATTATTTCTCCATCCTTTTTACTCCACAAATGTACTGCTATGGGTATCACAAGCCCTAAGAATGCCCAAAGGTATGTAGGGTTAAGAAAAAACATCTTAGAAGAGTTTGGTACGTTTCTTCATAAACAATTGCAAGGTTTCTCCGATATCTTTATGCAACGCAAATAAATGATAACTAATATCATTTGCCAACAAGGTTTTCTTTGTCTTTTTCATCATTCCATCTAATTGTATAAGATATTGCTTTTTTGCTGATTTAGCATCTATTTTGAGTCTTGTTCCTGTCTCTAAATCTTCGAATGTTATGGTTTCATTATAATCAAATTCTAATTCATTTTTACCCATCAGATGCAACACTACCACTTCATTTTTTGATGTTTTTAGGCGTTTAATAAAATCAGTCAGTTCCTTATTATGTTCATACAAATCTGTGATAAAAAAGATAAGCTCTTTATGGCTACGACTATGAAGAACTTCTGTTATCGTCGGGTCTCTTGGCCATTTACCCCGATTCTCTATAGCAATCAATTCATGTAAAAATCGATTATACTGTTGTTTTTGAATCTTAGGATATATTGTATATAA
Source organism: Aquimarina sp. RZ0 (assembly GCF_008370685.1). Classification (GTDB taxonomy): domain Bacteria; phylum Bacteroidota; class Bacteroidia; order Flavobacteriales; family Flavobacteriaceae; genus Aquimarina. Next base: position 15,600 of record NZ_VTZU01000074.1, read on the forward strand.
TTGATGATCATTTAATGCAAAAAGCCCTATTGCATCACCTTGTTTTTCAGAAATATATCCTAGTGAAGCTATTAAAACTCTGGCATACTCCATTTTAGACAATCCATCTTTTTCTTGATGAAGCATGGATTTACTGGCATCCAATATGAATTTTACAGCAATATTCGTCTCTATTTCTGATTGTTTGATATAATATCTATCGGATCTGGCTAACATTTTCCAATCAAGTAATCTCAGATCATCACCTGGCTCATAGTTCCGGAATTGATTAAATTCCATTCCTGAGCCTACATTATTACTAAGATGCATTCCTGACAAATATCCATCTACGATGGCACGTGCAATGAGCGCCAATCCTGACACACTCTTTATGAGTTCTGGTTTTAGTAATTGGAGATATTCCTGCTTTTTCACTTCCTCAGTTCTATTTTGAAACTTCGATTCTTTTTAATAACTGTCGGGTAACATCATCAGCTGTAATACCTTCTGATTCTGCTCTGAAGTTTATAATAATCCTATGCCTCAATACAGGCATTGCTACCTGATGTAAATCGTCTAATGTCACAGATAAACGTCCTTGTGTCAATGCGCGAGCCTTGGCAGTTAATATCATTGCCTGTCCTGCACGAGGTCCTGCTCCCCAACTTACCCATTCCTTTACATAGGTGTCTGTAGTAGTTTCTGGTCTGGTAGCCCTTACTAACCTGCTTACAAAAGTGATTAGTTGATCACTAATGGGGATTTCTCTAACCAGGTATTGTAACCTTAAAATATCTTCTCCGGAGATTACTTTATTTAAGATCTCATTTTTTATCCCCGTCGTATTTTTAAGGATTGTTGTTTCTTCTGATTCATTAGGATATCTTATTTTGATATATAACAAAAAACGATCTTGTTGAGCTTCTGGAAGCACAAAGGTGCCTGATTGCTCGATAGGATTTTGAGTCGCGAGAATAAAAAATGGCCTGTCTAATTTATAGGTTTTCCCTGAATACGTTACTTCAAACTCCTGCATAGCCTCTAATAATGCTGCCTGGGTTTTGGGAGGTGTGCGGTTAATCTCGTCTGCCAAAATTATATTTGCAAAAATGGGCCCTTTATTGAAGTTAAAAAATTTCTTTCCAGTACTATGATCTTCTTCTAATATTTCTGTACCTATAATATCTGATGGCATTAGATCTGGAGTAAATTGTATTCTTTTGAATGTCAGATCAATGGCTTGTGCCAGTGTTCTGATCATTAGCGTTTTTGCCAAACCAGGAACTCCCTCCAGCAATGCATGGCCTCCTGCAAGGAACGTAATCAGTAATTGCTCTATAGTTTCTTCCTGCCCAGTGATTATCTTACTAATCTCTTTTCTTAAATCCTGAAGTCTTCCAGAGAGTATATTTATTTCTTTTTCAATACTTACTAACTCTTTATCCATTCTTACTACATCTTTTATGATGTTAACGCATACATTACGATATTAACACCAAATCGGGTATTATCTATCTTATACCATCGTTTATTTCTAAAATCATAATCCCACTCACAGCCATAATCTTTATTGCTAAATAGTACTCCTATCCTACCATTAACCTCTATTGCCTTTAGATACTCATGTACTATATCATCGCCCCAGCCATTTAATTCTTGTGACGTAGTAGGTGGTCCATTTTCAAATTCAAAAAAGACCTTATATATTTCGTGATCATTAGGAATTTTCTTTAATCCTTGCGACCCAAAAATAGCTTCCATCTGGCGCTCAAAAGATTTAGAGAATAAACCATCGATGTCGTGATTACAATCATCTGCAAAAACAAACCCTCCATTGTTTACATATTTCTCAAAATTTTCGCTTTCTTTTTTGGTAAACTGTACTAATTTATGACCGGATATATAACAAAAAGGGCTCTTAAAAATTTCATCACTACTTAAAGAGATAATTTTTTCTTGTGTATCTACTTTTAAAGTAGTGTATTCTACAAGAGAGTTCAATAAATTAGAAGGCATTCTTTGATCTACATCCCAGTCTCCCGATTCATATTGTAATCTGGTAAAAAAAAATTTATTACTCAATATGGTGTATTATTTTGATCACTATCTTTTGTTTGCAGAAATGATACATACTAACTGGTTATCCTGAATATATCTGCATCAAAATAACCAGTTGCATTATTTATTACCCTTATACTGCATCTGATAAACTTGTAAAAGTAAAATCTCTTATCTTCATATAAGGTATTAAGTTTCCGTTTATTCTTACCTGCTTTCCTAATTTTTCTAAATTATTAAGCATAATAACAGGACTCTCATTAAACCTAAAGTTTTTTACAGGGTATTTAATTTTACCATTTTCGATATAAAAAGTACCATCCCTGGTAAGCCCTGTATATAAAAGTGTTTGTGGGTCTACATTTCTAATGTACCATAATCTGGTTACAAGAATTCCTTTTTTAGTTCCTTTAATAAGATCTTCTAAAGAGGCATCTCCACCTTGCATAATAAACCCTCTAGGTGACGGAACTGGATCTACTCCTTTTTCCTTTGCCCAATAACGGCTATATGCCAGATTTTTAACGATCCCATTCTCTAGCCAGGTTGTTTTTTTTAAAGGTTGTCCTGCACTATTCCAGGTACTGGTAGGAACTTCTGGATGTAGAGGGTCAGACCATATATTGACACGCTCATCCACTATTCTTTCTCCTAACTTGGTACCTCCTCCTTCTTTGGACATAAAACTTCTTCCTTCATCAGCAGTACGGGCATTAAAAGCAGAAGCCATATTACCTAACAAACCTACAGATGCCGCTGGTTCCAGAATTACTGTATATTTACCTGGCTCAATAGCTTTTGCTTCTCTGGACATAGTGGCCTTATCTATGGCTACTTTAGACGCTTCTGAAGCATCAAATTTATTAACATCGTTAAAGTCTCTTGTTACCCAACCAGATCCCGTACCATCGTTACTTCTCATAGTCACGGTAAAACTTGCATTTGTCGATTTGTTATAAGCAAAAAGACCTTTAGAATTTAATAATGCACTAAAACCAGAAGAGTCATTAAAGAATCCCGCTGCCGTAATATCTTTTGCAGCTGCTGGTTCAATACTGCTGCTAGCTACTCCAGCGCGATATTCTGGTGTAATATTAGCAGTAGTCTCTTTAAAAGTTAAGTATTCATCATATTTTTGTGGAGCTAGAGGCGCCATGAATTCAGGGTTCTCAGGAGAAAGTTTTGCTAACTCTTCTGCTCTCCTGACTACCTTTTTTAAAGATTCGTCATCAAACTCATCAATAGTTGCTGTACCTGATTTTTTACCAAAACTCGATTGTACTGATAAAGTTTGGTTAGATCTGTGACCAGAAGTAGATACTGTATTACGTGCATATCGGATATTACCACTTTCGCTGCCACTTATATTTATTACACAAGCGTCTGCAGTAGAAAAGCTCAATGCTTTTTCCATTATCTGCTTTGCTTCTTCTTTTGTATATATTGCCATGATATTTTTAGAATTTTTAGAATAAAACAGTTTTTTTAAATGGTTCTACCCGTATTGATCACATTTACATTATTAAATCGGGTAGTACTACTACCATGTGATACTGCACTAATCTGTGGAGGTTGACCTTTACCATCAAAGAAAGAACCAAACATACGATAATCACTCTTATCACATATCTTCGCACAGGAATTCCAAAATTCTTGCGTATTAGACTGATAAGCTACATCATCTAACATTCCTACAATTGCACCGTTTTTAATTTCATAAAATGCTGTACCGCCAAACTGGAAATTATACCGTTGTTGATCTATAGAATATGAACCTCTACCAGCAATATAAATACCTTTTTCTACATCTTTGATCATATCAGAAACGCTATATTTCTCGGTACCTGCTTCTAATGAAACATTAGGCATACGCTGAAACTGAACATCATTCCAACTTTGAGAATAACAACAACCATGAGACTCATTTTGACCAATCATATGCACCTGATCTCGGATTGCCTGATAATTGGTTAATATACCTTTACGTACAAGATCCCATTGTTTAGTTTTTACACCTTCATCATCATATCCTACAGCTCCCAAAGAACCAATTTGTGTTTTATCAGCAATAAGGTTTACAATATCACTCCCATATTTAAAGTTTTTCATTTTCCATTTATCTAATGTGGCAAAACTCGTCCCTGCATAATTTGCCTCATACCCCAATACACGATCAAGCTCCAGCGGGTGTCCTACAGACTCATGAATTGTGAGTCCCAAATGGTTTGGTTCTAATACCAAATCATATTTTCCAGCTTCAACGGACTTAGCCGTAAGTCTTTCTTTAGCTTGTTTTGCAGCTACGGTAGCATCTTCTACCATATCATAACTACCTCTATATAGCTTAAATCCTGCCGGACCTTCTAGTTTCTCAGAATCTAAACCATCCATATATTCATATCCCATTCCCATGGGAGCACTCATTGCTTGTCTTGATTTAAATTTGTTATTCTCGCGATCTATAGCCGTAACAGTAAATGTAGGCCATATGCGATGAACATCCTGATCAATATATGAACCTTCTGTAGAAGCAAAATACTTTTGTTCATTCACCATAAACAATCCAGAGTTGACAAAATCAGCACCGTTCTTAAGCGCAGCAGCATTTGCGCTTAGTAATAAATCAACCTTTTCTGAAATTGGTACTTTTTTAAAATCCTTTTGTATAGGAGTCTTCCAAGAAACTTCTCCATACGATTGTACCGGGGCTAATTTAACAGGAACTTTTTGAATTTTTGAATTCGCTTTGGCAATGGCAACTGCCTGCTCTGTAGCTTTCTTAATTCCTGCGTCAGAAACATTATTGGTCGAAGCAAACCCCCAGGTACCATTTGCTACCACTCGAATACCAATACCAAAAGATTCTGTATTTACAACATTTTGTACTTTATCTTCTCTGGTAAACACATATTGATTTAAGTACCTTCCAATCCTTGCGTCCGCATAAGATGCGCCAAGCGTTTTTGCCGTATTAAGCGCAACATCAGCCAATTTCTTTTTGATTGCTATATCCATACCAGGATTGAGCAATGCCTCTGCAGAAATATCATTTCCCATCAGTAGAGATGGCACCATTAAAACACCAGAACCTAATCCTGCATATTTGACAAAGTCTCTTCGTTTCATAAATAAACCTCCTTTTTTTGATTGAGTGAATTATTACTATAAATAAAATTACACAACTAATTCTATTGCATACAGAACTTATCTTGATTTTTTATTTTTAAACGAAAATGAGATAAAATTTGTGCAGATGAAACATTTTTTTGAAAGGCATAGTCTGGCTGCGCTTAAAAAATAACGAAATATGAGTCAATTTTATCCATTTTTCAGGAAACAGAAAAAGTCAAGATGAATTCATAGTGTAAATACCTATAGTAGTTGAATTATTAAGTTTAATACAAGACTAACTCTTGTTAGCTTTAAAAATAGAAAAATTAAACCAAATTACCATATGATCATACGGCTGATCCTTTATATCCTAGATTCATTATTTTACAATGTATATACGCATCAAAAACAATAAAATACTCAAAATCAAAGCATTATTTCCTTTTTCAAAATCAAACTGCTCTTAAAAACCTTGTAATACGCAACAAAAATCATTGAAAATTACATATATAAATTTATGTTAAACTTTAAAAACGTTTTATCTCCAGATATGAAGCCAAATATATTTGTCTAAAAATCAATATTTTAAACCTACCACTCTGAAACTCTTAAACCTTGAAAAAAGCATACTAAATTAATAGATATACTAAAAAATATAATATTATAAGTTAATTTCTGTTTAAACCTTCATAAATAAATTTTAACAATTTGTATTTTCGCAAAAAAACAAAGAAATGGAACTTATTGAAAGAGCATTGGAATTCGAGAAAAGAAAAATGAGTAATATGTCTACTAGTGATCGAGTAGCTGCATCTCGTGAAGCTAAATCATTGATATTAGAGTTAAATGAAATCTATAAAGAAACTAAAGATGTAGAAATCATGGATCTTATGAAACTAATAACTGCTAAAAAACGCAAAATAGAAAAACGATTAGGAGGTATTCCATCTGTCTAAATATTATATTTATATGATTCTAGATACTACTCACTATTCTAAATCTCATAAAAAACGTATAAATGATTTGGTTGAAAAACCATTTTCTTTAGTCGATAGATTTAAACTTCGTGGTATTGGTTCTAAACGGATGATTATAGATAATGTAAGCCCTAATATGATCAAATACTTAAATACGGTAACGGATCTCAATTATGGTAATATAGAACTTAGACCTGGTGGTATATTAATAGGAATCGTAAGAGGACTGCAGAATTTCACGTGGGTGATTCCATACTATCAGTTTTATATGTATAAAACAAATGGTGTTAGTATTCACGCTCAGGGAAGGTTTATTACTTTCAAAAATAACCGAACATACCAGGAAAACACTAATTTCTTCAATAAACTTAGCCGGCTCAAAGTAGCATACGATCTTAAATATCCTCACATAGATACTTTATAACTAGAAATAAAATTTTTAGCTTCAGTATAAAGTACTATGTGAGGATAGTTTTGTAGTCAAGGTTTTTCACCTGTTACTTTTTCAGAAATCGCAGTGTTTGATTTCTTTTTGAGTTTTGAAAATTAAGCAGATAAAGTCCTTTACTCAAATCAGAGATATCTATAGATGTAAGCTGTTCGGTAGTACGAAAATGTCTTACAGAAGTACCTAATACATTAATTATATTGACCTCTGTCCCAATAGAAAGTCCTTTTATTGATACTTCGCTGCTTGCGGGATTAGGAAATAATAAAAAATCGTCAATTGCAGTATCATTGACAGAAAGAATCTGATCATCAAAATTTGCAATAACGTCTACTATGGATACCATAGAATCCCACCCTCTATCTGTCCATGACCAAACTAATGAGCCTTGCCAACGATTAAGCATTAACTCAACCCCTAATTCTGATCCTTGCAAACCAAAGGTATAATCCGGATAATATTCTGCAATAACTGCTGGTTTATCTAAACCAGTGCTTTCAAAACTATTATGAAATGGAGAGCCTTCCTGTCCTGCCCAATTATAAAAATGGATATTATAGAGATCTAGATAACCGTCTTCTTTACCTCCGGCATTAAACAACTCTTCATCAGAATAATAATTTTTATATCCTTTCTCATCATTATCAACAGCACTTAGAAAACCTAAGGCACCTGATGTAACTTTTATGCCTGGTTGTGCATTTCTTATTGCAGAGGCAGATCTATTGATAAAACGCTGTATCTCTTCCATAGTAACTTTTTCTTTGAATCCATCCCAATGACTGGCGAACTGATCTGTCATACCTTCTGCCTCGTTAAATATTTCCCAGGCGTACAAACCTTCGTGATCACCAATATACGTAACTAATGGGATTAAAGCGTTATCAAGATATGCCTGAAAATATTCATCATCCGTAAATAATTTCTTATTAGCAACCGCATCTACTCGCCACTGATCTTTTAACATATCAAATGACCATAAGCACGGTTGAATCTTTAAATTTTTGGAAGCAGCAAGATCAAGTATTTTTTTAAAATCTTCATGAAAAAAATCTGGATTTCTGATTACTTTTTGAGTATCATCATAAACAGGGTTTGTAGATCCATTTGTATGATACCACCAGCGTATAACGTTCCCTCCTGATTCTGCTACTGAATTCATGATAGATTCAAACTTCTCCATATCCGGATGGTATTCTTTAGGACCATCATCATCAAACCCAATATCTCTCCCAAAACTTCCCCAGGCAATATTAATCCCATTAATAATGGCAGTATCTATTTGTACAGCTTCTCGCTCAGTGTTAGCTAATTTTCTTTTGGTATTCTGATGAGAAGCATTATCCTTTTTTTTATTCTCTTTTTTGAGCAATTCATAGGTTATTCTGGCTTCTTCTATTATTTCGTTTTTATAGTTTTCATGATTATGCCAGGCTTTTGTAGATCTTTGAGCGTGTATTCCAGATACAATAAAAATAACGATGTAGAGTATTCTTAGATTCATAATGTGAGTTTAAGTTTTGTTAGTTAAGCTTTTCTAACGATCTAAAATAATAAATTATTACACTTAGTTTGTTAATTAAAGACTGTTTAAAAAAAATATTATTTATAACACGATAAAAAAGAATATGTATAAAACTGATTTTCTAATTGAATTACAGATAAATAAACAACAAGTACGCATATAAGAAAATGAGGTGACATATTTTTAAAAAAAGTAGAAAAATTCCTCTAATACACTTTTCAAATTCAATTTACTCGATAATCGAGATTTAAATGCTCCGAGGCTTGCCTCGAAATCAAAATGTTTTTTTCAATAAATGCCTCGTGGGCTTGCTCCGAGGTAGTTTACCTAATGGAACTCATTTAGACTTTTTCAATTGGAACTCTTCTTGAATAGTGGTTTTCAACCGAAAAGCTTGGTTTTTGTACTATAATGAAGAAGGTGTTTTTCAGCATAGCCATAGTTACGATTAAAAAAAACAATAAAATTAGCGTGCAAAATGTAAATTTTGTAGGTCAAAGCAGTACTCAAGATGAGTTCTTGGTTAAAAAATTAGCTTTTTGCATCCATTTTTTGTCTTTTTTTCTTACTTCGGCCGCTGCTATGAGGTGCAAAAAACACTTCATTAAATGAATACAAAAACCGTATTAAGATTTATGTTTTTTTTCTAAGGCATGACTCCCACAACCTTTTAGAACTATGCCTTTCCAATTAATATTGATAGCCCCTCCAGAGTCGTCACCTGCCATATTTAAACAATGCTCTTTTTCATACAGGATTGAGATTGTTTTCCCTGTATTATCTTTTCCTTCAAAAGAGACCTTCTCAAATTTTGTAGTTCTATTGAATTCACTTTTTAGTAATAACTGCCCGCTGGTTTTCATTTCTTCATCAAGAGCATTTATTTTAAATTCATATTCTTTCCCCTTTTTCTTTGTAATACTAATATCCCAGGCTGGCTCAAAACCTCCTCCTACAACCTTCTCTAGTTGATTTTGATCTTTGGCAATACTGTTACTATCAATAGTAGGAACACTTTTATTAGAGAGCGTAATTGCATCATGGTTGGTATCCTTTTTTTCTTTATTACAAGAAATAAAAACAATACTTATTGATAGAATAATCAAAAGAACTGGCTTTTTCATCTATAACTAGATATGAGTATTAAATATGATTAGTGAAAAAAATAACGTAAAACTACTTAAAAAATTATTGGTTTGACAAGAAAACATTCAGGGGGATCATAGAAACATATAAGCCTCATATGAATATCTTTTGTTTGGGTGATCCCCTATTATCGAACTCCTTCTTGAATTTTTATTTTAAACCGAAAATGAGTTGAAATTTGATCAGACTTGGTAGTCCAGACATTCATAATGCTACTAAAAGCAAAAAAATAGTAGCTTTATAGAAATATAGAGGAATAGAATAATTTGGAGTTATAGGTTCTAACCGTTATATTAGATAATCCTCAAATTATGATTGATACACAAAATCCTTCTATTCATCTATCTTTTCTGCGGCATACTGTCATTATACTGGTATTGTTTGTTGATACTTCAGGTTCAGGAATATGGGCTCAAAATTGCCTTGATAAAGAGGAGAAGGTGTTCCAGTATGCTTCAATTACTAGTACTATAACAACATTACAAAATTGGCAGGAACAACAAACTGTTGAGAATATAGGAAAAGAAAGGCTGTTCCAAAAAAAAAATGGAGCTAGTAATACCAGGAACGAAATAATTTTACTGGTACTCCTAATACTGTTACTTCTCGGAGTAATCTTTTTGATTTATAGAGAATATACCTATAAGAAAAGAGTGCAAGAAGAACTGAAGAAGAAAGAAGAAAAAATCTATCAGCAATCTTTAATTTTGAAGGCTCAAAATAAAGAATTAGAACAGTTTAGATATATTACTAGTCATGATCTACAGGAACCGTTAAATACTATTTCGAGTTTTATTGATCTACTATCAGAAGATTACGGAAGTAGTTTTGATGAGACAGGTAAAGAGAGTCTTTCTTTTATTCGGGATGCAAGCAGACGAATGAAAAAACTTTTTAATGCTTTATTAGAATATTCCAGATTGGGAAAAACCAAAGAGCGTTCTACTGTAAATATTACTAATGTACTGGCAACATTGCAAAACGATTTTGAGAATATCTTAGAAAGAACCAATACCAAAATTATAGTAGGTGCTTTACCTATTGTAAAAGGAGTCGAAGTAGAATTACGATTATTATTACAACACCTGATAAGTAATGCCATTAAGTTTACTAAAGACGGTGTAATCCCTGAGGTTACAATTACTGCAATTAGAAGAAATAGTAGAGGTAATGGATTACCTGAATTTTACGAGTTTTCAGTAAAAGATAACGGTATTGGCATTCCAGAAATGCATAAAGAGAGAATATTTTTGATTTTCCAACGATTACATTCTACAGATACATATCAAGGTATCGGTATGGGATTGTCCTATTGTAAAAAAATAGTAGAATCACACGGAGGTAACATTTGGTTAGAGTCAAAAGAAAACGAAGGGACTACTTTTTATTTTACCATTCCTATGTGATACTGAAGTGATTTAAACTATTTCAATTCGTTATAAAAATGCTCTTTTTAACTCATTTTTTTGCCAGAATCAAAATAGTTTAAACCAATTCGATACCTGATCATTAGAAAAAAATGATCAATATCAATCATAGCTATTTATCTAAATCCATAGATCTCACGCATAGATGCAACATCTTCACCTGTATACCCTCTACCACCTAATGTGCTTCCCACACAAGCAACCATTATAGAATCCAGAAAATCTCCAGAGGTATTGGTGCCAGGAATGGGAACAAATCCAAATGGATTGTTTTCAGCCTCATTTTCTCCACAACTTCTTTGCGTTCTCCAATCACTATGCTGTATCCCAAAATTATGTAATATCTCATGCATCAGGACCTGTCTAAGCGTTTCTCTGGTAGAAATCGAAGAAATCGCATCAGTGTTTAACTGTAACACTCCTCCTGGTAAAAAATTAGAAGGAAAACTTGCTCCTGCAAAAACATTAGGATCTGGAACGAATGTTCCTAAACCAGTAGGAACAAAAATACGATTATAAAAAACCATAATATCTCTTGGAGTACTGGCAATTTCGCTAGATGATATAAAAACATGATTCAGTTGTATAGTAGTACGTAACTGAGTGTTAAATAAAAATATCATATCCTGGGCGGCTTGTTGCTGAAAAGGAGTATTGAAATCCACAAAAGCTACAGTATAGCTCCTGTTGCCACCTACTGTATTATTAGTCCTAAATAATTTTTCTCTTTGTTCTGTATCCAAAGAAGGATCTGCAAACTTTACCATATTTTGCAGATCAGAAGTAAGAGTTAACATATCTCTGTAAGAATAATATTCATCTGTGGATCCATCTGGGAGATCCAGTTTTATCTTAAAAGTCTCTTCTGGAACATAGCCAAGTTTGGCCACGTCAATTTGTTCTTGTTTCGTAAGATTGTTAGTAGCGGTAGTTTCTTGTACAAAACCTTCCTCTTTTTCACAGGAAAACAGTATCCCAAAAGATAATATCACTACAGCAGTTTTAAGTTTTACAAGTACTTTTTTTCTTAATTTTAATAATTTCATTTTTTATTTTTAAGATTAATAATTACTAGATACTAAACAGCTAATATTTTAACATCCCTAATTATACAACCCATTTTATAAGAAAAGTAAAGTTAATTACGAGTATAAGTATCTCATATAGCCAATATTTATAATTACTTTAAAAACATATGAATGAAACACTTACACTCTTGTCTTAAAAAAGAGAAGATTATCTAAAAAAAATTATAGTGAAAAAACCAGAAAGTCTATAACTTTCTTAGACTTAAGTATCGTTTTTCTGATTTCTAACCACTGTAAACCTAAAAAAAATTACCTAAATTTATGAATTCAAACTCCGTGATAGAACTTTTTGAGGTACTTAAAAATAATATGTTTCTTGAATTTTAGTGCAATACTTTTTCTAATATAAATACTACATACAAACAGTTAATGTCTTAAATACTGAAATAAAAACATATTTGAATGGGTAATGTTAAAGCAAAAATGGTATAAATGTAATTAGTCAGTATATTATTTATAATACTGAAGTAGTTTAAACTTTTTTGAATCAGGCGAAAAATAGTATTTTTTTGATCAATTGAAGTGTGTTTTTGCTCTTCATAGCAGCGCCCGAAGTAAGAAAAAGACAAAAATTGAGTAAAAAAAGGCATTTTTATAGCGAATTGAAAAAGTTTAAACCAATTCATTAACTAATCAAAGGTTTTACATAGGTAACAAAATCAATTCCAATCCCGTTAGGATCTTCTATAGAGAAGTGTCTTTCTCCCCAAGGTTCGTCTCTAATCTCTACTTTAATAGGTATACCTTTTTGCTTTAAATCAATATAGTGTTCATCAACATTGTCAACTTCTATCGTGAGATACATTCCCTGCCCTTTGAACTCAGGGTGAAAGAAAGGTTGCTGAGTTGGATGATTTGGGAGTAAAAAACTGATTGTATCTTTTTCATTCGGAGTGAATAGCAAAAGATAAAAATCATTTTCAAATTTTATTTTGAATCCTAAATTCTCTGTATAAAAAGACTTAGTTTCCTTAATTTTTTTTGTCAATATTCCAGCATTCAATCTCATAGTAATATTTGGTGTGATTGGTTTTCGAGTATAATTACAGAATCTAAATTAAGTATTTTTACGGGAAAAATCTTCTTTTTTTAACTCATAGCTTATAAATGTTGTTTAAAAAAATCTATGGCGAGTTTTACAGTTTTTTCATGTATTTCTTTTCTACTAACCTCCGGTAAATCGATGGTTATTTCTGGAATTACTTTTTTGCCAAGTTGTGTTGGCTCATTCAAGAAAACATAATGCCCTACCTTTTTATCAAAAAGATGTATTTGGCTGTTTTTTATCAAATTATGATACTTCTCTGCGTTGTATCTTACTGGTTCTATTTTATCACCTCTTCCTGCAATAATAAAAACTGGAGCTATTATTTCGCTTGTTTGTTTTTTTGAATAAAATCCAAAACCGATTGCAGGTGCCATTACAAAAAAAGCTTTGATTCTATCATCCTTTACCTGATTTTTGTATTTGTTGTAAGATGACACGATAAGGCTATCTGTATCAAAATCGATCGTTTCTTTTGTTTCAGGAAATTCTGGAGGTAATTCTCTGGTGTTTTCTTCTTTATTTTCAGTGCCTTTATAATTTCTGTCTACATAGCCACCAGCCAATGCAATGTGAGTATATCCACCTAAGGAAAAGCCGACACCTCCAATTTTTGAAATATCGATTCTATTACCGATTTCCTGATGATCAATAATTTCTGTCAACACATATTGGATATCAATAGCTCTCTCCCACCACTTAAGAAACTCCCTGGGTATTTTATTAAAAGTTGAATTCCCAAAATGATCAATCGCAGCTACGATATAGCCTTCTTTTACCATTTTTTCTACAAACCAGGTGAGAGAAAATCTATTTCCACCAGTACCATGAGAAATCAATAATAAAGGAAATTTTTTATCAGGAATGCTTGCAAGTGGTATGGTCTGTATTGTTTTGAAAAGCTCTTTTCTATGCTCGTCTGTATTGTTTTTGTATATAGAATCGTATGTTGGATACCAAATTTCTGTTAGTAAAGGTCGATTGCGGGATATATCTGTATATGTGATTGATTTTTGCCCAATTTTGAAATCGTTTTTTTGTGAAATACAAGAAATAGAAAAGATCAGGGCTACAATGGCTAATGAGTGCTTTTTCATTTTATTAACTAGATTTATACAATGAACTCATCTTGACTTTTTATTTTTAACCGAAAATGAGTTGAAATTTGACCAGATGAGCCACTTTTTGTAGTATATAATACGATTTATAACTAAAAATTTCGCATATTCATCGTTTCTTTTTCCTTTCTACTTCGTTTAAAAAATAAACCGTAGCTATAGCTATGCTTGATTTTTTTGCCTTGCATAAAGAAAAAATAATTCAATGAATTTATACGAATTTTTTAATCACAAATCGTATAATAGCACTACAGACGAAAAAGTAACGAAATATGTACGAATTTCAGTCATCTTTTAGCAAATAGAAAAAAACAAGATAAATTCAATATTATAGACTAATAAAAAATCATATGTTACACTTTTAAAAAAATAAAAAAAAGTAAGACCAAAAAATTTAGTTTACTCTGAAGGCTCAATAGTTCTAAATGTTAGGTTTATTCTTGGAGTTTTTACTTTTTTGGATGGAGGAAGTCTGTGTAACCAATGAGTTTGCGTAACCCCTTTCATCACTAATAGACTACCTTTTTCTAAATTAATAGCTATGGAATGTTTTGTGGTTTTATGTTTAAAAGAAAACTTACGTTCTGCCCCTAGACTTAAAGAGGCTATTGCGCCATTTTTTTTTAAATCAACTTCTCCATCACTATGCCATGCCATGCCTTCTTCTCCTGTATGATATAAATTAAGCAGGCAGGAGTTAAATGATTCTCCTGTTTTTAATTCTACGATTTCTTTAAGTTCTAACAGTTCTTTGGTCCAGGGTATGGCAGATTTTGTGGTTTTGGAATATGTATACTCAAATGGTTGATCACCGTACCAGGCTACTTTACGTTTTGTGATTATCAGTTTTCCATAAATAATAGCTTTATCATAATCCCAATCAATGCGATGCATTAGTTTCTCTAAATAATATTGAGCTCTTGTAAGATCTATTATTGATCCGTAATAATCTACTTCTCCATCAAAAGGCAAAATATTTAACGAAGTATTAAATAAATCCATGTGGTCAGGTTTGTATGGTATTCTTATACAATGTTTATGAAATCAATTTAAATATACAATTATTATGACTATCAATTTTTCATGTATTGATATGAATTACCATCGCAGATACCTTCGAGTTCGTTTTCTAACAGATTTTGAGAAGTAAGAATCAAAAGTTGTTTGTTACCCGGTAAACTTCCACAATTAAAAAATGCTATTTCAGAAATGTATGTTAACTCAATAAATTTTTGGATTCCAGAATTCTCATTACCAAAAAGTGCATGCATATCAGTGACACTATAGGTTCCATTAAGTTCGGTAGTCAACTCGTTTTTTAAAGTAACTCTTTTAAAAGTGCCATCATCATTGAGTACATACGAATGAGTATCGCTTGCGATAGGCGTAATTTCTACACCAGATGAGTTGCTTATAATTTTGGTTAAGTTCCAGGTTCCTGATATTCGATTAATTTCACCGGCGTTTTCTATACTTTGATTATCATCGCTATTACAACTAAATAAACCCAAGACTAAAATGAAAATAAAATTTATTTTTCTCATAATTGATATTTTTTGCGATACAATAAATAGATGCTATATTAATACAAAAGTTGCTTATAATTCATTACAAATTTATGTGTTTATCAATGAACTCACCTTGAGTAGTGGTTTTCAACCGAAAAGTTTGGCTTTTGTACTATACTGAAGTAGGTTTTTTTCGGCATAGCCAGTTAAAAAAACAACAAAAATTAATGTGCAAAATGCAAATTTTGTAGGACAAAGCAGTACTCAAGATGAGTTCAATTACTAATTTTGTAGCGTTTGGTCCATTCAGACTTACTAATCTTATACCAGTTATGGGGGACTCCATCGACATCAATAGTTTCAATAAATCTGAGACCAATTTTTCTTAGAACCTTATTAGAAGCAATATTACCCAAATCTGCGGCAGCACAAATTTCGTTTACATCAAGTTCATTAAATCCGTATTTAAGAGATTCTATAGCCGTTTCGGTAGCGATTCCGTTTCCCCAGTATTTTTTTCTAAGTCTGTAGCCTAAATCATAATAACTGATATTATCTCTTAGTTGTTATTCATATTTTAATCCTGTCCAACCAATAAAATCGTTTGTTTTTTTATCGATAACCGCCCAGCGACCAATGCCATTATCTCTGTATTGACTTCTTATAAAGTTAATTATTTCTTCAGCTTCCCGGATTGTTTTTATCGGTTTTTTTCCTAAATATTTATGAACTTCGGGGTCAGAATCAAGATCAAAAATTCCTTTGGCATCAAATTTTTCTAAATCTCTTATTAGTAGTCTTTTTGTCTCTATATGGATTTTCATTTTTATACTTAATTTTTAAAATCATCTTCTTTTATAAAATGAAGTGGTTTTTATTATTTGATTCGCTATAAAAATGAGCTTTTGACTCAATTTGGGCGGATTACTTATAACTTTTCCCCTGTAATTTCACCTCCTCCCTGCTGTAAAGTTACACTTTCTACGATTCCATTTACATCACGATTGAAGATGATGCGAACTGTTATCACCCTATAATAAAACACATCGGTATCCTTCGGGTAAATCTGAATTAGATAAATGTATTATACGATTTATAACTAAAAATTTCGCATATTCATCGTTTCTTTTTCCTTTCTACTTCGTTTAAAAAATAAACCGTAGCTATAGCTATGCTTGATTTTTTTGCCTTGCATAAAGAAAAA
>NZ_VTZU01000075.1 GCF_008370685.1 Aquimarina sp. RZ0
GATCGTGATCGATTTGTAAGGGTATTGTTTCAAAATATACAAAACGGAAAAGAGCATAATTTTCAGACCTATGTACAAAGAGGTCGTGATGGTACTGAATATACAAATACCCTGGATTTTGGGAGTATTATGATGTATAGTCCCAAATCTTTTTCTAAAAACGGACAGCCAACAATCACCAAGTTGGATGGGAGTTCTTACCGTACACAACGTAATGGTCTATCGAATGCTGATGTTATAGGGGTAAATAAAATGTATCCTGGTAATAATCCTCCTCCACCTACTTCAGGAAAAACGATCAATCTAAAAGGGAATAACGGTCAGTATGTAAGTAGTGAGAATGGAAATAAACCTATGAATTGTAATCGTTCCAGAATTGGAGCTTGGGAAAAATTCACGGTAATTGATGCCGGTGGAGGAAAAATAGCTTTGAAAGGTAATAACGGTAAATATGTAAGTAGTGAAGGAGGTAATAAACCTATCAATTGTAATAGAAACCGTATAGGATCTTTAGAAAAATTTGAATTAGTAAGCAGAGGTGGTAACAAATATGCTGTTAAGGATAAAAATGGAAAATATATGAGTTCTGAAAACGGAGCAAAAGCAATGACCTGGAATAGAACCAGAATAGGCGCGTGGGAAGAATTTATTATTACAGGATTATAATATAGTTATAAAATAGCTCTGAAAAGCCTGTAAAACTAGCTAGTTTTACAGGCTTTTTTTATCCAGAAAACTTTCAGAAATGTATGAATTCTATTTTATATTGATGTAATGTTATCTTATAACAGCTTATAAAATACTCAAATAAAGAAGAATCATTTTTTGTAAAGAAAAAAAGAAAATTAAGGTATAGCCTTAGCGACAGTTTCTTTTTATTTTGATTGTATCAATGAAAAAGAGGTCATTTCAAAGAGGTCATTCTATATCATAAAAACGCTCTATGGACATAGGGGCAACTCTTTTGTTTTTAGAATACTGAAATGAAAATTATTCTCCAGATATTCTCAAAATTCTTGACTATTAGTCTTTGGTGTTTCATAGTTTTATTTTATGTTTGTGTAGGTTTGAAAAGAATATTGATTTTAAATCAAATGAAAAATCAGTATTTACCAAATAGTTCACGCACTTCGTCGCCTCAAAATTTACCTTATATGAAGAAATTACTTTTGTTAGCTACGCTATTGGCGTCGTCTATTTCTTATACTCAAGAAAAAATAGAATATATTGATTATGAGGAAATATTCGCTAAAATAGCAGATCTTACAGAAAAAGAAGAGTTCTCTGAGATAGTATCACAATTAAATAAGATCAATAAAAATGATTCTATTTATGAGACATCGCTTGTGCTCAAATCATATTACCTGTTGCAAAATGAAGAATATGATGAGGCACTAAAAGTTATAGAAGAAGGAGTTACTAATAAAAATTTTGGTTCCAGATATTCTTTTTTTGTTAATAAAGGCGTGGCTTATCTACGATCAGAAAGGTATCAGCAAGCTATAAATGTATATGACGAAGCCATAAAAGAGTTTCCTAAAAACCATATACTATTTTACAATAGAGGATTGGCATATGAGGGGCTCGAAAAAAATGACAAAGCCGTCCTGGATTATAAACAATCAATTCTTCTGAATCCTTTTTATGCAAAAAGCCATTTGCAATTAGGGAAAATATGCTATCGAGAACACAAAATTAGCCAGGCCTTGATGGCTATTAATATGTATTTATTGCTAGATCCTGATGGCGAAAATTCTTTAAGCATATTGAGCTCTATTAATAACTCGGTATCAAAAAAAAATGAATCTACTCCACTGGGAATTACAATATCAAAAGACGATGAATCATTTGAAGATATAGACCTTATAATAAGTAATGGCATTGCATTGAACAATAAATATGAAATCAAGAATAAAATTAAAATACCATTAACAAAGCAAAATCATGCACTTCTCGAACAATTAAAAGATTTTGAAGGTTCTGGAGGGTTTTGGGATCAAAAATATGTTCCTTTTTATCAGTGGATATTCAATAATGAATATTTTGATGATTTTACATACACTATTTCTTATACCATACAAAACAAAAATTTTAAAAAAATTATAGAAAAAAACACATCAAAAATAACAGCTTTTATAGATCTGTTTTATGCAAAATGGATGGAGATTATAGATGAAAATGAACAAATCTATCAAGGAGAAAAACAAGTGGTAACTCATTTTTTTAGCGACTATACGCTTCAAGCTGTGGGAGTAACAAAAGACGATAAAATGGTAGGTACCTGGGAAACTTATAATGAACAGGGAAGAATAAACGGTAAAGGCAAGTTTAATAAAAAAGGCGACAAGACAGGTGTATGGGTCTGGTATGATGATCATGGCAACGTTTCAGAAAAAGAAACCTATAAAGATGGGAAGCTTAATGGGGAATACACGTCCTTTTATAAGAGTGGTGTTGTTAAAACAACATTGAATTACAAGGACGGAAAACCAGAAGGTGTATACAACGAATTTAATAAAAAAAGCGCGCTCATAGAAAAAAAGGTATTTGCGAATAATAAATTACAAGGAGAATATCAGTCATATCATGGATTAGGAGTGTCAGCAAAAGACTATACAGCATCATATACAGACGCTAAACTAGTTGGTTTATTGACAAGACATTATGCAAATGGTAAATTATTTTATGAAGTAGTATATAAGGATGGTGTAATTACAGGAATAGAAAATTCTTATTATATAAATGATCAATTAAAATCAGCACATACGTATGCTAATGGGATACTCAATGGACCTTATAAAAAATATTATTCTAATGGAAATCTTTGGGAAGAAGGAATTACGTTGAATGGTGATTATCACGGAAACTGGAAAATCTATTACCCAGACGGAGTTATAAAAAAAGAAATGATATATGAAAAAGGAAAATTAAACGGCGTATATAAAGAGTTTGATACAGATGGCAAGTTACATGAAGAGTTTTTATATAGGAAAAATGAAATTCTGGCATACACATATTATAATAAAGCAGGAGAAGTTATAAAAGAAGCTAAAAAAAAGAAAGGAGCATTTTACTATCAGGGATATTCTGCACTTGGTGTCATAACAGCAGAAGGATTATATGATGTAAAGGGAGGAAAAAAAGGAACCTGGAAATACTATGATGATGGAGTATTAATCAATACAGGAACATATATAGACGATAAATTAGAAGGGAACTATTATGGTTTTTATAAAACAGGAGAAAAAGAATCTGTTACAGAATATAAAAATGATACGATCACAGGTTTTTATGAAGGTTATTATAAGAATGGTAACATGTCTCAACAAGGCTGGTATAAGGAAGGAAAAGCACACGGGCTATGGATTAATTACTATAGTGATGGCAGTGTAAAAGAAAAAAACTTCTATCATCATGGAGCACAACATGGCGTGCAGGAAACGTATAGTGTAGAAGGAAAATTATATCAAACTATTTTGTATAACTTAGGAGATATAGTTTCTGGAAAATATTTTAATCCAGATGGTAGTATTCAGGAAGAAATACAATATGACAGAGTAGAGGAATCTTATGTGATAACATATAATCATCTCAATGATAAATTACATTCTGAGACCAGTTTTGTATATGGTGTAAAACATGGGGATTATAAACGATATTATGAGAACGGAAATAAAGCGGCAGAAGGATCTTATTTTAATAATCAACAACATGGTATTTGGACCTGGTATTATGAAAATGGTCAGATAAGCCATCAGGGAGAATATAGCTATGGAGAACTCCATGGAGATTATAATCAATATTATAAAAACGGACAGCTAGATAATAAAAGTATATATCAACATGGTAAACTAGAAGGGATTTATGAGGGATACAGTGAAGATGGAGTACTTATTAGAACCACACAATATAAAAATGGAAACAGGCAAGGGGAGAGAACGTTTTATAGTCCAGACGGCAAACTACAAATAGTCAGGTATTATCATAATGATAAAATGATAGGATATAGCTATCACGACGAGCATAAACAGTTAAAACCTATGATTCCTATAAAGAATCAGACAGCTAAGATTAAAGCTTATTTTGATAATGGTATAGTCTCTGTTACCATGGAAGTGAAAAATGGAAATTTTATCAATGCATATAAAACTTACTATTATTCTGGTCAGATAAGTAGAGATATACACTATAAAGATGGGGATTATCATGGGAGCACAATTTATTACAATGCAGATGGAAAAATTAAGAAGGAGATACAGTACAAACATGATCAATTAAACGGAGTATATAAAAAATATTATACTAATGGCAATCTGCAACAGGAGGTTAATTATAAGAATGATATGCGAAGTGGAGAAGCTAAGTATTACAATATAGAGGGGGAGCTTATAAAAACAAGATTATATTATAATGATATGGTAGCAGAGGAGAAAATATATTAAAAAGAAGGAATATGAGATTATATGTAGGATTATTATTTCTGATTTCGTTTCAGATGATAGCTCAGAAATCAAAGATATATGAACAATACAGAACAAAATATCCAGATGCTCATTATGTTAGATTGCAAAAAGAGAAGAAAATAGATATTAAGCTTAAAGAGGATCAAATCCTAATCACTCAAGAGATATTAGAAGAAGATTTATACCTGGATGCGGCGGCTAATTATGGGTCTAAGCGATCCATTAACTATTCATCTTTTTATCAAATACAATCTGTAGAAGCTACGTCATTGCTCTATGAAAATGGTAAGTATAAAGAAATCGAAGTAAAAGATTTTGTAGAAAAAGATGAACTTACAGGCTCTTTCTATGATGATGCCAGGTCTATTAATTTTATTTATCCAGGATTACAAACAGGGTCAAAATCAAAATTAAGATACACTGAAAAAATTAAAAACCCCAGGTTTCTGAATTCATTTTATTTCGGATCCTTTTATCCTATTGTAAAAAATAAAATAACCATTAGTGTAGATAAGAATATTTCGCTTCAGTTTAAAGAGTTTAATATAGATAACGTAGATATCAAGTTTTCAAAAGAAGAGAAAAGAGGAAAATGGATTTATACCTGGGAAGCCAGAGATGTTGATGAATATGACTTAGATGAAAATGCTCCTAATTTCAGGAATACTTTTCCACATATAATACCGATCATAACAGAGTATAAGTCAGCAGGAAAAACAGTAAAATTATCAAAAGATGTAGGTGATTTGTATAATTGGTATTATTCTCTGGTCAAAGATATTAATACAGAAGAAACAAGTCCTGAATTGGTAAAAATAGTACAAGAATTAACGAAGAATAAGGAAAGTAGTTTTGACAAAGTAAAAGCAATCTATTATTGGGTACAGGAGAATATCAAATACATAGCTTTTGAGTATGCCTTGGGAGGTTTTATCCCCAGAGAGGCGAATGATGTATACACTAAAAAATATGGGGATTGTAAGGATAATTCAAGCATTCTTTACGAGATGCTTGAGATTGCTAATCTAAAAGGAAATCTTACCTGGATCGGGACGCGCAGTATCCCTTATAAATATGAAGAAGTACCTACACCTGTAGTGGATAATCATATGATATTGTCATACACAGAAAATGATAAAACATACTACCTGGATGCAACGGGTAGGTACATCCCGATAGATATGCCTACCTCCTTTATACAGGGAAAAGAAGCATTAGTCTCTCTAACTGATAAGGAGTTTGTGATTAAAAAAGTTCCTGTTATTGATTCTAAAAGGAATATGGTTTCTGATTCTACCTATATAACCATACATGATAAAACGATAAAAGGTACAGGGAGATCAGAATTTTCTGGGTATCCAAAAATTGATTTCTATACCTTATTAGAAACCGGAAATACCGAAACTAAGGTGAAAGAAATATATAATCGTGTGTTAAGAAAGGGTAATAACAGGTTTTTGATCGATGAAACTATTGAAACCAATGCATATGATTATGATAAAAACTTCATAGTTGATTATACTTTTAATATAAAAGAGTATATAAAGAAATATGATGATGAGACATATATCAATCTTAATTTGAACCGCGAATTGAATGATATTAAATCAAAAGACAACCGAAAAAATGATAAAGAATATCGATATAAACGGTATGCAAAGAATATCAATGTATTAGAAGTACCAGATACGATGGAAGTTACCTATGTTCCTGAGAGTTTTAATATTGCTAATGACTTTTTTACTTGTACAATAGAATATGCTCAGAAAGATGATAAGGTGATATGCGAACAACGAGTTGATCTTGATTTTATAAAACTCACTGTGGATCAACAAAAAGAGTTAAATAAGATGATAAAAAAAGTAGAAAAGAATTTTAAAGAAATTGTAATCCTAAAAGAAAAAAAGTAATCAATGCAGTTACATAAAATAGTGATATATATATTTATGGGGATATTCTTTGCGAATATTTTTGCTCAGACCAAGCCTGTTTATGAGAAGTACGATTGGGAGAAAGAATCAGTCGCGGATATTGATGTAACCGATTTTCAGACAAAAGATATAGTCGCTTTTAAAGATAAAAGAATACACGAATTTTGTTTTTTGGATAAAGAAGGGAAACTTATAGAATATGCTTTAGAACATAAGATTTTATGGCTAAACTCTAATGATAGAATAGAAGAATATAATAAAGTTTACCTACCGTACTCTGCATCATCAGAAATAGTCAGGAATAAGGCTAGAGTGATTACCAAAGATGGAAAAGTAATTGAGCTGGATCAGTCCAAGGTACTAACAGCCAAAGATGATGAGACCCAGAGAACTTACAAATATTATGCACTGGAAGGAGTAGAAAAAGGTAGTTTTATAGAATACTTTTATGTAGTAAAAAAATATCCATCCTATACAGGTCACAGGGTAACATTGCAAACAGATTATGACAAGAAAAATGTAGAATTTGACCTATATGCTCCAACAAATCTTATTTTTCAAACAAAAACATATAACGGACTTCCGGAAATAATAAAAGATACACTTATAAAAGACAGGAATCATTGGCAACTATATCTGGATACACTCAGTGGGGTACAACAAGAGGAACAGGCACCATATAATGCAATGACAAAATTTTTGATTTATAAATTAAAAAAAAACCTTGCGAACCCAGCAAAAGAACTTGTATCATATAGTATAGCTTCTCAAAACATATATAATGTTATTTATCCGGAAATTGATAAGAAAACACATGCAAAGGTCAAAAAATTTATAGAGTCTATCCCTGATATAAAAGATAAAGATCTTGTAAAAAGTATAAGAACTATTGAGAATTTTGTAAAATCCAATATGTTTGTCACAGATGTGAGTAGAGAAGACTTAAGTACGATTGCTACTATTCTTGATAATAAGGTAGCCAATGAGCAAGGAGTCATAAAACTATATGCAGCTATATTTAATGAGTTAGATATCAAACATCAAATCGTATTAACAAGTAATCGGGATGTTTTAAAATTTGATAAGAATTTTGAGGCTTTTAATTTTCTTCAGGAGTATTTGATTTATTTTCCAAAATTAAAATTATATATGTCTCCATCAAAAAGAGAGTCCAGAGTAGGTTTTCCTCCCGGAAATTTAACAGACAACTACGGACTGTTTATAAAAAAAGTTAGCTTAGGAGGTTTTACGTCTGGAGTAGGGAGTGTAAAATACATAAAACCGGTTAACTATGATAAAACCAGATATGATTTGGTCATGAATGTATCATTTGATACGGATGATATGACAACTACCAATCTCACAATGGATAGAGCTATGAGTGGATATTATGCAATCTATATTCAGCCTTTTATGGATGTAATAAAAAAGGACGATAAGGATGAGATGCTAGATGGAATCATAAAATCTATAAGTGAAAATGTAGAGATTACTAATAAGAAGGTTTATAATGATAACCCAGAAGCTTTTGGCAGCAAACCTTTAAGGATAGTCGCTGATTTAGTATCTGATGCTTTTGTAGAAAAGGCAGGTAGAAAATACTTATTTAAAGTGGGTGAATTAATCGGACCTCAGCAAGAAATGTATCAGGAAAAAGAGAGAAAACTTCCTGTAGAAAATGAATTTGAACGTAGTTATAGTAGAAAGATTATTATAGAAATCCCCAAAGGGTATCAAGTTCTTAATCCAGATGATATTAATATAACAAAGTCCTATAGTAAAGATGATGAAGAGTTATTTATGTTTAATTCATCATACGAATTAAAAGGTAATCAACTTACGATTTCTATAACAGAGCGTTATAACCAAAATATTATTAACATAGATATGTACGAAGCGTATAGAAGTATTATTAATAGTGCCGCTAATTTTAATAAAGTTACTTTGGTATTGGATCAGGTAAAATAATATACTCTTGGTCTGAGTTTTCTATGATTAATGTAGAAGATAAAAACCCGAAAAGATAATGCTTTAACGAAAGGAAAGCATATCGAGAATATGTTTTTAGACCCAGAACGTTTTTTTTGACATAAAATTCTTGTCAAAATTTCACTCAAACTAGCGCGCTTGGGATTAGCTAAATGACTTATAAATCTTGTCATAAGAATCGTATATGTTATAATTATTCGATACATTTTACTATGCATGCATATAATAAGATTGAAGTTTCTTTCAACAAAAACTAGAGAATACATATCTTGACATTTATTTATAATAATTAGGTAATTAAGTACAATTACACACACAATACACACTCAATATTATAGCATATGTATACTTCAAGAATATCAGGGTTAGGTAGTTATGTGCCTGAAAATGTCGTGACCAATGATGATCTTTCTAAAATTATCGATACTAACGATGCCTGGATTCAGGAACGTACAGGTATAAAAGAAAGGCGTCATATTAAAAAAGGAGATGGCAATAGTACTTCTGTGATGGGGGTAAAAGCAGCCAAAATTGCAATAGAGAGAGCTAATCTAACGAATGATGATATTGATTTGATCATTTTTGCAACACTAAGTCCTGATTTGTATTTTCCAGGAGGAGGCGTTAGAGTTCAGGATATGATGGGGATGAAAACGATTCCTGCCTTGGATGTACGCAATCAATGTAGCGGGTTTGTATATGCATTATCTGTAGGAGATCAGTTTATTAAAACAGGGATGTATAAAAATATCTTGATTATAGGAAGTGAGCATCATAGTGGAGGTTTAGATATGACTACCCGTGGCAGGGCAGTTTCAGTAATTTTTGGAGACGGAGCAGGAGCAGCAGTATTATCCAGAAATGAAAAAGAAGATAATAGCGGTATATTATCCACACATTTACATAGCGAAGGAGCGCATGCAAAAGAATTATTCTTGGAAGCTCCTAGCATGGATCTTTGGGTTCCGGAAATTATTGAAAAAAATGATCAGGAGGATATACCATATTATCCATATATGAATGGTCAATTTGTTTTCAAAAATGCTGTGGTACGTTTTTCTGAGGTTATTAATGAAGGGTTACAGGCAAATAATCTTTCTGCGGGGAATATAGACATGTTAATTCCGCATCAGGCAAATCTTAGAATATCTCAATTTGTACAGAAACAATTTAAACTAGCGGATGATCGGGTATATAATAATATTCAACAGTATGGTAATACTACGGCAGCATCAATTCCTATAGCACTTACAGAGGCTTGGGAAGAAGGAAAGATTAAGGATGGAGATATCGTAGTCTTAGCAGCCTTTGGTAGTGGCTTTACCTGGGGGAGTGCTATTATTAGATGGTAGACAGATGCCTATTCTATTAAATCATAAAATAGTCTGATATTTTTGAATTCAAAATCGATTAATTATAACAAAGAGATTTTGAGAAATTATGGACGAATAGACTGAAGTTTATGGATATTCCTATGGAGTAGTGTAACTCTTAATACTGTTTGTACTTTATTTTTTCGCTATAGCAAGTGTGATTATCAAAAACATCAATAAATCATAATGATAATGTACAAGTGTAGGGATTATCATATTTTTGAAATTTGAATAATTAAATAAAAAAATAATAGTATTCCCATCTATATTTTGGTAGTTGCCTTGTCGTTGTATTTTTGTGTTGTGCAATATTTCTCATATAAGAATCCGATTAATTCCTCGAGCTAATGAGGTAAAAAAGAGGTTAAAATAATAAAAATTGAATTAGTTGATTATGAGTAAATTAATTTAAAATTAGGTGAGATGCGAATGAACAAACTGCTAGTGTCAAATATTCTGATTTTATTACTTATTTCTTGTATCAATAAGGAAAAAAGTGAAGCAGAAAATTATATAGAAAATAGACCTTCCTTTTTCGATTTAAAGAATTCACATTGAACAAAGAACTCATGGATTCGAAAACCAAAAAATCTAAAAATGGTTCTTGAGTCTTTTAAAAAGTTTGGATATGAAAAACTTGAGGAATTGATTTCAAAAAGAAACAAAGCCTTTAGTATTCAAGAAATTTATATCATACGATTTATAACTAAAAATTTCGCATATTCATCGTTTCTTTTTCCTTTCTACTTCGTTTAAAAAATAAACCGTAGCTATAGCTATGCTTGATTTTTTTGCCTTGCATAAAGAAAAAATAATTCAATGAATTTATACGAATTTTTTAATCACAAATCGTATCAGACGGAATTTTAAGGAAATTGTGGATAGTTTGCTACTTTCTTACAAAAACCCTGAAATACAAACCAAGTTTTTTAAAGAAATATGGACTTCATCAATCTACTTATAACCTACTATATGAAAGAGTAGAATACTCTGAATTGGATTTAGACCGTGAAAAGTTAAAAATGGAATTGAAAAAAAACAACAGAATTTAGTTATCCTTGGTTAATTGATACGGATAAATAAGGGCGTTGTACGACAAAACATACAAATAATAACGGTTGAAAACCACGACTCAAGATGAGTTCATAAAATAAAATCGCAAAACTGATCAGGCTTCGCGATTTTTTGTTTACCTAAAAGGTTATTTTTCTTTAAAGGCTAATTCAAATAAATTATAACCATAATGGTACTCTTATTATAAGAGACGTAACAATTCAGAAAGTGTTACAAAAAGATGTCATTTTTTACAATTATTTAACTTTAAATGTGATTTACTTGCTGAAATGTAAATTTAACAATAAATATGACGATATTTTATAATATTAACATTTTTCTGGTGAATCTAAAGAATTCCGCCTCCAGATTTTTCATTTTTATCTCTTCGTTTTCTGGATACTTTTCTGTTTTTCCCGCTTCCAAAGCGGTAAGATAACCCTAGAAATATAGTTTGCGTTTCTCCTTGAAATTGGCCATTTTGGGGATAGGGCTCATCCCCAGAGAATCTAAAGCGCATGGTATTAAAAATATCATTAAAATTAATACTGGCAGTTCCTTTTCCGTCTAAGAAATTATACCGGGCTCCCGTATTTACAAAATAAAAAGGTTTTGATTTAAACTGGATACCTTCTTGTTCACCTCTGTATAATCCAAATAGCTGAAACGTCAAGTTTTTTGTAGCTTTAAAATTATTATTAATTCTAAAATTATAAATGAAGGCATCTACCTCTTTATCCACTAAAACTCCAACTTCCTGGTTATTTACAATCTCAATGTCTTCAATAATACCTTGTTGAGTCTGACCATAGAGGTCAAAACTGGCATTAAAATTCCACCATTTTGTAGGTTTATAGTTACTCGAAATTTCTATACCATAAGCGGTATTATTATCAAAATTCTCAAAAGTCAAAATCTGTCCGTCTTCTCTGGTTGGGTCTTGAAGAAGTGTTTGGTTAATTTCATCATTAATGATTCTATAAAATACGCCTCCGGTAACAGATCCTCCTTTTATTCTTCGGATATAATTAAACTCGATAGAGTTCGTAAATTGCGGATCCAGCATTGGATTGCCTACAGAGGTGATTCTAGGTGTGCTGAATTCGCGTATTGGGTTTACCTGATTAAGTCCGGGTCTATCAACTCGGCGGCTATAACTTAATTGATACGTATCTTTCTCTCCTGGGGTATATGTTAAAAAACCAGAGGGATAGACTGTAAATATATCATCGTCAAATACATTTTGACCATCGAGAATTGCTTCTACTTGATAACTTTCTACTCGTGCTCCTACCTGATAAGACCATTTTTTATAGTTTTTTCCATACGTTGCATAAAAAGAATGGATGTCCCTGTCATATACATATGTAGAATTAGGAAATAATGTTGATTGATAATCATTATCGGTTCTTCTTAATCGTGTTTCATATCCCAATTCTAATTTCGTTTTTTCGGATAAAGGATTTACATAATCTAGATTGATAGTTGTATTTTTTCTCTCATTATTAATAAGGTCGTTATAATCGGTAAAGAAAACATCCTCACCAATAAACCTAAAATCATCATCATTGTCACTTTCAAAAACATTGTAATCTATTTCTAATTCAATATTGTGACCATCTTTTTTAAAGTCATGCTTATAATCAAAATTATAGGTTGATCCTAGGTTATCACTATCACTAATCAGATCCTGTATTAAATCATTTTGGTTATCCTGTATAATTTCTGTTGTTCCGGATGTCAGACCATCAAATAAATTTTGATTAGTGTAAACAGAAACTGTATTTTTATCATTCACGTAGTAATCAAAACCTATTTTAAAAAGATGTGACTTATTATTATCTAAAAAGCTAAAGTTTTGTCTTAGATTTTCATCTTCTCGTTGTACAAATCCACCATTTAGATTTTTGGTAATATTAGAGCCATAGTTACCATATATATTTACTTTTCCGGCTCTGTAATTAAGGTCGATAGAACTGTTAAATCTCGCATTTTTATCAAAATTTAACCCTAAGTTGATGTTTCCATTAAATCCAATATTACTGTTTTTATGTAGCACAATATTGATAATACCACTTAGGCCTTCTGGATTGTACTTGGCTGATGGATTTGTAATTAATTCTATTTTCTTTATAGAAGTAGAAGGGATTTGTTTGAGTAATTGAGTGGGAGAAATATTAGTTGGTTTGCCATCAACCAGGATTCGTACATTTTGATTTCCGCGTAATGCGATATTACCATCCTGATCGACATTAACGGATGGGATATTATTCATGATTTCTGCAGCACTACCTCCGGTTGTAGTTAAATCTTTACCAACATTAATAACTTTGCGGTCGATTTTTTGTTCAATGGTCGTTCTTTCTGCAACGATAGTCACATCATCCAGAGATTCCACATTTTCTTCAAGTGTAATAATGCCTACGTCAATATCTTTATTTTTTCTTGAAACTTCTATAGACTGACTGTAACTGGTATAGCCAATAAACTGTACCTTTAAGATATAAGTGCCATTAGCTATATCTTTTATTAAAAAAATTCCATCATCTGTAGTAATGCCTCCACTGATTACTTTTCCTGCTCCGTCATTGATAATAATAGTAGCATAAGGGATCGGTTGTTTAAGGTTTTTATCGATTACTTTTCCTGTAACGGTTCCAACGGCTATATCATTATTAGGTTGGGCAGTTGCTAATACACACCATAGTGATAAGAAAAGTAAAATTACTTTTTGATTGATTATTTTCATCTGAACGCTTATTTGATTGATTAGTATGTTAAAAAATGTACTTTGTATTACCTAATACAAAGTGCTACTGTTTATATTTTATATAGGGTGATTAATCCTATGTCTGTATATGACGAGTATAGTTAATTACTGTTACAGCCTATTTTAATTTTAACAATATTTTATAAAAACAAAAACCGCTCCTGAATGGGAGCGGTTTTCTATAATAATCAAATAGTAACACTAACCATCAACTATGAATAAAATTTGATTATTAAGTAACTAACTAACTAAATTTATGAAAAATCATATTTCTTATACATAAGACGCGCAAGACAAGTTATGTGTTACATTTTACTTTTATTTTTAACATTTTAGCGTTTATTTTTAACGTTTGATAGATGAAATCACTATGAATATGTCATATTTTGCTAAACAAATATTACAATGTATGCGTAAAAAAACTTTAGTAGTAGGGGCATCATTAAAACCAACAAGATATTCTTATCTTGCTATGAATCGACTTAAGGAGTATGCTCACGATGTCGTCGCTATTGGACTAAGGCAAGGAGAAGTTTCAGGAATTAAAATAGAAACTGAATTGATTAATTTTAAAGAGGTAGATACAGTAACACTATATCTAAACCCCATCAGACAAAAGACATATTATGAGTATATAGTAGGTCTCAACCCTAAAAGAGTCATTTTTAATCCCGGAACAGAAAACCCTGAATTTTATAAGATACTTAAAAAGGCAGCTATAGAAGCAGAAGTGGCCTGTACCTTGGTATTACTTTCTACGAATCAGTATTAGCCCCAGAAAGGTTAGAAAACCATTTAGAATAAGAATAAAAAAACCAAACTCAAAACCAAACCAATTCACACTATTATCACTAATGAAGTAGGATAGAATTGGAGCTAGTAAGGCTACATATGGAATAAATTTATCTTTTACCTTAAGTTTAGTGAACAACCCAAAGGCATAAAGACCGAGCAATGGACCATATGTATATCCCGCAAAAACGAATAATTTTGTGATGACACTAGCATCTCTGATGACATATTTAAAGATGATGATAACAAATACTAAAACGACTGAGAATAGAACATGTATTTTCTTTCTGGTTTTGACCTGATCCTTTTTGTTATATTTTTTTTCAAGATCTAAAATATCAATACTAAAAGATGTGGTAAGCGAAGTCAATGCACTATCGGCACTACTGTAGGCCGCTGCAATGAGACCTAAAACAAAGAAGACAGCAATTCCTGTTCCTAATCCACTTTGTGTCGCAATTATAGGGAATAGTTGGTCTTTATGGGCATCAATTCCTTTGATGGAGGCATATTGAGTCAGTAACATACCTAATCCAAGAAATATAAAATTAACAATCGTCAATACCACAGTAAACCACAACATATTTTTTTGCGCATCCTTGAGACTGCGACAGGTTAGGTTTTTCTGCATCATATCCTGGTCTAATCCTGTCATTACGATAGCAATAAAAGCACCCGATATAAATTGTTTCCAGAAGTAGTTAGCACTTTTGAAATCGTCGAAGAAGAATATCTGAGACAACTCACTCTCCATCACATAGCCAAATAACCCAGCTCCAGAAACCCCTAGACCATCAGAAATATAATAGATTGCTACTCCAAGAGCAATTAACATAAATAATGTTTGTAACGTATCTGTCCAGACGATAGTTTTTATACCCGATTTAAAAGTATATAACCATATAAGTAAAATGGTTACAATGACGGTTACCCAAAAAGGAATTCCTATGGCGTCAAACAAGATTGTTTGTAACACATTAGCGACTAGAAACAACCTGAAACTGGCACCTGTTATTCTAGAAATTAAAAAAAATGAAGCTCCGGTTTTGTATGCGTGATTCCCAAAACGTTCATCCAGATATGTATAGATTGATGTAAGATTTAATTTATAATACAAAGGCAATAATACTGTTCCTATCACAAAATACCCTATAATATACCCCAGAACTACCTGGAAATACCCAAAACCGATCTTTTCTACTGCACCAGGAACCGAAATGAAGGTAACCCCACTCAAAGAAGCGCCAATCATACCAAATGCTACTATGTACCAGGGTGATTGCCTGTTAGCTTTAAAAAAAGAGTCGTTATCAGCATTTTTCCCCGTGAAATAAGAGATTAATAATAACACTCCAAAATAACTTGCAATCAAGAGTAGAATATGTATGGGTTGCATATATAGAAAGAATTATAAAATACCAAAATACGAATTAAACCTGATTATAAAATGAGACTTTTGGGATACTAAGCAAAAAGAAGAGATTTGGTGACATGATTTTTGGTTAATAGAAATATAAAGAACGCTATCTAATTTATAAAATAAGGTATATTCGTGTATCTAATACGATTTGTGATTAAAAAATTCGTATAAATTCATTGAATTATTTTTTCTTTATGCAAGGCAAAAAAATCAAGCATAGCTATAGCTACGGTTTATTTTTTAAACGAAGTAGAAAGGAAAAAGAAACGATGAATATGCGAAATTTTTAGTTATAAATCGTATTATACAAGGCTTGTTTATCTCTATCCAAATTATGAAACATATTATATTATCTTTATTATTAGTGCCGATATATACATTTTGTCAGGTAAGCGTATCAGAAGGCATAGAAGTCATACCGACGTATCAAATCAATAAAAAAGAAACCAGCCCTATTTTTTATACAGGTAGAAGTGTTCAGGGAGCTCAAGGCAAAATATATCCATATCCTTCACAATCCAGTTTAGGAGACTCATTGGTAGATGTTAGTTATCATATGATTTATCTTGAAAATAAATATGTAAAAATAAAAATAGTACCTGAGTTTGGAGGAAGGTTGTTTTCTGCAATAGATAAGACCAATGATCATGAATTATTTCATACCAATAGTGTTATAAAACCAGATCTTATAGGTACTCTAGGTGCTTGGATTTCTGGTGGGATAGAATGGTGTTTCCCACATCATCACAGAACGACAACAATGCTCCCGAGCGACTATATGATAGTAACTAATGATGATGGCAGCATTACTGTATGGATTGGGGAAACCGAAAAAACAATGAGGTTGAGAGGTATTGTTGGGATTACCCTGCGTCCCGGATGTTCGTATATAGAAACTGATTATCGTATTAATAATACAAACAGGCTAACAAAAACCTTTCTTTTTTGGGCTAATGTAGCGATAACTGCAACTAAAGATTTTAGAACATTCTGGCCTCCGAGTCAGGAGATAGGAGTATTTCACAATAATTCGAGTTTTACAAGATGGCCGATATCAAATCAGAAATACCATCGCACAGATTATAGCAAAGGTGTGGATCTTACCTGGTGGAAAAATCACCCCAATCCAAGTTCTTTCTTTTTCTGGAATGGCAAAGAAGGATTTATCGGAGGGTATGATTATGGTGAGAAAGCAGGGACAGTACATGTGGGAGATCCTTATGTGAATAAAACATCGAAGCTATGGCAGTTTGGTCCCGGACTAGAGGGGCAAAATGCCAGAAGAAAACTTTCTGATGATAATAAGGCATATGTAGAACTTATGACAGGAACATTTTCTAATAACCAACCAGATTATAGCTGGATTGCACCACATTCTGTGAAAAACACTAAAAATTACTGGTATCCACTGCGCGATATCGAAATTTCTAAAAACTCAACTATTGATGCTTCTGTAACCCTTCAGTTAAAAGATCCAAAAACAATTTTCTACGGCTTTAATACAACCAAAGCGTTTAAAAATGCTCGAATAGTTTTGCAATACAATGAGGATACATTGGTGAATAAAACTATTGATATAGATCCTTCTGTTCCTTTTACGGCTACCTACAAAGTGTCTGAAAAAATTGATGAATATAAATTACATATTGAATTACAGGATAATACTGGTAATCAACTGGTTTCCTATACACCTTATGCACCCAGATTTCCAGAATTACCCAAGAAGCATAAGAGACCTAAAAAAGCAAAGGATATAGAATCCGTTGAAGATTTGTATCTAACCGGAAGACTTGCCGAACAATCTTTTAGTCCCTGGTTTGATCCCGAAGATTACTATCTGGGAGGATTGAGAAAATCCCCGGATGATTATAGAATCAATATAGCTATGGGAATACGAAGACTGCAGCAGTATCAATATAAAGAAGCATTAGAATATCTTCAAAAAGCGGCAGATAAACTAAGAATAGCATATTTTCAACCCAAAGAAGGCGAACTTTATTATTATATGGCAATTGCTCAAAAAGAACTCGGTAAAACAAAAGAAGCATATCGCAATTTTTATCAAGCTACCTGGCATTACGAGTGGTATTCTTCTGGATATTATCAATTAGCACTGATAGAGAGTAATCAAGGAAATTTTACAAAAGCCTTAGCGCATATTCGTAATGCATATACTACCAATATTAATGATGGAAGGATCATAGTACTCTACAGTGCATTGCTTCGTAAAACGGGAGCAACAGATGAAGCTCTTGAATTAATTAATAAGCAGATAGATTATGATCCGCTAAACTTTTCGGCGTATTATGAGAAAAGTTTACTACAAGACAGTAATGTAGTATTAAAAGAAATGCATAAGAATATGCAAGATGTAGCTAACAATTACCTGGAAATTGCTACAAATTATATGAATGCCGGTTTGTATGATGATGGGATTCGACTTTTATCATCGCTAGAACGACCGGAAGATCCGTTAATACATTATTACCTGACTTGGTTTTATTCTCAAAATAACCAACCGAAAGAAGCCAGAAATGCACTTGAATTGGCTAAAGAGAGTTCAATAGAATATTGTTTCCCGTACAGGCATGAGACAGAAACAATTCTCAAAACGGCTATCAAAATGGATCCGGAAAATGCTTCAGTATATTATTTATTAGGAAACTTATTATACGATCATCGACCAGAAGAAGCAATTACCGCCTGGAAAAAAGCAAGTAAGATTCCCAATGAGATTCCTATGATTTGGCGCAATCTGGCTTTTGCATCTTTTCATCACACATCAGACCCCAATATGGCAATCGGCTACATGAATACAGCAATAGAAAAAGAAAATAAGATTCCATATTGGTTTTCAGAATTGTCAACATACTACGATACTGCTACCATAGACTTTAAGGAGTGTCTTGATATTTTTGAAAAACATATAGAAACCGTTAAAAAAGATAATTCCGCAGCTAAATCTTTGGTCAGGTTATATAATCTAAAAGGAGAATACGATAAGGCAATTCAGTTGCTTAAAAATCAGCATTTCAGAACTTGGGAAGGAGGAAGAGGTATCTATTATGATTATGTAGACGCGCATGCCTTAAAAGCAATTACACTGATCAGTACGAATGAACATAAGAAAGCAATTACCGAATTAGAAACCGCTTTGATCTATCCCGAAAATCTGGAGGTAGGAAAATCTTATACTGATGAAAAAAATGCACTTGTTTATTATTATATGGGATTGGCTTATGATAAATTAGAAAACCATCAAAAAGCAAAAGAGTGCTATGAGAAAAGTACCAAATCCAAAAATGCAAGAGGTCAGTATGATTTGCTTTATTTTCAGTCAAAATCCTATGAAAAACTCAACGATACTAAAAAGGCAAAAGAACTTTTTAATGATTTGATAACAAAAGGGATAGAAATAATTGATAGAGGAGCTAATGCCGTTGGAATAGGAGTAGAAGATAAATCTTCAAGAAGGAATAAACGTTATTTTATGGCACATTATATACAAGCATTGGGACAAAAGGGATTACAAAATGAAGAAAAAGCCCAATCCTTGTTTAATGCTGCAATCAAAGCGTATAAAAACAATGTATGGATAAAAATCCTAAGAAGTCAATAATGCAGAATTAACTAATATACCTGGTTTAATTATAAAATATTATACGAAAACTGATGTTATTTTAAAGGCTAAAAACACGATGATTAGATTATATAGTTATAGTTACGGAATTTATGAACTAGGTATGAAGACTTTAAAAGAACGAGACCGACGCGTGACATTAATAGTTGAATTGGTATTAGCATGGATTACCTTATTATTTCAGTAATAATATAGACATAAGTAATGAGGAAGTAAGGGTATCGCTTACTGATTTCTCACATCACTTTCAATCATACCATCACGCAATCGTATAACCCGATGTGCATGAGCCGCTACTTCTTCTTCGTGAGTTACCAGTATGACAGTATTTCCAGCAGCGTGGATATCATCAAAAAGTTGCATGATCTCCAGAGAAGTCTTAGAATCCAGATTTCCTGTTGGCTCATCCGCCAGTATGATCGATGGTTTATTTACTAATGCGCGACCTACAGCAACACGTTGTCGCTGACCTCCAGAAAGTTGGTTAGGTTTATGATCCATACGATCTGCTAGCCCTACATCTGCCAAAACCTCTTCTGCTCTGGCACTTCTTGCTTTTTTAGAAGCGCCCGCATATACCATTGGCAGCGCTACATTATCTAATGCAGTGGTTCTGGGCAATAAATTAAAAGTCTGAAAAACAAAACCGATCTCCTTGTTTCTTATATCTGCCAATTCATCATCTGTCATTTTGCTCACATCATTTCCGTTAAGATTATAAGTGCCATCAGTCGGTGTATCTAAGCAGCCTAATAGATTCATTAATGTGGATTTGCCTGACCCAGAGGGTCCCATAATAGCTAAGTATTCCCCACGTTTAATATCTAAATCAATACCCTTTAAAACATAAACAGTTTCCTGACCCAGTTGAAAATTCCTGATAATACCTCTGATTTCTATAACGTTTCCCATATGATCAGTTTAATAAGCGCTGAAATATACAATTTTAACCTATATGACGCATCATATCAAAAATTGTTACAAAAATAAGGGGTAATTTTTACAGCTCAAAAAAATAGTGTTCTGTAGACAGTCGAGTAAATGAAAACTAAAAAATATAATTTTTTAAACGTACTTTGAAGTGTTACCGAGGCAACAGTCTCTTTTTATTCTAGTGTTTATTAGTCTTTGTTTTTTTTAAAAACTATGGTTTTTAGCTATTTCTTAATGATAAATTTTTTCTGTATTTCCTTTTGATTATTTGATTTTTTTATGCTAATAAAATATAATCCGTTTTGAAAATTTTCTACATTAATGATTTCAGTATTTTTGTGTCCCTCGGTCAAAATTCCTGTATATATTATTTTGCCAGAAATTGTGCTTATATGATAAGATAAGCCCTCATTACCAAATTCGGCATTAAAATCCAGATATAACTTATCTTTAGCTGGATTAGGGTACAGTGTAATTTGAATTTCTAATAACTCTGCACTTCTGGTAAATGGAATTAAACTAAATTTCTGGTTGTCATTTTGTTTATTAAAACTCCAAATTTTGAGATTCCCTCCTTTTCCACCACTTTTGTCTAGTGCAAACTCCACACAGTGTACAGGGTGTAAAAAATGATTACGACCTATTTTAGTTATATACCATTTTTTATGATCATCATTTGCATTAGTCCAGGTACTCACATTACTTCCTTTTATGCATCCGGCATTATCAACCTGCAGGTATCTATTAGTTCTTATATTCTTAATGGTATGTACACCATTACCAATATGTTTAAAATCCCATTGCTGATCCTGCCACTTTTGAGCATTAATCATTTGTGCATTGTGATTATCAACTATACGCGCCGCTATATTCTGGTGGGTACTATTACTTTGGATATTATATAACCCTTCTATAATTGCTCTGTTACTATTTGATATTTTTTCTATTTTTAAAGAAGAAGCCAGGTCGTTAAAATCTACACTTGTAAGACAACCTGTGTCATCAATTAGCTCAACCGTTTTTCCGGATAAATTGTGTTGATATATTGTTGCTTTAAATCCTGCTGAAACCTTTATAGAGGATAATTGATCATTAGGAAAAAGAGCCGTAAATTCGCCAAAATTATAGATTCCTTCATCAAATGTTGCACTACGCCCACCAAAATTGCAATTTGTATACACAGTAACGCCTGTTTTACTATTAGCATCTTCGGGCCGATAAGATGTACCGCGAATATTAAATTTGAAGTAATATGCATTATGTTTTCCAGTCAAACGATCTGTAAAATATTCTATGATGACTCCAGTACCATTTCCATTATTATCAATAACAGGATCGTTTCTAGTATCACCATCAGATGCTGTCTTTCTAAGATATGCTTTTAACGTATCATCATTGTTGAAATTGTATTCTCTATGATTCGTGTTATTATGAGTTGAATTTCCATATAATCTTTTACCCACGTTATCTTCTATCTCTCCAGCTATTGTAACTTTGAAATCTCTAGTATTAATATCGAGCGTTTTATCTAATTTATCCCCCTTTTCGGTGAACTTAAACTTTCTGTTTCTATTTTCGCTAAATACTTTGTTGATGTTACTAGTACCCCATATTTTATAAGGATTTGTGGGCATTTCTCTTCGATCACTTGGGGATGCTTGCCAGGTAACATTATGATACACATGCTGTGCATTAGCGCTTTGATTACCTTGTCCAGGGACATTTTCTTTACCTCCTCTACGAATCGAAGTTTCCCATCCATAAAATTTAGTACTCGAAAAAATGATATTGTCTACTCCTGATAGAACGAGTATTCCTGTTTTACCGGAAGCTTTATGGTCTTTGTGTGCATGAAAAATGCTGTTTTTGAATAGATAACCAGAACTTGATGTAGAGTAAAACCCAAAACGGCTGGAATTAAGGACTGTAAAATCATTTATGACAGAATGAACAGATGTACCAGCTCTTTCGTTTCTAAATTGTGAACGCATACCATCAGCACACATATATGATATATTCCCCTTGAATTCTGGGATAGGGTTTTCACTGCGAGGTACTTTATTTCTAATAGGAAAAATATCAATTCCCATACTTTGTTTTATTAATTGTGTATCTACCAGGTCTATGACAGGGTTGCTGAGTTCTGTGCCGCTTCCTTGATATTCAAAACCTATGCCAGCAGAATTTGCAACATTATCTATCATTCGAATATTTCTCCCTTGCATGGCAAAAGCTCCATTTCCCATAAAATCATCATCTATAAGATCTCTTCTTCTACGAAACAAGAATTTTGGATCTTTACTTGTAAAATTGCTTCCAAATCTTGGATCTCCAGCACTTACAAAATTGTGTTCCCATAATCCAGCTTCTGATCCACTTTCAGAAATCATTCCAGCCCCAGCTACCTGAAAAACTACGTTATCTATAAAGTCTGCATTTCCATCATGATGTACCATTCCCCATCCTGGCGAACGCCAAATTGCATTCCCTTTTGCCAGAGCAGCCTTATCACTATTTACAAAAGTTCGGTGAAAATGAAATGCATATCTTCCTCTTTGATTTTGAATATCTTTGGGATCTGCTTTGATATATTGTGGATTTCCGTTAGAATCTTTTGGAAGTATAATTTTTGGATCGTTATGAAAATCTTCAAATGTATATTTGAAGTCATCTAATGGAGTAGATTTATCTGTTCGCCCTAAATCCCAGAATGCTGCATGTTGAATTTTTACATTAGCATTATGCATAAACATAGTATGACCTCTTCTTGTTACATTCTTATCTAGTAAAGTAGTGTAATAAGATCTAAATGTTATATTACGTGTTAAATTTCCAATATACGGATAAAAATTAAAGCCTGAAATATTTCTGTGTCCTCGACTTTTAGAATCTACAGTGATCGTATTGCCGCTTATTGATTTTATTATTTTTGTCTCACTTCCACGGATCCAATTTGTAGCACCAATAAAAATTCTATCTCCTACTTTCCAACCTTTGGGTATGCCAGGAAAATTAATGGTAGTTTTATTTTTTTCTATGTTAGTATTTAGTTGTATAAAATCATCTATGTCAAAACCTTTGATGTCCACAGCCCCCATAGAAATAAGCCCTAAACTCAGTTGGGTAGGATCCCATTTATAACGACCTAATACTCCGGAACCGTCTTGTATATTCACTTTTCCTTCATGATCCTTTACTGTAAATCCATCACTGAAATGGTTTTTGATAGCATTATTCCAATGGGCTCCTCCAATTTGATTTCTTTTCTTTTTTTCGATGTCAAAGGCTTTAAAAACAATATCAGTAACTGTATTTGGACTGCTTGAAGAATCCATCTCTAGCAATGACATCATCCCATTCATCCAGGTATCGACTACCAGTTTTATTTTTTTTCTATTCGTAGGTTTGAAAGTCATTGTGCCTTCATTAGAAATAGCAAATATGTGAGCATCGCTATTGATATCATAGTTTACTGATAATCCTGATGGGATCAATACAATAGATGCTAGACCCGGAATTCTTTTTCCTTCCCAGATATCTGGGTTGGACCAATTTCCATTATTAACAACTTTATGAGTGTATAAATTGTGTGGTATTAAACTCCCATGTTGACTGTAACCTATATAAGATTGCAGTAAAATAAATAGCAACGAACATAATACGGTTATTTTTTTCATAATTTAAAATAAATTTGGGTGTTATTGACAGTTTGCTATTTAGTTTGTATTGATTTTGATAAACACTTTTATTCATAGTACTTGACAGTAGCTATCAATAGCATTAATTATTAAACGATTAATAAGTTTACAATTTGACTAAATATATGTATAGAGAAATAATAGCTTGAATTGATTCTATTAATTGTTCATATTGATTTATTATTTGTTTGTGAATAATAATAATGCGCTATTTTATATCGCTTAATTAAACCATAATCTTATTTGAATTCTAAGAGTAATTAAGAACTTATATGTCTCTTTCTGGTTCCATCTATAATGAGAGCACCATTTAATTTCTGATAGAGACATACTTTTTGATCGGTTTAGGAAGCGAATAGTATCTTTATTGGCTTATTATCTAATTTCACTTTTAACTTAAAAACAAAGACTAAACGGACTTCAAAAATATAAATATGATTATTCTCATTGTATATGTGTGAGATTAGTTCTATCTTTAAGACTGGGGCGTAAAATATTGTAAATCAATAGATCAATATGGTTGTTGATTATGGATAGATTAATAAAGTAAGGAAAGATTTGTATTTGGATGACGTGTATAGAAAACCTATTCATAAACCATTTAAATAAATTTACTATGGGATCAATTAATCAATCTATCAGTACTTATAAAGACACAATTTTGACTTCGTCAAAAAGTCATATTACCAGAACAAAGCTTATAAAACCTATTACCTATGCAAATGATAATTGTATAGCTATTGATAAGGATAATGAGCTAGATTTCTTTAGTTATGAAGATCATGCAATAGTACATGCAGATATGCCAAAAATAATTCGTAGAAGGCTTTGGTTACAATTATACAGCAAGAAGCATACACGAGCTATCATTAAGTGCCCTACTAAAAACGGTAATTATACCTGGTTATTAATAGATATCGAATCGAATCTGGATATGTGTGGGGAAATCACATCTTATCTTGGGAGAAGAAGGATAATATATTGTGAAGATACGATACAAGAAATAGAAGGGTTATACAAGAAATTGGTATCCATAGAACAGGCGATGAGTGTAGGAGTAGCAGAAAAGTATTTTGCAGAATTGCTGCTAAGAAAGGGAAAAACATATAACCAGTACCTGGAAGCGATATGTCCAACGACTATCAAAAAAAATACGGTTGAACAAAAAGTATTGGATACATATAATTCTTTTGACAAGAAAAAGAATAAAAAAAGCATGGCTGTTGTTACACCCTAATCACAAAATGTTCTTTGGCTTGTTCTTTTCTAACAAAAATAAGTCCTAGATCAAAAATATGTATGGTTACACGACTAGCAGGGTGTTCTTTTATTTCTTCCCAAATCTCGTCATTTCTTTTAGAACAATTGATAGTATTAAGAATGATAAGAGAATCATTATGTGTCTTCAAAAGTAAGTTTTCTAGTGCATTGTGGTGAGTTTTGAAATAATCAACATCCAGGTATAATAGATCAAAGGTATCTTCACTTTCTATACTATGGGATATTGATACCATATTGTCTATGGATACGATTTTGGATATCGCAGCAATAGGTTTTGCCTGTAGATATACCTTTTGATATCCAAGGTAAGAAATCAGGCGATGTAGCAGTTTTGCCTTTTTATAACTGAAAGGAACCGAATAGTCTCTACAAACAGATTTTATCAAAGGATAGCATTCTTTTTGTGTTCGGTCATAAAAACATTTAGTTGTTAAGTTATATACAAAAGGAGAATGCACTCCGTGCTGGTTGGTGGAGCTAAGAAGGAATTTTATATAGGATTTCCCCCGGGATATGATATTCCTTATTTCTTTCAATTGAAGTTGGGGTTTTGTTTCATTAATACCATTTTTTAACCTGAATTACACAAAGAAGTCGTTTAACCTTTTTTCAATTTGCTATAAAAATCCCTTTTTTTACTCAATTTTTGTCTTTTTCTTACTCCGTAACGCTGCTATGAAGTGCAGAAAACACTTCAATTGATCAAAAAAATACTATTTTTCGCCTGTATCAAAAAAGTTTAAACCACTTCAATAAAACCATATCTTTTACAACAGCTATCAAAAGAAAAATTTGTAATAGTTTGAGCTATGCCGAATTTTTATAAATTCCTTAAAACCACAGTGTTTTATTTTCTTATGAATACGTTCAAATCAGGATTGTATACGAAACAAAATTAGTTCTTTTTAGCTGTTTATATTCATCTTTTTTTAAATCTAAAATTCATTGATATAAAGTAAGTGTTTCTATACTGCCTTAAGATCCAGGCTGTAGCGAAGATAAAGGTTGTAGCTTAAAAATTATTCTCAATAGATTCATTCTTCATTTCTTTCATATTGGTTTAGTGTTGTGCTTTTTTTGTTGTGATCAAGTAATTGATTTACAGTGGTTAATTAGATTTTTTTAATAAAAAATGATTTTTAGGGGTAACATATATGGTATCTACGACACTTAGT
Organism: Aquimarina sp. RZ0; assembly: GCF_008370685.1. Taxonomy (GTDB): domain Bacteria; phylum Bacteroidota; class Bacteroidia; order Flavobacteriales; family Flavobacteriaceae; genus Aquimarina. Next base: position 26,519 of record NZ_VTZU01000075.1, read on the forward strand.
TATGTATCAAGAGGTTAATATACAACTTGAAAACAAATTTTTTAAATATGAAAAAACTAATAATAGTATCGACGATTCTATTAGTGATTACAACTAATAGTACTGCTCAGGTTATTCAAGAAGAATCACAGTTTCAACCACCACAAGTAATCCCCCCTTCACCCAATGCAGCTTCTTTAGGTCAATATGGGGATATACCTGTAAGTTATTATACAGGTGTTCCAAATATCTCCATACCCTTGTATACTATCAAGTCTGGGAATATAGAATTGCCTATCGGCTTGAGTTACCATGCTTCGGGGATAAAAGTCGCTCAGGAAGCTAGTTGGGTAGGTCTAGGTTGGGGACTCAACAGTGGAGGTGTTATTACAAGAACTGTAATGGATGAAGATGATCTTGATAGTTATAAATTTGGTTTTCAAACTTCTAGTACACCACTCCCACCAGCAATTCAAGATCCTGATTATACTAGTACAGATTTATTTGAAACTTCTCTAATTCATAATGGCTCAAAAGATTCAGAGCCTGATATTTTTAATTATAATTTTTTTGGTAAAACTGGTAAAATGGTTTTTCCTAAAGGAGGTACACATCCAGTTCTCATAGAGCAAAATAATTTAAAATTTTCTTATTCGATTAATGAGGGTTGGGTCGTTACCGATGCCAATGGTTGGAAATACTATTTTAGTGCTATAGAAACTACCAGGATAGTAGGTCGGGGGCTTAATGAAGGGGCTGTTTTAAATACGTCATATTATCCACTTAGAGAAAATTTCAGAGATGAATTCTCCGAGGACTATATTACAACATCCTGGTATCTTAGTGAAGTTATAAATCCTAATGGAGATAGTATAAAGTTTGTTTACGATACTGAGAATACTTATAGAACAATTTCCCAACAAAGTATTGACGAAACTAGGAGAAAAAGTCGACTTATAAGAGCCGTAGGGCCTACAGCTCCATTTTCTATGGTACAAAATAATGTTACTGTATCCTTACCAGTAGTCACGGATGTTTACTTAAAACGTATTGAATATAATAATGGATATGCGGTATTCAATACAATCGACAGACAAGATTTAAGAAAACGGCCAGAAGATGGGGATTCTGTTGTAAAAAACCCCCAATGCTTGGAGAGTATAGAATTCTTTGATCTAAACAATACGTCATTAAAAAAGGTCAACCTGCAATATAGCTATTTTAATGCCCAAAGTAGCAGATGTGTAAATAGTGAAAATTGCAAACGTTTAAGGCTAGATGCTGTACAAGAATCATTTAAATCTGGAGATGGGTATGTGACTAAACCTAGTTATAAACTAAATTACAACACCCAAAAACTACCAGAAAAAACATCTTTTTCTATAGATTATTGGGGCTATTTTAATGGAGGTGAAAATAACCGTATTCTGCACGCTAATTATAGTGATATGGAAGAAAATGCTTCAACTGATCAAGTATCTAGAATTACTGGAAATACAAGTAATAATTATTCATATAAAAGCCTAGTACCTATGTTCATAAAATGGGAAGGTACATTAGGTTCCCAATCTGCTGCTAAGAAATTTTTATCAGGCGCCAATCGTCAGGTAAATCCTGCGCTTATGAAAGCAGGTATCTTACAGAGCATAGAGTATCCAACTGGAGGAACTACGTTTTTTACGTTTGAGCCTCACGATTATTCAAATCCAACAGGTAGGCCGTACGAAGTAACAGAGGCAGAAACCTCTATTGTTTTAAAATATGATTATTTTACAGCTCAAGAACTTATAGATCGTGGATATCCAATGGATCAAATAATAGAATGTTGTTTAACGAAAGAACAGCAATTTGAATTACGTGCTCGAACCTTGGTTAAGATAGACTATAACTTTAGGTATGAAAATAATGGAAGTCATGTATCAAGTTTAATAAACCTAACACTAGGAGGAACAATTTTTGAATTGAAACCGCCTGATGAGACTCCAACTGGTTTTAAGAACGGGGTATTTTACACATTTCTGCCTAAAGGAGTTTACTCTTTCAAAGTTAATGATCAATATCAAAAACGTTCAGCTTCTCAACTTACATTAACTGTTATTGAAGGAAAACTAGCTTCTAAAAATATTGCGGGAGGTCTAAGAATAAAAGAGATCGCCTCTACCTCAGCAAATGATATAATAACTAAAAAAGAAACTTTTTCTTATGAAGAAGCAGGTCTCTCTACTGGTAAATTAATAAACCCATTAATAAATAATTTTAGCCATGGTATACGGCAAACTGCTGTAGGTAATGAAGGAGGTGCATCATTTCATGATTATGCAATTTTTGAAAGAAAAGGCCATAATATAGTTAAATCGGGTGTTAGTTCACAGGGAAATATTGTTGGTTATGATAAAGTAAAGGTAACTAAAACGGATAGTACAGGGAATCATACTAATGGCTATTCTATTTATAATTTCCAGAATAGTCCAAATTTGCTACCACACGACTCTTATGCATATTTTCATGGAGTGCCTGCTTTTTCATTTCCAGGTAATGGTCAGTTACTTAATGAATGGCATTTTGGAGCTAATAATAAATTGGTATCCGAAAAAGAATATAAGTACGGTGGTACTTCCAGCAGTTCTTTTGAAATCAAAGGGCTTAAGGTAGTTAATGTTGCAAGTTTCATAACGAGTGTTGGATCAACAGGGAATTTAAATAGTTGGTCCTATACGATTAATTCAAAATGGATGTACCTTAATGAAGAAACAGAAACTACCTATGATCTAAATGGCCAAAATCCAGTCACAACCGTTACAACTTATGAGTACGGTAATGCAGATCACAAGAATGTTACTCAGACAGAACAGACCAATAGTGAAGGAAAAACCTTAACTAAAAAATATTATTATCCTCCCGACAGGCCTACGAATACTTCTATGAGTAATAGTGTTTTTACACAGATGACAGATGATAATGTATTGAATCCTGTCATAAAAGAGGAAACAGAAGTAAATGGTATATTAACAAGTAGTGTGATAAGAAATCATGAAGTAAAGACTCGTAATGCCAATGGAGAAGTTGTTTCGATGTATTTACCAGAAAATATTAGAAGTTTAAAAAATGGTAGTTCAAATGTTTACGAAACTCGATTGGATTTTATGGAATACGATAATTATGGAAATATATTGGAGGTGTCCCAAACGGGAGGAGCAATTACATCTTATGTATGGGGTTATAATAAAGAATACCCTATAGCCAAGATTGAAAACGCCACATATCAGGATATTGCTGAAGCCTTAGAGATATCCGTAGCTACCCTCAAAACCTATGGAGAAGATAATTTTTCTCAATTAAATCAATTACGAACTAGTTTACCCAATGCCATGATAACTACCTACACTTATGATCCACTTATTGGGATCACCAGTATGACAGATCCACGTGGCTATACGATGACCTATCACTATGATGATTTCAATCGTCTGGAATATGTAAAAGATGCAGAGGGGAATTTAGTTTCAGAAAATCAATATAACTACAAAAACTAATCAAGATGATACAAAATATATCAGCATATATCACAATAGCATTGCTTTTTGTAAGTTTTGTAACGATAGCACAGGTAGAAGAAAATGTGGTGATAAAAGATCATACCATTACCGCATCCAGTACACCAGCAGTGTCAAATATTAAGGCAACAAAATCCATAACGATTAAACCCACTACCTCGATCAAATCAGGAAGCACTTTTAATGCAGGAATCACAGAAGATGCCTACCAACCAATTACTTTAAGTGATACCGAAAATTATGTATTTAGCCGGATATATCAGACACCTATCACAGAAGCGGAGTTACACAATCCTGCGATAGGGATCAGTAATAACAGTGATGTTATAGAAAGTGTTACTTATTTTGATGGATTGGGGAGACCTAAACAACAGATAGGGATCAAAGCCTCACCAGATAAGCATGATATCATTACACATATTGCGTATGATGATTATGGCAGGCAAGACAAGCAATATTTGCCTTTTGAGCATCAAATTGCCAGTAAAGGAGGGTATAAAACGGTAAATATAGCCAATGATATCAATGCCTATTATAAAGCAACATATTCTAGTGATTTTGTTGGAGTTCCTACAAACCCGGAGTCTTTTAATGCATATTCAGAGCGTTTGTTTGAAGCTTCTCCATTAAACAGAGTTATAAAACAAGGAGCACCTGGTAAAGCTTGGAAGGTGAATCCAACAAATGATAGTGATCGCGCCATTAAATTTGATTGGGCGACCAATTCAGCTACAGAAGTATTTTATTTTAGGGTAGACTTTGCAGCCCCAACCAATACCGAAGCTCCGAGTCTTGTTAGGGATGCATACTACCCGGCAAATGAATTGAGAGTCACCATTACCAAAGATGAAAACTGGCTCCCTAATCAAACACATCCTAATGATCATACCACAAAGGAATATACAGATAAATTAGGGAGAGTGATCCTGAAAAGGACTTATAATGAGAATATAGCACACGATACGTATTATGTATATGATGATTATGGCAATCTTACCTATGTGATTCCACCAAAAGTAACATTAAGCGAAAGTGATGGTGTATCCGCTATAGAATTAAACGAACTATGTTATCAGTACAAATATGATCAAAGAAATCGATTGGTAGAAAAGAAAATCCCAGGTAAAGGATGGGAGTATATCGTATACAATAAATTGGATCAACCCGTAATGACACAGGATGCCAATCAAAGAGCTAATAATGAATGGTTATTTACCAAGTATGATGCTTTTGGGAGAATAGCATTTACAGGATTACATATACAACCAGGAACTGTATCAAGAGGAACAATGCAAGGATTTGCAGATACTGGAAATTATACGCAGTATGTAACTAAAAGAGTTACATCCTTATCCGTTGCAGGTACAGCTATATATTATTCGAATGATGCAATACCTACTGGGATAAACAAGATATACACAATCAACTATTACGATGACTATGAAGTAGGAAATGTGGTAGCTTTTAATCCTGCTAATGGTTCCGGAATCTGGGAAGAAATGACAGCAACTGCAGAAGTAAAAGGCTTACCAACGGTTACACAAGTACGAGTGTTAGGAACTGATCAATGGATTATGACAGCTACCTACTATGATAATAAAGGAAGAGCCTGGGAAACCCACATAAAAAATGACTATTTGGGTACAGAGGATTGGATTTTAAATAAACTGGATTTTGCAGGCAAGGTGCTTAAAACCAAAACGACGCATAGACGAGATAGCAATGCTTCGATTGTTACTACAGATACTTTTACCTATGATCATATGGGTCGATTGTTGACACAGAAGCAAAAAATAG
>NZ_VTZU01000076.1 GCF_008370685.1 Aquimarina sp. RZ0
ATTATATATTAAATTTGGGGATCGGATAGCACTCGATTTAGCGACCAAGCCCCAGGAGGGCTCTGGAAGCTAGCTTCCAGAGCCCTCCTGGGGCTTAACCCTGAGACAGGGTTATAATTACACTTCCAACGTCTGGATAGGCAAATAACTATAACAAAAAAACAAATTAGTAATAACTCAATCCAATATTTTTCATTTTTTTGACAGTAGAGTTTTAATTTAGTTCAGGTAATATTAATAAAGGTAAAGGGCTATTAAATGATATTTTATCTACTACATCTTCATCCAATAATCTTTGAAAAAAATTTTGTTTATGATGCACTAAAGCAATTAAATCACTTTCTGTCTGCTGGGCAAAACTTTTTAAAGCCTTAGTTTGGGATGTTTCAACATCAATTTTACAAAAAATATAATCTAGATCTTTAAAAATAGTTTTTAGAGTTTCTTTATGCATCTTTTGAGGATCACTTAAATATTCTTCCATCATAATTCTGGTGATGTTGATTTTTGCAGAGTTAGATATTACTATATTAATTAACGGTTTTATTTCTTTTGAAAAAAACGTTCTTTTAAAATTTGTAGAAAATGCTATAACTGAAGGGCTTTTTGGTTTATAAGCTTTGGGAACTACAATGATTGGGCAGTTATCAATACCATTAATTATTTTTACAGCGTTACTTCCTAAGAAAATTTCCTTAGCTCCCTTAGCACCTTTTGTGCCCATCACTATATAATCTATTTTTTTTGAAACTACTGCCCAATTAATAGCTTTTATTAGTGTATCCGCTCTAGAGATGATCTCAAAATGATGAAGTTGATTTTGATTCTCTTCGTTTTCTTTGTTGAATAATACTTTTAGATCTTTTTCAGATTCGATTTTCATTTCTCCCAACATAGATTTGTTATATTCTTCACTTAAAAGAGTCGAAGGATTAATTAAATATACATTAAACAAGAAAAAAGTACAGTTATCATTAGCAAATAATATCTTTGCATATTGTAAAGCATTATATGCATTGTCTGAAAAATCTGTTGGAACTAAAATTTGCTTCATTTTCTTAAAAATTTAATCTTCTATTAAATATACTAATTATTAGTTCATTAATATTCACAAATTAAATGCATTTCTAGGTAAATAAACTTAATTAATTCAGTAATTACAATTACATTTAAATATGCTACTAATTTCTAATATAGAACCAATTATTCAGGTCATATCCATTCTTGCAATATTTGTTATTGTACTTAGTATTATCTTAAGAAAATTAAACCAAACTTATATTATTGGTTATATTTTGGTTGGAGTACTTCTTGGAGAGCAAGGGTTAAGTGTTGTTGATGATAAAGAGTCTGTTGAGCTACTAGGAGAATTGGGTGTAATTCTCTTATTATTTTTTATAGGAATGGAAATTAACTTAATTGATTTTCTTAAGCGATGGAAACTGGCAGTGATTGGCACATTATTACAGATTGCTTTAAGTGTATTTTCAGTATTTTTAATAGGGTATTTTTTTAATTGGAGTTTTGCAAGGTCAGTGGTTTTAGGTTTTGTAATTGCTTTAAGTAGCTCGGCAGTTGTAATCAAACTTTTACAAGACAAGAAACTAATTGATACTCGAATAGGAAAAAATGTGTTAAGTATTTTATTGGCTCAGGATATAATTTTTGTACCTCTATTAATAATTATCTCCCAGCTAGGAGGGAAAACCGAATCTACAGAAAATATTGTATTGATGATTATTGGAGCAATAGTGATTGTGGCTACACTAATATATATCTATATCAAGGGAGTAATAGTATTACCATATTCCAAAAAAATATACCGAGATCACGAATTACAAGTTTTTATGGCTATTTTTCTATGTTTTGGTGGTGCTTTAGCAACATCTTTTTTCGGTATATCTCCTGCTTTGGGAGCTTTTGTTGGAGGAATGATTATTAATGCAGCAAAGGCAACAGATTGGATACATGACACGCTACATTCTTTTAGAGTTTTGTTTGTATCCTTATTTTTTATTAGTGTTGGATTACAAATAGATCTTGGTTTTGTGTACAGTAATCTTTGGACCATAATCTCGGTTATTTTTGTAGTGTATATAACCAATCATATATTGAATACTGTAATACTAAAGGTTTTTTCAAATACCTGGAAAGAAGCATTTTTAGGAGGGGCTCTTCTAGCTCAAATAGGAGAGTTAAGCTTTTTGATTAGTTCCACTGCATTAGGTTTAGGTATTATAGAAGACTTCTCCTATAACTTCACTATTAGTCTGATTTCTTTAACTTTAATAATTAGTCCCTTTTGGATCGCCTTGTCAGAAAAACTAATTAATTGGAAAAAGAATAATGAATAGGAAAAAATTATCTCTATTTAAGAATAACAATAGTTCAATTTAGATTTAGCAATTCTAGTATGGAAAACTATCATTCATAACTTTTACAGGTGTATTGTAATTTATTTAATATTCTTTACAATACTGTGTATTATAATTTACATCTTTTTCCACGCGATTAAATTCAAGATATTCGTTTTCAAAACGTGAATACTTAACATTCTTAATAAGTTCTTATTTTTAAGGCCTACATTAGAAAGATTAACAACATTATTGTCTATACATCTTTGAAGAGAGTTTTTTTGCAATTTCTTTTAAGACATTATCATTGATGTTTTAAAAATTAACCGATATCTTTTTTGATAACGTGATTTTAGTTTGTGCCTAGATATCTTTTCAAAAAATATTATATTTGATTAAAAATAAATTAATTTTAGAGGTAACCTTAATTCTGTTCCCTATTTTTAATATGGTTGCACTATAAAAATTGGCAATGTTATATCTTCCTAACTGAGTATAGATTTATTTTGTAGTGCTATGTTGATATTTATTTCTTGGTAAAAAGAACAGATTCAGTGCTATTTCAAACTGAATTTTGATGTTTTTATTGTTCTTTATTTGTTCTTTTGAAATGTAAAATACTGATTATTAGAATTAATAATTTTCTCTTGTAGTAAATTCAAATAACAGGATGGGATTAGACAATAAATGACGAAAACATCCCTTTTCTGATCATACTAAAAAAAAATAAAATAATTATTACAGCAGTTCTTATACGATTTATAACTAAAAATTTCGCATATTCATCGTTTCTTTTTCCTTTCTACTTCGTTTAAAAAATAAACCGTAGCTATAGCTATGCTTGATTTTTTTGACTTGCATAAAGAAAAAATAATTCAATGAATTTATACGAATTTTTTAATCACAAATCGTATTAGATGAACTCACTGTAAAGTGGATCAGATTATTTTTTAATTGATGCTGGAAAGAAAATTCATAAATAGCAGTATGATCAATGCTTTTTATTTTTGAAGTGTGAAACAAAAAGAAATGATTTTAATAAGGAATTTTATTTGAGAGTTGGTATTGGTCATATACCTATAATATTTCAGTGTTTATTATTTAAGATGTTCACATGTATCAAGCATGTTGGAAGCGCGGGGAAAAATACGTATAATCACCTATTTTGTATATGGTTGATTACCCATAACTTAGAGGTATGAAATTGATGTATAATTTGAAAAATAAACCTGATATATCTGTTCGATTCTCCAAATTGGTAGAAGAATATGTAGCTAATGGAAGCATAGCTTCGATCCCTAATCCTTCACGATCAGGGTATTTATGTGCGCCTTCTGATTTTTTATCGTCCCTGATTCGATTTTTATCCATGATGCAACTGCTTAAGATCGGTATAGGCAGAGAGATTTCTATTATTAAAAATGACCTGTCCATGGCTGATAAATCTCTGAAAATTACACAAACTGAGAACCGATTGTATATACCGATGGCAAAAGGGATCTCTAATGTAATTGATATCTGTAATAAAGAAGGGGCAAATGCCTATGAATCCGGAGAAATAGAGCTAGCCGAAACTTATGCCTGGTGTATGGCAGGTTGCAGGTTGTTTTTGGATTATATGCGGCAATAGGTATAGTTTCATATGCTCTTTATAAAGAGATGAACCATGATTTGTTAGAATATTAGATATGTAAGTTTGCTAAAAAAGTAATCATTTCAAGCGTTTTACCCAATCAATAAAAGGTTGTATTAAGTAGGTGTGCAAAAGTTTTGTAATTTTATCCTTGTAGTATCTGTAGTCAAGATATTGATTTTCCTTTGATAAAAAACTAAAATTTGGAGAAACAGCCGATCAAAGCAAAAAAAAAGAATTGACCTATTGGATGTGTATCCTGGTTTTGCAATTTTTGGGATTTTTGTTGTCAATATCGAGATCATGAATTCAACGTTTCTTAATCAGGATGAATTTGCAAAGCAATGGATATCAGGTATCGATCAAGTTTCTAAGAGGATATTACATTTGTTTTTTTATACCAAGTTTTTTCCGATTTTTTCATTTTTATTTGGACTAGGAATTTCAATACAAGCTTTATGCTAATGGGTTTCCATAAGAATGTAATCTATAGAAATATTGATTCTCACGCAAGAAAGTATTTCTGATATAATAAAGTCTAATTCCTTAATATCTTACTCGTAAGAAATGGATGATTTTTTTTATTAATTAAATTAGATATCCAGTAAATGTCCCATATATTTTCGCTCAAGTATCGTGTTTAAGCATTTTTCATAATAAGATTAAATACGGTTTATAGATAAGTCCATCTTTACTAAGTGGTATGTTGTCTGTACTCATTAAAGTTGTTAATTCCCTTATTTTAACTTTTAGTGCTCTGCAATTATATTTAATTTTGTTCAGAGTAAATAATATGATCAAGGTTGCAACATTCTTATGTTTTATAACGTTATTCTTGGTAATAGAGTGTTTTTCTTGTAACAATGGAATAAAAATTGATACTGATATTATGCAGGGAGAAAATGTCTAACTAAATCTTAAATCATTAATATGGGGCGCAATGATGAGATCAGAATATTTAATGGCATTATCAACGGAGATGATGAAGTTTTAAAAAGTTTTTATAAAAAAAATTTTAAAAGGATTCGCAATTTTGTTGTTATGAATTCAGGAACTGAAGTGGACTCAGAAGATGTATTTCAGGATGCATTGATTGTTTTGTATCAAAAACTAAAATCTGATCCCTCCAGCATTCATTGTTCTATACATACATTTTTTTATGGTGTTTGTAAGAATATATGGAGAAGTAAATTAAGAAAGAAAAGCAATCTACCCTTTATTGGGGATAGTGATAATCTGATATTAGATGTCAATGCCAATATTATTGAGGACATTGAAAAGCAAGAGAGAGAAAACCTGTTTAGAAAACATTTTTTAAAGCTTAACAACTCGTGTAGACAGATACTTACTTTGTATTTTGAAGGGAAGAGTGTTCGGGAGATAGCAATGATAACAAAGTATTCTGAAGGTAATGTTAGAAAGAAAAAATTTGAAAGCAAAAAACTATTAATGTCCATGATAGAAAATGATCCGTTATATCGAGAGTTTGTATTTCAAAATAAGGAAACAAAAAAGGTATCCTGAAAAATGTTTAATTTACACTCTCCTCTATATTAAAATATCTTGTTTTATTTACCGAGGATTATAAAAATAAAGGGACTATTTATATATGGATCAGCCCCTTTATTATTTATAAGTATGTTTTTATTTAAAATATGATATCGCATCTTAGATAATTATTATCATCACAGATACACTCATGTGTAGAAGAAAGGTTGTTAATAGTAAATGAACAATTAGCGTTTATACAAAAATCAAAAAGATATGCCTCTCTGCCATCATCATTTTGCCATCCACTATCTTCAGCTACATTTTGTGTAATAGGAATTCCTTCAAAATATTGAGTGTAACTGCCATTAAGTTTTAATCTTAATTGTTTAGTTTTGTTTCTAAACCAGATTCTAGCAGATCTTTTCTGATGTTTTGTTCTTGCTCCAGCTCCTGAATAAAGTGGCCCGATATTGGTAGTCCACTGTTCTCCTTTAAGACGTTTTCTCTTTTTCTTCCAATATCTTTTATTACAGGTTCTGTCTGCTTTTGCAAAATCTTCGTCTTCGGTATTGCCTAATTCAGAATCATAGTATTGATGGCTCACAGGAAAACTTTCTATTTCGTTAGTATTTATTAATTTTTGAGCTTTTGCATTATCAATGTTTACTATTTTGTCAAGACTACTCTCTTTAATTTTATACAAAGTATTGTATCTGATCTTGTATGCATAATCATCTATTAGAACGAGTCCATGTTGGTTTGCAATCGTAGCCAGTACAAGATCATCTATATTCATTCGTATTTCTAGCTCTCCATCAGATTCTGTGATTATCAAAAGATCTTCAAAACCTTCATTTGATTCGTTGACAGCGATGTTTTCTAAATCTTTGTCTGATAACTTATCAAAAGCAGCTCGCATTGAGGTGAATCCTGAAAATTGTTTTTCCCATTCGTCTAACGAGTTTTGTTTATTGATTAACTGTCTAAGTGTGTTTTCAAAAGTAGCTTCAGAATCAAATTTTAATACCCCATCTACTAATTCAATTTTTCCTTCGATTAGAGAGGTTTGAGTATTCTCTGGAATTTCTTCTTTATTACAGGAAACAAAAAATCCAATAATAGTTGCAATAGCGACTGCAAAATTCAATCTACTGTTTTTCATTTTGTGTGATTTTATTAAAAATTGTTAATAATTCAAATTTCCAAAATAAAAAACTGAATTTTCCCACCCTTTTCGGGTAGTTTTTATGCATTAACACTTTTCATTATTTTTATTGAGGTTTCAGGATTTTTTTTAATTTGTGCCTGTATAACCATATTAATAATAGTAGTAGAATGCTTGTAATAACAAGAATAAGTTCCCAAAATACTGTAGTATCTGAGCTTAATGAAATTGGAGAAGTATCTCCAATTATATAAAATCCACTCCAATAAAATGGATGTGTTTTATGTGAGTTGGCTGTTGTAAGATACGACAGTTTAGCTTGCTGTAATGCCATAGCTTTGCTCATTCCTTTTTTTAGGTTTTTATAGAAATTTGTCATCAGGTCTGGAGTGGTTTGATCAGATATTTCCCATCTGCTTAATAATAGGCTTTTAGCGCCTGCATACTGAAAAGCATTTCCTAAACTCATGATACCTTCTCCTTTTGCTATTTTACCAGATCCTGTATTGCAAGCACTCAGTACAGCAAGCTCAGCCGGGAGACTAAGGGCAAAAAGCTCATGGCTATATAAGGAATTATCTTCTGTAGTGTCGTTGCTTTTAGTGAATAAAAGTCTGGAATTTTCAGGATGGTCGTTATCTACCTCGCCGTGCAATGCCAAATGAAGAATACTATATTGATTTGCGTTTTTCTTAAAATTTGCTTCTATCGCCTGTGATCCAAAATAATACTGACCATCCATAATATCAGAAATAGCTTTGATCTCTTTGCGGGTTCCCGGTAAATCATCTCCCATGTCTCTAAAAGAAGCCAAACTCATAGTTTCAGTATCCAGAGCGAGAGTGCTGTCAGAAAAAGAAAAAGCAAGGCATTCTTGTCGTTTTTTGGATGCTTGATCGCTTTTTGAAACCGTAAATAAGAGATTGGCAGCATTGGCATAACTTACTGCATATTTTTTAAGTAAATACGAAAGTTCTTTTGGGTGGTTAGAAGAATCATTTTGAGTAAGTAATAATTCAAAGTTTAGATGCCATAAGACCCCGTCAGGAATAATAATAAGTTGATCTCCTACAATTTGATCTCTAAGAGGATGTATGAGCTGATTGTATAATTGATGAGCCACTTCTTTAAACCTGGGAGTATCTTTTGCAGTGATGGTTTCTTTTAAATATTCAATGCTTTTAGCCATTCCAGTGGTGGATAGCGTTTTTATATCGATGGTATTTTTTGAAATCGTAAAGGCATAAGAAATACTATCAGATACAAAAAACTCTAATAAAGTAGTTTTTTGATCTAGTTTTTTCTGGATATCAGCAATAGAAATGATTTGATTTTGATGCTTTAATTGATAGTATTTTGGATATTCTTTTTCTATAGCTATTAATAGGGAATCTCGTTTTCTACCCAAATAGAATAATTTATCGTTATAAGTATCGATTTTTGTAGTATCTGGGATTTTGTTAGCTCTTTCTTTTACAATTTCTGAAGTATAAAAAGAATGATCACCTTTTAATTGCTCTTCCAGATCCAGGACACCTTTAGGTAATCCGGCAAAGTTCATAGCATTAGATGTGGTAAGTAATTCTCGTAGTGTATTAGATTTACTTTTTTCTGCATAGTAAAAAGCTTTTTCTAGATGCTGTTGATTTTTATCGATTTGATAAAGCAAAAACTGGGATTTTATTGCACCGGTATATATTTCTAAGGTTTGTTGGGCAAATGTTATTTTGTCTTGGCGATTGTATAGTGAGGATCTAATTTCTTCAATCAAAATATCGGCTTTTTCATAGATTTTTATACTCGAAATCAGACTTTTGATATTATTACTTTCTTTAAAAATATATAGTAATGTCTTACCTTTTCTTTGGAGTGTTTGTATCAGAACGTTACCATCCATATAGGTGTTAAAATCTAAATTATTAGAATCAGAAATACGAATATCTGGCTTTGTATTTGCAATGACAGCTTTATTATAATAACTTAGAGCTTTTGAATACTTTTTCATTTGAAAATGTATATCTCCAATAAGGTTATATGATATAGAAGTTCTAGGATGATGATTACCGTCCGTTAAAAGTCGGACTTTTAGGCTTTTTTCGCAATAACTCAAAGCTATATTAAATTTTTTAGTTGCACTATATACTTTGCTAATGGCATTATTGATATCGCTAACGTAATAATTTATTTTACCATACAAACGTTCCTGAATATCTAATGCTTTTTTATAGTATTGCAGGGCATTGGAATATTCTTTTTTAATTAGGTATACACCAGCAATATCATGATAGGTTATTGATGTATGTGAGTGATTTTTTCCTTTTACTTTAATTCTTATTTTTAGAGCCTTGAAATAATATTCTAAAGCTTTGTTAAGATCATTTTTGGATTTATAAGTATTTGCTATATTATTATATGTTTGAGCTACTGCACTGTGATTTTCCTTAAGTGAACTTAAATAGTTTATAATAGCATTTTTGTAATGATGTAATGCCTTGTCGTATTCTGCTTTAAAGTGGTAGGTCGCACCCAGATTGTTTAGTGTTGAACCAATATAAGGGTGGTTTTTTTGGTAAATTTCAGATTTAATATTAAATGTTTTTTGATGATATTCTAAAGCTTTGTTATACAGACCTTTTTTGAAATTTAGAATGCCAAGTTCATTATAAACATCAACAAATTTGCTATGATTACTTTTAAGTTTTTTAGAAACAATTTTGAAGGCTATATTTTGATAGTCATTGGATTTATTGTGCTCTCCTTTTCTTCTATATGCTACACCCATATTAACATAACAGAACAATGTATTTATATGATTTGCTCGAAAGATATTATTTAATATCGATAGTGCTTTTTTCTGATACTTAATTGAATTGTCAAAGTCATCGAAACGGATAAATAACTTACCAATATAATTGTAGCAAAAGGCTACTTCTGCGCTTTGATTACCATGGACTTTTGATATTATCGTTAAAGCATTTTGGTAATAAACTAAAGCTGTTTTATAATTTCCTATGCGCAATTTTGTGTGTCCAATACTTAAAAAAGATATTGCAACTTTGTTACTTGTTTTTCCAAACGTATTAATTCTGATTTTCAGTGCTTTGTCGTAGAATTCGAGAGCTTTTTCATATTTTGCCATAATACGATGGATCGTCCCTATATTATGATAGCAGTCTGCTACCCGATAATCATTGTCTGCAAAATTGCTGAGTTGTATTTCTAATGCCTTTTGGTAATACTCCATAGCATCCTCAAACTTGTCTTGTTCTTTTAAAATATGACCCATACTATTATAAGATAAAGCAACTTCTGTGTGTGTTGAGTCAAAAATTTTTAATCGTATTTCCTTTGCCTTTTCTGCGTTTACTAATGCATCATTCAGATCATAATTTTTTCTATGAGCTTCAGCAATTTTATCATAGCAGTCTGCCAGCCGTTTTTGAATGTTTTCTTTTTTATAGAAGGGGAGTGCTTTCCTAAAATATACAATAGCACTGTCTAATTTCCAAGTGGATAATAATACATCCGCTTTAGAAAAATAATGAGACGCAGCAATCGTATCATTTGTAGCTTGTGCTTGGGGTACACTACAAATTACGAAACCAAAAAATATAGTTATGAATTTTTTTGAAAATAAGGATTTACAATGTTTCATAAGGGTAATTATCTTAATAAACTTAGAGTAACCTACGGCGCATCGGTTTGAGTGAAATTCTGATAAAAATTTTATATCGGCCCCCTTTGATAAGCTCAGATTAATAGTTAATTACAAAGATTATAAAATTGTTACCTAAGACAATCCGGGAAACGTGTTTTTTTAAGAAATTACCTTTAAAATATCAAGGTTTATAACAAACGGGAAGTATTTCTCCCGGAGCGAGACAATATTTAATAACATCTTCTCTACAAAGGATAGCTGTATAGTCTACTTCATCTACTTTAAAACCTATGGATCGTAGTTTTTCGAAATAATCGCTGCCATATATTCTCATATGATCATACTGCCCGAATATTTCTGCACGTTTTTTTGGATCTGTAATACTATCATCTTCATAAGTAATTTCTCTATTTAGATCCTGCGGAATCTGCAAAATTGCCATTCCACCAGGTTTGAGCACTCTGTATATTTCCTGCATCGCTTTTGTATCATCTGGAATATGCTCCAAAACATGATTACAAAAGATAATGTCATATTCGTTGGTAGTAAAAGGTAGTTTGCAAATATCAGCTTTGACATCTGCCAGAGGAGAATTGAGGTCTGTAGTCGTGTAGTCCAGATGTTTTAGTTTTCTAAATCGTTTATAAAAAGCTTGCTCTGGCGCAAAATGAAGAACCTTAGCTTTATTAGTAAAGAAGTCAGTTTCGCTCTGTAGGTATAACCAAAGTAATCTATGACGTTCTAGAGAAAGGGTAGAAGGGGAGAGTACATTATTTCGCTGTGTACCATATCCATAGGGTAAAAATTTAGAAAAACTTTTTCCATCAATAGGATCTGTATATTTTTTACCTTTTAATAAAAAGGCTATGACAGGTCTGATCAAATAACTCAATCTAATAAGGAGCGGTCTGGGTATTGTGTTGAGTATGAATTTAAAGAGTTTTTTCATAGAGCCAGGAAAAAATTATACCGCCAATAATTCTTGTCTGAACGCATCCTCTTCATTAGATTCGATACCAAGCGCCTGATGTATATATTTAAAAGTGGAAAGTATTTCTGGTTTGCCATCTATAATAGCAATATCATGCTCAAAATGAGCACTCGGTTTCCCATCTGCAGTAAGGATAGTCCAGCCATCTTTTAATTGTTTTATGCGATGCGTACCCATATTCGTCATAGGCTCAATAGCAACAACCATTCCTTCTACAAATTTTTTACCTCTACCGCGACGACCATAATTAGGCATCTCAGGATCTTCGTGCATTTTTCTGCCTAGCCCATGACCAACAAGTTCTCTTACCACTCCATAGCCCGCTTCTTCAGTGAATTTTTGTATGGCATACCCAACATCTCCTACGCGATTTCCTACTTTTAGTTCGGCTATACCTATATAAAGTGAATCTTTTGTGATTTTTAGTAATTGCGCTACTTCGGGAGAAATTTCACCAACTGCAAAGGTATAAGCGTGGTCTCCATAAAATTCATTCTTTAAAGCACCACAATCAATAGAGATAATATCTCCCTCTTCTAATGGGCTATTATTAGGAATACCGTGGACTACCTGAGCATTAGGACTCATGCATAAGGTGTTAGGGAAATCATAAAGTCCCAGAAAACCGGGAACAGCTCCGTGATCCCTGATAAACTCTTCTGCAAGGGTGTCTAACTGTAGGGTTGTAACACCTGGTTTTACCTCTGAAGCTAGCATGCCTAATGTTTTTGATACAATTAGAGCACTCTCTCTCATCAATTCTATTTCCTCACGTGTTTTAGTAATAATCATAATAGCCTAATTAGGGTTGGTAAATTTACAAAGAATATTAAGATTCAATACATGGAACCAATTTTAATCTATGCGTACCATAATAAAAAAACTCATTTAAGAATTTTAGAGTAAAAAAGAAACTGTAGCTATGACTACGTCTTAATATTATTTTTGTCTACACAAAAAACAACGGCTTGTTATCTACAGTTTCGCAAGCTTTTATTGCTTTTGTATTGATCGGTGCAACGGCTATGCAGCCAGCGAGGAGTTACGTCTATAAATTTACCGAAGTACTGGTTTACTGGTATTTTTAGTCGGTCAAAAGAGTCCCATAAAATGTATTTTTTATTTACAAAACTAAAATACGGAATTCTCAGGCTACTTTCAAAATACAAACTTTCGGATGCCGGTGTAAATAAAAAGGTAACTCTTGAAAAAAAATATTGATTTACAGATTGGCACAAAAGAAAAATATAAAATCAGCAGGAATATCCATTGATGAGAGAACATTGATGCTTGTCAAAATATTCGGAACCCAGCAGGAGTATAAAAAATGGAAGAAAAACACAAAAACACACAGAAAGATATTGACAGGAAGTATTGGTACTAAGAGCTCTGGTAAAAATAGAAACCTGAAAAGTAAACGTAGGGTATTCAATGTTTTAATTGTTATAATTATATATAAACCAATATAAAAATATTACAAAATGAAAAAAATGAAATTAAACCTAGGAATTTTTGTGCTTTTGATGATGATGTTCTTTTCTTGTCAAAAAGAAGAACTATCAGATTCTGATATCCAAATTGATACTGTTACCAGTATTGAGGATCAAAATGAAGTAAATTTTACAAATCTCATTTATAAAGGAATTACTTACTCAAAAAGTGAGGTAGAGGCTAATAAAGCACTAAGTGATTTGGTAGCAAACTCAGAATTCACATTTATAAATGAAATTGAGTTGGATAACTCTGAAATTAAAACAGATTTATATGTTTATGACAGTGAAAAAGAGCATCTAGCAAATGATGCGATATTGACAGAGCAATTCGAGAAAGAATTCAAAGCATATGAAAAAGCTCAACAACTTTCAAAAGAATCGAAGGTAAGAAGAACAGGTAGACTCGCCATTGAACTTTATAATAGAACAAATCAAAGAGGTAAAATATACAGACGTGTTAAGCATGGCCTACCTACTAATTTTAGAGGTTTCCCGGAAAATTTTGTTGGAAGGAATTCAAATGATAGAGCAGATTCTTATTCTTTTAGAGTATCAGGTTTTCCAGGGCGTACGGGAAGTATTGGATTTTTTGAAGATGCTGTTCGACGAGGGAGAAGATTAGCCACTGGATTTGCTCGAAACAATCAATTAATTAAGTATAATTTTGCAAATTATGCAAGAAATAGAGTAAGTTCTTTTGGGGTAGTAGTTCTTAATTAGATAATAGAAATCCGATAGTAGGCTATTATTGTTTTTTAAATATTATTTTCAAAATCTCATAATTAATTGGTAAAACATTAGTTATGAGATTTTTTTATTTCCCCTGCTATGTGCGAAATTATTTGTTAGAATCTGCTCTTTTGTCTACACAAAAAACAACGGCTTGTTATCTACAGTTTCGCAAGCTTTTATACGATTTATAACTAAAAATTTCGCATATTCATCGTTTCTTTTTCCTTTCTACTTCGTTTAAAAAATAAACCGTAGCTATAGCTATGCTTGATTTTTTTGCCTTGCATAAAGAAAAAATAATTCAATGAATTTATACGAATTTTTTAATCACAAATCGTATTATTGCTTTTGTATTGATCGGTGCAACGGCTATGCAGCCAGCGAGGAGTTACGTCTATAAATTTACCGAAGTACTGGTTTACTGGTATTTTTAGTCGGTCAAAAGAGTCCCATAAAATGTATTTTTTATTTACAAAACTAAAATACGGAATTCTCAGGCTACTTTCAAAATAAAAACTTTCGGATGCCGGTGTAAATAAAAAGGTAACTCTTGAAAAAAAAATATTGATTTACAGATTGGCAAAAAAGAAAAATATAAAATCAGCAGGAATATCCATTGGTGAGAGAACATTGATGCTTGTCAAAATATTCGGAACCCAGCAGGAGTATAACAAATGGAAGAAAACACAAAAACACACAGAAAGATATTGACAGGAAGTATTTGTACTAAGAGCTCTGGTAAAAATAAAAACAGGAAAAGTAAACGTAGGGTATTCAATGTTTTAATTGTTATAATTATATATAAACCAATATAAAAATATTACAAAATGAAAAAAATGAAATTAAACCTAGGATTTTTTGTGCTTTTGATGATGATGTTCTTTTCTTGTCAAAAAGAAGAACTATCAGATTCTGATATCCAAATTGATACTGTTACCAGTATTGAGGATCAAAATGAAGTAAATTTTACAAATCTCATTTATAAAGGAATTACTTACTCAAAAAGTGAGGTAGAGGCTAATAAAGCACTAAGTGATTTGGTAGCAAACTCAGAATTCACATTTATAAATAAAATTGAGTTGGATAACTCTGAAATTAAAACAGATTTATATGTTTATGACAGTGAAGAAGAGCATCTAGCAAATGATGCGATATTAACAGAGCAATTCGAGAAAGAATTCAAATCATATGAAAAAGCTCAACAACTTTCAAAAGAATCGAAGGCTCGCCAAGGTAGAATTGCCATTGAACTTTATGATAGAGCCGATCAAAGATATAGAATATACAGACAGGTATTTTATATCAATACTAATAAATCACGCAGTTTTAATATTGGTAATCTAAGAGGTGCCAATAGAAGAGCAAACTCTTATGCCTTGAGATCAACACGTTTGGGAAGGTTTACAACATCTATTACTTTTTATGACGGTTTTAATCGACGAGGCAGAGCATTAGGCTCTGGATCTGCTCGAAACAATCAATTAATTAAGCGTAATTTTGCAAAAAACGCAAAAAATAAAGCAATCTCTTTTGGAGTATTTCTTTTTTAATTAGATAATAGAAATCCGATAGTAGACTACTATTGTTTTTTAAATATTATTTTCAAAATCTCATAATTAATTGGTAAAACATTAGTTATGAGATTTTTTTATTTCCCCTGCTATGTTCGAAATTATTTGTTATACGATTTGTGATTAAAAAATTCGTATAAATTCATTGAATTATTTTTTCTTTATGCAAGGCAAAAAAATCAAGCATAGCTATAGCTACGGTTTATTTTTTAAACGAAGTAGAAAGGAAAAAGAAACGATGAATATGCGAAATTTTTAGTTATAAATCGTATTAGAATCTGCTCTTTTGTCTACACAAAAAACAACGGCTTGTTATCTACTTATTTTAAAATCATCATCGTATAAGAAATGCTATTACATGTTGATCTTAAAGAAAAAGAGTAGTAAAGAAAAATATCTTTACTACTCTTTTTGTAAATTTATATAATCGTGATTTTATTTAATCAAAGAATGCTGTGTCATAGCCTTGGGTTGATCAACTCCAATAAGATCAAGTATCGTAGGAGCGATGTCACCTAAGACACCATCTTTTATTTGTATTTGTTCTTTATCAATTAAGATAACAGGAACAGGGTTGGTGGTGTGTGCTGTGTTTGGTGATCCATCAGGATTAATCATGGTTTCGCAGTTTCCGTGATCCGCTATCAATATGGTTGAATAGCCATTCTCCAATCCGGTTGTAATCACATCTTTTGCACAGATATCTACAGTTTCGCAAGCTTTGATAGCAGCCTGCATATCACCTGTATGACCAACCATATCTCCATTAGCAAAATTTAAACAGATAAAATCAGTTTCTCCTTTTCCTAATTCAGATACTAGTGCATCGCGTAGTTCGTATGCACTCATTTCTGGTTTTAAATCATACGTAGCTACTTTGGGAGAATTCCTCAGAATCCTGGATTCCCCTTCAAAAGGCTCTTCTTGTCCTCCAGAAAAAAAGAAAGTAACGTGCGGATATTTTTCGGTTTCAGCGATACGAATTTGTTTCTTACCAGCTTTGGATAATACTTCTCCTAAGGTTTCTCTTATATTGTCTTTATCGTAGATTGTTTTTGTATTTTTAAAATTCTCATCATAATTAGTCATAGTAACATAATATAATGGTAATTTTTTGGTATTAAACTCAGGCATATCCTGCTGAGATAACATTTCTGTTAATTCTCTCCCTCGATCCGTTCTGAAATTAAAGAATATAATAACATCATCTTCCTTTATAGTGGCAACAGGAGCATTTTCCTCTTGTATTATGATAGGTTTTATAAACTCATCAGTGATATCATTATCATAATTTGTTTGGATACTCTTTAATACATCTTCACTCTTTTCTCCGATGCCATTTACAAGAAGATCATATGCAAGTTTTACACGTTCCCATCTTTTATCCCGATCCATTGCATAATAACGTCCAACAACCGAGGCTAGTTTCCCTGTAGACGTTGCCATATGATTTTGAATGTTTTCTAGATGACTTTTGCCTGATTTGGGATCTACATCACGACCATCCGTAAAAGCATGTAAAAAAACATTTTCCAGGTTAAAAGAATTAGCAGCATCCAGCAATCCTTTTATGTGATTGATATGAGAGTGAACTCCTCCATCACTTACCAAACCTAAAAGGTGGATATTTTTGTTATTTTCTTTGGCATATGTAAAAGCATCTGTAAGCACTTGTTCATTCTTTAAAGTATCTTTTTCGATAGCCATATTTATTTTTGCAAGATCTTGATATACAATTCTTCCTGCACCCAGATTCATATGACCTACTTCACTATTTCCCATTTGTCCATCGGGCAAGCCTACGTGTAGTCCATCAGTTCGTAAAGAAGCATTGGGGTATGTGTTATAGAGGCTGTCAATAAAAGGAGTCTCTGCGTTGTCTATTGCCGATACTTTTGGATCAGGAGAGGTTCCCCATCCATCCAGAATCATTAAGATTACTTTTTTATTCATTTTTTTAATAATTTAAAATCTTTTATTCGAAACTTTTTTGAGTATATAACTCAAACAAGGTAAAAGCAAGAGGTAAAAGTACGATATACAATTAAAATCACCCAAAGATGGATATTATTGCTATATAATATTAAAGTGAAATAATGATCAACTGATATCGTTAATTTATGAAACCAGTAATGAATATCTGCGTATGATGTAAAAAATGAGATATTCTTAAAATTGAGTCTTTTTTAATAAAGATGCTATAATTAATATGCAGGCAATAATTTTTTTGAAAATATGATATAAAATTAAGTTTATGTAAGCCTTAAGATATTTATTAGAGTATAAATATTATAACTATAACTATTATTTACTAGTAACTATTCATTTTTTTAACAATTTAGATAAGATAAAATCATTTTTAAATGTTAAAATTGTGTTATTTTGATTTTATGGTGTAACAAATCCGTAACATCAGGAGTCTTATGGTAGTAAGTAATTTAATAAACTTAATAAATACAACATCATGAAGAAAACAATTGTAACCGCATTGACGATCATGTTAATCACATCCGTAAGCTTTGCAACCGAAAAAAGAGTGACTTTTGATAGTCATAATTATGAATTAACAACTCCTAAGGTCAGTACTTTCTGTATGGCGATCGTAAAAGGCGATCTAGAGACTGTAGAGAAAATGATCGAATTAGGAAGCGACGTTAATGAGAAATCCGAAGGTATGACCCCGTTGATGTATGCTGCACGTTATAATAAATGTGATATAATCAAATTATTAGTAGCCAAAGGAGCCAAAGTAAAAACCAAAACTAAGAAAGGGTATACTGCAATGAAATATGCAAAATTATCCAATGCTAAGGAAGCTATGGTACTTCTTAGAGATCTGTCTTAAAGAAGTCAAAAATAAAAAACCTCAAAAACTTCACCTATACTTACAGGTGGAGTTTTTTTGTGGTTATTGACTGTATTCCTGAATCGCTTCTTTAATTTTTTCAATTCTATTTTCGGGATCAGGGTGTGTACTCTGGAACTCAGGAACCCTATTGGATCCTCCGGCATTCTTAAGAATCTTCATTACACCAATCATTTGTTCTGGATTGTATCCAGCATTGATCATGAATAATACACCGAGTTTGTCACTCTCTAATTCATCATCCCTGCCATTTCCTAATAATATATTTTGACCTATTCCATTTACAAGTCCTCCCATATCTGCTCCAACAGAAGCTCCGGTAGAAATTGTTTTCCAAAATTCATGTTCTGCAATTCTTTCTGCAGAATGTCTGCCGAGTACATGGCCTATTTCATGACCTAGTACTCCAGCAATTTGGTCTTCATTTTCTAATTTAGAGAGTAGGGCATACGTAATAAATATTTGTCCTCCCGGTAATGCAAATGCATTGATTGTATTGGTGTCTGCTAATAAGTGAAATTCATATTTATAAGGGGTTTCTCTAGCCATCGTTTGATTGACAAGCTTGTTTCCGATTACATCTATATAATTTTGTAATTTTTTATCGTGATGTAGCCCTCCATGTTGTTGTGCCATTTGCGGAGCACTTTGCAGACCAATTGCAATTTCCTGGTCTGCAGACATATTGATGTTTTGCACTCTGTCGGTATACGGGTTTAATGTTTTATTATTACATTTTTTAATAAATGCGAATATCACAATAGCAATTCCAATTAAAATTCTAATTTTTAACCCACCTCGTCTCATTTGAGCAATATTATTGATTAATCAAGTTTTCTTTTCTACATCCTAAAGTTACTAAATATTAAATTATACGATTTACGGATGAGAATTTCGTAAAAATAATGGCAAGGATTTTTCGCTAGATTGATGAATCAAATTAAAGAATAGCCATAGCTATTGTTTCATTTTATGAAGAAAATATAGTAGAAAAAGAATGTCATTAGATGCGAAATTTTTAGTTATAAATCGTATTATATCAGCTTAAATGAAATCATGGTAAACTGATTTAAAAAATAATTTGATTCAGTTTACCATGATGTCATTTGATAAATAATTGGAAAATATTTGAGGACTTTATACTTATTGAAAAGATACAAATCTGATTTTGCTGTATTTCTGACCAGACACAACAGTAGAAATACTTAAATAAAACGCTACAACTTTTTGAAGAATAGTTTATTGATTACCGATAAAATAGTTGTGTATAGTAATATCTTCCTTTACTATCTTTTATAGCAGAAATACCGGTATGAGTATAATTGCCTTCGATATTTTGTCTGTGACCTGAGCTTTCTAGCCAACCATTGACCACACTTTGAGCATCAGGATAAAACTGGGCAACATTTTCTGCCATTCCTGTTGCATTCTCCTGATCACCTAAAATAGTACCTCTTTGATCAAAATTATCGTGATTAATCTGAGCGATAGAAATCATATATTGTGTATGCTCAGTTGATAATTGATCTGCAGTTTCATTTCTTGTCAACACAGATAATCCGATACTTTGTCTATGTTGATTCACCAGTGTAAATATATCATCTGCTATTGTAGTATTATTATTTGTGATTTCTACATTGTTGTCATCATTAGCACATGATATTAATAATAAGCATATCAATGATATACAAAAAAAGTTTTGAATGTTTTTCATAAATATTTGGGGTTTTTTATATAACAGTCAGAAATAACTTTTAGTATGTATTATAGAAGTTTTGGATTGATATCCAGTACATTTCTATTCATATATTGTTGGATAAATTCTGAAGTAAAACTAGAACTTCCCATTAATACTGTCTTCTGTAATTCAGTTTTAATATCTAATTTTTTAAATTCTTTGAGCATTGGTATTGAGGAAGGTGCATAGGAATAGTGCCAAGGCTCATATTTGAATCCTTTTCTCCCTTTTTTATTGGTATACACGAGATAGAAACCAAAATCACTGGCATTGTGATCCATCCAGGTTTTAAACCTGGTAAAAGCCCCTCCGTTATGAAAATGTTTTTCTAAAAGTACATTTCTAGGTTGTTTAACACTGCCATCTACAATATCGAGATCTGTGCCCCAATGATGGCGGGAGGTGCCAGGAATTGTAGAATATTCAATTATTTTGCGAATTGCTTTTATAGGTGATAAACCACTCTCAGTATATCTTTCGTATTTACGTTCCCAAATACGATTTTGATGCTCGTAATCTCTATAGCTGGAAACAACTTTAATCTTAATATCTTGCTTTAAAGCGGCGCTTTTCATTTTTAAAAAAGCCTGATGCGCCTTTTTGCGTAGTTTATATCCTTCACCCATTAATGTAGGGTTACCTTTTCCCATAAGATCCTTTTTGTCGAATGGTGATTGAAAATCTGCAAATGATACTGAAGACAATCCTATCAGTCCCATAGCGCTTACCTGAATGAATTTTTTTCTTTGCATTATCTCTAAAATTATCTTTTGCAGCACAAAGAATGATTCTTTATGCCTATACAAATGTATCCGTAATTTAAGAAATTAAATTAACATGCCGCAACAATACATCAATCAGATTATGGTTGCGGCATATTTTATTTTCAAAAAGTCAATATTAATTAAAAATACTGCTACGTTTATGAGCGTATCTCATCTACAATACCGTAAGCTAATGATTCTTCTGCATCCATCCAGTAATCACGATTGAAGTCTTTGAGCACTTTTTCCATTTCCTGTCCACAGTTATCGGCTAGTATCTGAGCACTTAATTCTTTGGTTTTAAGAATCTCTGTTGCCTGAATTTCTATATTTGATGCCTGACCTCTGGCGCCACCACTAGGCTGATGAATCATTACTTTGGCGTGTGGCTGAATAAATCTACGTCCTTTTTCTCCCACACTAAGAAGTATTGATCCCATAGATGCTGCTAAACCTGTACAGATAGTAGATACCGGACTTTTTAATGCCTTTATAGTATCATACATAGCAAAGCCAGAGGTAACATATCCGCCTGGACTATTGATATATAATTTTATTTCCTCATTATTGACCATATCCAGATACATTAACCTGTCAATGACATGCTTTGCAGATTTGTCATCTACCTGACCCCAAAGAAATACACTGCGTTCTTCCAGAAACTTCTTATCAATTATATCTTGTATT
The DNA here is from genome assembly GCF_008370685.1 of Aquimarina sp. RZ0. Taxonomy (GTDB): domain Bacteria; phylum Bacteroidota; class Bacteroidia; order Flavobacteriales; family Flavobacteriaceae; genus Aquimarina. The sequence continues at coordinate 21,144 of NZ_VTZU01000076.1, forward strand.
TTTCCTGATTTCTCTTTCATATATTTTTGTGATTATTTTTCATATTCTAGCTAAAAGTATAATTATTTTTGGAAAAAATCACGAAATCACGATCAACAAATTTAAGATGTATAGAAATGGAGATAACTTTTAACAGGATTTTAAAACCTGACTTTCCATTGGTACTGCCAATGATTCAAAAATTAATGAATAATGAGCTAAGCAATACTATAGTCTCAGAACGTTTTGCAGAAATGTTTGAACAGTATTATGAATGTTGGGGGATATATCTGGAGATACCTTAATTGGTGTTTTTGGATTATGGTTTATGACCAGACATTATGCGGGTCGGTCCTGTGAACCGGATCACGTATATATTGATGATGTATATCGTAATAAAGGTATCGGGAAAAAGGTTTTTTATTGGATTTATGAGTATGCAAAAAACAAAGGATGCGAAACAACTGAGCTAAATAGTTATGTGTCTAATTACCCTTCTCATAAATTTTATATGAATGAAGGTTATGAAATATGGGCACATCATTTTGTGAAAAAATATAATGTTCGTTATATTTTATAGAGAAAAAAATAGTTTGATCAAGTAGTGTTTTTATTTGTTATAATCGCCCTGGGGTTATCTATTAACATAAATGTATCCGGCTCTGTCTTTTTCTCCTTTGATGTTTAAAACATAATAATACGTCCCTACCGGTAATTCTTCATCTTTGGATATAGTAGCTCTTCCATCAGAAACACCTCTAAAACCTTTTGGAGTATTCTGAACTTCGTGATATTCTTTTTGTTGATATACGAGTACACCCCAACGGTTGTATATGAAAACTTCATTATCAGGAAATTTAATCAGTCCTTGTATAATAAAAGTGTCATTAAAACCATCGCCATTAGGAGAAACTGCAGTAAAAATTTCTAAATCTCCATCTAAAATTTTGTCAGAAGAACCAAACGTAATAATGGTATAATTATCTGGTAAAATGATTTCTGATATAATTTCACCACGGTCAAGATTTCCTGTAGTTCCTACATTACCAAGATTTACCCATTGTTCTAGGCTGTTATCCCATCCTACAACTCTAAGATCAGCCAAAGTATCAACGAGAGTAGGAATATTGCTATTATCATCCCAGGTTAAGGTTACTCTGGTAGGAGTATCACCATCCAGATCCCAAAATTCAAAAATACTGATACCAAATAATAAATCTTCAAAATTATTGGTGTCAAAGCTTTCAGAAAAGAAATTCGGAAAATTGGGGTTCTCAAAGAAATATGCAGCTCTAGCGGTATTATTAGCAGCCTGATTCTCTATGCTTATAGGTCTGTGTCTAAAATCATCCCCAATAGGAAATGTAAAATTTAATTGCCCAGTGATAGAAGCATATCCATCCACATGTCTATCATCATTTTCGCCTAGAAATGGAGCGTCGTTAATATAATCCAAAGAAACATTTATTTGATCTCTTGGTGTAAAAACTTTTCCATTTGTAAATTCCTGAAAGTTAGTCACTCCAACGGGTACTTCCAGAAATAAATCATCCAAAACATCGATTTCCATATCAAAGAAAACGGGACGACTCGTTCCAGAAACGGTAAGACTGTTTTGATTATAGAAACCAGTAAAGCCTACATTTTGATTAAAAGTTCCATCATTGACTAAGTCCATATGGAAACCTACTTGTCCATTAGCATGAATCTGAACATTACCAAAATTATGAAATGCTTCTTGTGATACTAGTATAGTACTAATAAATAGTAGTATAAAAAATATAGGGTTGCTAAGGGTATTTTTTCTTGACGACATTATATTGTGGTTTTACCGTAATTTAACTACGCGAATATACGCTTTTTTGTATGTAGTGTTTACATTTTATCGACTAAAATCATACTTAGTATCGGTAAAATGCGTTTTTTCGTCGGCGAAAAACAATTTTTGATACTTTTTTAGTTTCAATAAGATTTTTAGTCGTTTGATAAATAGGGAAATTACCATCACTAAAATTAATTTATAATGATAGTTAGGTAATAAGCTAACAAGTAGAATAACTAAGAAAACTTAGTATAAATTTGTGTAATTTTTAATAGAAACTGTTTAGTAGAAAAGTAATTTTTTCTTTAAAAACCTTCTTCCAGTAGCTTTCTACATAGAATTACTCAAAGTGATACTTATTATTAACTTGAAAACCTCTAGTCAGTTAATTACCTGAAACCAGTAAGATGTGATTTAAAATAGATTTTAAAAATTGAAGATTTTTGGATAAAAGAGCAAACATTGTTTTTTTCTGAATTTTTCATTTTATGACGATTATAATTTATAAAAAGTGATACAGCCACAGGCTGTACCTATTCCAGGAGGACTTGGGGCACCTCCAGAACCTGATATTATAGTATTTTGAAAAGCACCTAAGGCCGTTGTGCTGGTAAATAAATAATTATAAGTTCCATCTCCATTATCTACAATATTTAGGGTATGATTACCTAAGTTTAATCCTGGAATGGATGCATATGGAACATTTTGTATCCAGATTTGATAATTGAAACCTACAGCCGTCGTATTCTGTATCTGTAGTTGGTATGGATTGCCAGGACCATTTTGTCCATCATCAAAATTATTTATGGTTACATCTGATGTTAGTATTCCTATTGGTGTTGTAGAATTATTAGGGTTTACTCGGTATGTTATTCTTCTATTTGTAATAACAGAAGCCGCATTTATCGCAAATGTATTCGCAAATTCTGAAGTAGAATTTGATATAGTTGCAGTAGCTGTAATGACGGATCCTAAAGGAATGGTACTGCCTAGCGTAAAACTAAAGTTGAATTTATTAGTAGTATCTGTATTTCCATCTACATCATTATATGAGGAACTAGAACCATCATTATCATCAAAACCTCCTTCTATCGCTGATCCTAGAAAAACTTGCCCTTCTCCATAATCTTGAGTTAGTCCTAATTGATTATCTCCTGGCATAGCAGAACCCTGGCTAATATCAGTTAAGAAAAATTCTATAGTTGCTCCCGGACGAGACCAACCTACAACTCTTAATATTGTTCCGCGAATAGTTGCTGATTCGAGAACAGGAAAGTTTAAACGACCATTAGGTCCAGAATCTGGATCTCCAGCATCATTTATAGTGACGCCATCATTTGCGATATCGATTCCTAAAGCATCTGCTACCGTTCCATTTGCGTATATAGAGTTTAGCGATATTAGATTTCCAGACGCTGTAGCCCCTGTCAAAGTAATGCCAGCACCACCATTGTTATCAATTACATTATTAGTGATGGTAGTATTGCTTTCTTCTAATCTAATTCCTTCTCTATTAGTACAACTTCCATCAGCATCTGACGTAGTGATCGTATTTTCTGTAATGGTTATATTTCCTTGTCCATCAATGATTCCTATAGAATTAGAATTTTCGATTAAATTGTTTTGTATTGTAATACCACTTCCGTTTTGAATATTAATATTATTTTCACAAGCTCTTGTACCATTTCCGGTAATATGATTATTCTGGATTGTAGTGGAAGTACCTCCATTGACAAAAATACCAAAATCTGTGTTTAGTGAAATGTAATTTCCATCAATAGTGGATGTCCCTCCCAGAACCTGAATTCCATCATCTACATAACTACCGACTCCCACAGTACCCAAAGCTCCTAATGCATTTACACCCAATAAATTTTCTGCAATCAGGTTATTAGTTCCAGAATCTTGCCGAATTGCTCGTAAATTACCTCCATATACAGCTAAATTACGAATTACTGTATTTGATGCCTGAATTTGTATAACATCTCCCGAATCACTCCGCACCTGGATTTCAGGACGATTATAATTAGGAAGTATATTGGCAGAAGTTCCTACTGTTGTTCCACCAGCACCTACTGTTCCTGTATTAGTATCTCCAATATTGGCTGTCTGAGTTCTACCATCAATATGTATAGTGTCATCAGTAATTATATCAAGAGGAGTACCATTAGGAATATTAATATCAAAATATCCACTAGTAAAATTGGCATCTGTAGTCGGAATCATAAAGATAGATGTATCTTCTCCTGTAGCTGGATTAAAAATACTATTTGCCTCAATATCTAAACCGGTTTCATCGAGGTTATTTGCATTAATAATAAATTGCCCTAGAGATCCCTGTCCACTGCCATTTGTATTAACAATGGTATTAAAATTAAAGCCAAAATCTAGGCCAACTGCTCCTTCATTAAGTATGGTAACCGTTGAAACCGTCTGAGCTCCAACTAAAACGTTCGCAGCAATATCCTGTGCAGAAGGATCTGCTCCTCCAATTTCATTTGTGACAGGTATTAATGTGCTTGCTGAGTAATTATATTTAAAAGTTTGAATAGGTAGACAAGTCGTACAAGTCGTTCCGCCACCTCTGGTTGATCGTACCGTATTATTAACTACACGCAAACTATAGGTTCCATTCGCCATTCCGCCAATATTATATTCCCCGTTTACATCAGTGACATCAGAGTCTATAAAAACACCTAGATTGTCATATAATTCTACTGTAACTCCTTCTATACCTACTCCAGAAGAAGTAGTCAGGTCTCTACCTGCTCCTCCAGGGTAATTAATATCTTCATAGATAGTACCTGTCATTAGGTTACTAGGGACTTTTAATAATACAGAATTCAATATTACAAAATCACCTCCTGTTTGAATATTAGTAGTAGCAGTAGTTTCTCCCTGATTTATAAGTGGAGAAATGTCATAAGTATCTAAATCAAATCCAAATAGAGAAGAATCATTAATTACAGGACTAGCTGTATCATCATAAATAGTCGAATTAAAAACATTATTAAGAGTAGGAGGGTTATTATCCCCATCACCAGTCAGGTTGGTAGTGCCTGAGCCAGTTGTTACAGATATTGTTTCGTTTCCTGTTCGAGTTGGATCTCCTTCCCATGATAATACAGAGGTTTTTGATCCAACAGAACCTATGGCAAAGAAACCAGATAATGTATAAAATGTAGTGCTATTTATTTCCCCATCAAAACCATTGTACATATTAATGCTAACTGCAGGAAATGTTGGATTTGTATAAAAAATGTATAATGACCATCCTCCAAATACTACAGAACCACAATAAATAGTGCTATTGTCAATAGTAAGACCTGTAAGATCATATGTGTTTGAAGAAGGATCAGGAATTGCATTAACTATAGAAGTAACATCGCTAACCATACCATAATAAAAACCACCCCCAGCAGAATTGACGATATCTGCTGTAACTGATTGCCCTTCAAAAGTAACAACATCATCTGCAGCAGTGCCGGAATGCCCCCATAATAAATATGCTTTTTCTATAGTAGAACCAGCTGGTATATTGGTTGTTAATGTATTAGAAGAGGTGTTGGTGATTGAGCAGGGGTCTACTCCTTCATCAGCAGTTCTTAGCGTTCCTGCGGTTAATGCATAATCATAATAACCGTTAAAATCATCAAACAAGGTAAGTGGGACATTATCAGGAACTGCAGGGTCTCCATCATCAAGGATGGTACCTACTCCGTTAACTAAACCAACAGCAGATGAACTTGAATTACTAAGGTTTACAAAAAATGTTTCTGTGTTTTCTCCAAAGGTGTTATTAATAATAGGAACTGTAATCGTTTGAGTTTCTCCAGATATACCAGAAAAATTAAGAATCCCAGATGTTGCAGTAAAATCAGAATCTGCAAAAGCCGTATCATCGAGAGTATCATAATTTACCGAGAAGCCGCCGGGAACATTTCCTCCGGAAAGTGTAGCGGTAAAAGTAGCTGTTCCTGCATTTTCATTGACAGTTACATTATTTACAGTAACAAAACTTGAAGAAGAAGAGGTACAAGAAATTGTAGCCTGCCACCCATTTCCAGTAACTATAAAATCAGATGTAAATACAAAAGTTAAACAACCAGAAGCATCTGTAGAGATAATAGTGGTTGGGATATTTCCATTATCATAAGTATCGATCAATGTTGTAGTTGCTGTTCCCTGATATATAGATAATCCATCAAAACCTGTTTCTACATCAAAAGAAGTGAAATTTAAAACCACAAAACTACCGGCAGTATCTGGGCAGATGGTGTAGGTAATTGCTTCGTTATCGCTGTATTGAGCGTTAATAGAGCCACTGTCTACAAAAATTCCGCTACATGTATTATCTGTTACTGTATCGGTTATCACAAAAGGAGCTTCATCATCTATAATAGTTCCTAACCCTTGATTATCAGCAATAGATACTAAAGAGTTACTAGTGTTACTAAGATTTACAAAATAGGTTTCAGTACCTTCTACGTCTGTATCATCAATAATAGGTATTGTAATAGTTTGAGTTTCTCCATTCGTTCCCGAAAAAGTAAGAGTCGGATTAGGAGAACCGGTACTTGTATAATCACCTGGACTTGTAGCAGAACTATCAGACGTAGTATACTCAACTGTGAAGCCTCCAGCGACATCTCCACCTCCCGAGTGGGTTACAGTAAAAGTAGCCGTTCCTGCAGTTTCATTTACAGATATATCATTTATTGTAATTGAAGCAGAATCATTATCCGTAATAGTACCTATTCCCTGAGCATCTGTCAACGTAACTGAACCTACACTAGGATTACTTAAGTTAACAAAGAAGTTTTCAGTAGTGGTTTCTGTAAAATTATCATCAACTATAGGAATCGTAATTGTTTGATTTTCACCATCAGTTCCAGAAAAACTTATAGTAGGATTAGGAGAGCTTGTTGTAATATAATCACTTGGTGCTATTGCAGTGTTATCAGTTGTAGCATACTCCACGGTAAAACCTCCAGGGACAGTTCCAGTAAGTGTGACAGTAAATGTAGCATTACCAACATTTTCATTTACAGAAATATCATTGATACTTATTCCGGCATCATTGTCTATAATAGTACCTAATCCCTGTGGGTCACTAATAGCTACTAAAGCACTACTAACATTACTTAAATCTACAAAATAAGTTTCAGTTCCTTCAATAACTACATCTTCTAAGATTGGAACTGTAATTGTTTGATTCTCACCTATTGTTCCAGCAAATGTAAGAGAAGGAGGAGAGCTGGTACTTGTATAATCATTGTTTGCTACAGTTGCAGAATTATCAGCAGTGGCATAATCAACTGTAAATCCTCCTGTTACTTCTCCTCCAGAATGAGTAACGGTAAATGTAGCTGTTCCTGCCGCTTCATTTACAGATACATCATTGATAGCAATAGATGCAGGATCACTGGCATTAATAGTACCTATTCCTTGAGTATCAGTAATAGTTACTGAACCATCGCTGGGATTACTAAGGTCTACAAAAAATGTTTCTAATGTTTCTGCTATATTATCATCAATAATAGGGATAGAAATAATTTGATCACTCAGAGTAGTTCCAGGAAAAGTTAGTGTCGGATTGGTTGGAGTAGATGTTGCTGTATAATCTCCTGGCGCAATAGCCGTATTATTTACTGTAGCATATTCTATAGTAAAACTTCCTGAAGTAGTTCCTCCAGTATGCGAAACCGTAAAATCTAAGGTTCCTGCATTTTCATTAACTGTTACATCGTCAATAGATATTTCTGGTATAGATGCAGTGGCAGTAATGAGGACATTGTCTATAAAAACAGTTTCATTATTCCCCCAATTACCACTATTAGAAAAGAATAACAATGAAGAATTTGCATTTATATATAGAGCGGGAATGTTAAAAGAAAGACTACCTGTTGCAGCACCTACAGTAGGAGTTCCTAAAGCAAAATCATAAAATCCAGTATTAGGATTTAAGAAAAAAGCACCTACACTTTCGTCTCCATTATCCCTATCATAATCAAATGTTAGGGTCGCTGAGCTGTATGCTGATAAATCTACATTCCTTAGAATAAATAAATTTAATCCAGAATCAAAATTTCTAAGTCTTAATCGATTTCCGTCAATCTGTATTCTTCCAGCAGCAGGGGAGTTAGCAGCTCCAAAATCATTTTCTGTCCAACCTCCATTCCAGTTTTGAGTTCCATCATTCCCTGTGTAGTTGGCTGGGTTAAAATCATCTAAAAAGGTATCCTGACCAATAATTAAATTTAGTGGAAAGAGCAGAATTACTATCCAAACCAAAAAGAGGTATTTATTATTGGTAACTGTCATATTTTATGTATTACTTAACAACGAATACTACGTTAATCAATGTGTTGAAATCCGCGGGTTGCCCTATAATCGTATAGGTTAATACACCATCTGCCGTTATAGTCATTGCGCCAGGTGTAGTATTAAATACATTTGGATCCGCAAAAGTTACATAATAATATAAGTCGTCAGCGTCATATAATGGCACAGTTAGCGGTGCACCTGCACTTACTGCAGTTGGACTTCCAAATTGTGCCGTATACATTGTATATAAATTTATAGAGAATGTACCATTTACCGAAGCATCTATCTCTATTGATGGAGGATAGAATACTCTGGCTGCTTTAGAGGTGATTGGAGCAATTGCCTGTATAACCTCTTCTACATTAGTTTCTAAAGTAGGAGTAGTAACTGCTCCTTCATTTACATCTACATTAGTTACAAGAGGAACCTCAGATGCATTTTGATCATCTGTTCCTATAGTTGATGGATCAATCTCAACGACATCACCATCATTTTGAACTCCTAGGAAATAGACAGGTGAATTGTCTAAAAATAAAGGAGTACCAGCTCCATATTGAGAGAATTCAATTTGGTTATCATTATGCAGGGAAAGTGTTTCGGTAATAGTACTTGCAGTTGTCGGATTACCTCCTGAATAAAAATTTAATCCTCCAGAATCAGCTCCTGACTCTAAAGAAATCGCAGCATCATAATTGCCTCCTGAGTTTTGAAACCCAATTCCACTTTCGTTAGCATTATTAGTTCTTTGCAAAGTTATTGTCGATCTACTATTAGCAGCACTATCAAAATTCATAAAGAATGCCCCCATAGTCATAGTTCTGTTTCCAGTGAGTGTTCCATCTGTATTATATATAGTATCATCAGGAACTGTAACCGTTCCACCACCATCTGATAGTGTTATATCATGATCACTTATGGATAATGTTTGAGGTATTCCTACACCAGTGACACCCTGTATCCCTTGCGCTCCGGTAGCGCCTGTTGCTCCGGTTACACCCTGTATTCCTTGTGCCCCAGTATCACCTGTTGCTCCGGTGATCCCTTGTATTCCTTGACTACCAGTAGCGCCCGTTGCTCCGGTCACACCCTGTATTCCTTGTGTCCCAGTAGCACCTGTTGCTCCAGTTACACCCTGTATTCCTTGACTACCAGTAGCGCCTGTTGCTCCGGTCACACCCTGTATTCCTTGTGCCCCAGTAGCACCTGTTGCTCCGGTCACACCTTGAATTCCTTGCGCCCCAGTAGCGCCTGTTGCTCCGGTCACACCTTGTATTCCTTGTGCACCAGTAGCGCCTGTTGCTCCGGTCACACCTTGTATTCCTTGACTACCAGTAGCACCTGTTGCTCCGGTTACGCCTTGTATTCCTTGTGCACCAGTAGCGCCTGTTGCTCCGGTCACACCTTGTATTCCTTGACTACCAGTAGCACCTGTTGCTCCGGTCACACCCTGTATTCCTTGTGTCCCAGTAGCACCTGTTGCCCCAGTAGCACCTGTTGCTCCTGTGATTCCTTGAATTCCTTGTGCACCAGTAGTACCTGTTGCACCGGTGATCCCTTGTATTCCTTGTGCTCCGGTAGCGCCTGTTGCTCCAGTGACTCCTTGTATTCCTTGTGCTCCGGTAGCGCCTATTGCTCCGGTCACACCCTGTATTCCTTGCGCCCCGGTAGCACCTGTTGCTCCGGTAGCACCTGTTGCTCCGGTTACCCCTTGTATTCCTTGTGCTCCGGTAGCACCTGTTGCTCCAGTGATCCCTTGAATTCCTTGTGCTCCAGTAGCACCTGTTGCTCCGGTTACCCCTTGTATTCCTTGTGCCCCAGTAGCGCCTGTTGCTCCGGTCACACCCTGTATTCCTTGTGCTCCAGTAGCGCCTGTTGCTCCAGTTACACCCTGTATTCCTTGTGCCCCAGTAGCGCCTGTTGCTCCGGTTACCCCTTGTATTCCTTGTGCACCAGTAGCGCCTGTTGCTCCGGTCACACCTTGTATTCCTTGACTACCAGTAGCACCTGTTGCTCCGGTTACGCCTTGTATTCCTTGTGCACCAGTAGCGCCTGTTGCTC
>NZ_VTZU01000077.1 GCF_008370685.1 Aquimarina sp. RZ0
CAAATTCCAGGCTATCGATTGCCGAAAACAATCTGTTTATAGTGTCTTCTGAAGGTATTGCGTTGGGTAATTCGAGAAATGTTTTAAGAAATGCTTCTTTTGACCTAGCAAACCCTACCATTTGTTTACAGGTTTCTGCTCCACAAATTACTGAAATTATTCCGATAAGAAGGAGTCAATAAAATTGTGAAGTTGGTTTATATGGCTTCTAGGATCTTCCATTTGACTAAAAATTGACTGTAGTGAATTTGTGTTTTTCAAAATATATATTATATTGATTATCAATACAATATAGTCACTTTTAATCTAAAAAACCACTATTAACCAACTTAAAATCAAGTCTTTTAATACAAAAAAACACCCCAAAAATCAACTCGAAAAGTATGAGTTTGCCCTGTTGCAATATCCATCATATTTTATTGGTTACTGTAAATAGTATATCTTTGAAACGTTTACATTAAGTATACAAGAATAGTAACTATGATATTAGTGACTGGAGCCACAGGTTTAGTAGGCACACATTTATTGATCAAACTCATACAGAAAAAGCATCAAATACGTGCTTTATATAGGACTGAAGCTAAAAAAGAAGCCTTCAAAAAGGTGTATTTAGCCTGCTGTCGTCCAGAAGATCAAGCTGCTTTTAACACTATTGAATGGATACAAGGTGATCTTAACAACATCCCTTCACTTACTACTGCCCTTAAGGATATCTATCAGGTATATCATTGTGCCGCGATGATATCATTTAATCCTGCGCACTACAGAAAACTGCGTAAAATAAATATCGAAGGAACTGCCAACATTGTAAATTTATGCCTCATACACAATATAAAAAAACTATGTTATGTTAGCTCAATTGCTACTTTAAGTGAAAATCCATCCTCCACACCAATCGATGAAACTGCAGAATGGAATCCGGAAAGTTCTAATTCTGTATATGCCATTACTAAATATGGTGCAGAAATGGAAGTATGGAGAGGCACACAAGAAGGGCTTGATGCCGTTATTGTAAACCCTGGTATTATAATAGGCCCAGGGTTTTTTGATTCGGGAAGTGGTTATTTATTTAAGAAAATAAATAAAGGAATGAATTATTATACAACCGGAACTACCGGATATGTATCGGTACAGGACGTAGTAAAAATTATGTATATTCTTATGAATATGAGCATCACCAAAGAACGCTATATTTTGGTAGGAGAAAACCTTACTTTCAAAAGTGTCTTTACCATGATAGCCAAAGCATTAAACAAACCTGAACCCAAAAAGAAAATCTCCCCTCTTTTAATGAAAATCGCTTATTACATACAACTTTTAAATCGCACCATATTTAGAACCAAGAGAAATCTATTTAAATCTTCTATTAAAAGTGCCTTTTCTAATACTCTTTATAAGAATGAAAAAATAAAAAAAGAACTCACCTATAGTTTTACACCTATCCAAACAGCTATTAAGGAAACTGTTTCCTTTTTGAAGAAGGAGGCTTAAGCCCGCCTTTCTTCTTTTTTATTTTATCTATTTTTGTGGAGATAAACTCTTCTTCTTCCTGATCTAATAGCTCATCCGAAAACCTACTATTCATCTTTATCTTTTCGCCTTTTTCTGCTGCTTTTATGGAATCCTTCACTTTCCTGATAGAATCTGCTTCTTTATTAAGTTTTTCAAACTTTTTCTTAGAGTGATCAAGGTTGTTTTTAACCTTTGTAAAGATCTTTTTGTATTCTTCTATTTGATTGGTATACCAAATATTATTTTCATAAAAAATGATGCTATCAATCCCATGTTTTTCTAAAATATAGTTTTCGGGATTAATGTTTTCTAAATCAAACACTTTTTTATACGATCCCTTTGCTGCTTTTACAAAAGCAATATCAGTGAGAATGTCTACCATTCTATCTTCTTCTATCAAATGTGAAGGTTTAGGAGGTTTATCCAGACTTTGGCAAGCATAGACAATAAGTGTCAAGACACTACTCATGATTATTTTTTTTATCATCTGTCAAAAGTTAATCGTTGTGCATTCTTAACATCATAGAATTTGAAATTCTTATAAACCAAACTCCCGTTTACAAAAGTATGAGTAATCCTTGACTTAAAAGTAGTTCCCTCAAAAGGAGACCAGCCACACTTATAAGCTATATTATCCGTATTCACAGACCAGGGAGCATTCAGATCTACTAAAACTGCATCAGCGCAATATCCCTCTTTAATAAAACCTCTTTTTTCTACCTGAAATAAAATCGCAGGATTATGACACATTTTTTCTACTATCTTTTCTAAAGAAATCTTGTCTCTATGATAAAATTCTAACATCGCTGGTAATGCGTGCTGCACCAATGGTCCTCCAGACGGAGCCTTGGTATATACATTGTTCTTTTCTTCTCTGGTATGTGGTGCATGATCCGTTGCAATGACATCTAGCTTATCCTCGAGAAGTGCTTTAAAAAGTGCATCTCGATCTTTTGCTGTTTTAACCGCTGGATTCCATTTTATCAATGTTCCTTTTTCTTTATAATCCTGATCCGAAAACCAAAGATGATGTATACATACTTCTGCTGTTATTTTTTTATCTTTTAATGGAATTTTATTTGTAAATAGCTTTAATTCTTTTGCTGTAGAAAGATGAAATACATGCAATCGCGCACCTGTCTTTTTTGCTAATTCTACAGCTTTTGAAGAAGATAAATAACAAGCCTCTTCACTTCTGATAATCGGATGAAAATCCAAAGGGATATCATCCCCATATTTTTCTACATACTTTGCCGTGTTATTTCGTATGGTTTCTTCGTCTTCGCAATGCACAGCAATAAGTAAATCTGTTGAAGAAAAAATTTTCTCCAGTACCTCTGGATCATCTACAAGCATATTCCCAGTAGAAGAACCTAAAAACAATTTTAGCGCTGCTACTTTTTTAGGATCTACTTTTAATATTTCCTCAAGATTATCATTAGTACCACCAAACATAAAAGAATAGTTAGCATAACTACTCTTTGCCGCAATCTCAAATTTTTCTTCTAATTTTTCTACTGTCGTAGTTTGTGGATTTGTATTGGGCATTTCTATAAAAGAAGTAATTCCCCCGGCAATAGCAGCTCTGGATTCTGTTTCAATAGTAGCTTTATGCGTAAGTCCTGGTTCTCTAAAATGCACCTGATCATCAATAACACCAGGTAAAAGATGTTTCCCTTCAGCATCAAAAACATGAACATCCGGGGATTTGGCACTAATCTGTGGTGCTATCTCTTTAAAATAACCATTTTCTATGTATACATCCCCATTAAAGATCTCTCCTTCATTAACAATATTCGCATTCTTAATCAATACACTATTCATGATCATATTTCGTATCGTTTAAATAAACTATTAAACTTCATTTTTAATACTCCAAAAACAGCTTCGGATATTATTCCCTTACTCATTTTGGAGGTTCCTCTGGTTCTATCTGTAAATATTACAGGGACTTCTTTTATTTTAAATTTTAGCAGATATGCTTTAAATTTCATCTCTATCTGGAAAGCATAGCCTACAAACTTAATTTTATCCAGGTTTATTTCCTCTAACACTACTCTCTTATAGCATACAAAACCCGCAGTAGTATCCTGTATATCCATTCCTGTAATAAATCTAACATATCTGGAAGCTCCCCAGGATAATAAAACTCTGCTCATGGGCCAGTTTACCACATTTACTCCTGTAATATATCTTGACCCTACAGCAACTTGAGATGTTCCCTTTACACAAGCATTGTACAAACGTATAAGGTCATTTGGGTTATGTGAGAAATCGGCATCCATCTCAAAAATAAATTCATAAGACCTATCTAATGCCCATTTAAAACCACAAATATATGCTGTTCCTAAACCTAATTTGCCTTCTCTTTCTATTAAAAAGAGACGCTTTGGATATTCTAATTGTAATTCCTTAACTTTTAGCGCCGTTCCATCAGGTGAATTATCATCAACTATAAGAATATGAAAATCACGCTGTAGCGAGAGCACATTCTTAATAACACGCTCCACATTTTCTATCTCGTTATAGGTAGGAATAACAACTACTGAGTCTACCATTTTTTGGTTATTTTCAGGCAAATATAACTAATTAATCACTAGATTTTTTTCTGTTTTTTATACTTATATTTTCTACAACACCTAATCAGAAATAATAGATTTTATAATTTTATCCTTATTTTACTAAAATTTCTGATCTAACACCCTATATAACTATTTATTTAAACTGCTGTGACATTCTGTTTTTGCTGGCTTTATTTTATTATACCGAATAAAGATCTTAATTTTATCCCATTCATACCTATGGAGATTATAACACGAGAAATAACCGCAACTAACTGGATCACTATCGTGATTTTAATTTGCTGCTTACTACTAGCAATCGCCAAAACAATTGATACGGTAAGATTTTCTGATTTTGTATTGCTCTTTAACACTAATAAATACATAGTTCTGACTCCAAAAGGAAGTAAACTATCCACACTTTTTAATGGAATTTTGATAGCAGTCCAGATACTATCGGCATCCTTATTTATTTATGTCTGTATTGATATCCTCGGATCAAGGAATAACGATATGATCCTTTTTTTTAAGATTACTACACTTTATCTACTTGTTTTAATATGTAAGATGCTTATCGAAAAAATTATTGCTACTATTTTTTCAATAGAAAGTTTGATTGAAGAATATTTATTCTACAAAATATCGTATCGCAATTTTTTAGGAGTAACTTTATTACCGCTTAATTTATTATTTGTTTATACTATAAAACCATCAATGAATGTACTAATCTTTACGCTGGTTTTATTACTGATCCTGAACCTAATAATTCTTTTTTCCATTTATAAGAAAAACGAAAACATCATTTTAAACAACTTGTTTTATTTTATTTTGTATCTTTGCGCTCTTGAAATCGCACCCTATTTTATACTGTACAAGTTGATTATATAACCAACAGGACGTTTACAAAAAATACTATATATGAAAGTGAAAACGATTTTGGTCTCACAGCCAGAGCCTAAAGTAGAAAATTCACCTTATTTTGAACTTGAAGAAAAGGAAAAGGTTAAAATTGATTTTATTCCATTTATTCACGTAGAGGGCGTAGATGCAAAAGAGGTAAGGCAGCAAAAAGTAGATTTATCACTTTATACTGCTATTATACTTACCAGCCGTAATTCTGTAGACCATTTTTTTAGAATTGCTGAAGAAATGCGTTTTAAAGTTCCTGACACACTTAAATATTTTTGTCAGAGTGAAGCCGTTGCATATTATTTACAAAAATATGTAGTATACAGAAAAAGGAAAATATATGTTGGAAAAAGAACATTTCAAGAACTTACACCCTTGATTAAAAAATATAAAAACGAAAAATTCTTATTACCTTCTTCTGATCAACTGAAACCTTTGATTCCTGAAACATTAGATGGACTAAAAGTTGACTGGAAGCAAGCGATATTTTACAAAACTGTCGTAAGTGATTTATCTAATCTAAGAGATGTTTTTTATGACATTTTAGTGTTTTTTAGTCCTTCGGGGATAAAGTCGCTATTTGAGAATTTCCCGGACTTTAAACAAAACGAAACTCGTATTGCTGTTTTTGGAAATTCTACGATCAAAGCAGCAGAAGAACACGATCTTGTCGTCAATATACAAGCTCCTACTCCAGAAACACCGTCAATGACTATGGCATTGCAGAAATATATCAAAGAGGCTAATAAAAAATAGTTTTTCGTTACCAATATCTTGACTTTTTACTTTTTGTTATAAAATTTACTTTTACATTAACAAAAACACTTTTAATCAGGCAAAGTATGATTAGAATTTCTAAAATTGCTTGTATTAGATAAAAGTTCAGTATGATATCTTTATAAATCATATACAATACCATTTCTTATTAAGAGATGGTATTAATGTTTTAAAACAACTTTATCGACATATGTTTTATTCTGATGATTACTGGTTATTCTTATAGTATTTTCTCCTTTAATTAATTTTATATTTTTAAAAATTACTATACAACTATC
This sequence comes from Aquimarina sp. RZ0, assembly GCF_008370685.1. GTDB lineage: Bacteria > Bacteroidota > Bacteroidia > Flavobacteriales > Flavobacteriaceae > Aquimarina. Next base: position 6,038 of record NZ_VTZU01000077.1, read on the forward strand.
TGAAACCAATTTTTCTTTAGCTATTTCCTTTTCATTCACAAATAATGTGACTTCTGGTAAATTCGTATATATTTTTACGGAGATATCTTTACCATCAGTCCGAATATTATTTCTCCTTTCTGCAATATAAAGCACAGGGTTTTTGGACCAGTTGGCTTTATAAAAATAGAATGCATCTTTTTTGACAACTCTATCATAAGTAACCAATCCTTTATGGTTTAAATTAGGAACACCTCCACGATTCCAACCTCCAACAGAAAAATCAAACATATTCCACACAAAAGAACTCCAAACAAAAGGACGGTCTTTTATAATCTTCCATGTAATTTCGTGATACTTGGTTTGCTCCGGCTCAGGAAAATAGTTTCCGGAAGGCTTTTCCAGTTGAGCAACATCTTGTTGAAAAATATTACCCCCGATACCATATTCACTAATTCCCAGAGCAATATCCGGGTATTTTTTGTGTGATTCATCCAGCCAGATAGCCATATCATGATACTCACCATAATACCAGCCATAATATTTATTCCAAGCTTGCAGATCAGTGATATTTCCCATATTTGATTTCATTCCCCTATCACTTGCAGAGGCTGTTAACCTGGAAGTATCAAGATCATGAGCTATTTTTTTTAGTTCATACGTGAGTGAAACACAAGGTTCCTCACTACTCTCATATGCCCTCACTTCATTCCAAAGCCCCCAAACATAGATACTGGGGTGATTATAATTTTGTAAAATCAATTCAGTAAGTTGTTGCTTCGCATTGTCCCCTTCCCGACCACTATAATCGTGTACAAAAGGAATCTCTGCCCAAACCAAAATTCCTTTCTCATCTGCTAACTGATAAGTAATATCAGAATGCTGATAATGGGACAAACGCAAAGAAGTAACTCCAATTTCATGAACCATTTCCATATCTTTTTCATGGTTTTCTTCTTTTAACGCAGGACCGTATTGTTTCCACTCCTGATGCATACACACACCATACATGCGATATGGTTTATCATTTAAATACCCCCCTTTCTGAGGATCAATTTTAAATGTTTTTAATCCAAAAGACTGATGAATTTGATCTTTTTCTCCATCATTTATTAAAGCGATCTCAACTGTATATAAATAAGGATTTTTGCGTCCGTTCCAGTATACAGGATTCTCTATATCGATATATTCTGTAATCAAGGTGTCCCTTGTAGACAAATAAACATCTTTAGCTACCGTTGTTATTAGTTTTTTATCATGATTAAAAATATTGTATTCTATTTTAGAAACTTTATTAGCTATGTTCTTAGAAGAAATGTGAGTTCTTACTTCTATCCTGGCATTTGATTCATTTTTATCTTTGAGTTCTACAAACACACCTGATGAAGCATAATATGCGGGATTGATATTCACTTTTGGAGTAGAAAAAATTTGAACTGGTCTGTAGATTCCTCCATACATATTAAACAGTTTATCATTTACAGGAATACGTTTAAAATTAGGTTCATTAGTCACATTTATTGCAATTACAGTCTCTTTTCCTGCAATTACCGCCTCTGTAATCTCATAACAAAAGGCAGAATATCCACCGATATGAGTGCCTATTTCTTTTTCATTCACAAAAACTTTAGTATCATGCCCTACAGCTTCAAAACGAATAAAAATGCGCTGGCCTTTCATTGATTCAGGAATATCAATGCGAGAACGATACCAGGCTTGACCACGATAATACCCCACTTCATTAATAGCATCCATAGAATAGGTATGCGGCACCTTAACTTTTTCCCAGGAATCACTATCAAAATCTTTTATAAAAGCATTATGAATAGTTCCTTTTCTGAATTGCCATTCAGTTAGCTGCAGATGATTCCTTTCTTTAACAAATGAGATTTGACCCTGTGCAATCGCACATAGAAATACGAATAAAAGAGGTATATTTTTGAACATATGTATTTTTTGGGTATAACGCTTAAAAATCATTTTGAATGTATGGATATAATAGCCATTTCTGAAGTTGCACCTCATGAATTTTTATTTAGATAATTATAAAAAAACTAGTACGATTACTTTTCATACTCATATCCTTTACTGTTTTTATAATTCAATACTTTTTGATATTCGGCATTAATCCTATCTCCTTTTTCTAATGACAAATTGCACTCAAATCGTCGTAAATAATTCCATTTACCCAGTATATGCATTAACCCCCAGGTAATCCCTTTTCCTGGTAAACTATCCGTATCTACAAAATTACCAGGGCGAAACACTCCGCCCGCTTCAGGTTTTTTTAATCCATGTTTAACCGGATAAAAGTTAATCCCGTCTTCTGAAAATTGAATACTTTTCCCTTCGGGTCCTTCGCTTAAAAAGGCACACACTCCTTTACGATATGGCCAAACTATACACTCATGTCCTCCTATTAATACAGGGTTATATTCAGACTTAATATAAGGACCCTCCGGATTTTCTGATACCGCTACCCCTATCACAGCATGAGGCATATCTGCAAACTCTTTGGTGAAATCTCCATCAGAAATATTTGGTTTCCAAGGCACGCGTCCGGCACTTTTATAATACATCCAATATTTACCCTCACGCACTACAAAACTAGGATCATGCACTACTTCTCCATCCCAGGATGTCTCCGAGCCAACTTTCAGGACAGGTTCTTCAAAACGATGCCACGGCCCATCAGGACTATCTGCCCATGACATACCTATTACATTTTTATTGAAATCTCCGGCATGAAAATAACTTCCTGCCCACCTCGCTTGTTTCAAACTACCCGCTGCCTGATATGCCAGATAATATTTTCCATTTGCTACCAAAACATCTGTGGTATATACACTCCTGTGATCGTAACTCCCTTTAGAACCTCTCGAAACAGCAATTCCCTGCTCTTTCCAATCATAACCATCTGTAGATGTAGCATACCATATATCACACAAATCCCAATGAAATGCTCTTGTAGAATCTGTTGCTTTTTTTGGGCCTACCAATTCTGTATTTGCTTGTGGCTTTGTATACCACACATAATAAAGATCTCCAACTTTAATCACACTCGACGGGTCTCTTCTTGTTACCCCTTCTTCATACCCAATACCTGCAATCTCTTTAAATTGAAAATCGGTATTGAATTCGTTATACTTTTCAAAACGAAGTTTACTTTCTCTAAATCGTTTATAAGAAGCACTCATTTTTTTTAAAGGAACTTCTTTTTTTTCTTCTTCCTCCGTTATCTTTTTTTCCGGAGCCGTACACGAGTTAGCAAAAAGCAAACTAAACACCAGTAAACTTGTAATTATAGAAGTTTTCATTTTTAAAGATATTAAAACATTTCCCCAACAGAAAAATATCTATTTATAATCCCTCTAAGTACGTTCTTTTATTGATAAATGAATACCTTTAACGTTGACTTAACGGTATCTATAACCGTTAACTTAACTTTTAAAAAACTTGTTTACAGTTATTTAAAATAAAAACTCAAAACACTTATATGCTTTCTACAGAAGAAAAAAAAACTATCGTTCATAAAATATGTAAGAGTAAATCGTTTCTAAATGCGCCTACAAGTATTTCTTTGCTGCAATATCTATTAGAAGCAACTCTTACCAATGTAGCGCTAAAAGAAATGGTGATTGCCCTGGAGTTTTTTGGAGTTAAAGAACCCGGAACCAGAGTGAGAGTAAATGTATACAACCTCAGAAAAAAAATAAACATATACTACGAAGAAGAAGGCAAAGAAGATCTTTATCAATTAAAAATTGAAAAAGGGCAATACGCAGTATCCTTCGTGAAAAATAAAACAACTCCTACCAAAAAGTATCAGAAAAACGGATTGACTATTCTTCCTTACGCCATTATTTTACTTTTAGCAGGAATTATTCTTCTTTTAAAATGGCCAAAATCTACCCCTACATTATGGAATCCTTTTTTATCTGGTAAAAAAGAAACAAACTTGGTCATCGGAGACGCTTTTGGGATGATAGGAAAAACCATTACCGGAAATATAGGATGGACAAGAGATTATGCAATTAATAATCTAAAAGAATTTTATCAGTTCCTTGAACAATATCCCAAATTAAAAGATTCTTTATTTCCTCCTCCTTACAGTTATGTAAATCAAATGGCTGTTAATGGAACCTCAGAACTTACTCGTTTTTTTTCCAGATATGATAAAGAATTTAGAATTCGATTTTCTTCTAAAACCTCTATAGAGGAGATAAAAGAAAACAATGTGATCTATATAGGGCCTATTAAAAACAAAAATTACTTCAACAGTTTTTTTAATGAAGCAAATCCTTATTTCACATTAAAAGACAGCATATTGTATTTTAGTAATCACCCTAGAATGAAAGATACTATTTATAAATTTCCATATCGTGTATATAACAAAGAACTAGCGATCGTATCCAAAATCAAAGGTCCTAATAAAACAAAACAATTTTTGTTATTCTCTAATCATGATATTGGTATTAGTGCCTGTATTAATTATTTTACAACTGAGGATACACTAGAAAAATTCGAAAAAGAATATCTACATGAAAATGAGTATTTTACAGCAATTTTTGAAGTAAAAGGGAAAGATAGAACTGACACCTATATAGAACTCTTGAGTTGCATTCCTTTCCAATAAACATCGTCTTCTTAGATGAATTAAGTGGAAAATTATTTTGTTTTGATCAGTGCAATCAAAAAGAAAATCCATCCCAAAATCAACAACAAACCTCCCAAAGGTGTTATAAACCCGATACCAGACAGAGAGACACCCAAAACTTCATCCATAACCAAAAGATAAATAGATCCGGAAAAAAGAATCATCCCGCCCAAAAAGAAATAAAAAATCCGTTTTTTAGAAGTTTCAGATAAAATCGTCATAGTGCCTAGTATCAAACAAACAATAGCGTGATACATCTGATATCGAACACCCGTCACAAAAGAATCTATACTATCAGAATCTACCAGTTTCTCTAATCCGTGCGCTCCAAAAGCCCCTAATAAGACAGCTAATAATGCTGCAACCGCTCCTGTAATCAAAATTGTTTTATTCATTCTTTTTTAAGCAATAATTGATCATGTTTTTACACAAATCAATATTCGTAGACACATTTTTTAAGAATTTATAATTAATACCTTATAAATGAGAAGTTACTTTTAAGGTATTTATTACATTCGTATCAAAGTTATTAAAAAATATATTAGGTATGCGAAAAATACTGGTCATTGGTGCAGGTAAATCCACTGCTGTTTTAATCAAATATTTCCAGGATAAGTCAATCGCCGAAGATTTACACATTATTATTGGAGACATTTCTATTGAAAACGCAAAAAAACTAACAGAAGATCATCCCCATACCCATGCAATGCAATTAGATGTATTTGATGTAGATACTCGCAAAGAAGCAATCCGTAATGCCGATATTGTAGTTTCTATGCTTCCGGCAAGATTCCATATAGAAGTTGCAAAGGATTGTCTGTACTATAAAAAATCTATGGTTACTGCTTCTTATATCAGCAAGGAAATGCAGGAACTTAACACAAAAGTAAAAGAAAGCGGACTCGTTTTTATGAATGAAATCGGAGTAGACCCAGGCATTGACCATATGAGTGCTATGCAAGTCATCGACAGAATTCGTAATCAGGGAGGAAAAATCATATTATTTGAATCGTTTACAGGCGGCTTGGTTTCTCCAGAAAGCGATACCAATCTATGGAATTATAAATTCACCTGGAATCCAAGAAATGTAGTTGTTGCTGGTCAGGGAAGTGCTGCAGAATTTCTACAAGAAGGAGCTTATAAATATATTCCTTATCACAAATTATTTAGACGAACAGAATTTTTGGAAATTGATGGATATGATCGTTTTGAAGCATATGCCAATAGGAATTCATTAAAATATCAAAGTATTTATGGATTAGACGATGTTTTAACTCTATACAGAGGCACTATCCGTAGAGTTGGATTTTCTAAAGCATGGAATATCTTTGTTCAATTAGGTATGACCGCAGATGATTATATTCTGGCTAATTCTGAAAATATGAGTTATCGTGATTTCACAAACTCATTTCTAGCATATTCCCCTACAGATTCTGTAGAATTAAAACTTCGTCATTATCTGAAAATTGATCAGGACGATATTATCTGGGATAAACTTATAGAACTTGACATTTTTAATCCTGATAAAAAAACAGGAATTCCAAATGCTACACCTGCTCAGATGCTTCAGAAAATTTTATTAGACAAATGGACATTAGACAAAGGCGATAAAGATATGATTGTTATGTATCATAAATTTGGATATGAACTTGATGGAGAGCGGAAACAAATTGACGCCACGATGGTTAGTATTGGCAAAGATCAAACATATACTGCTATGGCCAGAACAGTGGGTTTACCTGTTGCTATGGCTACATTACGCATACTAAATAAACAAATCACCACCCCAGGAGTACAAATACCCATTCGTCCAGAAGTCTATACACCGATTCTTGAAGAACTCGAAGAATACGGTATCATATTCAAAGAAAAAGAGTGCGACTACTTAGGATACAATCCTGATGGTGTAAAAGGATGATTAACATCTAGTACTCTTTTAAATCTAATGCAATAAAACACTCTTTTTCAACCATATATCATCAAAAAAAACTAACCGAAGCCGTAGCCTCATCAAAATTTTCTTCTTCAGATATACAAACAGCTGTTTTTTTATAGTAAACTATTTCGGGCAATCCTACAGGCATTTCTTGAAAAGAACATTTTCGATTATCGAGTAAATTCAAAATATAACAGGTATAAAAAGTTTCAATTTTAAATCTTTACCTTTATTTTTGATTTTAAATTGAAACTTTTTATATTTTGAAAACTCAAAACAATAACTTAAAAATTGATGGTATTGATAAGGAGATTCTTCGCAATCTCATGGAAGATGCCCGAAGACCCATTTTAGAAATTGGTCGGAAAGTTGGGATCTCTGGCGCAGCTATTCACCAACGATTACGCAAATTAGAAGCTTCTGGTTTGATTGCCGGTTCTAAGTTTATAATTGACCCAAAAGTATTAGGATATAAAACCATGGCATTTGTAGGCGTATACTTAGACAAAGCTGTAAGTAATCCTAAAGCTGTAAAGCAATTAAAAGATATCCCCGAAGTTATAGAGTGTCATTACACCACAGGAAACTGGTCTATTTTTATCAAAATCCTTTGTAGAGATAATGAACACTTAATGAATGTACTGAACAAAGAAATCCAGGCGATTGAAGGTGTATCCAGAACAGAGACTTTTATCTCACTGGATCAACAGATTAATAGACAGATCAAGATATAAAAAACCTCACAGTCACCAAGACATGCGAGGTTTACCAAATCGTATTATCTCAATCAGGTTTTAATCTCTTCTCCCCAAAAACATGGAGACAAAATATAACAAAGTAGCTAATGAGCCTAAGGCTGCCACCAGGTAAGTTCGTGCTGCCCATTTTAATGCATCTTTTGCCCCGGCATACTCTTCTCTTGTTACCATATTCGCATTTTCTAACCAAGCTAAGGCTCTGTTACTGGCATCATACTCCACAGGCAAGGTAATAAAGGTAAACAAGGTTGTAACTGCAAATAATAGAATACCTATTAAGAAAACCATGTTCCCAAATGCACTACCAGCAACTGATAAACCTAAACCTACCATAATCACAATATTAGATAATTTACTGGAAATCCCGACAGCAGGAACAATTTTTGATCGTAAGGTCAACCAACTGTATGCTTTAGCATGTTGTATCGCATGTCCGCATTCATGAGCTGCTACAGCGGCAGCGGCAGCATTACGCTGATTATACACTCCTTCACTCAAATTAACAGTCTTATTTCTTGGATTATAGTGATCTGTAAGCATCCCTGGAGTAGAGATTACCTTTACATCCTGTATCCCATTATCTCTAAGCATTTTTGTAGCTATCTCAGCACCACTCATTCCATTTTGCAGACGTATGTTAGAATATTCTTTAAACTTACTCTTTAGCTTATTACTAACATAGGAACTCACCAAGAATATAATACCCGCTAAAACATAATATCCCATCATAATTGTAAACTTTTATTATATAAATTTACAATAATAATGCAAAAACCTCGCCATAACAGCGAGGTTTTCAGTTAAATAAACTTGAGTTAGCCAATAAGTCGAATTAACTTAAATAATTATTTACATCCTCCATAGGAAGGTTAAATGCTTCTGAAATAGCAGGATACACGACATCTCCTTGAATAATATTTAATCCTTTCTTGAGTGGTTGATTAGCAGCACAAGCAGCTTTCCATCCTTTGTTTGCCAACTGCAATGCATATGACAAAGTAACATTTGTTAGTGCTAAAGTTGACGTATATGGCACAGCACCTGGCATATTTGCTACAGAATAATGTACTACATCGTCTATAACATAGACCGGATCCTGATGAGTAGTTGGTTTGGTAGTTTCAAAACAGCCACCTTGATCAACGGCAACATCAACCAAAACAGTTCCTGCCCTCATATCTTTAAGCATATCGCGAGTTATCAACTTAGGAGCTTTAGCCCCAGGAATTAACACTCCTCCGATAATTAAATCTGATGTTTTTATATGTTTACGAATTGTATATTCATTAGAAAATTCTGTATTTACGTTTGCTGGCATTACATCATCCAGATAGCGTAATCGTTTCATACTAATATCCAGGATAGTCACATCTGCCCCTAGTCCAGCCGCCATTTTTGCAGCTTGCGTTCCTACAACTCCGCCTCCTAGAACTAATACCTTTGCAGGCGCCACTCCTGGTACACCTCCCAAAAGAATACCTCTCCCTTTTAACGGTTTCTCCAGATATTTAGCACCTTGCTGGATTGACATACGCCCAGCGACTTCACTCATTGGAGTAAGTAATGGTAAACTGCGATCAGGATCTTCTACCGTTTCATAAGAAATGCAAACAGAACCACTCTCTATCATTGCTTTTGTCAATGGCTCACTAGATGCAAAATGAAAATAAGTGAACAACAATTGATCTTTTTTAATCAATTTATACTCTGGTTCTATAGGCTCTTTAACCTTAATAATCATGGCTGCGGTTTGATATACTTCTTCTATCGTAGGTAATATCTTAGCTCCAGCACTTATGTATTCTTCATCGCTGAAACCACTCTGAAGACCAGCATCCTTTTGTATAAAAACAGTGTGACCATCGCTAACCAGTGCCATCGTTCCTGCGGGTGTAACACCAACTCTGTTCTCGTTATTCTTGATCTCCTTAGGAATACCAATTATCATATTCTTAATTTTTGGTCGAAAATAGCTGTTTTTCTGAAATAAAACAATAAAATAGACTTAAAAAATACTTTATCCGTAATTTATTAAAACAAATAGAAAGTTGTTAAAAAACAATCAGAAAATCAATTTATCTCATCTTTTATAACGAAATTTAAAATACAGCAGCAAAAAACCTGAAATAGCAGTAACAAAATTTGCTAACATCACCGGTAAGCTATCAATCAAAAAACCATAAACCAACCAACATAACACGCCAGCTTCAAAAATAATCAACATTGACAGGGATAAGCTTTCTACAGATTTTGTTTTCCAAGTCCTGTAGACCTGCGGCAAAAAGGAGGCTGTTGTTAAAACAGCTGCCAATAATCCAAGTACTTCTACAGATTCGATCATATGCGTTTTACTAAACTTATCTTAACTTTGTTATTTCCTAAAAGGTGATTAAAATTCACCTGCATTTTGTTACTTTTCTAACCTAAGAAAGCTATTATGGTCTATCAGAAGTACATTATATCAGTCTAATTTCAATACACTTTTTGTCAACAAAAAAAATACATCTACTCAGCTAATTATAACTATATCATTGCAAGGAAGAAAAAATGAAAAATCTGATTAAATGCTTCTTTATTTACAGCTTCTGTTGTGTTACAAAAAAATCTGTTTTTTTTAATTAACCCACAATATTTATAATCTTACCAGGAACCACAATTACTTTTTTAGGTGTTCGCCCAGCCAATTGTTGTTGTGTTTTTTCGTGAGCCATTACAGCAGCCTCAATATCTTCTTTGCCTAAATCTAACGGAAGCTCCATTGTAAAACGGGTTTTACCATTAAAAGAAATAGGGTATTGCTTTGTACTTTCTACCAAATATTTCTCCTCAAACTCAGGAAATGATGCCGTAGAAATAGACTCCTGATGTCCTAGTTTTGACCATAACTCTTCGGCAATATGCGGAGCATATGGAGATATCAATACCAATAAGGGTTCCAAAACAGCCTTTGCATTGCATTTCTGAGCCGTTAATTCATTCACAGCAATCATAAAAGTACTTACGGATGTATTAAAAGAAAAATTCTCTATATCTTCTTCTACTTTTTTAATGGTCTTATGCAAAGTCTTTAAATTCTCTTTTATAGGCACCGCATCAGTAACCCCAAATTCATCACCATTATGGTATAATTTCCATAATTTCTTAAGAAAATTATGTACCCCCGTAATACCAGCAGTATTCCAAGGTTTTGCTTGTTCTAATGGCCCTAAGAACATCTCATATAAACGTAAACTATCTGCACCATACTGTTCACAAATACCATCCGGATTTACGACATTAAACCAACGTTTAGACATTTTTTCTACTTCTCTTCCAACAATAAGTTTTCCGTTTTCAAGTTCAAATTCTGCATCTTCAAACTGTGGTTGCCAATTCTTCAAATCCTCTGGCAGTAGCTCATCTGAGGCATTCACCATATTCACATCAACACGAAGTTCTTCTACATCATATTGATCTTTCAAACCTTTGGAAACATATTTATTTGAACCACTGATTCTGTAAACAATAGCACTCGTCCCTAAAATCATTCCCTGATTGATCAACTTCTTTGCAAATTCATCAACTGGCACAACACCTCTATCAAATAAAAACTTCTGCCAAAAACGTGCATATAACAAGTGGCCGGTCGCATGTTCACTTCCTCCTATATATAAATCAACCTCTTTCCAATACTTAATCGCATCTTGTGAGAACACCTCTTCTTCATTATCAGCATCCATATATCTATTAAAATAATAAGAACTTCCTGCCCAACCTGGCATGGTATTTAATTCTAAAGGAAACACTGTAGCATGATCTATCAAATCATTCGATACGACTTCATTTTTAGTAGCGTCCCAAGCCCAAATATCGGCACGACCTAATGGCGGTTCACCGGTTTCGGTCGGTAAATATTTTTCTACTTCGGGTAATTGGATCGGTAAATATTTTAAGTCAATCATCTGTGGCATTCCATCTACATAATATACTGGAAATGGCTCTCCCCAATAACGCTGACGACTAAATACTGCATCACGCAATCTATAATTGATTTTTCCTTTTCCCTGCCCTAGTTTTTCTAGCTCATAAATCGAAGTTTTTACTGCTTTTTTATATTTCAAACCGTTTAAAAAGTCTGAATTGGCAATCATCGTATTGTCTTTATCTGCAAACGCTTCTTCAGAGATATCTACTCCTTCAAAAATATTAGGAATATCAATCCCAAAATGTTTTGCAAAGTCATAATCACGTTGATCTCCACATGGTACCGCCATAACAGCTCCAGTGCCATACCCTGCTAAGACATAATCTCCAATCCAGATTGGAACCGGCTCTTTTGTAAATGGATGTTCTGCATAAGCTCCTGTAAAGACACCACTAATGGTTTTTACATCTGCCATACGATCACGTTCACTACGTTTTGCCGTAGCTTCTACATAGGCATCTACCTCAGCTTTTTGTTCTGGAGTCGTAATTTTAGATACTAGCTCATGCTCTGGCGCCAATGTCATAAAACTTACTCCAAAAATAGTATCCGGACGTGTGGTAAATACATCGATAACTGCTTCGTGATCTTTTACATTAAAAGTTACACTTGCTCCTTCAGAACGACCAATCCAATTCGTTTGGGAATCTTTTAGTGGTTGCGGCCAATCAATCGTATGCAATCCATCTAATAACCGCTGTGCATAGGCAGAGATGCGCATACTCCATTGGGTCATTTTTTTGCGAATTACAGGATACCCTCCACGCTCAGAAACACCATTTACGATTTCGTCATTTGCTAATACCGTTCCTAACTGCGGACACCAGTTCACCTCGGTTTCGGCTAAATACGTTAATCTATATTTTAATAATACTGCTTGTTTTTCCTTTACTGAAAAAGCACTCCAATCAGCTGCAGTAAATTCTGTTATATCTTCATCGCAAACCGCATTTACTTTTGTATTTCCTTCTTGAGAAAAAAGCTCCTCCAACTCACTAATTGATCTCGCCTTATGTGTATCCTGATCATACCAGGAATTAAAAAGCTCAATAAAGATCCACTGTGTCCATTTATAAAATTTAGGGTCACTGGTTTTTACTTCTCGACTCCAATCAAAGGAGAATCCAATTTTATCTAATTGCTCACGATATCGAGCGATATTTTCTTTAGTTGTAATTGCCGGATGTTGCCCGGTTTGAATCGCATACTGCTCAGCCGGTAAACCAAAAGAGTCATATCCTTGTGGATGTAATACATTGAATCCTTTATGACGTTTATATCTAGCATAAATATCACTGGCAATATATCCTAACGGGTGCCCTACATGGAGTCCGGCTCCTGATGGATAAGGAAACATGTCCAATACATAATATTTTGGTTTCTCACTGTTATTTTCAGCTTTAAATGTTCCTTTATCCGCCCAATAGGCTTGCCATTTGGCTTCAATTGTATTAAAATCGTAACTCATTACGTTTACTTAAAAAAGTTTTTAATTATAAGATGATCCTGAGTTTCCACGTAGTGTATATCTTATGTGGATACAAAGACAAGATTACCTCTCTCTTTAATAATGAGTGCAAAAATATACCTTATACCAAAAATATTAGTGTTTATTCTAAAAAAAGTAATGATATTAGTAATTGAACCTCCCTAAAAATATTGGTCAGTATTGAATAATTGTCTTTGTAAGGCACATAGTATTGATACATTTTAAACAATTAATCTCATCTAAGACTTATATCTGGCCCTGGATTCCATCGGTTGCAGACAACTATAGATAAACAGATTTGTAGGTGTTTGAATATCCAATTTCTTTCCTTCTTCTACAATAAAACCATTAAAATTATCTAACTCTGAAGGCCTGCCTTCCATAATATCACGTTGGGTAGAAGCTGTGGCATCAAAAGGTTGTTTACTGATAAATGTCATAATACCATCTACACTAGTGGGTGACATTGCTACCCCTTTGGCACTAGCGACCTCATAAATTTCGGTTGCTGTTGCTCTAAGTATTGCCCGAAGCTCTATACTTGCATACATTTCTCCGATAGTTGCTCTGGTCAGCGCTCCTAAACCACTTACAGTAGTTATAAACATAAATTTACTCCAGATATCTACATGAATATCATCAGAGATCCTATTACTAAAACCTGCTTTATCAAAAATTTGCTTTACGCGCAGTAAACGATCGGTTTTATGTTTGTCCAATTCTCCAAAAATAATTTCTGGAGTATGTCCAAAATGTGAAATAACACCTGGAGCTTCTATCTTACTATAAATCTTGCACAACCCTCCTACCACATGGTTTTTATCCAAAACAGATAATACCTTCTCTGCATTATCAGCTCCATTTTGTAGCGGAATAACTATGGTATTTTCTTTCAGAATTGGTTGTAGCTGTGCTGTAGCTTCTTTTACCTGCCAGGATTTGGTACATATCAAAATCAAATCTGCCTTGTCTACGTCAGTAATGGTATCTGTTGTTAAAAAAGGATGTGTCACAAAATCACCATCGATACTATGTACTTGTAATCCTTTTGTACGAATAGCTTCAAGGTGTTTTCCTCGTACCAGAAATGTTACTTTCTGACCTGAATTAGAAATTTTACCTCCAAAATACCCTCCAACTCCACCAGCTCCTATAATTACCGTATGCATATTATCATTTAATTAAAAATAAGATTGTTCGTAAGTTTGCGTTATTTTTTAAGAAACCAAAATTAGTTAACTATTCTTTATTATTTTTACTCACAAAACAATTTTCTATGGGCTCCTCTTTTGAAAAATACCAGAAACGCAGATTGATATCTTCTTATTTTTCTGTAGTTATTAGTATTTCTCTGGTACTTTTTTTATTAGGCTTATTAGGTCTTTTAGTATTGAATACTAAAAAGGTTGCGGATCACTTTAAGGAGAAGATAGCATTGACCATATACTTAAAAGATACTGCAAAAAAGGTAGAAATAAAGCAAATGGAGAAAAGTCTGGCACTGGCAGAATACACTAAATCGACCACTTTTATATCCAAGGAAGCAGCAGCAGAAGCTCACAGCAAGGATATTGGCGAAAATTTTATGGATTTTTTGGGTTATAATCCATTACAGAATTCTATTGATGTTTTTCTAAAGGCAGATTTTGTGGATCAGGTAAAGATTAATGAGATCACCACGGCAATAACCAAAAAAGATTTTGTAGACGAAGTAATCTATGACAAGCCTTTGATATCATTATTAAATGATAATATCAAAAAAATAAGTTTTTGGGTTTTATTGATTAGTGCTATTTTTACATTTATTGCTGTATTACTCATTAATAGCTCAATAAGACTCTCTGTTTATTCTAAGCGATTTATTATTAAAACAATGCAAATGGTTGGTGCTACAAAAAAGTTTATCCGCAAACCTTTTGTATGGAAAAGTGTTCGCCTGGGAATGATTGGGGCGATTGTTGCACTGATAGGCGTTGGTATAGTACTATTTTATCTGGATAAGGCTTTTCCTGAATTAGCCTTATTAAACGATGAGATATTATTAATAGGTTTGTTTGTAGGGGTTTTTGGTATTGGTGTTTTGATCACCTGGATCAGTACTTTTTTTGCTACACAGCGCTTCCTTAACTTGAGAACAGATGAATTGTACTACTAAATCTAAAAAAAATGGAACCTATTCATTGGGATATTGATCCCGAAATCATAAAGCTCTTTGGTGTTTTTCCGATTCGCTATTATGGTTTATTCTTCGTTTCTGGACTATTAATAGGGTATCAGACATTAAAACGTTTATATATTACCGAAAAGATTCCTACTCAAAACCTTGAGGAATTGACAACTTATATTTTTATTGGAACTTTTGTAGGTGCTCGATTAGGGCATTGTTTATTTTATGACTTTTCCTATTTTTCGCAGCATCCTTTAGAAATATTTCTTCCTTTTAAAATTGTAAATGGCAATTGGCACTTTACAGGATTTACAGGGCTGGCAAGTCATGGTGGTGCGATTGGTATTTTAATTTCTATTATGATATTTGCATCCAGAACCCGCACCCCTTTTCTATGGATTATGGATAAAGTAAGCATTGTAATCCCGATTGGATGTGCTTTTATTCGTTTTGGTAATTTTATGAATTCAGAAATTTATGGCAAACCAACACAAGCAAATTATGGAGTAGTTTTTATGAGAGATGATCTTATCCCAAGACATCCTACGCAACTATATGAGGCTTTTTCTTTTTTAGTTGTATTTGCAATTCTATGGTATCTCAATAAAAGAAAAATAGCAGCGTCTGCTCATGGAGTATTGTTTGGGATTTTCTTACTACTTATGTTTTCTGCTCGATTTATTATTGAATTTTTTAAAGAAAATCAAGTGGCTTTTGAAGATCATATGACTTTAAACATGGGACAAGTTTTGAGTATTCCTTTTATATTAATAGGTATTTTATTAATTATTTTTAGTAAAAAGCTTCTAATTAATATCACAAAAAATTAGAATGAATAAAACTGGTAAAATATTTTTCTCCATATCTTCTGTATTGTTTATTATCTTTATGTGGATTGCTATTCAGACATTTAAACCTATTCGCAATGTGCAACCTGATGAAGTCATAGAAATTACCGGGATTGTCACCAAAATAGAAGAAGGTGCTGGTTTTGATATTGTTATATCTTTAAAAAATGACAGTCATTACTATTATATCAATCGAGGATTACAATACGGGCTTTCTATAAAGCAATTAAGAAATGAGTTACTAAATAAAAAAGTTAGATTGTATCCTATCAAAAGATGGACTATATTTACGCGTGACGGAATTATGGGTCATATTTCTAAATTAATGATTGAAGACCAAGTGATTTTTAATGAACTAAAAAACGATATTCATGAGCAAACGATCTAATAACAATATGCCATATAAGCCAGATTTTGTTTTTGGAAAAAAGAATTATAAAATGATGCTAATTGGTATTGCAGTGATTGCCTTTGGGTTTATCTTAATGTCTGGTGGAGGAAGCGATGATCCTAACGTATTCAATCCTGATATCTACAATTTCAGAAGAATCAGACTGGCACCTACTATTGTTCTTATTGGTTTTGGTATTGAAGTATATGCTATTTTATTAAACCCCAATAAGAAGAAAAAATAGGATTTTAATAATTTGTCTTACGGTAATTATATATTTGCATCAAATTATTAGACAGTATTCTTCATGGAAATTATTGATGCAATTATTCTAGGTGTTATACAGGGATTAACAGAATTTCTTCCGGTTTCATCCAGTGGACATTTAGAACTGGGAAAAGCTATTCTCGGAGATGAAAGTGTTCCTGAAGAATCTCTATTATTTACGGTTATCTTACATTTTGCTACTGCATTGAGTACTATAGTGGTGTTCAGAAAAGATATTCTAGAGATTATAAAAGGGCTTCTAAAGTTTAAAAAAAATGAAGAAAGCTTATTTTCTCTAAAAATTATCATATCCATGATACCAGCAGTACTGGTCGGCTTATTTTTTGAAGAACAATTAGAACAACTTTTTGGTGGTAATATTATGTTTGTAGGATGTATGTTGCTCGTCACTGCGGTTTTACTTTGGCTTGCTGACAAAGCAAAAGATACGGCAAAACCTGTTAGTAGCTCAAATGCCTTTGTAATTGGTATCGCTCAGGCGATAGCCATGTTACCTGGAATTTCGAGAAGTGGCGCCACGATCTCCACCTCTGTTTTATTAGGAAATGACAAAACAAAAGCTGCCCGATTTTCGTTTCTGATGGTTATTCCTTTGATATTTGGTAAAATAGCAAAAGATATACTTAGCGGAGACCTAAATATCAATACTGACGGTAGCATTCCTTTATTACTCGGTTTTCTTGCTGCATTTTTTTCTGGTCTTTTTGCTTGTACCTGGATGATTTCCTTGGTAAAAAAGAGTAAATTATCTTATTTTGCCTTATATTGTATTGTTGTTGGTTTTTTAGCCATCGGCTTTAGTTTTACAAAATAACCCCCAATGCTCACCGAACAAGATTATAAAAATGGTCAAATTCTTTTGATCGATAAGCCATTACAATGGACTTCCTTCCAGGTTGTTAACAAACTACGTTGGCTTATTCGAAAAAATTTTGGCATTAAAAAAATAAAAGTAGGACACGCAGGCACATTAGATCCTCTGGCATCTGGCTTGTTAATTATTTGTACCGGCAAGTATACCAAACGAATTCAGGAATTTCAGGGACAAATAAAAGAATATACCGGAACTATTACACTTGGTGCAACCACACCATCTTATGATCTGGAATCAGAGGTTGATAAGGAATTCTCTATTGATCATATTTCAGAAACAATGATACAAGAAGCTACTTTACAATTCACCGGAGAAATAGAACAATACCCACCCGTTTTTTCTGCTTTAAAAAAAGATGGTAAACGGTTATATGAATATGCTCGTAAAGGAGAAGAGGTAGAGATTGCTGCGAGAAAAATAAAAATTGATGCATTCGAAATTACAAGAATCGAACTTCCTGAAATAGATTTTAGAGTAGTCTGTGGCAAAGGAACTTATATCAGATCGTTAGCACATGATTTTGGCAAGGCGCTCAATAGCGGGGGACACCTTAGCGCTTTAAGAAGAACAAAAATAGGAGTGTTCTCTGTGACAGATGCTATGAGTCCTGAAATATTCGAAAATCAGTTGCAAACACAAATCGAAACTATATAAAATATACTAGTATAAAAAGAGTTATAGAGATCTATGGAATTTATAGAAAAACATAAAGCCTTGATTATCACATCTATGTTGATGGGGATTTTTGTACTAAGTCTCTATAATATTAATATGATCAATAGAAAAAAGGAGCAATCAGAGATTCTAATGGAAATCCCAGAAGAACTTCTTGCAAAAATGGAAGAACCCGAAGAGGAAATTATTGAGCAAGAACAACGGGAACTTATAGCTTCTAAAAGGACACACGATGCATACAATGAAGATTTTGAAGACTCTGAGGATTTTGAACAAAGGATTAAATCTTTAACTGAAGCACCAGAAGAAGCATCAGAAGAAATCACAGATCCTAACGAGATAGCAGAAGGAGAAGCCCCCATTGAGGAAGAAATTAACAAGGAAGAAGAAGAATTACCAGATCCTAAGAACGAAGAAAAACCTGTTAGCAAAGAAGCAAATAGTAGACACAGTTCATCAAGCTACACCCTCAAAGATAGAACAGTCGTTGGTCAGCTTCCTAATCCAATCTACACTTGTAATGGTAGTGGTAAGGTCGTTGTAAAAATTGAGGTAAATCAAAATGGCTATGTTGTAGATGCCAAGATTGATAAAAAAAATTCTTCCACCAGAAATGAGTGTTTATTTGATAATGCATTAAACTATGCTCGTGATGCTTTATTTTCTGCTTCAGAAATAACAGAGCAAAAAGGCTCAATCACCTACTATTTCAACTATGGAGGATAATTTATAATGTAAGCGTGCAGTAAAATAAAAAACCCTTTTTTAGTCTTATAAAAAAAGGGTTCTGATTTTAATTATTTTAAAGTAGATTTTATTACGCCAACCAGTATTATTACAACATTTTCTTTAAATCTTCTGCAATATTTCTTCCCTTATCTTTATTATACCAAACTTGCAGATCTTCCTTAAACTGTGGATCCAAACTACCGTGTTCTGCCTTATAATCATGTACCATTTTTGTCGCAATTGATGGTCTTGGGCCCCATGAATCAACTACTTCCTTACTTTGATTATTATATGCTATTAACTTAGGAATAGATTTACCACCATTAGTTAAGAAATTATTCATTAATTCATCATTATCATCTCTGGAAATTATCCTTAAGTTGATACCGTCATTCATCTTTGCTAATTTATTTATGACTGGCAATGATTGTGCAGCATCTCCACACCATCCTTCTGTCAGCACTAACCAAGTAATATTCGCTTCCATCTTAGAGAAAGTATTTTCTATGGATGGATCAATCTTTAATGTTTTATCTAATCGTTTCATCCTACGATCATTTAACATACTATAATTAGTGAGCGCTTCTGATTGCTGGTGCCCTGTAGATTTATTTTCTTTTAATAAGTCACTAACTAACGTTCTATATTCTTCATAAGAGTATGAATTATCTATTCCTTTTTTTATTAATTCATCTATTTCTATCGCTGTGGAATTCATAAATATTTTCTTCAAATTGTTATATATTAAGACGGTTACAAAAAACAAAACTTACATCTTGTCATTGTACTAAATTATAAAACATAATTAAAAAGGGTGTTGTTTTTCAATAAAAAAGAGGCCTAAAATTAAATAAAGTAATTTCTTTTTTTAATACCTTCAATCCCTTAAAATTGTGATGCTGCTTTAATAAAACTTTTCTCAACCCTAAGCAGGTAGCTTATCTATTGCAACCAGAATCTATTACACTAAACAGTAAAAAAACATCCTGATTGTTATAAAAAGAAAAAATATGAAAAAAGAAAAATGTGGTTGGTGTGTGGGAGATTCGTTATATGAATCTTATCACGACAATGAATGGGGAGTGCCCTTACACGATGAACAGCTTTTATTCGAATTCCTGGTTTTAGAAACCTTTCAGGCTGGATTAAGCTGGATAACCATTCTTCGCAAACGTGAGAATTTCAGAATAGCTTTTGATAATTTTGATTATAAAATTATTGCGCAATACAATGAATTTAAGAAAGATGAGCTACTTCATAATGCAGGAATCATCAGGAATAAACTTAAGGTAAATGCTGCAATTAGCAACGCACAAAATTTTATGAAAATCCAGGAAGAATTTGGCAGTTTCGATACCTATATCTGGGGATTTATCGATAGAAAACCTATCATTAATACCTGGAAACATCATAAAGAATGTCCCGCAACTACCCCTTTATCTGATCGTATTAGTAAAGACCTAAAAAAAAGAGGGTTTAAATTTATAGGTTCTACGGTGGTATATGCATTTATGCAAGCCATTGGAATGGTCAATGATCATACTATAAGTTGTTTTAGATATAGGGAGGTTTAATTCGTATTCTCAATTAAAAAGATACGTCTCCATCATCATATACTCTTTATTACTCAATTTTGATCATTAGTTACGATTCATAAATAAGTGCATATATTCTCAAAATATATCTTTTCAACATACTCAACTCTTTTTACAGAGCCAACAACAGAGATAATACCATCCTAAATCATTACTATAAATGATACCTAATCAGCTCAAAAGAACCATTGTTTATTTTGTGGCTAATAATACAAAAATGCCAAAATGCATAATAAGCTATACAACTTTTTCATCGGGCGTAAGTTTTTTAATAAAATATGATGGATATATTCCTGTTTTTTTGTAAAATGATTTTGAAAAAGCACTAGTAGTATTAAATCCGCAAGATTTTGCAATTGCTTCTATTGTAAAACTTCTCAGTTTGGTATCTTCTCTTAATTTTGAAACGATATAATCAATTCTTAAATCATTAATATAAGTATTAAAATTTTTGTGCCTGTAATAATGGATTATTTTAGATAAGTATTTAGAATTGGTTTCAAATCTTTTGGCCAAAAGTGTAGAGGTTATATGAGTTTCTAAAAAGCAATTATTTTCTTCGAATTCATCCAAGTTTTTTAATATTTTTTCCATGATCTCCTGAGGTATTTTTATATAATAATCTTCTTTATACCCAGTAGCGTTTTTAGTTTTTTCTGTTGTAGCGTCAGAAGACCGAACCTGTAAAAAGTCTTCAAATTTTCTCTGATATATTTTTCTTTTTCTATAGTTGAGAATGAATAAAAATATGGTTAACAAGATAGTTCCAAAAAGGGTAATATTTAGTACTACAAAGTTTTCGTTTTTGCTTTCCAAGAGATCAATTATTTTTTCTTTTTCATTTAACAACTCTGGAGTATCATATCCCTCCTGGATTTTTTCTTCCAGGTAATGATTATTGATCTTATTAATACTATCAAACTTTAATAATTTATCGATATAGATTAATTGGTTAGCAATATCGCTCTTTGATTTATTGAACTTTATAAGGTGTTCATAAGCTTTTCGGATTATCTCAGACGGATATTTAGCGATACTATAAATAGAATCCACTTTTTTGAAATTGATTTTTGCTTTTTCCTGATTCTTATTAAATAATTGTATTTTTCCTAAGTAGAAATATGCTGTGATTAAGAATGATTTATCCTGGATCTTACCCAGTTGATCGATGGATTTGTAAATATTCTGATAAGCTTGTTCAATTTTTCTTTCATGAAATAAATTTATCCCTTTGTTAAGTAAGAGTCTGTTATAAATTTCGGAATCATTATTTTTTGCCAAACTCAAATATTTTTCGATGAGTATCGCTGATGAATCTGTTTCTTTGATTTTGGTATAGGTTTCACTTAGCAGTACTATTGAAGAAAGATACGGCAGAACATCTATAGATTCTTTATTTTTCTCATATGTATAGCATTGCTTTAAAATAGCTAATGCTTCTTTATACCGCCCTATTTTAGATTTCAGTTTCCCTATATTATGTTTTGTTATATAAATATATTCTGTATTGTTAACCTTATAAGCAGCTTCTAAAGCTTTGATGTAATTGTCCAACGATTTTTTGTAATCTCCGTGTTCATAATAATAACCGCCTTTAAAAGAATAAGGAACAATAGGAAAAAAATCATGATTTCCATCTGCTGTTAGTTGTATTGAGATATCCAGCATTTTTAGCTTTTCATTATTATCTTTTTGATAAAAATGTAAAAAACTATATGCCTGAGCTTTTCTAATCTTGTTATTTTCTTTTATTCCTTTTTCTAAGAAGGCGTTTAGGTATATTAATGATTTAACAGTGTCTTTAGAAGACAATATGTATTTATCATATAAACCCTGATAGGTGAGTTTTTTTAAAGAATCATGAACAGTATGTATTTTTTCTTGAGAAATCAAATTGATATTACTAAATAGTAATATCATAAAAAAGCAGACTAACTTATTATTTATCATAGAGTAAAGGTTACATTGGGGCAATCTCTTTGCAGGAGATAAGGTATAATTATTTGTAGGTCATTGTAAACATATCTAGTAATAATTTCTAATATCTGTCAACTGATAAAACTCACATTTTTGATAACAATTTTCAGATATGTTTTAATAATAATTTAATTTAATAATTAAACTCATTTGTTTAGTAGTTCTTGTTCTAATTAATATTTTTTTAACACAAAAAAATACCCAAAAAAGACACCATATAATATGATCAATTGTTAACCCGAAAAATTCATTGTATTAGTTGTTGAATGGGTGTAAAATGTTAACTTTAAATGAGAAACAAAAGAATTAACACTTTTTAATTACACCCAAAAATGAGTATTAAAAATACGGTATTTTACAGAGATAACAGTTGTATTTCTGTTGATTTTTCACCAGAAGAAATCAGCTCCGATGGAGCAATTGTTCTATTAGAGAAATTAGAGCGGCGTCATAAAATCATTGATTATTTTAGTAACCAAATAACAGATAAGCGTCATCCATTGTTGATTGTTCACAGTGTCAAGAAGTTACTAAAACAACGTGTTTTTATGTTGATGCAGGGCTATGAAGATTGCAACGATGTTTTTCACTTACAACACGACCCATTGTATAAGGATATTTTAGAAGGAGATCTAGCCTCTCAACCTACTTTGTCTAGATTTGAAAATAGTATAAACAAACTATTTTTTCTTTGTGTTATAGTTGGATAGATCGTTATGTATCCAGTTTAAAGGGTCGTAGAAGTATTACCATTGATATAGACGCTACAGATGATCCTACTTATGGTAAGCAACAATTCTCGATGTTTAATGGATATTATGGTCAATTTATGTACAACGAGCTGTTTTTTCACGATGGGGATACGGGTCAAATCATAGTTCCTGTGCTACGCCATGGTAATAGTCATTCTAATAAATGGTATGTGAGTATTTTAAAACGTGTGATCCACAAAATACGTCAAGTATATCCAGATATGGAAATTATTATTCGTGCCGATAGTGGTTTTAATTGTGCTGGTTTTTATGAATTAGCTGATAAATATGCTTTAAAATATACCATAGGAGTAGCCAGTTATGAAGTATTAAAAAGAAAGGTCTGTAGAGCATCAAAGGCTGTAAAACACTTGTATCTTGAACAAGGACAAAAACACCAACATTTCATTAGTTTCACCTACAAAGCAAAGAGTTGGCATAAAGAACAGCAATGCTATTCCAAAATAGAAAGTACAGGATTAGGAATGAACATAAGACATGTCATTAGTAATTTCAAGGCTACTGAGGCTAGAGATATTTATTTTGGATTTTATGTAAAAAGAGGAGAAGCTAGTGAAAACAGAATCAAAGAGATCAAAAATATGTGCTTTTCTGATCGACTGTCTAATCACGGATTTTTCGCAAACTTCTTCAGATTACTTATCAGCAGTATTGCTTATGAATTGTTTCTAATTCTAAAAATAAAAACAACCAAGTTTGAAAACGCTAAAAAATGGCAGATTAACAGTATTAGAACCTATTTACTAAAAGTAGGAGCCACTATTAAAAAGACCAAACGTAGAATATTTTACCGTCTCTCCAAAGCTTTTGTATATCAAAAGCTATTTCTAGAACTTTTAAAACAGTAAAGGTTGTTACATTGAAAAATATAACAACCTTGGGATAGCTATGTCTTGTGATGAAAAAACACATTTTTAACCCATAGAATAGCAATCAAAACTTAAAAAAATAGTGGAAATTAGCTGCAAAAAATAAAATCGTAGTGCTATCCTATAAAATCAATTCAATCAACCAACAGCATAAGAAAATTCTACGACCGATGAATAATGCGGGTTAAAAAACTGGCTTAAGTAAAGTGTATTTATACCAAATCTATTATAATATAAGACAAATATTTTGTGTCTTTCAGGTATGAGAGGAAAACGAAATTTTATCATATCAGAGGATCTGGAAGAGCTATAGAATTATAAATTGTAAGTATAAGGACTATAGGCTCTCACAATAGTAGAAAATGTTTGTTTTTACTCAAATCTGATATCTATAGTACTCTTGAGTAAGTTGTTGCTTATTTAGGAGTTCATTATTCCACAGTCTAGCGTTGGTTAAAAGTGTATAGTGATGATGGGATTAATACGATTTATAACTAAAAATTTCGCATATTCATCGTTTCTTTTTCCTTTCTACTTCGTTTAAAAAATAAACCGTAGCTATAGCTATGCTTGATTTTTTTGCCTTACATAAAGAAAAAATAATTCAATGAATTTATACGAATTTTTTAATCACAAATCGTATAACAAGTTATTATCCGCTGTTACCAGAAACAAGCCTTCCAAATATATTCATCGACAATTAGAGAGTAATCTTAGAAGTAAAGATTCTGGAGGATGTTGCCCCTTGCTGATATAAAAAATTCCTAAGTACATGACAAAAATTGGTTGATATTTATATTTGACTGATTTAAAGCGTTTAATAATACATTCGCTATATAGTCAAGTCCATATTTAAATATAGACCTAGCTTTTCTACCGTATTTTTTGACTTGAATAGGTTTTATATTCAGGTGTAGATGTATCCCTATCTTATAGCACCATACCAATGCTATGATAACTAATAGTACAAGTTTTTCTATACGCTCTATCTTTTGTAGGTGTGTTTTTTAAATATCAAAACCACTGGATTTCATTGCTTTAAAACACATTTCTATCTGCCATCGTTGCTTGTAATCTTGATTAGCTTGTTGTGGTTTGTTCAAGGATATAATAATCAGGAATTCCCCTTTGTGTAGTTTGCATCCTGAAATGTAACACAGCTCTCCATTAAGAGATACGATTTTATCATAATGTT
>NZ_VTZU01000078.1 GCF_008370685.1 Aquimarina sp. RZ0
TATATATTAGATTTGAAGATCGAGTGGCACTTGATTTAGCGACCAAGCCCCAGGAGGGCTCTGGGAGCTAGCTCCCAGAGCCCTCCTGGGGCTTAACCCTGAGACAGGGTTATAATTACACTTCCATAGAATATTTTTAAAAACCAATTAATAGAGG
This sequence comes from Aquimarina sp. RZ0, assembly GCF_008370685.1. GTDB lineage: Bacteria > Bacteroidota > Bacteroidia > Flavobacteriales > Flavobacteriaceae > Aquimarina. Next base: position 158 of record NZ_VTZU01000078.1, read on the forward strand.
TCCCCTATATATGTCATTCATTAAGCAAGATGAGTTAAAATATTCATGTTTTTTCTATATGATATATATAGTTCTCTGATTGTTTTAAAAAATCGATCAACTTATATTTTCCACGCAAACAAAACTTTTTAAAATCTTGTTGCGTATTAGGATCGGTGGCAATTACTTTAAGAATATCTCCAGAATTCATATTCTTTAATTCCTTCTTAGCTTTCATTAAAGGGATTGGGCATTTTTTGCCTGTTACATCCAAAGTATTTTCTAACATATGTACATATGATCTTAAAAAAACATATTAATTTTTGTTTTTCAAAACTATATTAAATTAAGGGAAAAAACCCTTATTTTTTTTTAACTTATTACATAAATAACAATTAAAAAACATTCTAATTATAACATTCTATTAACTAGATTCCTATTCTCTAAAAAAAACATGAGTTTATACAAATACTTATCTCTAAAACACTTTTGACTTCGAATTTATTTATTTTTATTTTGTCTATTAAGATATTATTAACACGAATAAAGGCAAAGGACAAAGGTCTCATTAGTTAAAATAAAAATCTGTAAACATTCAAAATTGATATAAAAAAACATGATTCCTAAAATTAGATTTTAGAAAATGAATATCTTTATTTTTTTGGCTCATTCTGAGAGTGAAGAATCTTGTTACCAATATTTAGAGAACTAAAGAGATAAAATTGATGTTGCTTGTCATAATTATTCTCATAAAGAGCTCTAATAAATAAAAAACTGCCAGAATTATGAATGCAAACAATATAAACTACGTACTTCTTTCTTTGTGCAGTGCTACTCTTATGTTGAGTTACAAGGTGTCTTTTCTGATTTTGAATACAAGACCGTTCTATTTATAAGCGCTACAAACAAGAGATTTTCTTCAAAATAAATTCGGAAACAAGTAGCGTTTAAACACTATGAAACTATATGAATTATGGCTCATAAGCTTCATCGAGCTATGCCGGATACATCTTGAAGAAATAATAGAATTTGACAAAGGGGTATTTCACCAAATAGACCTCATAATCAAAATTTTATAAATATAACGAAATTAATGAAAGAGGAGTTATAGGCTATCAAAATTCTAGCTATTTCAGCAGAATCAATTCTATTAGAATACATAAAAACAGTTAATAAACCAAAACATGTAGACAGTTAAACTTAAAATATTAAGTACTCATCAAAAGAAGAAATTACTTGAGAACCTAGTAAAACACTGGACTAAACAACCATCGTTTTTAGCAATCGACGTATATTACCTGTTGATACATTACTGAAAAATTAAATTAATAATTACAAAAAAATCTTAAATGGATGTATACCACTATTCGTTAGTAATACTGAAAACTCTTTAGGCAATTATCACAAAACTAAAGGAAAACACCTCCAAAACACCTTATAATGAGTTTATTTATAAGCGCAATAGATAAAATTCTAGAAAAATTATTTGATAAGTCAGATGGCTTCTATCATAGATTATGATTAATTACTGATATCCAAAACGGTTAAAATCATTCTATCTAATAAGTAATATCAAGTCCTTTTTTAAGCAACTCTTCGTTATTTCTCTACTTTAATCGGTTTTTATTGATTTTTCGTGAATTACATTTCTCACTTTTTGTGAGAAATATATGTAAATTTATGTTACATAAAATAATTTAATCACTAAAACATAAATCATGCAAACTACAGAGAAGGTTGTAGATACTGCGGTATCTGCAACATCAGAAACCGGAGGAACAATAATGAATTCTTTAGGAGGTTTTTTTAATTCCATACAAGAAGGAGTTGGTCAATATGGACTAAAAATTGTTGGAGGTATTGTCGCTTTAATTATAGGTCTTTGGATCATAAAAATGATCATGAAAGCCATTAAAAAAGCATTTGATAAAAGTAAAATTGACCACACTCTCAAACCATTTCTCACTACGCTGGTAGGTTTTTTACTAAAAGTACTCCTCTTTATTTCTATAGCAGGCATTGTGGGGATTCCTACCGCTACCTTTGCAGCGTTATTAGCCGCCGTAGGATTAGCAATTGGAGGTGCTTTTAATGGTTCATTAGGACATATGGCAGCTGGAGTAATGCTATTAGTTTTCAGACCTTTTAAAGTTGGCGACCTCATTGAAACAGGTGGCAAACTAGGCTTTGTTAAGGAGATTTCAGTCTTTGTAACTATTTTGCAAACATTTCAGAATAAAACAGAAATTATCCCCAATGGCGCTATCACAGCTGGTACTATTACCAACCTTACCACAATAGGAAACCTAAGGGTAGATATGCCTTTTGGAATTCAATATGGAACTGATATAGAAAAAGCGAAAGAAATTGTGATGAATGTTATGAAAACCGATGACAAAGTAATGAAAGATCCTGCTCCAAGAGTGGCCGTAAACAACCTAGGGGCTAATGGTGTAGAACTACTGGCATTACCATACGCCACCTGTGAGGACTACTGGGATGTGTACTGGGATACAAGACAAAAAATTGTAGAAGCACTCGGAAAAGCTGCGTATGCTGCTCCACTTCCTCAACGAATCGTAACTATGAAAAACTAAGTTCGCAAAAAATTATACTTGCCTAAATAAAAAAGCACGATAAAAGATATCTTTTATCGTGCTTTCATTTATATTGAAAACTATTATTTTTTATTCTTCGCAGTAGCTGGTGGCGTATTCAATTTCTGACTCATCTCTAATGAAATAGCAGACTTATCAAATGTTAACTTACCAGATCCTGTCTCGATAATAACAGCATTATTTTTTTCACTAAAATCAAAAACCTTTCCATGAAGACCACTTTTTGTAACAATGCGATCTCCTTTTTTAAGTTCTTGAGCGAATTTCTTTTCCTTTTTAGCTTTTTGCATTTGTGGTCGTATCATAAAAAAATACATTACCACAAATATTAAAAGAATAAAAGGCAATTGTCCTCCAAATCCTTCCATAAAATTACTCGCTTACCGGAGTCCCGCTTGCTGGTTTAGCTTTTGGGGTTACCGTAGCTTTAATTTTAATCACTTCTTTTCCAGCTTCAGTATTCGCTGTAATAGTTACTTGTTTATTCTGAACGTTTGGCTTACCATTAGAATTAAATTTTACTAACATTTCACCTGTTGCTCCAGGAGCTACTGGTTCTTTTGGCCACTCAGGAACAGTACAACCACAACTACCTTTTGCATTCACAATTACCAGAGGAGCTTTACCAGTATTGGTGAATTTAAATGTATACTCTACTACATCTCCTTCATTGATTGTTCCAAAATCATGTTCAGTTTCAGCAAAAGTCATTACAGGAAAATCTGTGTTTTTTGCATCACGTTCTGCAGCATCTGCTACCTTTTCTTCATTAACTTTTTTGGCTGCCTCATCTTTACAAGACACAAAGGTCAAAGCAAGAACACCAGCCAAAATTAAAATTCCTTTTTTCATTACTTGGGTTTTTAATTAAATTGAGGGTTAAAAATACTATTTTTTTTGAACTACATAAGTCCACGGCCAACTTTATTTAGTTTACCGCTTTCTTGATACTCTTTTGATAATTTATCAAGAATTCCGTTTATAAATATACTACTCTTAGGAGTACTATACTCTTTTGCTATTTCTAAATATTCGTTAATTGTCACTTTTACAGGGATTGAGGGAAACTTTATAAACTCACAAATCGCCATTTTTATAACAGCTTTATCTAATTCTGCAATACGATCTTTATCCCAATTAGGTGTTTTTCCTTCAATTTCTTTTGCAAAATCTGCTCCATTGAGCGCAGTTTTCTTAAAAATATCTTTTGCAAATCTTTTGTCATCTGCATCTTTATAGAGTCTAGGCAGTGCCATTTGTTCATCATGGCTGGATTTCATTTTTCTGAGCATTTTAAGAATACCTGTATTAATCAGTGGCAAATCATCTATCCAGGTAAGTTTTTTATCCTCTATATACTCATAAAGCTTATCATTAGGCGCGATTATTTCTTTAAAAATATCAATAACAAAATCTTTGTCTTCATTAAAAGAGCTCATTTTGGTCTCCATATAATCGGCATAGAGTTCACTCTTATTAATCTCTCTCCATAAAATCTTTACATATTCATCATCCAAATCCCAACAATTCATCCTTTTTTGATCCATTGCTTGTCTAAGCTGCTCGTTTTTTTCAAGCAATAAAAGAACTTCGTTATTTATAAATTTTTGATTTGGATTTTTATCTTCTGAAGTCGCGAGGTATTTTTTCTTGCTTTTAGACAAAAAATCTTCTGCATGTTTTCTTATTTCTACCAGAAGTTGAAGATTTATTAGAAACAAATCATACATTTGGTCAATACTATACAGTAAAAATTTTTCTTCTTTATCTAGATTGTCACTCTGCGTCTGCTCTAATGCATAAAGCGATTGCATTACTTTAACTCTAATATGTCTTCTGGTTAACATAGGTAATTACAAAGAACTATTTATTATATTATAAAGGGCAAAAGTGTGGTTCACTTTTGCCCTGCAAAAATACTATTATTTTTTACCTACCTACCCTAAATCTCTTTTTTTATAGGTCGATTATTGATTTTTTTGTTGCAATTCTTTCTTCAGCGATACTATTCGCTGCAGCGTTTGTTGTCATACCAGTAGCCTTTGCTTTGTTCAAAATATCCAATGTAGTATTGTAGATATTTTCGGTTTTATTTATAATCTGTTCTCTTCCATAACCTTCGATCTCTGCAAAAACATTAATAATACCTCCTGCATTGATCAAAAAGTCTGGCGCATACACGATTTCTTTTTCTTGTAATAATATCCCGTGAGTATTTTCATCAGCCAATTGGTTGTTTGCAGCACCAGCGATCACCTTTGCCTTTAATTTATGGATAGTCTCGTCATTAATCGTAGCACCCAGTGCGCATGGTGCATATATGTCCATCATCTCTGCATACAGATCTTTTCCTCTATAAATTTCTGCATTATACATCGTACTAACCTGATGCAGTCTTTCTTCATTAATATCGCTGATTAATACATTCGCTCCTTCTTCTGATATTAATCTCACTAATTCTTCTCCAACATGTCCGATCCCCTGAACACATATTCTTTTCCCTTCTAAATTATCATTCCCATAAGCAAACTGAGCAGAAGCTTTCATCCCCATATAAACACCATATGCTGTTACTGGTGAAGGATTCCCTGCTCCCCCTTTTGATTCTGATATCCCGGTAACATACGGGGTGACTTCTCTTACGGTATCCATATCCGAGGTTTCCATACCCACGTCTTCTGCAGTATAATATTTTCCTCCTAATGTATGAACAAACTTTCCGAATCTCTTCATAAGCTCCGGGGTTTTTATTTTTTTAGGATCTCCAATAATAACCGCTTTACCTCCTCCCAAATTCAATCCAGTAATTGCAGCTTTATATGTCATTCCTCTGGATAACCTGAGAACATCATTCAACGCATCCCATTCTGTCTTATAATCATACATTCGCGTACCTCCTAAAGCTGGTCCTAAAATTGTGTTATGTACACCAATAATTGCCTTTAATCCTGTATCTTTGTCGTGACAAAAAACAATTTGCTCGTGATCATTAAAAGACCATTGCCCAAATACAGGAGCTTCTTTTTTTAATTGATGTGCAGTAAGTACTTCTGTTACCATTTTTGGAAATTTAAAACGTTATAAATTATATAATACTCAAAATTAGAGTGCTAAAATAGTGTTTTTTTACGAAATCAAATGTTTAAACTCAATAACTTTAAGAATTTGTTAATATTCTCTTCTCCTAAAAACTAACCTCTTATGCGTGCATTACGCCATTTAAACAAATATTTTTTTAAATATAAATACCGCCTTATTGTAGGTTTAGTTATTACTGTAATTGCCAGAATTTTTGCTATTGCAGTTCCTAAATTTGTAGGAGATTCTGTAGACACCATAGAACAGTATATCAACAAAGACATAACTAATATTTCTGAAGTAAAGACCGAATTGATTACAAATATCCTTTTGATTCTTGGCTCGGTGTTAATTGCTGGTTTTTTTACTTTTCTAATGAGACAAACTTTTATCGTAGTCTCAAGGTTTATTGAGTTTGACCTTAAAAATGAGGTATTCAAGCACTATCAGATATTATCTCTTAATTTTTATAAAAAAAATAGAACTGGTGATTTAATGAACAGGATAAGCGAAGATGTATCTAAGGTGAGAATGTATGTAGGGCCTGCGATCATGTATAGTGTAAACACCATCACTTTATTTGTCGTAGTCATCAGCTACATGATTAGTATTGCACCACTATTAACATTGTATACCGTAGCTCCATTGCCTATTTTATCAGTATCCATCTACAAACTTAGTGTAGCAATCCATAAGCGAAGTACTATTGTACAAGAATTTTTATCTAAACTAACAACCTTCACTCAAGAGTCTTTTAGTGGTATCTCTGTTATAAAAGCATATGGTATTGAGCCGCTAATCCTTAAAGATTTTACAGTTTTATCCAACACTGGTAAGGAAAAAAATATTGATCTCGCAAAAGTACAGGCTTTGTTTTTCCCATTAATGGCGCTACTTATTGGTATTAGTAATCTAATGGTTATTTATATTGGCGGAAAACAATTTATTGCTGGTACAATTGAAGACCTTGGCGTTATTGTAGAGTTTATAATTTTTGTGAATATGCTTACTTGGCCTGTCGCCACAGTAGGTTGGGTTACCTCAATTATACAACAAGCAGAAGCGTCTCAAGTACGAATAAATGAATTCTTGAAGCAGGAAGCAGAAATCACGAATAACCATACTGATCAAACTCCTGTGATAGGTAATGTAGTTTTTGACAATGTATCCTTTACCTATGATGATACTAATATTACTGCTTTAAAAGAGCTTAGTTTTACAATTAATTCCGGACAAACGATTGCTATTATTGGTAAAACTGGTTCTGGAAAATCCACTATACTTGATTTAATAGGTAGATTATATGATGTATCTAATGGTGAAATAAGAATAGATGGAACTCCTATAAAAGAACTTAATTTATCGGATCTAAGAAATAGTATTGGCTATGTACCGCAGGATGCATTTTTATTTAGTAGTTCAATTATAGACAACATAAGGTTCGGAAATCCAGATGCTACAGATGACGACGTCTTTGAAGCTGCAAAAAATGCTGTTGTACATAAGAACATTATTGGATTTAGTAAAAAATATGATACCATTCTTGGGGAACGTGGTATTACACTTTCTGGAGGACAAAAACAACGTGTTTCTATCGCAAGAGCTATTATAAAAAAGCCTTCGATACTTCTTTTTGATGATTGCTTATCTGCTGTTGACACAGAAACAGAAGAAGAAATTCTTACCAATTTGAGCAGAATTTCCAAAAATAAGACAACTTTTATAGTAAGTCACAGGGTGTCCACTGCTAGAAATGCAGATAAAATTATAGTTTTAGAAGAAGGCAAAATTATCCAACAAGGCACTCACAATCAACTCATAGACAACGATGGATACTATAAAAATCTTTATTTAAAACAACTTAGCGAAAAAGAAATTTGATATTTTGTTGTACGATTAACAATTTTTTTAGATTTTTGATTCCATCGTAATAGACTAACTAATTAAGAAATACGGATTATGAGCGATAATGAAATGTTAGAGAAAGAGGAGATTTTCTCAAAAGTCTTAAGAGCAGGAAGAAGAACATATTTCTTTGATGTAAGATCAACAAAAGCTGGAGATTACTACCTGACAATTACAGAAAGTAAAAAATTCACAAATGATGATGGATCTTTTCATTACAAGAAACATAAGATCTACCTGTACAAAGAAGATTTTGTAGGCTTTAGTGAAATACTAAATGAGATGACAGATTTCATTGTAAATGAAAAAGGTGAAGAGGTAATTAGCGAAAGACATCAAAAGGACTATCAAAAGTCTTATGAAAATGAAGGAGAAGCGAGTCAGGAAGTTGCTGCTTCTACAGAAAGTTTTACGGATGTAAGCTTTGATGACATATAAGACATAAGAACTTAATGTTAAACTTATGCAAACCGCTTCACTCTCTGAAGCGGTTTTTTTTATTTTCGGAAGGTTATAATTTAAGCGTTCTCAAATCATCACAAATGAAATACCTCTTTATTGCTATCACGATATGTATCCATTTTTTATCCTTTTCGCAAGAGGATTTATCGCTCGAATATTATCTTCCTAAAGATGTTTCATACGATCCGGCGATTCCGACTCCGCAAAGTGTTTTAGGTTTTATCCCCGGCAAGTGGCATGTCACCCACGATAAACTAGTAGAATACATGAAAGTACTGGCAAAATCTTCTCCAAGAATAACTATAGAAGACAGAGGAAAAACTTTTGAAGACAGACCTATCATACTACTGACTATAACATCAGAAAAAAATCATCAAAATCTGGAGCAAATCCGGAAACAGCATATCAAACTTACAGAAGCAGGGACAACAATTTCTGACCTATCCTCTATGCCAGCAGTAGTATACCAAGGTTTTTCTATACACGGTAATGAATCTAGTGGTTCTAATGCCAGTTTACTAGCTGCATATTACTTAGCCGCATCTCAGGGAGACAATATAGATGATATGCTTACTAATACGGTCATACTATTTGATCCTTCATTGAATCCCGATGGACTACAAAGGTTTTCGTATTGGGCAAACACTAATAAAAGTAAAAATATAGCTACTGATCCGCAAGATCGAGAGTATAGCGAAGCCTGGCCAGGTGGTAGAACCAACCACTATTGGTTTGATATGAACCGTGATTGGTTACCTGTACAATTGCCGGAATCCAGAGCTAGAATTAATACATTTCACAAATGGTATCCTAATATTCTCACGGATCATCACGAGATGGGATCTAACAGTACTTTTTTCTTTCAGCCGGGAATTCAATCCAGAACACATCCGTTAACTCCCAAATTAAATCAAAAAATCACAAGACAGATTGCTGATTACCATGCTGCAGCATTAGATAAAATAGGATCTCTTTATTTTACCGAAGAAAATTTTGATGACTTCTATTATGGAAAAGGTTCCACATTTCCGGATATCAATGGCGGAATCGGAATTCTCTTTGAGCAAGGAAGCTCCAGAGGACACGCGCAGAAAACTGATAATGGAATCCTAACATTTCCGTTTACGATCAGAAATCAATTTACCACTATACTTTCTACCCTGGAAGCTGCGCAGTCTATGCGTAAAGAACTACTACAATATCAGCAAAACTTTTATGCGAATGCAAAAAAAGAAACAACAAGCGGAACATATCTCTTTGGTAATGAAAAAGACGCCTCGTCTACGTACCATCTTGCAGAAATCCTAAAACGCCATAAAATCAAGTTTTATGACCTACAACAAGATATTACTCACGAAGGAAAAACATTTAAGAAAGGATATAGCTATGCTGTTCCTAAAAGCCAAAAACAGAGTCGCTTGCTCAAAGCTATGTTTGAAAGGAGAACTGCTTTTCAGGATAGTTTATTTTATGATATTTCTGCCTGGACTTTCCCGCTTGCATTTAATTTGGACTATACAGAAAAAACAACGATCTCTAGTTTAGGAAATGAGGTCATCGATTTAATTCACAGAAAACCTGCTATCATTACTAAGAGTGCGTATGGTTACCTATTAGAATGGCACGAATATTATACACCTGCTGTACTATACAAAATTTTAGCTAAAGGATTACGAGCAAAAGTAGGAATGAAACCATTTTCTTTAGAAAACAAAAATTATGATTATGGTACTATCTTTATTCCTGTTCAAAATCAAAAATTGAACACAGAACAACTCCATTCGTTCTTAAAAAAAATAGCTTTTGAAAATCACGTTGATATTACCGGAGTATCAACAGGTTTGACAACAGGAATTGATCTGGGCAGTAGTCAGTTCAGAACTTTATCTTTACCAAAAATTGCTTTATTTACAGGAAATGGGATTATTCCTTATGATGCCGGCGAAATTTGGCATTTAATGGATCAGCGATATAATATCCCTATTACAAAACTAACCACTGACAACTTAGGCAAAAAGGATTTATCCAGATACACTCATATCATACTACCTGGCAACAATAATCAGGTTTTTAATAACAAGAACGCTAGCAAGCTGAAAAACTGGATTAGAAGTGGTGGCACATTTATAGGATATAGAAATGCCGCAAGTTTTTATAGCAGTAATGCATTTATGGAACTAGAATTCATAAAAACCGTACATAATGCAAAAGACATATCTTTTAAGCAAAAAGATGATTTCCTGGGAGCACAAGTGATTGGTGGAGCTATTTTTGAAGCCAAAACAGATCGCTCTCATCCTATCAATTTTGGATATAAAAATGATAAAATTTCATTATTCAGAAATACAACTTTATTTATCAAACCAGATAAACAAAGCTATAATAATCCAATCCAGTATACTAAAACTCCATTATTAAGTGGCTACATTAGCAAAAAGAATTTAGATTCTCTGTCAGGAACTGTTCCTTTCAGACATCAAAAATTAGGATCAGGAAACGCTATATTATTTACTGATAATACTAATTTTAGAGGATTTTGGTATGGAACTAATAAGTTATTAATGAATGCTATCTTCTTTAGTAAAGAGATGTAGTACAAATTATAGTTTCTTGAGCTAATGCTGTTTTTTACTAAACATTTTTTGGATAACCCAACCCGGTCCAATTAATAAGAACTGAAGATCTTGTAGGAAGGATGGTTTTTTTCCTTCTAATTTATGCCCATAAAACTGACCTAACCAGGCAGCCGCAAAAATAATCAAAGAAACCAGCCATAAAGATGCATATTGAGAAATATAATAATTTACAACGATACAAAAAGCAGAAAATAGTAACACTTTTAATGCCATTGTAACAGATAGGCGCACATAAAAGAATATTATAAACAACATTACTACAAATGCCCAATTTTCTATAAATTGATTATCTCCTGGAACAAGAGAGGCTAAAAAACCATTAGGAATACTCATTAGCAAACCTGCAATCGAAAAATATATAGCCGGGACACATATAAAATGAATTGCAATATTTTTTTTATTTTGATGACTAACAGCATATTCTGCAAACCAAGTTTCTAAAGTTCTCATAATTTTAGTTTAATGATGTAACTAAGATAAGAATTTTTAGACTTATACTATATAAAATTGTAATTTCGAAAACCTTAAAATTTAAGAATTATGGCACGTACTCCTTCAAACATGGTACCATTAGGAACGATCGCACCAGATTTCACTTTGGTAGATGCGGTAACAGATAACAACATCTCGTTAAAAGATATTCAGGGGAAAAAAGGAACGGTTGTCATGTTTATCTGTAATCACTGCCCTTTTGTTATCCATGTAAATGGAGAAATTGTCAGGATTGCCAATGATTATCGCGTACAGGGCTTTGGTTTTGTAGCAATCAGCAGCAACGATATAGAAAATTATCCACAAGACGGACCAGAACAAATGTGGAAAACTGCTAGAAAAAACAACTACACTTTTCCATATCTATATGATGAAAGTCAAGAAACAGCAAAAGCATATGATGCTGCCTGTACTCCTGATTTTTATCTTTTTGATGCCGATTTAAAACTTATTTATCGAGGCCAATTAGATGATTCCAGACCTGGCAATGGTATTCCTGTAAATGGTAGAGACCTCCGACAGGCATTAGATGCAGTTCTTAGAAACACAAAAGTTACTGAACTACAAAAACCAAGTATTGGTTGTAATATCAAATGGAAAAAATAATCAACACCTCTTTGCATTATGCATACAGAAACTGTTTTCAAAAAATGCACAACAGATGATATTGACGATTTAATAGTCATAAGTCAACAGTTTTATCCGGAACATTATTCTCATATCTGGAAAAACAACGATACTAGCTACTATATAAATCTAAGTTTTACAAAAACAGCTTTTGAAAAAGATTTTAAAACTGAAAACATTAGTTATTACATCATCAAAAAAGCAAATAGAAATGTTGGACTTCTAAAACTTAGAGAACATCAGGGGTTTGACAAATACCCAACCAGTGAATCTATTCAATTAGAAAAAATATACCTTCTTAAAAGTGCGACGGGTTCTGGGATAGGAAAAGAAGCTATTAATTTCACAAAAAAGCGTGCTACTTTATTGAGCAAAAAGATAATTTGGCTAGATGTAATGACTACAAGTCCCGCACTTCATTTTTATCAAAAAACTGGATTTACTACTGTTACATACTATCATTTGGATTATCCCGGACTCAAGGACGGATATCGAGAAATGCAACGTATGCTCTTAGAAATTAAATTATAATGAAGATATAATTTTTAAATGTGCTAAATGATGATTGCCGTGCCAGGCATAAATCCCAATATCTTCTGCTAATGATATTTTGATATTACCCTCTGGGTGAATAAATATTTTATCTAAATTCTCATCAGATAAGCCTTTTAGAAAATACACCCATTTTGCATGAAGTGATTTTATAAGATCTAGCGAAAGATATATTGGTGCCGATTTTGCATCAAATAACTCAGCCCATTTATCTTCCTGATATGCTTTTATGACAGGCTTATTTTCTGTAAGTGCCCACTTAAAACGAATGTAGCCATGATGATGACTATCGTGGATATGATGTATTACTTGTCTGGCGGTCCAACCTCCAGTTCTATAGGGCGTCTCTAATTGTTCATTCGTAAAGTCAGAGACAAGTTCAGAGATCTTTGTTGGTAGTTCTTCTATTTCTTTTATCCAAAGAGAAATCTGCATTTTGGTAATCTCACTTGGACATTCAAATTTTCCTATTGGATATTGGTAATTCATATAATTGCAATTATTCTACCTTTTTATAAAGCACCAGATTAGAAGAATTATCTTGCATATCTTCCAGAAGAAGTTCTTCTTCATCCAATGATTTTATTTTGTATTTAAATATATATTCATCTTTTGGTGAAGAACAATACATAATAGCATCTTTAATTTTAACCTTTAATCTTTTTAGAAACTTACCTTCTCTAAAATTAAAACGTATGGTTTCTTCAAAAATCATATGTTCTTCCGGAAACTGAACATTTACCCATTTCCCTTGCAGCGTCTTATAAGTATTTCTGTTTTCAAATTTATTATCTAATAGCGCTTTCATTCTTAAACTATACTTGACAAAATTTTCTTCGATTTCAATTTTTTTAATTGCGTTCCCTACAAAAGTCTTATCAATCTGTTTCCCTTTATGGAAATATAATTTGGATTCAAATCTTGTAAAAGCATTAGAATAATCCATAACAACCTGGTTCAAATCATTCTTCTTTTCCATATATTTACGCTGCTTGTAGTTTACATGAATCAACTGATCGTTCCAAAAATAAAATATGGTAATTACCATGGCCTCTGGAGTGCCAATATTCTTTATAATCTTCTTTAATCGGTCATGCTCGTAGTATCCATTAAGCTCAGCACTGTGATCTGCCATTTCATCAAGAAACTCTTCAGGATCCAAAGAAAACACATCAGATTCCATATAACTATCAATAATTTCGATTTGATCTTTGATATTATTGATCACACCTTCGTCTCGTTGTGAAAAAGACAAAATTACACAACAAAATGTTAAAAAAACTGTTAGTATAGACTTCATAACTATCGCCGATGGTGTTTATACTTATTCAAAAAAAACTCAAAAAGGGCACGTAAATATCCGAATATTCACCGAGAATCTCAACATTTTATTCAATACTTATCTTTAAAAAACCTTTTAACTACTTAACAAACAATAACATACTCATTATGAATACATTAACAAACCTTTACTTTTTTATAACATTTACATCTTAAAGTCATCTACTAATGCCATTTCAGATTTCAAAATATTCCAAACAAAAGAACAATCATTTTTTGTTTAGACAAAAAGGGAAATTACGATCAGCTATCTCTTCTTTTTATTTTGAGGTATCTACAAAAAGAGCAAATTTGAGTGGATAATTTTATGAAGTGGTATAAAACATTAGTATCAGAAAATAGTTCATAAAAAAGAGTCTGTATAAAGTAATTATACAGACTCTTTTTTATGAAACTTAGAACAAAAAAACAGAAGTTCTAAAATCTTTTATTTTACAGCAACTAATTCTACGTCAAAAATTAATGTTGCATTTGGTGGAATAACACCTCCTGCACCATTGGCTCCATATCCTAAATGTGGTGGAATCACAAAACGCGCTTTGTCTCCTACCTTCAATAAAGCAATTCCTTCATCCCAACCAGAAATAACCTGCCCAGTTCCTAAAGGAAAATCTATCGGCTGATTACGTTTATATGAAGAATCAAACACAGTACCATCCGGTAAGCTTCCTTTGTAATGAACAGAAACTATTTTTTCATTTTCTGCCGCTACTCCATCTCCTTTTTGGATAATCTGATATCGCAGTCCACTATCCGTTTTATCAAAACCAGCAGCTAATTCTTCTAACAACTCTTCTGCTTTCTTATTTGCAGCAGCCTCACGCTCTTCCTTTGCTCCTTTGAATTGTCTAAATGTTTCAACGGCATTAAAGTTTTCTGCTTCATCTCCCACTCTAATAATTTCTAAAGAATCTATAGTATCTCCCTGAACTACAGAATTAACAACATCCTGTCCTTCTATTACTTTTCCAAAAACAGTATGCTTACCATCTAACCAGGCAGTTTCTATGTGCGTAATAAAAAACTGACTCCCGTTAGTACCTGGCCCGGCATTTGCCATGGATAAAACTCCAGGACCATCGTGTCTCAGCTCAGGATGAATTTCATCATCAAATTGATATCCAGGTCCTCCAGCACCAGTACCCTCAGGATCTCCTCCCTGAATCATAAAATCTTCTATTACTCTGTGAAATTTTAATCCATTATAATAAGGTTTCCCTTGAGGAATTACTTTATTCTCTATATTACCTTCTGCCAAACCTACAAAGTTCCCTACTGTACCAGGAGTTTTTTTATATTCTAGGTTAACAAGGATACTTCCTTTTGTCGTATTAAATTTTGCGTATAATCCGTCTTGCATAACAGCGTTTTTTTAAGCTTTTTGAAATTTTAAGTTGCAAAGATAGCTAATTGCAAATGGTTTATTATCTGAAAGTAAATTAAATTAAGAATAGTCTGAAATTCTATACACAGAGATCTTACTGTATTTTAAAAATTTAAAGATTTTCCAGTTATCACTTAGAAACACTCAAAATTCACGTAAATTTTGAGCCATAAATATATCAATACATACTAAGTTTTTTATAATACATTGTAAGCATATGTTTCCTTACACAATTCACTAATCTTAATGATATTACTTGATACTGATAAAAAACTATAATTCCCCATATAAAAGGATGACAGAATCGCTAAAAAAATCAAGCTTATTTTTTTAAATACTTTAATTTCATTGTAAAATCTCTGGTTTTTGACAAAAAAGCTATATTTGTTTCTTGATAAACTCAGATTATCTAGCTAATGAAATCATTATTTTGTCTTATAATAGGGCTATTTTTTATCTCTACAATGAATGCTCAAAGCATTTATGAAGCCGGTTATTTTATCGATAACGATGGTAACCGTAAAGAATGTTTAATAAAAAAACTTGCATGGAGAAACAACCCTACAGAATTTGAATGGAAACGCACAATTTCTTCTAGTGCTAAGACAGAAAAGATTGAGGACATCAAGGAATTTGGAGTAGGTGAAGACTTTTTGTTTAAAAGATATATACTAAAATTTGACTTAAATGGTGATACGGTAGGAAAATCTACAAAGTATAAAGATCCTGATTTAAAAATAAGAAAAATCTTTCTGAGAGTAATTCTTAAAAGTAAAGCATCTCTATATCAATACTCAGAAAATAATGTACATAGATTCTTTTATACAGATCAAAGTACTCCATACCCGGAATTACTTTTGTACAAAGTATATTACACTCCTGACGAAAATGAAAAACCAGGGGAAAAGATTATCCCTCAGGAAAACAATACATACAAAGAACAGCTTAAGAAAAAGTTAAACTGCAAAAAACAGAATGTATCTAATTTAACGTATACACAAGGGGATCTAAAAAAGTATTTCAGGAAATACAATGAATGTAAAGGTTACAAAATAGATTTTAATACTCGTAAAAAAATCAATCAAACAAGAATTGGTATTGTAGCAGCAGCTGATTTGACTGACTTCTCTCATTCTTCTCAATTCGACACTAATCAAGAAGCTAGTTATGAAAATAGCTTTGTTCCTCGATACGGGGTATTTGTTGAGTCGTTTATACCATTCTCAAAGGTGGATCTTAGTTTTTTCTTAGAAGGCACCTACAAGGCTTTTAAAACAACTACATCAGACCCTGTTTTAACAAATCTTGATTTAGAATTGGATTATAAAAGTATCAATATTGCTTTTGGTCCGCGATTCCATATATATTTAAGTTCAAAATTTGAATTATTTCTGGAAGGTGGAATAACTGTCGATTTTGATCTAGGCACTGTATCTAGTGTCTTTGCTGATAACGAAATAGAAAATGCTACCACTGATTATTTCTTTGGTGGTGGTTTGGGATCTGGGCGTTTTAAAATTGGTTTCAGACAATACACAGGTAAAAATATCTCAAAAAGCACCGCTGTAAGGGATTCTGATCTTAGTGCATCAAGTGTGTATCTTTCTATAAATATATTTTAGACATCATCGAGAAAACTAACTGGATATATACTTATTCTGTTTTAAAAACACTCAAGTAAACTACCTCAAGGCAAGCATACGAGGCATTTATCAGAAAAAAACATTTTAATTTCGAGGCAAGCCTCCTTTAAATCTTGATTATTGAGTAAAAAGTAGCAATTTCTTGTTTAGACAAAAAAGAAATTTAACACCATTTACCCTTTGAATTTACTGGAATAGCACATCCTTTTTTTCCTTAATTTCAGAATAAAAATCCTCTAATTAAGTCATTCCATAATAGCAATAATAATAGTAGTAGATAACTTCTTTAATATGAGTTTTTATCCTAACACCATATAGATATAGATAGAGATATTCTATTCAATTTTAAATTTATTGCCATTGAAGATTTACACAAATTTTGATCGCATCGAGAGCAGCAATCAAATCGATTTTTTTATTAAAAAAATATCAAAAAAAACAGACAGACTGATAAAAATCAAATGATCACAACTTACAACAGATATATATTCTGAAGATAACAATATCTCAGATAGCATCATATCATTGAAAAAATAATGACTGTATCTTTATATTCGCATGTGTAAACCTAAAGGATATCAATTACAATCGTAATATGCCTTAATTAGCTACATCACTAATAAATTTAATACGATATAGTCGTAGCTCTTCATCATCATAATCCCCATCAAACTCTTCGATAGCATCATCTATTTTATCATTTTCTGCTTCTAGAAAATATTCATGAATTTCCTCTTGCTGGTCTTCATCCAGAATATCATCAACCCAGTATGTTATATTAAGTTTGGTTCCACTATACACGATAGCTTCCATTTCTTTAATAAACTCAGTCATATCCATTCCTTTGGCCGCTGCAATATCATCTAATGGTAATTTACGATCTACATTCTGGATAATATACAATTTAAGACCACTATTCGCTCCAGTGCTTTTTACCACAAAATCATCTGGTCGCATAATATCATTCTCTTCTACATATTTGGCAATAAGAGAAACAAATTCTTTCCCGTATTTTTTTGCTTTTCCTTCCCCCACTCCATGAACATTACCCAGCTCTTCAATAGTTACAGGATATTTTAAAGCCATATCATCAAGAGAAGGGTCCTGAAAAACGACAAATGGAGGAACTCCTAACTTTTTGGCAACACCTTTTCTTAAATCTTTAAGCATTCCAACTAATTGACTATCCGTACCTCCTTTTGCTCCTGATTTTGAGGCTGTGATTATAGAATCATCATTGGTCTCATTGTAGATATGATCTTCTGTCATCATAAAACTGACAGCATTCTCTATAAATTCTCTACCTGTAGGAGAAATTCTTATAACTCCATATGTCTCTATATCTTTCTTTAAAAATCCAGAAACCAGCACCTGCCGAATCAAAGCCATCCAATACTTATCATCTTTATATTTACCACTACCAAAAAAAGGTTGCGTATGAGTCTTATGAGAAATAATAAGCGCATTACTTTTACCTATAAGCGTATTAACCAAGTCTTTAGACTTATATATCTCTCCGGTCTTGCATACAACTTCAAGTAATAATTTAACCTCCTCTTTTGCCTCATGCTGTTTCTTGGGATTACGTACATTATCATCCATATCTGCACCTTCTCCATGAACACTATCAAAGTCTTCACCGAAATAATGTAATATAAATTTACGCCTGGAAATTGAAGTTTCGGCAAAAGCGACCACTTCTTGTAGAAGTGCTTGACCGATTTCCTGTTCAGCAACAGGTTTACCACTCATAAACTTCTCTAGCTTCTCTATATCTTTATACGCGTAATAAGCTAAGCAATGACCTTCTCCTCCATCGCGCCCGGCTCTACCAGTTTCCTGATAATAACTTTCGATACTTTTAGGAATATCATGATGAATTACAAAACGAACATCCGGTTTATCAATCCCCATTCCAAAAGCAATCGTAGCAACCACCACTTCTGCATCTTCCATTAAGAACATATCTTGATGTTTCGCCCTTGTTTTAGCATCCAATCCTGCATGATAGGGTACAGCTCTCACACCATTTACTTCCAGTGTCTGTGCCAGCTCTTCTACACGTTTTCTGCTTAAACAATATACAATACCACTTTTACCGGCATTCTGTTTTACAAAACGAATAATATCTGCATCGACATTTTTAGTTTTAGGACGTATCTCATAGAACAAATTAGGACGGTTAAAAGACGCCTTAAAGGTCGTAGCATTGCTCATACCAAGGTTCTTAAGAATATCTTCCTGAACTTTTGGAGTGGCAGTAGCTGTAAGTCCAATGATAGGAATATCTTCGCCTATCCTTTTTATTATGCTTCTCAAGTTTCTGTATTCTGGCCTGAAATCGTGCCCCCATTCACTAATACAATGAGCTTCATCTACCGCAAGGAATGAGATTTTTTGTTCTTTAAGAAAATCTACATATTCTTCCTTTGTAAGCGATTCTGGCGCTACATATAATAATTTGGTGACTCCGTTTATAATATCTCCTTTTACCCTCTTAATCTCAGATTTATTAAGGGAAGAATTCAATACATGTGCTATTCCTTCTTCAGAAGAAATACTGCGGATAGCATCAACCTGATTTTTCATTAGTGCTATCAATGGGGATACTACAATTGCTGTTCCTTCACACATTAACGCAGGTAATTGGTAGCATAGGGATTTACCACCTCCAGTAGGCATTATTACAAAAGTATTCTCTTTATTAAGAATACTTTTTATTACCTTTTCCTGCAGCCCTCTAAATTGACTAAAACCAAAGTACTTTTTTAAAGCTCCCTGCAAGTCGATTTCTTTCAAACTCATTAAATTGTTAACTTTTATATACCAATTAAATTAAAATCATTATCACTCAACCTTTACCCCAATTCAAGTCGAGTGGACTATTTCTATTATATTTTAGACCTACAAAGATAAACAAAGTCTAAATTAATATCCTTTTTTTTGAAGGTATTTAATATTCATAAGGTATTACATACCTTTGTACTATTAAAGATAATAAAATCTTTACTCATAACACGCAAATTTCGTAAATTTTGAACACCAGAGATACTATCATTTCATTTGCCCAAAAAACTATAAAAGAAGAGGCTAAAGCCATCGCTCACCTAGAGCAACTTATCGATCAGGAGTTTGCTGAAGCCGTACATACAATACATAATTCTAGTGGTAGAGTGATCATTACCGGAGTTGGCAAAAGTGCTATTATTGCTTCAAAAATAGTAGCTACTATGAATTCTACAGGAACACCTGCCGTTTTCATGCACGCAGCTGATGCCATTCATGGAGACCTTGGTAACATCCTGGAAAATGATATTGTTATTTGCATTTCTAAGAGTGGAAATACGCCTGAAATCAAGGTGCTGGTTCCTTTAATCAAAAATTTTAACAATACTTTAATTGGTATTACATCTAATAAAGACTCTTTTCTGGGCAAAGAAGCAGATTATATCTTAAATGCTTTTGTTGAAAAAGAAGCTTGTCCTAATAACCTGGCACCAACCACAAGCACTACTGCTCAACTGGTAATAGGAGATGCGGTTGCGGTTTGTCTTTTACACCTGAAAGGCTTTTCTAGCAGAGATTTTGCAAAATATCATCCCGGAGGAGCACTGGGAAAAAAATTATACCTTCGTGTCTATGATATTACAGCTGCCAATGAAAAACCCGAAGTATCGTCCGATGCAACCATTAATACTGTGATCGTCGAAATGACCGAAAAGAGACTTGGCGCAACTGCAGTCACTGAAGATCACAAAATAATTGGAATCATTACTGATGGAGATTTGCGTAGAATGCTCACCACCAATACCTCTTTTGAGGGCTTGACAGCAAAAGATATTATGACCAAAAACCCGAAAACCATTGATAATGCTGCTATGGCTGTCGATGCCATGGAAAGACTGGAAGAATATGGGATATCTCAATTACTGGCAGAGAAAAATGGTAGCTACGCTGGTTTGCTACATATTCATGACCTAATGAGAGAAGGAATATTATAATGGAAAACAATATTAATAAAGATCCACAATCGATGTCATTTCTGGATCACCTGGAAGAGTTACGATGGCACTTAATTAGAGCTACCATTGCCGTGTTAGTCACAGCAATTGCCGCATTTGTTGCAAAAGAATTCATATTTGACGTGTTAATTTTTGGCCCTAAAAAACCTAACTTCCCTACTTATAAGGCTTTATGTAACTTATCTAAACTCTTCGGACTAGATGAAAGCCTTTGTTTTAAAGAATTACCTTTTAGTGTACAAAGCAGAAAAGTTGCTGGGCAATTTTCTGTTCACATATGGACTTCGATCACTGCAGGTTTTATTGTAGCTTTCCCATATGTCTTATATGAATTCTGGAAATTTATTGCCCCTGCCATGTACGATAATGAAAAAAAATATTCTAAAGGATTTATCATCATTTGCTCTTTTCTATTCTTTCTAGGTGTTCTTTTTGGTTATTACGTGATTACCCCGCTATCTATTAATTTTTTAGGAGGATACCAGGTAAGTCCGGAAGTGTTGAATGAGTTTGACATTGATAACTATATTGCTCTGGTGAGAACTTCTGTAATTGCTTGCGGATTAATTTTTGAACTTCCGGTGATTATGTTTTTTCTTACCAAAGTAGGCTTGGTAACGCCTCAGTTTTTAAAAAAATACAGGAAATTTGCATTAGTAATCGTTCTAATCTTATCTGCCGTAATTACTCCGCCAGATATTGTCAGTCAGGTAATTGTAGCCATACCTATATTGATCTTATACGAAGTAAGTATTTTTATTTCTAAAATAGTGATCAGAAAACAACGTAAACAAAACAAAAATTTAATACAACAATCATAATGAGTGCTATCGTTGAAGAATTTAATGAATATCGGGAGAAAATGAACTCTCGTATTTTAGAAGACAATAATAAAATTATCAAAAGAATCTTTAATCTGGACACCAACGCTTACATGGAAGGTGCTCTCAACGTTAAAACCAAGGAGTTATTAGGATTGGTAGCAAGTACCGTTTTACGATGTGATGATTGTATAAAATATCATCTGGAAACCTGCTATAAAGAAGGGCTTACAAAAGAAGAAGTTGTAGAGTCGTTAAGTATTGCAACTTTAGTAGGCGGAACTATTGTAATACCTCACCTGCGTCGTGCATATGAATTCTGGGATGCATTAGAAGCGAGCGCGTCATAAAATTTAAAAGAATAAGTGTAAATTTACCTGCTTATTTTAGCAACGGTTAAAAAATAAAGAAGTCATTCTGATATGAAGTTAAAAGCAGATAATCTTATAAAGTCTTATAAAGGCCGAAAAGTGGTTAAAGGAATATCTCTGGAAGTAAACCAAGGAGAAATAGTTGGGCTTTTAGGACCTAATGGAGCTGGTAAGACTACTTCATTTTATATGATAGTTGGTTTGGTGAAACCCAATGGCGGAAAAATCACCTTAGACAATACCGATATAACTAAATTCCCAATGTATAAACGAGCACAGAATGGTATTGGGTATCTTGCTCAGGAAGCTTCTGTTTTCAGGAAACTTAGTATCGAAGACAATATTCTTAGTGTACTACAACTAACCAGTCTTTCTAAAAAAGAACAGGAACTTAAAATGGAATCTCTGATCGAAGAGTTTGGATTAGGGCATATCAGAAAAAATCGAGGAGATCTGCTAAGTGGTGGGGAACGTCGTCGTACAGAAATTGCACGGGCACTGGCAACGGATCCAAATTTTATTCTTCTGGATGAACCCTTTGCAGGTGTAGATCCTGTCGCTGTAGAAGATATTCAGCGCATTGTAGCACAGCTTAAAAATAAAAATATCGGTATTCTGATTACTGATCATAACGTACAGGAAACACTAGCCATTACAGACAGAACCTATCTTATGTTTGAAGGAAGTATTCTTAAAGCAGGTATCCCCGAAGAATTAGCAGAGGATGAAATGGTACGTAAAGTATATCTGGGTCAAAATTTTGAACTGAGAAAAAAGAAATTGGATTTTTAGAAGTTATCCAACTGTTTATTTTTTATCTAGTTTTTTAGAAGTAAATACTCATCTACTTTGGAGACCTTTCTCTAAACAGCAATGACATCAAAACGTATACTATTATTATGCAGGGTATTGCGATAAACTGCAAAAAAACAAGTAAAAGTAACATTAGGATTATAAAAAAATACCGCACCTTATTTTCGGCAAATCCCCAGCTTTTAAATTTTAATGAAAATAAAGGAATTTCTGCATTTAGCAAATAGCTGCTTAAAAGTGTCAGTACAATCAAAAACCATGGATTATCTAGTAGATTAGCTATCCATTCTGTAGATTGAAAACTCAGAATTAATGGCAAACTAACAATCAACAAGGTATTAGCAGGAGTGGGCAATCCAATAAAAGATGTTGTTTGTCGAGTATCTATATTAAATTTTGCCAATCGATATGCAGATGCCAGTGTAATTAGCAATCCTGTAAATGCAATATAAGGCATCTCTATACTGGTTAAATTCTGATCAAAACCCCAAGAGTCAAAGACAGTCCTGGATACGGTCTTCTGAGTTCTTGCTAATAACTGAAACATAACAACTCCAGGAACCAATCCACTGGTAACCATATCTGCCAGAGAATCCAACTGTAATCCGAGTTCACTTTGTACAAGAAGGATTCTGGCTGCAAAACCGTCAAAAAAATCAAATCCTATACCTAGCATTACAAACATTGCTGCCAAAACTAAATTGTTTTGTACTGCAAGAATTACTGCGATACACCCACAAAGCAGATTAAGAAGTGTAATCATATTAGGAATTTGCTTTTTGAGCCACATATAAGTTCGTTTTGCGTAAAAATAGCAAACTATTTTTGTCTATTAACACAACTTATGCAATATGAATTGGCAAATAAAGTTTATCATGTTGAAAAATAGTAAGATATTTGTCAAAAAAATTGCTTGTATTGAAAAGAATTATATCCGCCTTAGTTTTTTTAGTTGCTACGATTTCTTCGGCGCAGACTAGAAAATACTCTAATGAATTCCTAAACATTGGTGTAGATGCCGGTGCTCTGGGTATGGCGAATGCTGTAGTAGCGACCTCTGGAGATGTCAACTCTGGATACTGGAATCCTGCCGGTCTTATCAATATTGATGATAATGAAGTATCTTTTATGCATGCAGCATATTTTGCTAATATTGCTAATTATGATTATTTAGCTTTTGCAATGCCTCTGGATGAAAAAAGTGCCATTGCACTGTCTCTTATTCGTTTTGGAGTTGATGATATTCTTGATACCACAAGTTTGGTTGATGCCGATGGAAATATAGACTATACTAGAGTGAATTTATTTTCTGCTGCGGATTATGCATTTACCTTCTCATATTCCAGAAAATTACCTATAGACGGTTTGAGCTATGGTGCCAGCGCTAAGGTTGTTCGTAGAATTATCGGAGACTTTGCATCCTCCTGGGGATTTGGGTTTGATGCAGCCATACAATATCAACGTAACAATTGGCATTTCGGAATTATGGTACGTGATATAACGACTACCTTCAACGCCTGGAGTATAGAAGATTTTGCCATAGGAGATCTAAACGGTGATGGAATACCTGATGAAGATCAAATCCCACAATTAAGAGATCAGGAATTACCCGAGACTACAGAAATCACAATTCCTAAAGTACAAGTAGGTGCTGCCAGAAATTTTGACTTAGGTAAAAAATTTGGTCTCAATGCAGAATTAGATATGAATGTTCGATTTGCAGAGACCAATGATATTATTTCGTCTTCAACCTTTAGTATTACACCTGCTTTTGGATTTCAATTGGATTATTCCAAGAGTGTGTTCCTAAGAGGTGGTGTTGGCAATTTTCAGAATATCGAACAATTTGACGGGTCTGATTCTTTAGGATTTCAACCCAATTTTGGTGTTGGTTTTAACTATAAGGGGATACAAGTAGATTATGCCTTAACGGATATTGGAGATCAAAGTGCTGCTATTTATTCTAATGTTTTTTCTATAAAGGTAGATTGGAGTATTTTTAGATAAACATCACAACATCATTACATTTTTTTAGCTTTCGTTTTTCTGTTATGTAACGAAATAAGTTTATTTTCGTCCTTTAGACAGCATATTCTTATATGAAGTATCTCTTTTTTGCCATTCTTTCTGGCTTATTACTTGCTATTGGTTGGCCCACATATGGCTTTCCTTTATTTTTATTCTTTGGTTTTGTTCCATTATTGGTTGCAGAACATAAAATCCGTTATCATAATTATCATAAAAGCCAGATTTTTGGATTAGCATTCATCACTTTCTTTATTTGGAATATGATCACTACCTGGTGGATCTATAACTCTACTCCTTTTGGGATGTGGTTTGCAGAACTTGTGAATAGCCTGTTAATGACGCTGGTATTTCTTATCTATCACATAGTGGCTCGCAGAGCTTCATTCACAATAAGTATACTTTTTTTGGCGTGTATCTGGATGAGTTTTGAATATTTACATCTACAGTGGCAATTCTCCTGGCCATGGCTCAATCTGGGCAATGGCTTTGCTAATTTTACTTCCTGGATACAGTGGTATGAATATACAGGCACCTTTGGCGGAACCTTATGGATATGGATCGTTAATATCAGTATTTTTAAAAGCGTCCTTCTTTTTTTAGAACATAAAGATAAAGCTATTTTATACAAAGCTGCTATCCGCAATGGGTTGATAATTCTGATCCCAATTGTGATTTCTTTTATCATTCTCAAAACATATGAAGAAGACGGGCGAGCTGTAGAAGTTGTCATTCTGCAACCCAATATCAATCCATATACAGAGAAATATAATACTACTGATACCCGCGTAGGAGAATTACTGACAACTCTTACTACTTCTGGCATTAGTGAAAATACTGATTTTATTATCGCTCCAGAAACCGTATTTGCAGACAATAACAGATTAAAAAAATTCTCGAATTCTATTGCAAAAAATACGGCAAAAAGCATCCTATCCAATTATCCCAAAGCCAATTTTCTTTCCGGGATTTCTTTAATTGATGTTTTTAGAGACTCCTCCAGAGTTCGCCAGCAAACCAATTATCATAAAAGCGGTGTTTTTTATGATGACTATAACTCCGCTTTTCTGGTTCGGTCAGATGGTACTCACGAGCTATACAATAAAAGTAAATTGGTGGTAGGTGTAGAGAATTTTCCGTATCAAAGTATTTTTAAACCAATTGTAGGTGATGCTATGATTGATCTAGGTGGCACTGTAGCAAAAAAAACTACACAACCCGATCGCGAAGTTTTTTTTAGTAAAGATGGCTTAGGAGTTGGTCCTATAATTTGCTATGAGAGTGTATATGGAGAATTTGTGAGCGGCTATGCAAAAAACAACGCCGATTTTCTTGCCATTATTACCAATGATGCCTGGTGGGGAAACACACAAGGGCATCAACAGCATCTGGCTTATGCCAAAATAAGAGCTATAGAGACCCGCAGAAGTATTGCCAGAAGTGCTAATACAGGTATTTCTGCCATTATTAATCAAACCGGGACTATCGTATCCAAACTAGGGTATGAAGAAAAAGGTGTTCTAAAAGGAAATTTAAAAACCAATGATGCCATTACTTTTTATATGAGAGCTGGGGATTATATCGCCAGAGTTGCTATCTTTCTTATGATTTTTGTATTTCTTTTTTCTGTTACAAAACGTCGAAATAAAGCCTAACCCCTTGTTCGATTTAAGAAATACTCAAATAAAAATCAGCATTGGTATACTACTATTTCTCAAATGAAATCATCTGCTAAAATCATTTCTTTTTGTTTCACACATCAAAATAAAAAGCATTGATAGCACTGCCATCTATGAATTCTCTTATACGATTTGTGATTAAAAAATTCGTATAAATTCATTGAATTATTTTTTCTTTATGCAAGGCAAAAAAATCAAGCATAGCTATAGCTACGGTTTATTTTTTAAACGAAGTAGAAAGGAAAAAGAAACGATGAATATGCGAAATTTTTAGTTATAAATCGTATTACTCGTCTGAATTAAAAAATAATTTGATTCTGTTTACAGTGAGTTCATCTAAGAATTGATATAACTCACCTATTATTATAACATATCGATTTTCTATAAAATAAATAGCATAGGTTCTTTGTTACTTATCAACTTTGTACCTTTGCCTTCTTAAAAAAAACTTGTGAATTACGTATCTGTAGAAAATATTGCTAAATCTTTTGGAGAGCTTATACTCTTTAAAAATATATCTTTTGGTATTAATGAAGGGCAGAAAATTGGTTTTGTTGCCAAAAATGGAACTGGTAAAACCTCCCTGCTCAATATCATTGCGGGTGATGAAGAACCTGATGACGGACAAGTAGTCTACAGGAAGAATCTAAAAGTAGCCTTCCTACCGCAAGAACCTAATCTTGATGCAAGCCTTACTGTAGAACAAACGATTTTTGCTTCGGATAGTGAAATCCTTCAGGTAATTAATGCATATGAGAAAGCATTACAGAACCCTGATGACGCAGAAGCGTATCAGAAAGCTTTTGAGCAGATGGATGCTTTGAATGCCTGGGATTTTGAGACACAATACAAACAAGTACTTTTTAAGCTAAAACTAGAAAACCTGGATCAAAAAGTAAGTCAACTTTCTGGAGGACAAAAAAAAAGACTTGCACTTGCCAATATATTGCTTAGTAAACCAGAATTATTATACCTTGATGAACCTACCAATCATCTTGATCTTGAAATGATTGAATGGCTGGAAGAATATTTTGCCAAAGAGAATTTTACACTCTTTATGGTAACGCACGATCGCTATTTTCTGGAAAACGTATGCAATGAAATCGTAGAGCTCGAAAACGGTAAATTATATAGTTACAAAGGAAATTATGCC
The DNA here is from genome assembly GCF_008370685.1 of Aquimarina sp. RZ0. GTDB lineage: Bacteria > Bacteroidota > Bacteroidia > Flavobacteriales > Flavobacteriaceae > Aquimarina. The sequence goes on from NZ_VTZU01000078.1 coordinate 27,759, forward strand.
TATTACCTCAATAATAAAGAGGCAAGAATTGCGAATGAGGAAATTGCTACCGATAAAGCCAAGCAGCTCTACAAAAAAGAACTGGACTGGATGCGCCGCCAGCCCAAAGCGCGTACTACAAAATCCAAATCCAGGATTGATGATTTTTATGAGATTAAAGAACGTGCACACCAACGCAGAAACGATCACGAAATCCAACTGGAAATTAATATGGAACGTCTGGGAAGTAAAATCCTGGAAATCCATAAAGTATCAAAAAGCTTTGGAGACCTCCTGCTGCTGGATAAATATGAATATGTGTTTAAAAAAGGAGAACGAATCGGTGTTATTGGTAAAAATGGTACCGGAAAATCCACCTTTCTCAATATGCTTACCGGAGCTTTACCCCCTGATCAGGGTAAAATTATCGTAGGAGATACCGTAAAATTCGGATACTACACTCAGGCTGGAATTGTAATTAAAGAAGGCCAGAAAGTAATTGATGTCATCCGGGAGTTTGGAGATTATATCCCGCTTAAGAAAGGAAGACAAATTTCTGCTCAACAACTATTAGAACGTTTCTTATTTGATCGCAAAAAACAATATGATTTTGTAGAAAAATTAAGTGGTGGGGAACGAAAACGCCTATACCTATGTACCGTCCTGATCCAGAATCCTAATTTCTTAATCCTGGATGAACCTACCAATGACCTGGATATTGTAACTCTCAATGTGTTGGAAAATTTCCTGTTAGACTTTCCCGGATGCTTGATTGTAGTTTCTCACGATCGTTATTTTATGGATAAGATTGTAGACCACTTATTTGTGTTCAGAGGACAGGGAGTGATCGAAGATTTTCCTGGTAATTACTCTGATTATCGTATTTATGAAAACAGCCGCGAACCAGAAAAGCCAAAAACAGAAAATCCAGAACCAAAAGCTAAAAAATCCTGGAAAAAAGATAATAAGACTGCCTTATCCTATAATGAACAAAAAGAATACAGCCGTATTGAGCGAGATCTGAAGAAATTAGAAATCCAGAAAAAAGAAATTGAAACCATTTTTGCAGCAGGCACACTAGAGGGAGACAAAATCAACGAAGAATCCCAAAAACTCCAGAAAATCATCAATAGTATTGAAGAAAAAGAAATGCGCTGGCTAGCACTTTCTGAAAAAATGGAAGGATAATTCTAAAGAATAACAAGGAGCCTAAAAAAATAGCATTCTTACGTACCACTCTGTATCATTCAACTACGTAGAAGTACTATGATATTTGCAGAAAGGCTTGTTATAACTAAGAGAACATCCGCAAATGATGTGATACCAATTATTAGTGCATGATTCACTCCGTAAGTATTGCAGAGCTACTTGTTTTGATGAGAATTCCTCCGCAACTAATATGATACCAATTATTACTGTGTGATTCACTGCGCAAGCTTTGCAGAGCTATTTGTTTTGGTGAGGATTCCTCCTCAACTAATGTGATATCAATTATTGATGCACGATTCACTCTGCAAGTATTACGTAGCTATTTGTTTTAGTAAAACGTATATTATCAATAAGAAAGAGACTTAAATGGTCACAAGATGAACTAGCTAAAAAGGTTGGTACTTCTGCACCGATTATTGGTCGTTATGAGCGTAACGAGATTAAACCTTCTATTGATACGGCTAAAAGTATCGCTGATGAACTTGGAGTAACTATTGATTTTCTTATAGGTGGTGATGATACGGTTATAGATAAAGAACTACTCCAAAAAATAAAAGATATTGAGAGCTTTACCGAAGAAGAAAAAACTAAAATATATGACCTCCTTGATATGGCTATCGGATATCATAAAGGAGAGTGTAAATATAACCTTGTCTGAATACTAAATTTTTAATTTACACATTATTCAGATAAGATGACAAATACAGAACAACAAGAACTAGAGAAGAAAGCTCTTGAACAATTTATGAGCGGCAAGA
>NZ_VTZU01000079.1 GCF_008370685.1 Aquimarina sp. RZ0
ATCGGATAGCACTTGATTTAGCGACCAAGCCCCAGGAGGGCTCTGGGAGCTAGCTCCCAGAGCCCTCCTGGGGCTTAACCCTGAGACAGGGTTATAATTACACTTCCGCCTACGGTTGACAATTGACATATAATACGATTTATAACTAAAAATTTCGCATATTCATCGTTTCTTTTTCCTTTCTACTTCGTTTAAAAAATAAACCGTAGCTATAGCTATGCTTGATTTTTTTGCCTTGCATAAAGAAAAAATAATTCAATGAATTTATACGAATTTTTTAATCACAAATCGTATAAGACAAGTATATAATGTTTTATGACATACCATTCTTTGTTTAATTTGTATTCTTGTTCTTCAGGAGTAAAGCTATCCAATTGTTCGTTTTTTTCCCTCTAAATAAAATTCTTGGTTCACTATATTGCTTCTCAAAAAATAGCACATTTTCTGGTACATTTAGTAATTCTTTAAGTGATTCAGGCATAATATAAATGAATAAAATACTTACAAGTCTAATGTTTACGGGGCTTTCCTGAATCAAGATGCAATATAATAAATACTGCATAAATGAAAAAACCTCCGGTAATCAGCCGGAGGTCATTCATCAATCAAAAAACGAACAGTTATGTTATAAACTGTTTGTAACTGCAATTTAGGAAATTAAAAATTATCCTAAATAAGTTTTCAATATTTTACTACGAGATGTATGTTTTAATCTACGAATAGCTTTTTCTTTTATTTGTCGTACACGCTCTCTTGTTAAATCAAAAGTTTCTCCAATTTCTTCTAGTGTCATGGGATGTTGATCTCCAAGGCCAAAATATAGGCGTATTACATCTGCTTCTCTCGGAGTCAGCGTTTCCAAAGCACGTTCTATTTCTGTGCGCAGCGATTCGTGTAACAAGGATCTATCTGGATTCGGTGACTCACCAGAATTTAGTACATCATAAAGATTAGAATCTTCTCCTTCTACAAGAGGTGCATCCATACTTACGTGACGACCAGAGTTTTTCATAGACTCTTTCACGTCATTGATAGTCATATCCAGTTCTTTGGCAATTTCTTCTGCACTTGGAGGGCGCTCGTGAGATTGCTCTAAAAAAGCATAGGTTTTATTGATCTTATTTATAGAACCAATTTTATTTAATGGCAGACGCACAATACGTGATTGTTCTGCTAATGCTTGTAGGATAGATTGACGAATCCACCATACGGCATAGGATATAAATTTAAAACCTCTGGTTTCATCAAAACGTTTTGCAGCTTTGATCAATCCTAAATTACCTTCATTAATCAAATCGGGTAAAGTAAGTCCTTGGTTTTGATATTGTTTAGCAACAGATACTACAAATCGTAAGTTTGCTTTTGTTAATTTTTCAAGGGCTCTCTCATCTCCCGCTTTTATTCGCTGAGCTAATTCTACCTCCTCATCGGCAGTAATAAGATCTACTTTACCTATTTCCTGCAAATACTTATCCAGCGATGCAGTTTCACGATTCGTTACCTGCTTCGTAATCTTAAGTTGTCTCATCTGTATTGTCCTTGAAATTTAATAATATGAATATTTTAGGGCTTCGTTTTATTTATAATACGTATTAAGTTACCAAAATGTTACAAAAAAGTGAATTTTTTTAATTTTCCACCTTTTAAAACCCAACTAAAACTCGTAAAATTAGTCGTATAGCAATTAAAAAAATTACAATTTTCACTAGTAAATTCAAAGGATATATGATATTATTCGAATTCTAAAATGTTTTTTGCAATGATTAGTGATCTCAATGCATCAATTTTTTTGTGCATTTTGTTAAAAAATAAATTTCTTTCTTTTTCTCCTGCAGAGCTTAATAATTTGGAGCCATCCATCTGGATTTTTAAGAATTTTTCTGCCTGATCACAGGTAACAACGTCATTGGTTCTATAATAAGATAAGATTGTAAAAGGAACATATAATGATCTTTCTGTAGGAGTTTTTACTAAAACCCTATTGTTCATTAATAGTAATTCGTTATAGTAAAACTTAAAATTATTTTTTTGAAGAATTATTTTTTTTGAAATCGAATTAAGAAGTTCTTGTAAGTCATCACATATTTCCAAAGCATCTTTTGAAGTCAAGGCATTTGATTCAAAATAAAAATGGATTTGTTTTAATGTGCTATTGATCGTAGTGACATCCCATATCTCTGTTGCATAGAGGTCATTGTATACGTTTCCGAGAAGTTTTGCGGCTTCTATTAAGGATAATGAAGGATTAAAGCCTGTGAATTTAGTGTCACTAAGTTCAGTATCCATAATTTTTAACCAGACATACATTTTAAATTTGGATAATAAGTTATCATCAGAAGTGTAAAATATTGGTAGGTCTTTTGCAGAATAGATCATTTCTACCTCTGGATTATTGATAAATGGTAATAATGAATTATAAGAATTTTTATAATATGCCAGTAAACTATCCATGTCCTTAACAGGAGCAGTTTTTTTTACAGCGACAATATGTTCATCCTCATTAGAAAACAATTGATCAATAGAAAGGTTAAAATATTTTGCTAGTAGTACTCCTTCTTCTAGTGATAGCTTACTTTTATTACTTATTCTACGATGTGCGGCATCATAGCTGATATCCAATGCCATAGCAATCTTATCAATAAAAGAATTTTTGGAGCTGATTTGTTTCTTAATAAGTGCTAAAAAGTTTTCCTGAATCATAGTATTCTGTATATAGTGATTAGGTAAATTAAAAACTAAATGTAAATTAAATTTTGTGTTTTTTGCAAAAGAATACCTTTTTATTCGCATTTCCCGCTTTTATATATAAATAAAATCCTCATTAAATAAGGTTTACTTGATTTTATGACAATTAGTCTTTGTGATTATCACAAGGATTGATTGAGATCTTCGCATTTTGAACAACTGTAGTTTTGATTTTGCTTCTATGTTTGGACTAAATAACATAAAAACAAAATAATGATGAGCAGGTTACTATTAATTTTAATTTTATCTCAAATCTTGACTTCTTGCGGAGGAGGAACACCGATATTTACCAAAAGATTTACTAATGCCAGCCGTGGTTCTGTTAATTCTTATGTAGCAAAACCGGTATATGAAGGAGAAAATACTTCTGCAGTATATGCTTCGGGAAATATTGATTTTGCAAAACATGAACAATTTAGACAGGCAGAAAGCGACAAAAAAACGATAGTATCGTTAGATATATATAAATCGTTTACTAAAAAAAGATGGAATTTCTTTTATGGGGCTAGCTCAGCGTATGGAGTATTTACATTCAAAGGAGAAGAATTAGATATAAACAGGAATCCATCTATTATTGAAGCCAACGAGAAACACGATTTTTATAATATCGGCTTAAAAGGTGGGTTTAATTATAAGATTTCGACTTCTAAATTTGAATTTCGATTCATTGGATTGAAAATGCTCTTTAATCATGAGTTTGGTTCCTACCAGGATAAACTATCTGCTATAGAGGATGTGGATGAGTCTGATCGATTAGAAAATTATAAAGTATTTAATAAAAATCCTTTTTTTACTGTATTAATAGAAAAAGAAATAGAATATAAAATAAACAAAAACAATTCTGTAAGTATAGGCTGTTTTTCGGGAGTAAATTCTATTGATTTTGAGAATTCTGAAATGTACGGGTTTATGGGGAGTTATAAATTCAAACGGTTTGTTCTTAGCTATCAGTACGAAGCTTCATTAATAGATGAACAATATCCAGAAACTAAAAAGAGTGGTTCTCACAAAGTTGGGGCGGCATACCGGCTTTTTAAGTAAAAAAACATTTTCAACGATAATCTGAAGGCATTTTTTTTGCAACAAACTTATTTTGAATAGTGATTTTAACCTTTAATACGATTTGTGATTAAAAAATTCGTATAAATTCATTGAATTATTTTTTCTTTATGCAAGGCAAAAAAATCAAGCATAGCTATAGCTACGGTTTATTTTTTAAACGAAGTAGAAAGGAAAAAGAAGCGATGAATATGCGAAATTTTTAGTTATAAATCGTATAATACCATTTCCACCTTGAAATTATCCACTAAAATTTGTTCTTTTCCCCTTATGCTTCAAAATAAAAATTAACCGTAGATTAGGCTATGCAGAACTTTTCTTTTTTGCCTAAAGAAAAAACAACTGTATTTTATTTGGGTAATTTTAAAGCAAAAATGATATAAATTCGACTTTTGTGCTATATGGAAGAAGCTTTTTTCTTTACAATGCTTAAAAGTTCTAAAAGATAAACTACCTCATATAAATCTTGCGGGTTAAGGCATGGCTCAAGATGAATTCTTTTTATGACTATCATATTAGATGATAACACGATTTTTTTTAGTAGATTCTACTCTTTTAAGATTTAAAAATCTAATGATAATCCTGTCTGGATAGTGATGTAGAGCGGTTTATAATTTTTAGAATTTGTACTGGCATTTTGTAACTGATAATTTAATAATGGTTCTATAGTAAGATGGATATTACCAAATAATTGATATTTAAAACCAGCTCCAAAATTTAGGCTACTATTGGTTGGTTTTATTCTGCTGTTTTCTCTTAATCTAAAATCATTTGAACCAGAATGTAGGATAATATCTTTTTTTTGCAAGACTAAAAAACTTATACCACTGATTAATGAAAGACTATATTTTGTATTAATAAGATTATAGTTTATTGCAGCAGATATTTCATGATACTCTAATCTTTGAGTGAGGTCTATTGATTCTTGATTCGATATACTCTGAGCCATAGTATCTGATAAAAGAATGCCTGTATCCAGAAGAGTATTGGGAAATGTATCAGTAGTGTTTGATATCAGGTCACTATTTATGCCATTGGTTTTTGTGTTTATTTTTAGTCTGTTATACCCAATTCTTAAGCCTGTTTTGTTTGTTAATGAGGTGGTTAATACACCTCCATAACCTAATGTGAGTTCTGAGTTTTTAATATTATTTGCAAGCTGATCACTAATTAAAGAACCGTTTTTAGCGATATTATATGTAGGTATCAAGTGGATCGAAAAACTAATTTTTTTAGCATTTTTACGCTTCAATGGGTTTACAGAAGTTAAGGTGTCTTTTTTCTTAAGCGGTAGTAAATAGATTAAAGTGTCTTTAGCTGTTTTTTCTGGAATTGTTCTTTCTGCGACTTCCTGTTCTTTTTTAGCGTTTTTATCCCTTTTAGTTGCTGTGCCTGTTTGAGTAACCAGAGTTTTGCTAGTATGTGATATGGAATCTATAGCTGGCACTATTTTTTTTTGGTGATTATTTGATTTATAAGGTTTTTGGTCTGAAAAGGAGGTTCTTTTTGAATTGTTTTCAGGGATTGTCGTTAAGATCTCGTGCTGAATATTATTTTTATTCACAACGGTATCAGGATTTGTAGTAGTCGTAATTTGTTTTTTTTGTGTAAGGCGATTTTTCGGGAAGGTATTTTCTTTATTAATGGTTATAGCATCTGTTTTTTCTGCTTTTGGATTTTTTAATGAATACGATACAACATGCTTCTTGTTGTTATTTTGTTTTATTGTTTTTTGTAATTTTTTTTGATTAACCAATTTATAGGTTTTACCATTTTTTTGATTTACCAATTTATAGGTTTTACCATTTTTTTGATTTGCTTCTGAGTTTATGATATCTCCTTCTTCAGAATAATTGTTATCTACTAGATGTATTGTTTTTGGGGTTGTAGCCGTATGCTCTTTATCGCATTCGTTTTTTACTACTTGGTTTTTATTATTAATGTTATTATCTATCTCGATATTAGATGTGTTTTGATAGTTCCAGAAAGCAATAGAAATAACAGATATAGCTAATACTAAAATGCCCATGGCTGTTTTCCATCGTGTAACTGTTTTATGATTATTTTCTTTATCCAATACAGATTCAATATCGTTCCAATTGATATGTACTGGAGATTTTTCAAAATCTGAGAGTCGTTCCTTGAATGCTTTTCCTATATCTTTTTTAGTATCCATTACTTGTCACAATTTTTTTTTGATAGTCTTCCTTAGATGATATCATAGTTCTCAATAGTATTTTTGACCTATGCAAATTAGATTTTGATGTTCCTTCAGATATTTTTAGCATTTGAGCTATTTCTTTATGCGAATAATCATCGAGTTCATATAAACTAAAAACCAATCGATATTTAGGCGGTAACTTTTGTATGAAGCCTAATAATTCATCTATAGAAAAATGGAATGACTCTACATCAATATTGGTATCAGAAATTAATTCTTCTTTCAAAGGAGTGTTTATGGTTATCTCAAGTTTATATCGATCAATTGCCTTGTTGATTGTTATTCTTTTCATCCAGCCTTCAAAAGATCCTTTAAACTGATATTGATTAATTTTTTTGAAAATAGACAAAAAAGAGTCTTGTAGATTGTCTTCTGCTTCAGCATTATTTTTACAATACTTCAAGCACAAGGCAAAAAGTTTATCTCTATAGAGATGAAACAATTCACTTTGTGCTTTGCGATTGTTTTTTTGACACTCTTTAATTAACTTTTTTTCGTCCAATCCTTTTATGAGTATAACGTATTAGATCTGTTTTTTTTAATGTATTGTTGATTCATAAAACAGTAAAATGAGTCAAAATATCGTAATTTATCAGATCGTCTTATTGTTCATTGCATGAGGTAACATCTATTGTTTTTGATAAAGTTTTCTCAAATGAAGTTATTGGTTGTTGTATATACCGAAAGGATGTATTAATAAGTAATTTATCAATTATCTGAGTATATTCTAGATTATTTGTGTTTACTGATGATACAGATGTAAGCGATAAAAACTTTGAGTCTTTTAAAGAACCAACTTTTTGTAAGATAGCGTCAGGTATTTCTTGTATTTTATATTTTGTATCCATAATTTCTTCAGAAATTATTTCCCAGGTGATCTTTTTAAGATCTTTAGTATTCCATTTCCAACTTGAATATAGATAAGAAATATTATTTTCTGTCGATGAAATAGACATATTTTCAAAAGTACTATTGTTTATGTTAATTTTTGGATCTATAAAATCAAACATTGTTGGGATTTTACCATTGGTATGTTGAGTATAGATATTATTATCTTGTTTGGCGGTTAACTTTAGTTTAAAATATTGAAAATCAGATGGCGTATAGGCTTGTATCGTATCTGTAATGGTACCAGGATCAAGATCGCTGTATAAAATATAATCTCCAATAGGATTAAGACTGTCTTTTTTTATTCCTGTTAGAGCTATTGCATAGTCAAAATCACCTGTCAAACTGGGTTTAGAGAATATATTGTGTATGTTTTCCATGGGTATACTATTATTTAAGTCTATCACTTGGTCACTATTATTTTCTAAATTTAAAGTTTGAAATTTAGGCGTATTATTTGACGATGTAATCGTAGTGACACATAATAAAGGAAGGTTTTCATAAAACTGATATGTAAATGTAAAATCCAATATAAAATTAGCAGGGCTAAAAGCACCAGACCGGGCTAGTACAATCCTATTAAAATCTGTTGGAAAATTATTTACCGTAAGCTTTGTAGATGAATCAGGAAAAGGAGCTGCATTAACTAATGTTATTGATTTGCCTATAGGAATATCAAGATAGCTTTTTGCAGCTGCCGAATACTCTGATACAGTAAAGGTTGTTACTGCGATTTTTTCTCCAGTGTATGATAAGTCTTTTATTTCTAATTTGTCAGAATTAAAGAGTTCGCCATAGGCTAAGTCCTCTCCATCTTCTCCTTTAATTGAATAAAACAGTCTAGTACCAGAAAAAATAGCGTTGTTTTCGATATCTATAGTAAAAATGATATTAGAGTCAGGTATTGTTATATCATCTGATGGGTTACATCCAATGATTAGTATTAATAGGCATAAGAAAGCTTTTTTCATGATTTTTTTTAATTTTAAGATTGTACAACCAATAGACTAGAGATTTCTATAAGGTTGCTTATGTATTTGATTTTTATTTTAATGGTTCTAAAAATAGAGATGTTATCAAGCTTGAACAGGTTACAGGAATATGACAATTACTCATCGCAAGGTTCTGCAAATAATACAATTCTTGTAATTTCAGAAATATGAGTGTCACTATCTTTTGTTAGTACAAAGGCAATCTGAGGGTTTGTGGTATTCTGATAAGAGGATGTATCTAGTGCGTTGATCTGCAATTCCGCCTCATCTATTGTTTCGTAAAATGTTAGCTCTTTGACAGGAGAATCAGGTGCTTCCGGAAAAGAAATAATACAGTCTTTATAGTCATTGAGTATAAATTCTGCAGTATTTTCTGAATCCGAAATGCTGCACACTCTGAATTCTACATAGTCACAGTTGTTCTCGATGTTACAGTTTTTTTTGATTTCAAAATTTTGTTCTCCATTATCAATGAGAATAGTATCTTCATCAATGATGTGTCTAAAAGGTTGCGCTCTTATGATCTGTTCTTTTATTAAAAAGTTTTTGAAAGTATTTTGTTTAGATCAAAAAGCGAGCTGACCATACCTTGATGAGACTAATTTGTGATTTTCACAAAAAAAATATTTTTTACTTGTGGTTATTCTCTTTAGAATGACTTTTGTCACAATAGTTTTGATCCATATAATCATTAAAAAACAAGTAAGATGAAGAATAGAATATTGGTAGCTTTAGTATTATTGGGTTCAGTTACAATGGCTCAAGAACGTAAAACAAATGCTAGCCCCAAAAAAACAAAACTATTCAGTCTCTCTCCGATTCACTCGGATATAACAAAAGTCAACGGACTGGTCATGGGAGCAGGACATTATGAAAATAAAAGAATAGAACATCAAAAAGTCAATGGTGTCAATATTGATGTCCTTCATCCAGCTCCTCTGGCATTACTAACTTTTGGTTTAGAGATTCCAATTAGGTTACTGCCTATAGGATTAACATATACCAATAACACAGGTATTCATGTTTTGGATAAGAGCAATGAAAATGTAAAACTGTCAATGAATGGGTTGAATGCGAGTGTAGGAGGGTTTTATGAAGGAACGAATTTTAATGGACTAAACGTTTCTTTAATAGCTATAGTTAAAAGATTAAACGGAGTATCTACAGCACCAGTGGTTAATAGTTCTGAGCTTTTTAATGGTATACAGATTGCTGCGATTGCTAATTTGACTGAGAAAGGCAATGGTATGCAGGTTGCTATTTCTAATGTAGCTGGAAAATTTAAAGGAGTTCAGGTCGGATTGTTTAATAAAAGTGGTGATCAACGAGGTCTACAATTTGGATTATGGAATAGAAATGCCAGAAGGTCATTGCCTTTTATTAATTGGCAATTTTCTAAAAAGAAAACGAAATCTAAATCTAAATCTAAAGAGTCTTAGTTGTAAAAATCATTAACAATCGATCAGTAGAAGACGATTATGGTACTGAAGCTTTTTATGTCCTTACTGAAAGACTTAGGTTAACGGACATATAATAGGTTGTCATTAAGATGTTACCAGAATCTTAATAAGATTTTAATTGGTAATGATCTAAGGCGGAATCAGACAGTACATTTTGGGAGAGTGAGATCATACTTGTAATATTTAATGCTGAATCGGTATAAAGCATTTATGGAGATTGTTTTTAAACAAATTCAAAGCACAAAATAATGTAATCATAATGACGCTTCTAATTCTTTTGAAGATATTTTGTCTAATGATTGTTGTTTGCGATTATCACAAAATTAAAATTTTAACCACCTGTTTTTAACAGTTGTAGCTACTAAATTGCCTCTATGTTTGGGATATTAAACAAATTTAATTTTTTATGAAGAAAATATTTAACACAGTGCTATTGATGTGTATGATTACTTTTGTGTCAATAGGTCAGGAGCACTCTAAAAGCGAATCAGGATTAAAACTTAGATCTATACAATCAGGTTTCGGGGGATATTATTTAAAATTTAAAAAGGATAGATTGTCTAATAATAACGATAGTTTTGGGCCGACCTTTATCAATCTGATTTCCATGTCTATAAAAAAGAATATTTTTTTCTTTAGAATTGGAGATAGGACAAGAGGTTTATAGTGGTGACGGTTTTTATACATTTAATTTTCTATATGGAAGAGAACTGGAATTAACAACATGGTTAAAAGTAGAAGGCAATGCAGGCTTAGGGTTATATCATTTTAAGACTGATGAAAACGATGAGTTTGATCAAAAATACCTTAGGAGTTCCTATGAATGCTAAATTAATGTTCTATCCTGCGAGGCGATTTGCTTTAGGCTTAGGCTCTGGCGTAAATTTTAATTCTATAAATACTACGTGTTCGTTGAATACAGTCTTTCAGTTTAATTAGAAAGATAGATATATAAAAGCAAAAACCGCCTTCAATACAATTCATTGAAGGCGGTTTTTATATAATATAAAAAGATTAATTATCTTTTCTATCCTGTCTTGGTTTTCTGTCACCTCTCGGTTTATCACCACGAGATTTGTCACCTTCTGGTCTCGGAGGTCTTGGGAGTAGTGCTTTTCTAGAAACTTTTTCTTTGCGTGTTCTGGAATCAATACCAAAATATTTTACGTCAAAGATATCGCCCATTTTTACAACATCACTTACATTCTCAGTACGTTCCCAGGCTAATTCTGAAACGTGTAATAAAACTTCATTTCCTGGAGCTTCTGCATATTCTACGACAGCACCAAAATCCAACATTTTAATCACTTTTACTTCATACACGCTACCGACTACAGGCTTAAATGTAATAGAATCTATTTTTGCTAATACAGCATTAATTCCTTTCAGGAGCTTATTTGATACGACAACGATCAGCCAATCAAGCATCTAAACTTTTTGATTCTAAAATATCATATAAAATCCCCAATATAGACTTGTAACTTTTATAACAACAGTAGTTAATAGTATCTAGCAAATAATCTGTGAATTCTAAATATTTACAAAAATTGCGCGAACTGATGTTAATTCTTGCTAAATGTACTCTATTTTTTTTATCATTTCGAGGCTTATAATTAGTATAACTAAAATGTGTCAGTTTAAATATTAGATAAATTTTATAGGATATCTCAAACAGATGTGCTTGGTGTTAAACTGAATTCGAAGATGTTTTTTTCTATAAATGCCTCGGGATTGTCCCAAAGTAGTTCACTGTTTGTAATTATCACAATTATTAAATTTTAGAACCGTATTTTTTACAATTGAGAGCGATAATTAGGTTTTATGTTTGACTCATTAAATAATAAACAATTTAATTATGAGAAAGCTAAGGAATATAATTACGATATCTTTAATAAGTATAGCATATTTAGGATATGGACAGGATTTAAAATCAAATGCTATAGAACAAACAGCAAAAAAATCAATTTCGTATTACTTCGGTTTAGGAAAATTATTAAATGCAGAAAGTACAATTGCTGAAGTATATACCGGAATAAATCTAGAAAAAAAGAATGGATGGGGGTTTGGGCTTAACCTTAAAGCCTTTGCTTATAAAAACCCTATTTCAGATGAATTACCTCCAGTTAATCAGGTATTAAATTTTGAAGGAGACCAATTACCGGAAGGAATACCTTCATATTTTATTGGAGGTAGAGGATCAAATAACTTTTTTGCGTTATCGCCAAATATTTTCAAGTCTTTTAATCTTAATAATAAAAAGACATTAAGATTATTTATACACGCAGGACCTTCAGTAGTTTATACAGAGGATGTAAACTATAGAATTACATATTTGCCAGATGTTAATGGGACATTTGCTGGTGGAGGGAGAGAAGAGCATTTGAAATATAGAGAGGACGGTACAAATAATGATTTTTTCATAGGAGGATATTCCGAACTGTCAGCGCAGCTTGCATTAACCAGATTTATGGGGCTAGAATTTTCTGCAACAGGAAATATTAATGGTAGGCGAAATACATATGGAATACAATTCGGATTAATTTTAGGGAGATTAAAAATTTAATTAAGCAAAAGATTGTAAGTTTTTGTTCTGATAACATATCTGTTTGTTTGATATTTTTTATTTTGAGTTAGAGACAGGAAAATAGATAGCATTCTCAGGGACTCAATACAGTATTTTTCTGTTAATTTTCATATAGAAGTGAATTAAATTAACGAGATGATTAAGGGAGAAAGAGAAGGCAATGCAGGCTTAGGGTCATATCATTTTAAGACTGATGAAAACGATGAGTTTGATCAAAATACCTTAGGAGTTCCTATGAATGCTAAATTAATGTTCTATCCTGCGAGGCGATTTGCTTTAGGCTTAGGTTCTGGCGTAAATTTTAATTCTATAAATACTACGTATTCGTTGAATACAGTCTTTCAGTTTAATTAGAAAGATAGATATATAAAAGCAAAAACCGCCTTCAATACAATTCATTGAAGGCGGTTTTTATATAATATAAAAAGATTAATTATCTTTTCTATCCTGTCTTGGTTTTCTGTCACCTCTCGGTTTATCACCACGAGATTTGTCACCTTCTGGTCTCGGAGGTCTTGGGAGTAGTGCTTTTCTAGAAACTTTTTCTTTGCGTGTTCTGGAATCAATACCAAAATATTTTACGTCAAAGATATCGCCCATTTTTACAACATCACTTACATTCTCAGTACGTTCCCAGGCTAATTCTGAAACGTGTAATAAAACTTCATTTCCTGGAGCTTCTGCATATTCTACGACAGCACCAAAATCCAACATTTTAATCACTTTTACTTCATACACGCTACCGACTACAGGCTTAAACGTAATAGAATCTATTTTTGCTAATACAGCATCAATTCCTTCCTGACCAGTACCTAAAATTTCTACAAGGCCTTCTTCAGTTACAGGATCTTCATTGATAACAATAGTCGTATTAGTAGCTTTCTGTAGCTCCTGGATTACTTTACCACCAGGTCCTATCAATGCTCCAATGTAGTCTCCAGGGATTGTTCTGGTAACCATTTTTGGTGCATGTGATTTTACATCAGCATTTGGAGCAGAGATGGTATCAGTTAATTTCTCTAAAATATGCAGACGTCCATCACGAGCTTGTTGCAATGCATTTACTAAAATCTCATAACTTAGTCCTTTTACTTTGATGTCCATCTGGCAAGCAGTAATTCCGTCTGCAGTACCTGTTACTTTAAAATCCATATCTCCTAAGTGATCTTCATCTCCTAAGATATCAGATAGTACAGCATACTTTCCTGTATCCGCATCAGAGATTAATCCCATTGCAATACCCGAAACTGGTTTTTTCATTTGTACTCCAGCATCCATTAATGCCATGGTTCCAGAACATACAGTTGCCATAGAGGAAGAACCATTAGATTCTAAAACTTCGGATACTATTCGTACTGTATATGGACAATCTTCAGGAATCATACCTTTTAGCGCGCGTTGTGCTAAATTTCCATGTCCCACTTCTCTTCGTGAAGTACCACGAATTGGTCTTGCTTCTCCTGTACAGAAAGGAGGGAAGTTATAATGTAAATAGAATGTTTCTTCTCCTTCAAAAGAGGGCATATCTATTTGATTCGCTTCTCTAGAAGTTCCCAGAGTTACCGTAGCTAATGCTTGTGTTTCTCCTCTTGTAAAAATAGAAGAACCGTGAGTAGAGGGTAAATAATCAACCTCACACCAGATTGGGCGGATCTCAGTAGTTTTTCTTCCATCCAGACGCAATCCTTCATTAAGGGTTAGATCTCTAATAGCTTCTTTTTCTGCTTTAGCATAATATTTAGAAATTAAATCAGCTAAGTCTTCTAATTCTTCTTCAGAAAAAGTAGCTAAAATTTCTTCTTTGATTTCAGAAAAAGCCAATCCGCGTTCTTTTTTAGAAGAACCTTGTTTTGCTACAGCATATACCTTATCATATGCCATCTCGTATATTTTCTTTGCTAATTCTTCATCTTCTCTTTCCGGATCATACTCGCGCACTTCTTTCTTTCCGAATGCTTCTGCTAATTTAAGTTGAGCAGCACATTGAACTTTAATAGCTTCGTGAGCGAATTTGATAGCTTCTGTCATTTCTTCTTCAGAAATTTCATCCATTTCTCCTTCAACCATCATCACTGAATCTGCAGAAGCTCCGATCATCATATCGATATCAGATACTTCTAATTGTGCTCTGGTAGGGTTAATGATGAATTTCCCATCTACGCGACCTACTCTTGCTTCAGAAATAGCACACTCAAAAGGGAAATCAGATAATTGTATAGCTGCTGATGCAGCTAATCCAGCCATAGCATCTGGCATTACATCTTCGTCATGAGACATTAATTGAATCATTACCTGCGTCTCAGCGTGATAATCTTTTGGGAAAAGAGGGCGTAAAACTCTGTCTACCAGTCTCATTGTTAATACTTCGCCATCACTAGGTCTTGCTTCTCTTTTAAAGAAACCTCCAGGATAACGTCCTGCTGCTGCAAATTTTTCGCGATAATCAACCGTAAGCGGTAAAAAATCTACATCACTCTGTTTGTAGTTAGAGACAACAGTACATAATAACATACACTTGCCTGATTGTACAACAACAGATCCATGTGCCTGTTTTGCTAATTTTCCGGTTTCGATAGAGATTTCTCTACCATCACCGAGGTCTATAATTTCTTTATAAACTTTTGGAATCATATTTTTTTGATTCTAACCTGTTAATTCCTGAATATTATTATCATAATAATCAACAACAGGTTTTGTTAAACATTGGTTTCCGTCTAACTCGGACGGACAAGGTTGTGTTGTTGTAGTTGCGCGACCAATGAAAAACTAAGGCATGCATTCTATTCCTAATGAAAAAGAATGTTTTTAAATAAAATAAAAAATAGATATAACTAAAAAGAGAGGCGTATACCGCCTCTCTTTTTGTGATTATTTTCTTAATCCTAATTCTTTTACAATTGCACGATATCTTAAGATATCTTTTTTGATAAGATAATCTAATAGATCTCTACGCTTCCCTACGAGTTTTACTAATGAACGCTCTGTATTAAAATCTTTACGATTCTTTTTTAAATGTTCAGTTAAATGTGTAATTCTGTGTGTAAACAATGCAATCTGACCTTCTGCAGAACCGGTGTCATTTTTTCCTTTTCCGTGTTTTGCGAAGATTTCTTCTTTAGTTTCTTTTGTTAAATACATTCCAATATTATTTAAATGATTTTTATGTATACAATAGCATTCTGCTATTAGCGTGCAAATATACTCTTTTTTGTTACAATACTGTTTTTTTTAAATAAGAAAATGGCTTTGACAAAATGATATGTAAAAGGTTACATTATAGAATCCTAGTCAATTCCAGCTTGAATGTACTAATTAACAAAAAGAGATATTTTGATCGATGAATTAAGGTTAAGAGTTTTTAACTGTTTTTAGTCAAACAGGTTACCATTAATTCATTTTCAAATTCATCTATAATATGATTACTAATATAGATAGCATCCTGACCTACGTGGGAAAATCTACCAGAACCCCAGGTATGTAACCAGGGTAATCCAATAAAATACAAACCAGGCTCTTCTGTTATACCTCTTTTATACATAGGGAATCCTTTCTGATCATATATATGTGGAAATTCGATCCAATTATAATCAACTCTAAACCCTGTACACCAAATAATATTTTTGATACCTTCCTTTTTATAATCAATATGTTGCTTGTTTTCAGTATTGGGTTCCCACAGAGGTTCATATCTTGTAGGGGCAGGTGCTTTAATATTATTGTTATCTATATACGCGTCAATATTTTTTTGAATTCTAGTGTATGTAGCATCTGCAGCATCTAGATTTTCTTTTAGATCGTTATTAAAATTAATAATCCCATTTTCTACGTGACTTAGTTGTCCGCGTAACTGAATACCTTCTATAGCTAATTTACGTAAATCAATATCACGTCCGCCATCTCGTCCTGTTAAGTAATGGTTTGTTTTGTGTCGTGCTTCTTCTGGGTCTGGATGTGATTCTATAGGTTGGTCATAATATCCCATATCCTCAAGCCATTCTACTGCATCTTTGCCTCGATACGTCCTGGGTGCACGTGGAGCTGTTCCAACACTTAAGTAAACTTCTTTGCCGGCAATGTGGAGGTCTTCTGCGATCTGAGCTCCAGATTGCCCAGAGCCTATGACAAGTGTTGCTCCTTCTGTTAATTGTTCAGGGTTTTTATAATCGACAGAGTGAATTTGATTGATATCATTGTCAAAACCTTTGGATATTGATAAAACATTCGGGATATGATAGGCTCCGGCAGCAATGATAACTTTAGTAGCAGTGAAGTTTCCAATAGAGGTTTCTATGCTAAAAATGACCTCAGCTTCTTTTTTGTATACTTTAAAAACTTCTACACCTCCCTTGTAAGGAGGGTTGAAAGAACTGGCATAACGCTTTACATAATCTACAATTTCATCTTTGAGCATAAAGCCTTTAGGGTCATTACCGTTATAATCAAAACCAGGTAATCGGCATTGCCAGTTGGGTGTAACAAGGCAAAAAGAATCCCATCGTCTTTTAGCCCAGGAATCACCAATTTGACCACGATCTAAAATCAAGTGATTTATATTTTCTTTTTTTAAGCAATAGCTTACTGATAATCCAGCTTGACCTCCTCCTACTATTATTACTTGATAGTGATTCATATTCTTTTTATTTTATGGATATAATTTTTATTTTTTTTGAACTGTCATAATTTTGACACAAGACATGTATTCTTTGATATTCTGCAATAGCAGATGTGCAGGCATAGCCAAATTTTTGGCGAACACGTTCACTGGCTTCTTCTAGTCCTTCACTACAAATGGATAAAAACGTATCAATAGGAAGGTCGTCGCCAGGATTAAAATACGTTTCAATTATACTCGATGGTGAGTATATTTGATCTGTCCTGCGATCGGGTAATTCTATATGTACATAGGTTACAGGCATAATGTTTTAGAATTTAAGTTTTTCATCATTGTGGTTAATTAATAATTTTCTTTCTGCAGTAATATGGCCTATATGATCACACTGAATTTTATATTTTGAAAAAATAGCCTTAATATGGCTGATATTATGAGTTTTGCAGCTAAATAGATATCCGTAACTAGGGAAGCTAATAAGCCATTTATTCCAAGAAATGTCTGCGGGTTTAGTAATTTTTTTTAAGTTAATTTCAACTCCAATTTTTGAGGTATTCATTAGCATGTGAATTGTACCCAGGATGCCTCCCATACTTATATCCTTTGCAACCGTGCTTAATTCTTGATTTGCAATGATATATGGGAGCTTTACCTGTTCTTGTAGTGTTTCAGGAGCTGTATTAGTGCTTGCATTCCAAAAAGGATAATTTTTGTAATACATTCCTTTCTGATCAATGGCTAATAGCAACTCTTCTCCAGGGACTGCATTAAAACTTGTTAAAATATGTTTTGTGGCTCTGCCAATAATAGAAACGCTTAGCGCTTTACTATTTGTGTGATAGCAGGTGTGCCCCCCGACAATGGGTACTCCATAATTTTTGGATGCAGTCAGCATGCCCTCCCAGATTTCTTTTGTATTTTTTTCGTTCTTTGCATATAGCGTATCTGTCACTGCAATTGGTAAGCCTCCCATTGCACAAATGTCACTAATGTTTACCATAACAGCAGAATAGCCTGCAAACCAAGGGTCACTAATAAGAAAATCTTCAATAATACCTTCTGCAGCAAATAATAAATAGCTTCCATCTTCTTGAAGAATTGCTGCGGTATCATCACCGAGAGACACATTAGAGATACATTTGTCAAAATAGATACTACTTTTAACAGAATTACCTAGATTTTGATAGGTCTGACTGATATTTATTTTATCTAATACGTTGGTATGATTCCTAAGTTGAGCAATGTCTTGTAAAATGGTTTTAGAATCGGTTTCCATAGTAAGTTTTAGGCTACTTTCTGTAGATTGATTAGTATATTTTTGTCGAGAGCCGTTGTGTGTATTGGAGCAGGAGGATAGGCGCTCAAATCAGCTTCCATTAAAAAATGTTTTATTCCGTATGAGTTAATTTCTTCTATAATATTCCAATGTAGTCGTTGGAATAATTTGACATTCTGTTCTTGTATGTACGCTGAAAATTTAGTACACCCTAAATAGTGAGCTAAGGAAACTGCTCTGTATATAAGTCCTGCCGCTACTGATAAATGGTATAAGGCAGAAACCTCTCTTCCTCTGAATAGATTGGGGCAAATGAACTTTGAAAAAGAACGATATTCCTTCATTACTCCTAGTCGACCCCCAAACCATTCTTGTTCTTTCTCTCTGTAGATACGAACCACACCTACAATTTCATCAGGCGAACCTAAATAATGGTTTATAGCAACAATAGGGATAGCTGATGTGTCATATGAATCAAAATCACTACCCTTAAAAAGACCTTGCTCTTCACAAAAAATGATTTTTCTAGTCTCATAATAGGCGTCTAATTGACTTTTATTACTTGGAATGTTGATATCAATAAAATCTAATCCAGTGTCTTTTTTTTGGGTACGAAAGTAAATCATGAGCTATGGTTTTTTTCAAAAGTAGATAATGTTGAACATGCACCACATTTAGCACAGCCAGATGAGATCGTATCAGAAGTCATTTCTGCTGCTATTAGCGCCTGTGACAGAGGGGCTAAAATACCATGCATAAATTCCTTGTCGGGAGAGCTGTGGTTTTCTAAAGGAGTATTTCTTATGGGAACGAATGGAACTACAAAAGGATATACGCCCATATGAATTAGTTTTTGCGACATTTTTAGAATTTCCTCCTGTGTATCTCCTAAACCAGCAAGTATATAGGTGCTTACATTTCCTTTTCCAAATATACTTACAGCAGCTTTGAATGCCTCAAAATAGTACAGTAAAGAAACTTCTGCTTTTCCAGGCATAACTTTTTTTCTTATACTATCAGATACAGCTTCCAGGTGCATGCCTATAGAGCTTGCTCCTGCATCTTTTAATAAAGTAAACCATTCAAAAGTATCTGGTGGTTCACACTGTATTTGTATGGGGATATCGACAACGTCTCTTACCGCAGTAACACTTTCTAATAAGATTTTGGCACCTCGATCAGAACTTCCGGGTGTTCCGGTAGTCATTATAAATTGAGAAATGCCATCTAGTTCTACTGCTCGTTGAGCTACTTCTGCCAGATGATGAGGTTTTTTGTATGCTATTGTGGTGTTATGCTTTAACGATTCTCCAATGGCACAGAATTGACAGGAAGTTTCTTGATTTTTATAACGAATACAATTTTGTAATACGGTAGTGGCAAGAACATCCTTACTATGCAATCGGGCTATTTTCCAAAAAGGAATACCATCGGAACTATTTTCTTTATAAAATTTGGGTTCGCCTATAAATCGAATAGTAGTGATAATTTTCTCATTTTTTTTTAGGGAGGCATATCCCATTCTTGAAGGACTGCTTACCGTAAATGGAGATTTTTTTGCAGATTGACTAAAAACAGGGATCATAATGGTACTGTCAAAAATTGTTACCGCTTTATGATCGGTAGGTCCTGCACCACCTTCTCTCGTGGTAAGATCAGAGATTCCTTCTAATCGAATACCTTGAGTTTGAATCTCATTCAGTAAGATATGGTTGTTTGTCTGTGTTATTGTACTGCTCATCTTTCTTTATGTTTAGTGAAGGCTCGACTTCGTGCATTAGTTTTTTAGGGTTTTTGTCAATATATAATGATAGCAATTCAGGTCTTGAATAATGTCCTACAGAGTCCATCATTCGTTTTCTTTTTGTGATTAAGGACATATCCATATCTGCATATACAATGCCCTCGCCTTCTGTTAGTACTTCTGAGATGATTACTCCTTCTGGAGAAATAATTGCTGTAAAACATCCTTTACTAAGCACTTTTTGCATGCTTTTATCTTCAGTAATTTCCTGTACTTGTTCGGGGTATAAATACCCTGTAGCATTAATTACAAAACATCCTGATTCTAATGCGTGATGTCTCATAGTAACTTCCATCTGATCGGCAAAAACTTGCCCTACCATAGAGCCAGGGAATTGACTGCAATGAATTTCTTCATTATCACTCATAAGGGCAAACCTAGCTAGTGGATTGTAATGTTCCCAACAAGCTAGGGCGCCTATTCTTCCAATTGACGTGTCGACAGCTTTTAACCCACTACCGTCTCCTTGCCCCCAGATCATACGCTCATGATAGGTTGGTGTGATCTTTCTACGTTTTAGAACAAGTTCTCCTGTAGTGTCAAAAACAAGTTGAGTGTTGTATAAAGTTCCATGATCGCGTTCATTTACACCTAGTACTATAACAATATTGTGTTTCTTTGCCAGATCACCTATAAAATCAGTTTCAGTACCGGGAACTATAACACTTTCTTCATAAAGTTTTGTGTGATCTTTACGAATGCTTACTGCTGGTTTAATAAATGAGAAGTAAGGATAATTAGGGACTAAAGTTTCAGGAAAAACAATAATGTCTGCTTCATTTTTACTTGCCTCTATGATAGCCTCAGCAACTTTTGCTATTGTTCCGGATCGACTTTCTAATACAGGAGAGATCTGGACTGCAGCAGCTTTTACAATGGATTTTTTAAACATCATTATCAATTTTGATTACATCGTCCAGGTATGGAGTACAAATGCGTTTTCATTTCTATGAACTAATTGAATATCCATAACATCTAATGGGCTTATGGGTTGGATTCCTGGCAAAAGTGATGGCTCTCCATGACCATACAATGCTTGTAAGGCAAAACGGCAGGCGTAAATTTTTCCTCCTTCATCCATGAACTTTTTTAAACGAGCAGCGTAATTTAAGTGACCAGGGAAGGCTTCACTTCCCAATGTAGGAAAACCTCGCTGAATACCTAAAGTGACTCCTGGACCATATAGTAAAATAGAAGTCTCGAATCCCTTACGTTGCAATCTGGTAGCAGATAAAATGTTAACTAATCCAATAGAACCTTCAAAAGCAACTGTATGGAATGTGACCAGAGCTTTTTCTCCCGGTTTTGCTTTGATATCTTCAAATACTTTGTCTTCATAGTCTACAAAGAAGTCTCCGTCTTTATGCATTTCTTTCTCAACTTTTGGCATAATTTTAAATGTTTAAGGTTTAACGATACAAACTTATAATACTTAGCTGCTTCATACGTAGGACAAAAACAACAAAAAACAGTACAAATTATACTTTATTCACTTAAATGATCGTTTTGTAGATATTAATATGTTAAAATTGTATTTTAGTAAAAAATAATTAGCTTAAATGTCAAATAAGATAAATATTATTTAATGGTTAATTCGTAAAATTGTTGTTTGCGTTACTTGTTTTAGTAGGTATTACTACTTATTTTTTTGAAATATTAGAACTGTAAAAAAATGAATGATACTAATAGTCTTCCTGTTTTTAAGATCTCAAATTTTGATGATTATAATAACTGCATGAAGTTTGAAAAGAGTTTTTATATCCGTAATTTCAATGAGCATGTCAGAGAAAATCTCTTTATTGAAAAACCTCACGGTCATAATTTCTATTTAATCTTATTAGTAACTAAAGGATCTGGTACTCATACCATTGATTTCTTAGAATATAAGGTGTTTCCGGGAGCTATGTTTATTGTCTCTCCAGGCCAGATTCATCAATGGAGATTATCGAATGATGTGGATGGTTGTATTTTGTTTTTTACCAAAGAGTTTTTTTTGCATGACTTTGATACTGAAAAACTAACGCGGTTTCCTTTTTTTAATTCTACATTTAGTTCGCCTATGTTTCAATTAAATTCTAAAGAAAAAAATCAAATATTAGCTAAATATGAATTGATTCATGAAGAGTATCAGAGTAGAAGCTTGAGTTATCAGGAGATGATTCGTATTTATCTAAATGCGATGTTTATTCAATTATCCAGAGTTTATTTGACTAAAAATGAGAAAGGCCAAAAATTTAGTTACGATTTACTACAATTAAATCGATATGAAGCTTTGGTGGATAAATATTTTAAATTACACAGGCCTATTTCGTGTTATTCTAAAAAGATGAATATTACTGATAGACAACTTAGTTATTTATGTAAAAAAACTGTTGGTAAAACACCATCTGAGATTATGATGAATAGGATAATGCTGGAAGCTAAGCGGCTTATAGTACATTCTGTTCTTTCGATTTCTGCTATATCAGAAGAGCTTAATTATAATGATAGCTCTTATTTTATAAGGCTTTTTAAAAAAATAACAAAACAAACACCAGAACAGTTTAGGAATGAACAATACAGTAGGTATTAGGTCATATCTATAATTGTATATTTTTCAACCGTTTATTAGTTCCACTTACTAAACGGTTGAAAAATATCTTTTTGTATAGATAGGTTTGAATAGGTCTGATTACGAACACTGGGTAATCGCTTAGAATAGCGTAGGGTTCTTTTACATCAAATCTGATTGAAATCTTATAATATCTCCTGTCTTTAAAGAAAAGTGTATATTTTTTAAATAGTGCCTAATTAGGCGATAAAGGTCTATTTAATATAAGATCCAGATATAGATTTATTTTTTGTTTTAGATTCTGTCTGGGAGTTATAAAATCCAGAAAACCATGCTCTTTTAAGAATTCTGAAGTTTGGAAACCTTCGGGAAGTTCTTTTCCTGTAGTGTCTCGAACCACGCGAGGTCCTGCAAAACCGATTAATGCTCCCGGTTCGGCAATGTTGATATCGCCAAGCATCGCAAAGGATGCTGTTGTACCTCCCGTTGTAGGATCTGTACATAAAGAAATATAAGGAATACCAGCATCTGCCAATTGCGCAAGTCTTGCAGAGGTTTTTGCTAATTGCATTAGCGATAATGCAGCTTCCATCATACGCGCACCACCAGATTTAGAAATAATCATAAATGGGATCTTATGCTTTAATGCGTGATCGGCAGCTCTTGCAATTTTTTCGCCGACAACACTTCCCATTGAACCACCAATAAACGCAAAATCCATACAAGCAATCACAATGTCATTACCATTAGATTTTCCTACAGCTGTTCGTACAGCATCTTTCAGGTTTGTTTTTTCCTGTGCATCTTTTAATCGGTCAATATACTTCTTCTTGTCCTCGAATTTAAGAGGATCTTTTGAACTTAGGTTTTTGTCAAGCTCTTTAAAATCATTATTATCAAATAAGATTTCGAAATATTCTTTACTGCCAATTCTTACATGATATCCATCTTCTGGACTTACATAAAAATTTTTTTCAAGTTGTTCGGCATCAACAATTTTTCCTGTCGGAGATTTGTACCAGAGTCCTTTAGGGACATCTTTTTTATCTTCGGTAGCCGTTTGAATACCTTTTTGAGTTCTCTTAAACCAAGCCATAAATAGTGATGTATTAAAAAAGCTGAAACTCAAATAGTAATGAGTTTCAGCTTGGTTTTTAATTTTTATAATGTATTTACATTGTTTAAATCTTCAAAAGCCTTTTTTAGGCGATTTTTAAAGGTGATTTCTCCTTCACGTAGCCATTTTCTTGGATCGTAATATTTCTTATTAGGTTCCTCAGCTCCTTCTGGATTGCCAATTTGAGTTTTTAAGTACTCAATTTTGCCAGTCATGTAGTCGCGAATCCCTTCATTAAACGCGAATTGAAGGTCAGTATCGATATTCATTTTAATTACTCCATATCCAATAGCTTCTCTAATTTCTTCTATAGTAGAACCGCTTCCTCCGTGAAAAACAAAATCTATATGATTATGCTCAACATTATATTTTTCGGAAATAAACTCTTGAGAGTTTTTAAGTATTTTTGGAGTAAGTTTTACATTTCCAGGCTTATAGACACCATGTACATTCCCAAAGGCTGCGGCTACCGTAAATTTATCGCTTATTTTACTTAATTCTTCATAAGCATAAGCCACTTCTTCTGGTTGCGTATATAATTTAGAATCGTCTACATCACTATTATCTACTCCATCTTCTTCACCGCCAGTGATTCCTAATTCAATTTCTAAAGTCATTCCCATTTTACTCATGCGAGCTAAGTATTCTTTACAAATATCTATATTTTCCTCAATGGATTCTTCAGATAAATCAATCATATGAGAACTATAGAGTGGTTTTCCTGTTTCTTTATAAAAAGCTTCTCCGGCATCTAGTAGTCCATCTATCCAAGGAAGTAATTTTTTTGCACAATGGTCAGTATGCAAAATGACAGGTACTCCATAGGCTTCTGCCATTAAGTGCACGTGTCTCGCTCCAGCCGTAGCACCTGCTATTGCAGCTTTTTGATTCTCATTAGAAAGCCCTTTTCCTGCATTAAACTGTGCTCCTCCATTAGAGAATTGAATAATTACAGGTGAGTTTAATTCTGCAGCAGTTTCTAATACAGCATTAATTGTATTAGAGCCGATTACATTTACAGCAGGCAGAGCAAAAGCTTTTTCTTTTGCATAATTAAAAATAGCTTGTACTTCGTCTCCTGTTGCAACTCCTGGTTTGATGTTATGACTCATATTTTACTTTTAGTTGATAAGCCTACAAAAATAATAAAATTAAACCGAAAGAATTTTATAATTAAAGACGAAAAAAAGAGTACGATTTTTAAAAAGGATAATTAATTCCAAAATTATAAACGGCTTTAGAAAAATTATACCCTTTAAACCATCGCTGATCTTTATCATTGGCAGGGTTAAACGTTTTAAATCCAGCATCTAATCTGACAACAAAAAAATCAAAATCATATCTAAGACCAAATCCACTTCCTACTGCTAAATCCTGTAAATTATCTAATCTGGAAAAAATAGCTTCTTCTTCTTCTACATTGTCTAAGACATTCCAGATATTTCCGGCATCGATAAAAAAGGCTCCATTAAGTGCTCCCAGAATGTTATATCTGTATTCTAGATTTAGAGCTATTTTCATATTAGCTTCATTAAATTCATTGGTGCCACCACTACTGCCAGGGCCTAATTCATACGGTAACCAGGCACGATTATCATTGGGACCTCCTCCAAAGAAACTTCGTGCAAAAGGAATACTGGTAGCATTGCCATACGGAATAGCAATTCCCCCAAATGTTCTGAATGCAAAGACTCTTTTTTTTCCTAAATCAAAATGCTTGATATAATCTAACTCTGTTTTGGCGTATTGAGAGAACTCTACGTTTAAAATTTCAAAACGGTCATTAGAGTTTTTTCTTTGACCGGTCAGCTCAGAAAAAGTATTTAAGATATTACCTGCCAATTCTATTTTGGTTCTAAATATTGAGAAATTTTCATCATATAAACTTTCTCGATTGTTTCTTATAAATGTGTAGCTGGAAGCAAAAATCAAATTGTTTTCTGTTAATCGTTCTTTACGCTCGTTGATGTTTCTTATTTCCTGTTGTTGCTCAGGAGTGAGATCAGTATCAGGATTCGTAATGGATTCATTTAGAAATGTATCTGTTCCCACTGGGATTATTAAATTACCGTTTTGAGGATCTAATAAGTCAGAATTAATGTCCAAAATTTGTAAAGCAATATTGTTTAGCCGATTGTATGAATTACTGTATACATTAAAATAATTGTCTGTTCTTAAGTTATTAACAAACTGTATATTGATCAAATCAATCTGATTAGTAATTTTGGGAGTAGGTTTCCATTCATAATTGAAGGTTGCAGATGCATTTTGTTTATCTAGTCCAATATTTTGTTGTGCATTAATACCAAAGATAAGATTGGTAGTCGGGGACATATATTTTGGGATAATTTTACTTGTTTTTAGAGGGAAAAGAATTTTCGGGAACGATAATTTAAGATCAATACCTATTTCTGAAATATCAAAAAACTGTCCTTCTGCATCAACCGGATCTTTTGAAGAACCGACACTTCCCCTTGCAGAAATTTCTAAAATTTCAGCAGCTCTAAAAACGTTTCTTGTGAGAAAAGATCCTCCAAACCCGATTCCAAAAATTTGGATATTAGATGTTGAAGTGTCAAACTCTATATTGGCACTGTATTTTTTTCTGGGGGTTAATAAGACATTCGCAATAAGATCAGTCCCGTTTGGATCACTTGGGTCTGTTTCATATCTAATGTTTGGGTATTTAAAAGTTTTTAGATTGTTAATCTGATTATAAGTAAGTGTACGATCCTTATCTCTAAAAATTTCACCCGGAGTGATTAACAATGAATTGGTTATAGCTTTACGAGTATACCTGAGTTTATCGTAACTAAAAATATTATAACCTTTGTAAGAAACACTGTCTTTAGGTTTTTTATCCTTGTTTTGATAGGTGTAATCAGTAAATACGTTTACCTTACTGATCTTATGAATTTGAAAAGGGATTCTTTCTGTTGCATCTCCATTAGTTATTTGTCGATTTTTTATCAGTAAATTCAGATTGATTTTTTGATTAGTGTTTATAGTATCAGCATCAAATTTTATAAACTCTTTTTCAAAATGAAACAATCCTGAGTTTCTATATAGCTTTGTTAATCTTTCTCTCTCTGTCTCGATGTCTAATGTTTTGTATTGTTTTCCGGAAACTATATTTGTTGATTTTAGATTGCTTTTATAAATAGAATCAACAACTTTTGATTCTATTTTGGTACTAAGAGAATCTATAATATATGGTTTGCCAGGTTTTATGTAGTAGGACACAGATGCTTTTTGGTTTTCTTCTTGTGTGATTTTGTAATCCGTGTTTACATTAAACCATCCATTGTTCCAGAAATAAGACTGTAATCGTTTTACAGAACGTTTTGCACTGGATTCATCTACGATAACAGGGGCTTCTCCTGCTTTCTTAAGCCAATTATTGATTCCGGTATATGCAGCTCCCAATCTATTTACTTGTTTTCGGGAAAAGAAATTATCCATTCTCCTTTGCCTGTTAGGAGTGTTGTGCAACCAATTTTGGTATGAAGAATCCGGGTATTCCTTTGCTAAGTTATAAAGGTGTAGCCTAAAAGGAATGCCTGCAAGTTTTGAATTCTTTTTTTGATAGAGTTGATTCGATAGTTTTGTATCATTGTTCTTTATACTGTCTACAAAAATTTCATTTTTTGTGAGTAAAAACTTAGTACTTGGTACCCTTTTAATTGCATTACATGAAATTAAAAAAATTGTAGTTAATATAACAAGTACTATTTTTGTGGGCAGGTGTTTCAATCCAGATTCATTATTGTGTCAAAAATACATTATTTGTATGGTTAGCAAAAACCAAAAGAAATTAATAAAGAGTTTATATCAAAAAAAGTACCGAAAACAGCATAAAATGTTTGTGGCCGAAGGAAAAAAAGTAATAAACGAACTGTTAGAGGCTGATTTTAAGTTGTATTCTCTTTTTACAATGGATACTTCGTTATTTGTAACACCAGATGCGATCACTTTTAAAATAACTGAAGATGAATTAAAAAACATTAGTTTTTTGACTACCGCTCAGGTTGCATTGGCGATATTTTATATTCCAGAAAATGAGAGTATAGAAGCAGATGGACTTACTTTGATATTGGATGATGTTAGAGATCCAGGTAATCTGGGGACAATAATTCGGTTATGTGATTGGTTTGGGATTCAAAATCTTGTTTGTTCGGAGCAAACGGTGGATTGTTATAACCCAAAAGTTGTGCAGGCTACTATGGGGTCTATTACCAGAGTGCGTATAGAATACACCGATTTGATAAATTTTTTATCTCTTAAAAGCGTGGAAACTCCAGTGTATGGTACTTTTATGAATGGAAATAATATTCATAAAGAAGAGTTGCCAAAAAAAGCTGTCATTGTAATGGGGAATGAGGCAAATGGTATTTCTACTGCGGTAAAAAACTTGATCACACAGACTATTACAATACCTCAGTTTGGAGAATCTGCCGAAGCAGAAAGTCTTAATGTGGCTACTGCAACGGCTATTGTATTAAATGAGTTCAAGCGAATGTCCTGATCTTCAAAAATGTTATTATTGAAAAGTAAAGTTGATGAAAATACCTCTGGTAGACATTTTGTCTATTGTAGATGTGTATGGACTGTTAGGGTCTAAGTCTCTCACTAATTCATCTGAGGTAGCAAAAACACCTCTTATAGAAGGAGTGAATTTAAAATAATACAAATAGAAATCTATCCCAAAACCTAATTCTATATAATTAGTATTTGTTTTAGTTCTGAATTGCCCTACGCTATTATCCTCAGGATTGTCTTCATTACTGGATAAGTTTAGTGAAGTAGATACTCCACCAACAATAAATGGTTTAAAATTGTTAAGTCTTTTTGTAGATATTTTTAATAATAATGGGATATGCACATAGGTGGATTTAATTTCTCTGGTTGCCTGTGATAGATTCTCAAAAGCAGGACCAGAATAAATAAGGTTCCTTTGTGTGAATACGACTGTAGGCTCTAATCTAAGATCTAGATATTCACTGATTCTGAGGTTTCCCAGTAGCCCTACATTAAAACCTGCAGATTTTTCTACACGTATATCTCCATCGAGTATATCTTCTTCTCCTTCTGGAGTCGCTTTGTAATCAAAATTAAAATCATAGCTGTTAAATCCCAGAATATACCCCCAATTAAGTCTGGGTTTATCAAAATTCTGAAGATTTTTTACGCGTTCTTTAGAAAATAGCTGCGCACTCATATTATGAGTAAAAACCAAAACAACTATTAAGACAAAAAGCTTTTTCATATTATTTTGTGGCTGTATATATTGTGGCAACACCAAAAGTTTGCGGGTTATCTCTGACATCTATAAACCCGATTTTTTGTAAAATATTGTTGAAGGCTTCTCCATAAGGAAAAGCTGCTGCACTTTCACTAAGATAAGAATAAGCTGATTGATCTTTAGAAAAAATCTTACCAATTAGGGGTAAAATTTTCTTGCTGTATAATTTATATCCTTGTTTATAAGGAGTTTGGGTTGGGATTGAGGTTTCGAGTATTACAAAAATACCACCAGGTTTAAGAACTCTGAAAATTTCGGAAAGTCCTTTTTCCAGGTGTTCAAAATTTCTAACCCCAAAAGCGACTGTAATTGCATCAAAATAATTTTCGTTGTATGGAAGGTTTTCACTATCACCCTTCACCATACTAATTATAGCATCCAATTTTTTTGCTTTAATTTTATCTTCTCCCACTTTTAGCATTCCGGTAGAAATATCAAGTCCGGTAATTTCTGAAGCGCCCGTCTCTACAAGGTTAATTGCCAAATCCCCGGTGCCAGTTGCTACATCAAGAATTTTGTCAGGTTTTTTATCCGTAACAATTGCTACAACTTTTTTTCTCCATGTTATATCAATACCAAAAGAGATGACACGATTTAATCCATCATATTTACCAGAGATAGTATCAAACATCTCGGCGACTTGTTCTTTTTTACTTCTACTATTGTCTTTGTATGGAGTTATTTTTTCTGACATTCAAAAAATTTAGGCAAATATACATTTTTGATATTGATCGTCAGAATAGAAAAGTATTTAGTTGTATTTGTAAAATAATTTTATCACTCTATTATATAGAAAAATTGTACCTCCTGTTTATGATTGACCCCAGAACTTTTAGGGAATCTTGATGAAATTTTCTGTTATGTAAAGATTTTCTAAAAAAGTTTTTTAATATGACTATCGGATATTTTGCACCTTAATTTTCCAGTTGCTAGCTACCACTGCTATTATTGCCCTATCAAATATGGATTCAAAGTATCTTCTGTTGAATTTATAACAATATTCATCAAGATAACTT
>NZ_VTZU01000080.1 GCF_008370685.1 Aquimarina sp. RZ0
TTTTTCCTTTCTACTTCGTTTAAAAAATAAACCGTAGCTATAGCTATGCTTGATTTTTTTGCCTTGCATAAAGAAAAAATAATTCAATGAATTTATACGAATTTTTTAATCACAAATCGTATTACTTTTGTCCTATAAAACGCTTAAATAGCAACGGGTCAAAGTAAAAAGAAACTGTTTTCTTGATAAAGTTACTGATTTGATCCATTTTTAGTGGTTTCTTTTTAAGAATCATTACATAATGACTTGTTTGTTATTTATGAGATTGTTGTATTTATTTTAGAGTGAAGGAATTATATTTTTGGGAATATCTAAAACTTTAGTATCAGCTCCACCTGCAAAATTACTAATGTTGTAGCTATTCGATTTTGTCCAGTCGCATTCTACACGCCCATCACCCAAAACAATATTTCCCAGTTTTGTTCTGAACCAATCTGCTAATTGTACATAGGCTTTGTCATTAGCAATATTATTTTTTTCTAAAGGATCTTTACGTAAGTCATACAATGCCATATCCGCTTTGGGTCTGTCACACGTCAGAGCCCAGGTAATATTATCATTTAAATATGGAGCTTTGGAGACATCCCATTTATCACGCGTACGCATAGAAAAAGCAAAATCCTGAGTGCGCATATATGCTCTATGCCCACAAACAACATTTACCTCTCCAATAGCATATTCACGACTTGGTTTTGAACCGTTTACTACTTCGGTTAAATTATATCCATCCAGATAGTCGTATTCTTTAGCATTTATATCAATGCCAGCACTAGATAATATAGTAGGAGTAAAGTCTACAAATTCTACAATATCCCTAACTACTTTTCCGGGAGGAAATTTGTTTTTATCAGATGAAATTACAATGGCTGCATTTTGTACCGATTGTTTCCACGGACCAAATTTGGCCATGATACCTTGTTCTCCCAGATGCCAACCATGGTCACCAATAGTAAATATGATCAAATATTCCTGATTATTCGCTTTGCAATACGATGCAAAGCTGTCGACAGCCTCTCCGATTAGGGCATCGCCGTATGCACAAAAGGCGTAGTAATCCCGTATGGCTTGTAGCTTCTCTTTATTCGTTAATTGATCCGTTTTACATTCATTATATAGTGTAACTAATTGCGGAGGGAAATTTGATAATTCATCGGTACCGAACTCTGGAATTTTGTACTGCTTATCTTTGAAGATGTCTCGATATTTCTTTGGTGGTAACACAGGAGTATGCGGTAGGTGAAATCCCAGATTTACAAATAATGGTTTTTTTGTGATTGCACCTTTTACTTCTTTACCCCAAAGTGTTTTATACTTTTTATCAGAGTGAGTAAGGAAACTTTTATACTCTTTGACAATTGCTCCATCTACTGTGTTTCCTGCTTTTTGAGGATTTACACCACCGATAATTAATCCTTTATTAAGGCGAGTATAACTACGTAAAATATCAAACTCTTTGTCAACAGCATTCATTGTTTTTTTGTCGACTTCTGGCATTTTTTCATCCCTGAGCTGCGTATGATAAGTCTTTATGGAACCATCCGGATAAATTATCTTTTCGACAGTTTTTATAGGACTGAATATTCCATCGATAAACTCAACTTTGGCATCAGCATAAAAAATATCTCCAATACCATTTCCTTGCAAATCTCTTTTAAAATGCATATTGTAATCAAAAAAATCGGTATAACTATTTTTCTTTGTATCTCGGTGTTTATAAATACCCCAACCTGTTTTTCCAAAAACTGCAGTACCATATCCTTTGGATTTTAATATTTGAGAGACCATAGGTTTTACAAAATCGGCTTCTTGATGAGAATAAAATTTATAATGCCCGGATCGGAACGGATATCTACCCGTCATCATAGAACTTCTAGAGGGAGTACACATAGGGGAGTTAGAATATGCATTGACAAAGAAAGTACCCTTTGCAGCAAGCTTATTTATGTTTGGAGACATTACATAACCTAGTGCACTTTCCTTTTTTCCAGTCGTTATTTTATTATAGCACTCGAGAGCATCCGGTCTGTGATCATCAGTAATGATCCATAAGATATTTGGTTGATCCTGAGCATTTGTTATAAATATGGAAATAAAATATAAAATGAAGCTACAGCCTTTTTTCATGATGTGTCTCTTATGTGATGTATAATTGTACATTAATAGCATAACAATTTGTTCTAAAACAATATATTAAAATATCAATTTAGGTAAATATAAGATGATTAGATCAATTATATATTGATTTTCAACTCCTTTATAGAGTGTAATCAAGTATGAACTAGTAGTATATGTATTATGTATTGATCCAAAAAAGCACCATCTAAGATTAAGATGGTGCTTTGGTTTTTTGTAGTCTTATTACTAATTAAAGCGTACTTATTTTATGATAAAAACAATCAGTTTTTATTGAGTGCTAACAATCGCTTCTTCTTTTTTCTGGTGTGTTGTTCCGGACTTTTTTATTTTTTCATTGAGATCAATAACCAGTTTTGGTTTTATCTTATATGATAACCCTTTTAAGTGATTTCTGTAAATCACTTCACCAGATGCGCTATTTACTACTTGTACAAATCGTTCTCCATTAACTCTTACATATCTCAAATAATAGAATTCTTCATGGTGCATAATTCGATCACTTAAATCCGAATCAGATACTATTTCATACATAAATTCATAATTCTTAAAAAGGTTTTGGATACTTGTATGATTAGGTTTATTATCTTTTCCTTTCCTGCCATTATATGTGATAGATGAATACTCCGGAATGTATAGTTTCTCAATCGCTAGTTTTTGTATTGCAGGTAGGTGATCATTTGTATACATTGCATATCCTTTTTCGGATGCGATGGTAGTATTGATTTTCTGAAAATAGTTTTTTAGTAAACCAGGAGTATAATTCAAAAATACGTTTTCTGAAAACATAGAATTAACAACGGTTTGAACTCCCTTATGCCGTGTAGCTTCAATAAGCTGATCATTTGGGTATAAATAGAAACGAGCCACTTGATGAGAATATTTTGCTATAATATGATGCTTGTTTTTTGCTTTCTTCTTAGGGGATAATTTGGCTAGATCTTTTTTGATCGATTGATGATCATATATTCTAAAATCTATAAAAGTAAACAATCCTGTACTAGCACCCTTGGGGTTGGTATTTCTGGTTTTATCCAACCCAGAAATCTGTGCAATTGAATAGGCATCACTGAGATAATCTTCGATCTTAAAATCTTTGTAAGATATCAATTCATAATCAGTGACAGTCCAGGAATCTTTAAGGATAGATTGATACATATTTTTGTCAAAAACATCAGATAATAAAAATATAGTTTTAGTATTCTTAAACTTTGCCAATATTTCTTTGTCAAAATTCGTCAGTTGTTCTTTATTACTAGAACCGATAGAAATCTGAGAAACACCACTAAAATGCATACAGATTACGAAGGAAAGGAGTAGTTTTATTTTCATTGATATTTTTTTTAGGAAAATATTATTTTAAAGTGTTTCCAGAAGCTGTGAAGGCAACCAAATATTACTTAGATTAAAATAGTTTATTTTCGTTTAAATGCATTTATTCTTACAAAAATATTATAAATCTTACTTTTTTATTTCAAATATATAAAAAATAAGCATTTTATCAAATAAATGATGCATTTAATAGATTTTTTAATGAAACAATTTATGTAAAATGAAATTAAGTAAGTTTTCTTGATAGCAAAGATTACTTCATTAAATGTTTGTAATTCAATGTTCAAGTGAAATTATCTGCTGAAATCATTGTTTTTATTCCACAGGTCGAAATAAAAAACATCACTAGCGCTATCATACTGCTATGTATGAATTTTCTTTCTCGTTTGAATTAAGAGATGATCTGATTCAGTTTACGGTGATTTCATCTAAGAGCTTGTTTAAAAACCTTACTTCTTGAAAATAAATATTTTAAGAACCGTGAGGCTACTTCAAATAATGTAAATATCTGGATATACTCATAATTTGAAGTGTACTCAGAATCTCAAACTATTGATTTTCAATTTGTATTCTTTTTAAACATACTCTAAGGCTGGTATAGGATTTCCGTAATCTGCTATTTTTTTGTAGTTTTAATATTTTGGAAATGAATCCTGTAACATGCTTATATTAAACTCAATTAGGGATTTACAGACAGAAGTGTTTTTTGTACTTCATAGCAAGGTTCGAAGTAAGAAAAAGCAGAAAATTGACTCAAAAAGAACATTTTATTGTGAATTGAAAAGAGTTTAAATCACTGTACCCGATAATCGAGATTTAAATGCTCCGAGGCTTGCCTCGAAATCAAAATGTTTTTTCAATAACTACCTCGTGGACTTGCCCCGAGGTAGTTTGCTAATAAAAAAGTTAAGATAAAAACGGTGCAGAAAATAGCAATTTTATATCAAGCCAAGCTTCCTCCTATCAAGAATGGTATTCAAAAACCAATGAAACCAGGAGGATATGCTGATAGCGGCGCAGATATCGCTTGCGAACTTGAGAAAAACGGGATAAACGTTGTAACTCCTGTCAATAATCCGACGATAGAAAATGATCTGGATTGGGTGTTCCCGGATACAAAAAAGGGCATTCAGGATGCACTAAACAAAGGAGCAAATACTTTTTGGTTAAATACCGTTTTGCACAAAAATCATGATATAGAAAGTTTTTATAACCGA
This sequence comes from Aquimarina sp. RZ0, assembly GCF_008370685.1. GTDB lineage: Bacteria > Bacteroidota > Bacteroidia > Flavobacteriales > Flavobacteriaceae > Aquimarina. Next base: position 4,683 of record NZ_VTZU01000080.1, read on the forward strand.
AATATTGAATTTGTAGGTCAAATGCCAAGTCAGGTAGATGTTTATGATGATAAGTTTTTTACGAATGAATTTTTAAGGAAGCACGATATTCCTATTCCTGAAACAGAAAAAATTTCAATAGACAATAAAAAAAATTATATACTTACTATTGATTTTCCGATGGTTATTAAACCGATAAGAGGAAGGGGAAGTCAAGGTGTTTTTTTAGTTAAGAATAGAAAAGAATTAGATAAAACATTAGAAATCTTATTTTCTGATAAGGCATATGGTAACTCAGTATATGTAGAAAAGTTTTTAAGTGGACAGGAATTAACAATTACGATTATGCCTTCGGGGAGTTATAAGGTTAATAATCAAGAAATTAAATACGATAAGCCATGGAGTCTTCCTGCTGTAAAAAGAACGAATCATAAAAATGGAATCGCTCCATATAATGGTATTGTAGCAGTAATGAAGAATAGTTCTGTAGTTGCCGATAGTGAACTACAGTCTAAAAGTATACGTAAAGTTTGTTACCAATGCGAAAAAGCGGGTATGTTATTAAATATTAAGGCACCTATACGAATAGATTGCCGTGCTGATGAAAAAGGTATGTATTACCTATTCGACCTAAATATGAAACCTAATATGACTGGACCATCAAGACCACAGAGAAGTAATCAGGATAGTCTAACCTTGTTGGCTTCTAGAAAAATGGGTTGGGATTATATTGATTTATTAAAGAATATGCTTAAACAAACCTGGAGGTTTCCTAATTGATGGATTTATACGATTTACGAATAAAAATTTCGCATCTAATGACATTCTTTTTCTACTATATTTTCTTCATAAAATGAAACAATAGCTATGGCTATTCTTTAATTTGATTCATCAATCTAGCGAAAAATCCTTGCCATTATTTTTACGAAATTCTCATCCGTAAATCGTATTAGTTCAATTATGAATGTAAAAAATTAAAAAACCATCAATTAGTGCTTTGACGAAGGAATAAAGTGTGTCAAAAATAGGTTTTTAAACAGAGAACTCATCTTGAGTACTGCTTTGACCAACAAACTTTACATTTTGTGCGCTAATTTTGTTGGTTTTTTTAACTGTAGCGATGGCTATGCTGAAAAAGAACTCATTTCATTGTAGTAAAAAAGCCAAACTTTTCGGTTGAAAATCACTACTCGAGATGAGTTGAGAGAATGTTTATTTTTGACACAAAATTCTTATCAGAATCTCATCTAAACTGATGCGCCTGGGATTAATTAAACTCGGGTTGATACTATCTTATTTTGATAGACTTAAAACCAGAAATGATATAAAATATTTATGATACGATTTATAACTAAAAATTTCGCATATTCATCGTTTCTTTTTCCTTTCTACTTCGTTTAAAAAATAAACCGTAACTATAGCTATGCTTGATTTTTTTGCCTTGCATAAAGAAAAAATAATTCAATGAATTTATACGAATTTTTTAATCACAAATCGTATGATAAGGAAAGTAAAGCAATTAAAGTTTTGATTTGCCTATCTGTTTTATAATTTCTTTGGGGTCATAGATTTTAGTTCCTTTGATTACCCGATGAATATCGCGAGTGTTTTTGATGTTTTGTAATGGATTACTATATAAGATTATCAAGTCTGAAACTTTACCGATTTCTATAGTGCCAGAAATTGTATCTTTTTTCAGAAATTTTGATCCATTATATGAAGAGTTTTGTATTGCTTCTATTGGTGATAATCCTGCATTTACCATCGCTTCTAATTCTTTATGTAATGAAACCCCAGGATATGTATAAGAATTATATGCACCACAATCAGATCCTGCCAAAAGTTTAACCCCGGCATCTTGTAATAATTTGGTCAAGTCTTTAAAAAAAGCATTTAACTCTTTTCGAGACTTTTTAGCATCATCAGAGGTATTGAGTGCTCGCTTAATACGCCCATCATATGTTTTTATAATTCCTTTTCCGATAATTTCTAGATAAGGATCGTTTGTATGATCATCTTCATCCAGGTAGCTCAAAATATCACCTATATGCAATGTAGGAACCACATACGTGTTTTTCTCTTTTAGTAAGCGAAAAGTTTTTTGTGCAGTAGCATCCGAATAGCTTACAATTAAATCATCCATAGCGTTCCAGAAACTAAGTTCTTTGTTAATAATAGCCTGAGTAATTTCGGTTTCTTTAGCAGAACAGCCTTTAAGAATATAATATAAATGTTCTATGGCTCCTATTCCCGAATTTATCGTTTCCTTAAGTTCCACGGTAAAAGGCATATGACCGGAGGAAATCATTTTTCTATCAGAAACCTGCTTTAGTATTTCTAAATAATGATCTCTGGAAATTTTGCTGTCATAAATTTTTACAAAATCAACAGGTATTTTTTCTAAAGAATCGAGAGCTTTTGTAACATCATCATAAGATTCTACAACTAATGAACCTGCCCAGGTTGCATTGGCTCCATCTAATTTGGGACCAGAAGTATAAATAGTAGGACCTACTATTGCATTACTATTGATTTGTTTTTTCCATCTAAGTATATTTTCGGTCAAATCTCCTCCTGCGTCCCGCACTGTTGTAATGCCATTAGCAATAAATAGAGGTAATAGGTTTTTATTTTCTTCGACCAAAGAATCTCCACCTCTAAAATGCACATGGTTATCCCAAAATCCAGGAAGTAAATATTTCCCTGATCCATCTATTTTGCTATCAGTAATGTATAATCCTGGAGTGTCTATCGTATCAATTTTAGAGATAATACCATTTTTGATAAAAACAGTTTGAACGTCTACAGATCCATCAGCAACGTTGATCACATTAATATCAGAGATTACAGTCTGATAAATCTCTTTCCTGTCATTCATACAACCAAAAAGAATTATCAAGGTCGATAAGATGAATAGATTTTTTTTCATTTTCTAAAATTTACAGCATCTTCTATGGTAAACTTATTTTTAAAAGAAAAAGCATATGGAGTCTCACCATGTTCTTGTAAATAATATAGACGCTCTTTTGCTTCATCTGGGGTGGGGATATGACCATTTTCTATATACCAGAATGCCATGTGCATCTTAGGCATTTTATGAAACCATTCTTTTTTACGTTTCAATATATCTGCATGGGCAGTCTTATAAACAAAATCAAACAAAGTTTCTATATTTTCCCAAACTGACATATTGATAATTAAAAAAAGATTGTCAAAAATAGTAATTGCTGTAGCATTACCTTCTTCTTCTTTGAGCCTCCACACAAAACCCTGGCTTTGTTCTGCTAATTCGTTAATCCGATCAAGATTATCTACAAAATCTTTCATAATCGGATCGTCTATTGGAGCCAACATTTCAGCAATATTTATCTGAGCTAGTTGCATATAGTATTTATTTAGTTTTAAAAAGTTTTGTTATCAACGTCTTTAATAAAAGTGACTAGCCCTTTGAAAAAGTTTTTTTGGTCATCAAATTGAGATAAATGACTTCCATTGGGGCAATGTAAGTAACGACCGCGTTGCACCTCACTGGCAACCCATTCCATTGCCGCAGGATCCATGGTATCGTGGGTTGCTCCAATGGCTAGCGTAGGGACTGTAATTTTGGACAATTGATCTTTTACATCCCAATTTTTTAAAGTAGCATCTCCCTTGATGCCAAACTCACTAGGTCCTTGCATTGTTACATAGACATCAGGGTTGAGGTGTTTAAAAGATCTGCTTACGGGTTCTGGCCATTGGTCAACAGGCATTCTTATTATATGTTTTGTATAATAATGCTGAACAATCAAATCTAGATACCGCTCATTGGTGTATTCTTCTTTTTCTTCATAATCCATAATCTCTTTTAATACTTCAGGGTCTAACTTAGGTGCCAATACTTCTTCAGAGTATTTTTGATATTCTGGTATGGATGCAACCATATTAGAGATTATCAATCCTTTTAAGTTTTTTTGATATTTCAGCGCATATTGCATTCCGAGGATTCCTCCCCAGGATTGACCGTATAAATAAAAATTATCTTTGTGCAAGCCTAATGCGATCCGAACCTGTTCTACCTCTTCTACAAATCGATCCAAATCCCAAAGACTTTTATCCTTCGGTTGATCGCTATAATAAGACCCTAATTGGTCATAGTAATAATATTCAATCCCTTCCTTAGGGAAGAATCCATCAAAACATTCATATATCTCATGCGTCATGCCTGGTCCGCCATGAAGTAATAATACTTTGATATTAGGGTTGTTGCCAATTCTTTTTGTCCAGACTTTAAATTCACCTTTTGGTGTGGTAACGGGTATCATTTTGATACCTCCCATAAATTGATCATCCCGATTAGTAAAATCAAAATAGTTGTTTTCTTTTTGTGGTTTTTCGACCAAAACCTTTTCTTCAGTTTTAGAGTTTGTGCAACTTTGCAATCCTATTAATACAAAAATGAATACTAAATATTTTGAATTCCTCATGATACGAGTTTTAAATTTATCTTTCAAACTATATAAGATTTGACTCTCTTCACTAAACGTTTTTTCTGGAGTCTAACTAAGTTGTTGATTATAGACGTATTAAGAAAACATAAGTACACACTATTTTGGTTTATACCCTTATCCAATTCTCTAACAAAAGCTTAGTATTCTATTGTATTATATTCTTTTAATCAAGCGTTCACTGCTGCTATTTGATAAACTCATCTTTACTTTTTATATTTCCTGAAAAATTAAAAGTCAAGACGAGTTCAATTCCTGTTAATTATGTCCAATGTGACATCCACAGCCTGGTTTAGTAAAACTCTGCGATTCTTCATGCCATGGGAACGCGGTATTAGATTTGGTTTGTTCCCACCAAAATTTGGTTCTTTCATTTTTGGTATTACCGATTTCATTCATAGTATTTGTGTCATAAAGTCTGCCATTCACCATGGTGTATCTTACAGTTTCTGTATGTCTGATATTTTCTAAGGGATTTTTGTCTAGTACAATCAGGTCAGCCAGCTTTCCTTCTTTAAGAGAGCCAATATCATTTCCTGCACCAATATAAGTAGCTCCATTAATTGTTGCTGCCTGTAGTGCCTGCATGTTAGTCATTCCGCCTTGTTTGAGCATCCATAACTCCCAATGCGCACCTAATCCTTGTAACTGACCGTGCGCTCCAAGGTTGACTTTTACACCTTGATTAGCCAATGAGGTTACTGTTTTGGAAACCAGAATATGTCCGTTTTCATACTCTTCATCTGGGACCATAGTTCTATGTCTTGATCTGGCATCGACAATAGATCGGGGAGTATATTTAAGTAATTTCTCATGTTCCCAAACGTTATCTTTCTGGTAGAAATAATATTCCCCATTCATACCACCATAGTTAACAATTAGAGTGGGCGTATATCCTGTATTACTTGTTTTCCATAATTCATTAACATCTTTATATACCGGAGCCACAGGAATATTATGTTCTATACCGGTATGCCCATCCATAATCATAGACATATTGTGATAAAAAGTAGAACCTCCTTCGGGAACCACATTAATTTCTAATTCACGAGCAGCCTGCATTACTTGTTGCCGTTGATCTCTACGTGGCTGATTGTAACTTTTTACAGATTTTGCACCAAAAGCCTTTGTTCTGCGAATAGAAGATCTGGCATCCTCCAGGTTATTGATAACAGCTTTAAAATCTCCATCAGCACCATACAGAATAAAACCTGTAGAGTAGAGACGAGGTCCTACCATTTTCCCACTTTTAATTAGTTCTGATAAGCTAAATACAGTCTCAGTATTAGCAGAAGGGTCGTGTACAGTTGTAACTCCAAAGGCAAGATTTGCATACAATTGCCAGTGCTTTTGTGTATTCAATCCATATCGAAAAGCACCCACATGCGCATGTGCATCTACGATACCTGGCATAATAGTTTTACCGTTGATATCAAATACTTTTGCATCATCAGGAATTGTAATCTCTGATGATTTTCCGATTTTTTCAATAGTATTCCCTTGGATGATAATAGTTCCATTTTTGATTACATGATCGGCTTCCATAGTAATGATATGCGCATTGGTAAAAGCAATTTTACCAGATGGAATATCCGTTTTGGTTGTTAGGTTAATTTTGACTCCTTGAGTACTGATTTTACTAACTTCTGCTGTAGAGTCAGCAAGAAATGTGAATCGGTCTTTGATATTGTTAGAGAAATATTCATTTCCCAATGTCCAGAATACCTTCTTACTATCTTTTGACCAGTGTAGATTGATTCCTGCATCCTTAGAAATCTGCGAAACAGGCACAGCGGTGGATTTATTATCTAAATCAATTTCCTTACCATTTAGTAATAATGGCGCGATATATGCCTTATGTAACTGTGTAAAGGCGATCCATTGATTATCAGGGCTAGGAACTAATCGATTTGCATATTTGGATTTTACGTGAATTTTTTTGTCTTTTCCGTTAAGGTCAACAGAGTTTAATTCTTTAGTTAGATTCCCAAAATAAGTCCCTCCGGTTTGGTAAAAAATACGTTTTCCATTTTTCGTAAATGTCGGATATTCACCTTCTTTGGAAATTAGTTTTACATTAGCTCCAGAAGTTGTCATCGTATATATTCCGGTGTTTTTACCAAAACTTCTTCCCTGATCACTATTTCCACCTTCTTTTCTATAGACTATCAGATTGTTAGATTGATTATAGGTAGGAGTTCTATAAATTCCTTTCTCGGATGTCAGTTTGGTTGGTGTTCCTCCAGAAACAGGGGTTTTACATATTGCACCCAAGCGTTCATCGTTCCAGGTAACATATACGATATGCTGACCATCTGGAGAAAAATTAGGTTCAAATTCAAAATCAGAAGTTTGTGTTGTTAAGCGTTGAGGTCTTCCTTTGGGAAGTTTTTTGCTCCAGATATGTCCCAGAGCACTGAATACTATAGTTTTCCCGTCGGGAGATGTCACGGCCTGTCTTATTACCTTAGACGTAAACTCTTTTGGAGATACAGGTGAATCAAAATGTACTGTTTCTGCTATTTTGATATTGGCATTGACCGTAAAAGGAATATGGGTTAGTTGAGCATTCTCAATATTAATTTTATGTATTTTTCCAGCAGACCAGAATACAATTTCTTTGTCGTCAGGCATCCAGTTATAATTAGGATAGACACCAAAAATAGCCCAGGCTTCTTGTTGATCTTTATTCAGTTGATCATAGATTGGCCATTCTTGTCCTGTTTCAAGATCATGAATATATAAAACAGTTTTGGTGCGAACTCTTTTTATAAAGGCCAATTTTTTACCATCCCTTGATATTTGAGGTCTTGCTGCTCCACCGGGACCTCCGGTTATTGTGATTGTTTTTCCGGTCTCAAAATTATATCTTTTGATAGCATAGATCTGCTTATTAGGATCTTTATTGTACTGAAAAGCACCACCAGAATACATATCCTCGCTATAATACATATAATTACCATCAGGAGAGATCGTAGGTTCGTTTACATCTTGTTGATCATTTTTCCTTTTGGTCAATTGTACTCCAGTTCCTCCACTACTATGATATTGCCATATTTCTCCTGCTCCCAAAGAGCGTTGTGAGGTGAAATGTTTTCTGGCGATCAGGTAATTACCGTTGGGCATCCAGCTGGCATTATTGAGTAGTCTGAAATCTTCTTTGGTAATTTGTTTGGCGTCACTACCATCACTATTCATAATCCAGATATTATCTCCTCCGCCAGCATCACTGGTAAAGGATATTTTTGTACCATCGGGGCTAAAACGGGGTTGTACCTCAAACGGGATTCCGGCACGCAGCACTGTAGCCTTTCCTCCAGAAACCGGAATACTATAGATATCTCCTAGCATATCAAAAATAATCGTTTTTCCATCAGGGCTTACATCCAGATTCATCCAGGTTCCTTCATCAGTAGTAAAGATGTGATCTCTATAATTAAAATCTCCTTTTGGGTTAGAAACATCCCATTTTTCTTCTATACTCTTTTTTTTATCCTTTTGGGCTTGTGTATTGAGTGCTAGTAATACTCCTAAAAATAAGGTAATTATGATGTGTTTGCGCATATTGTGTAATTAATGAGAACCGAAAATAATAATTTATCAGTAACGAATATGTAAATGTTTCATAAAAAGTATAGTACTGATCTTGATTTGGAATTGATTATAAAAACAAAATGTTTTTGTCCCAGCAAAAAATACTATGTATTAATTTAAAAAAGTAGCATTGATATCGTGTAATACGATTTATAACTAAAAATTTCGCATATTCATCGTTTCTTTTTCCTTTCTACTTCGTTTAAAAAATAAACCGTAGCTATAGCTATGCTTGATTTTTTTGCCTTGCATAAAGAAAAAATAATTCAATGAATTTATACGAATTTTTTAATCACAAATCGTATAAGAGATCTATATGAAATTCTAAAAATATTAAGGAGTAAATGTCTGAAATATATGGAGCTAAATTTTTTTATTGAGGGTTATTATCCAGGTCAATAAGGGGATTCCGTAAACGGAAAAATTTCTTTGATTTTTTATGTTGTTTTTATGTTAAAATCCATTATATGGAATGATAGCGTGTGGCTTGAATAACTATCTTTGTGTTAACTAATTTATTTAACACAAACTATATAATTATGAAAAACACAATGATCGCATTCATTGCCTTGTTGCTCACATTTGTTGTAAGCGTGAAGGCACAAGATGGAGGTAGCGGATGTAACCCAAATCCTTCTTGTTACAATTCGAATTATTCAGAAATTAAGGAGTGGGCTAAAGCTGGAAGAAGAGGAGGGATTCCTTCTGTTTCTAACATTAAAGAAAGACTGAATCCTGGAGCTAATATCCAAAATGCTATTAATAGGGGGGGCTCAGGAGTCATACTCCTTAAAAATGGTACCTATACCATTAATCGAACAATTAACCTAAAAAGTGGTGTTGTACTTCGCGGGCAAAGCAAAAATGGAGTAAAACTGAGTGTGAAGATGAAAAATGGACGTGCTTTAGTATTCGGAAGAGGTGTCAAAAATGCTGGTCTGGAGAATATGCGTGTAGTCTATGAAGCACTTTCTAATCCCCCAAAGGAATATCGAACTGGTTTCAGAGATGGTAGATTTTGTAGAGAATGTTTTCAGAATGATTTCCCGCGTAATAAAAATACCTTACTTCGTCTTGATGGAGATGATAATTGGGTGGATAATGTGGATTTTATTAATAGTGGTTCTGATCCCGTAGAAATATTCGGGAAGCACAATACGTTTAGAAATTCACTTGTTGACAACTGTTATAACAAAGGTGGAGGAGGAGAAGGTTACTTTGATATCCGAGGAGATTACAACTTAGTGATTGGATCTACGGTAAGGAAGATTCGTCATTTTGCTATTCAAAATGGAGCAGCATACAATGTGATCTTTAAAAACAAGTTAGAAGTAGATATAAATTTTCATAATGGTGATGATGGACATAATTTGATTGAACAAAACTCAATTATTCGACCTTCCTGGCATACCTGGGGAGTATTTGCAACCGGAGGTGCGCGATATGGTCATGATAAGCCCGGTCCCAGAAATATTATAGTAAACAATACAACATTTGATTATAGAGAAAATAAAACGGAATTCTCAAGTTCAAATGTGGTGTATACATATAAAAACTATGGAGAACCAGACAAAACAAACTGGCGTATGCCATCCTGCGGATCTTTTTATGCTGTCAAATGTGGATCAGGTGGTGGTGGCGGAACACCAACAGACGGCAATACTGTTGTGATGACCAAAAGTAATGCGACTGGTTTTTCAATGGACGGCGGTAATGGAGGCGCAAATCAGCAAAATGTTTATTTATGGAGCCGAAATACTTCTAATGTTAACCAGCAGTGGGAAGAAATTAATCGTGGTAATGGATATTACAGTTATAAGAAGAAGAACACAAACTTCTGTATTGATGGAGGTAGTGGTGGTGCAAAAGGACAAAATGTGAAATTATACAGTTGTTCTGATAATAATCAAAATCAGCATTGGAGAAAGGTAAATGTCAATGGGAAATTTAGATTAGAAAAGCGTAACGCCCCAGGTTTTTCAATTGATGGAAGAAGTGGAGGTGCCAATGAACAAAATATATACCTATGGACAAGTAGTAATACTAATCAAAATCAACTATGGAATTTTGCTTCTGTAGATCGTACAAGAGCACAAGATGAGATCAGTAAAAATGTTATTTCCTCTAATCCAGTAAGGAACACCTTGTATACAAATGGAGCTAAGGAATTTACAACCATATCTATATATGATATAAAGGGAGCACAAATCGTTACAGCACCATTTAACGGAATTGATTTTGACGTGAGTTCTCTGGAAAATGGATTGTATATAGTAAAACTTATTGGAGATACCACGGCAAAAACAGAAAAAATAATTATTGACAATTGATTTGTTAAATTATTAAATAATGTATAATTAAGAGAGGTTGCCTGAAAAGACAACCTCTTTTATTGTTATGAGGTCTTTATATGTGGGTATTACTTTTAAAACCAGACCAGATTAAGAAGCATAACTGATTGTATTTTATGAAAAAGACCGTCTTACTTTTTTGATATTTCTTAGGATATTCTTAGTTATATTGTTAAATAGGGAAATTTCCCTGTACTGTATTTTTAACTAGTAAATTTGGGTAATTAACCTTATAAATATATTCACAATGAAATTATTTTTTAGAAGTTTACTAGTATTGTCCTTTTTAATGAGTGTCTCTTGTTCTAATGATGAACAAATAGAGACCGAGAATCAATCAAATCAAATAGAAAACGATGTAACAGAAAAAAAAACCAAAGAACTGCTGAATTTATTAGAAGAAATCGAGAAAACCAAAAAAATTACTCAAGAACAAAAAGAATTATATGAAAACTTAATAAGCGATGATAAAATTACAATTAGTATTCGAAGTAATTCCGAACTGGCAAAAATAATGTCAGAAAATAAGTTAGATTTTTCCTTGATGGAAGAAATTGACACTAATAAAACTTATTTAAGGAACGATTGTGATAGAGGTAATCTAAATTTATCATCTAGATTTATCGAGCCTGGGTATGGTAGTTTTACTCTTAGAGGACAGGTAAATTGGGGTTTTTCATCAAGTGTTAATTACAGAATTGTAAACCCAAGAGATGTTGTGTCATCAAGTGTTTCTAATACTTTAATTTCTGTTTTAGTAGGAGATATAACTATTTATACAACTCCTGCTAATGTAACAATGGAAAGTATTAGTGGGAATCTTAGGGATTTTCAATATTATTTTAGAGCTAGAATTAATAAATGTAATGGATCGGGCTTCATTGCAGTTGAAGATTTTTAATGAAAAATATAATTATAATCCTTTTTTTCATCGTAGCTCTAGCCTCTTGTAACTCATTACAGATGAAACGAGCAACTAAAGCTTCTTCACAAATGGCTCACTTAGTAATGGAAATTCAAGAATCAGATACTATTACTAAACGGCAAATAGCATTATACAAGCGATTGTTGAAAAAAGAAAGTAGCATGATTATTTACTTAAAAGATGATTCATCAACAATTAGATTAAGAAAACTATTTCAAGATAAACAATTACCGTTTAAGATTAACTAACTATAGTGATTTTTTATGATCTGAAATATAGCTAACAAAGACCCATTGTTTATTTAAACAAAATTATAACTAACAAAAGAATAACAGTAGCTATATAAAAAGATTCATATGAGAAGATTATTTAGTTGTAAACTATACATATTTACTTTTATTAACCATTAAATAAATATTATATGAAAACAATATTTTCAATATTCGTATTTCTAGCCTTTGTAATGAGCACAAGTACAATACAGGCACAGAGAGAGACCAAGAGTACTTCTCTTATTGCTCCTCCTAATAGTTCTGTAAATTTATCAGTATTAGGAAATCAAAATACAGATCTTGCTCTAAAAAACAACAATTTTTTGGGAGTAGCATTAAGAGTAAACGAAAGAAAACCATTTACACCTGTTTGGACCACTTTTTTATTACCATTTCAATCAAATACAAGAAGGTATAGTATCTTTGGGAGTCTACCAATTTTTTGGTCTTGGGATGTTAGTACTACGGCAGATGCTGCTAGTGTATTGATTACTGCTTCCTGGGATCGCTTCTAGATTAATGCTAACATTATAAAAATCAAAAACATGAAAAAAATAAAAACTATTTTTTGGTCATTATTACTATTGCTAGTCATTAGTTGTGCCAATAATGATATAGTAAGTTCTGATCTACGTGAAATTACCTTTTTAGAATCTTCAATTAGTGCTAAAAAATTTGTAGAAACTGATGAGTTTATTGATGTAGATATGCGTAATGGTAAATTACCAATAGAATCTATGTCTGATAATGAAATTGCAAAATTAAAAGCTGCTGTATATAGATTTTATAAAACAGTCAAGGTCGAAAATGGTAAATATACTCCTCCATCACTGACTGCAAAACAAATCAAGATCTCAGATCTTTTGTATGAATCATTATATGAAAACATATTAGATATGAATGAAAAACTGGAAGATCTTGCAAAAGATAATGAGAAGTTTGAAGTTCCTGAGGTTACTAATGAATATCTCGAATCTTTACTAGACTAAGCACTGAATCTTAGTTCAAGTGATTCAAAATAAAAAGGTTGTCTGAAAAGACAATCTTTTTTATTTCATTAGTAAAAATAAACCTCAAAATAATCATGGTTATAAAAAATAAATGATATCAATCCATAAAAAAAATCTAAGTAGCTTATCTATCAAAACGATATAATACTTATCTTTTGCCGTGATTCTTAAGGTAAGATTTGCTAATTTTGGAATAATAATATGTTTGATTTATGAGGTTTAACCAGTCACTTTTATTTAGTATTCTTTTAGTATTATTTACTACAACAGTTGTATGTCAAAAAGGATTTACTGAGAATCAAATCAATGAGTTAAGACAGGCTGAAGACAAAGAACGAAAATCAGTAAACAGTGCAGTTACGCTGTTTTATCTTGAAAATGATAAAGAAGGATCCTATAAATTATCTCATAAACTATTAAAAAAGCTAAAAACAGATGCCAGTAAATCAAGATTAACCCATTTGATTTCATGTTATTTTTTAGAACAGACCAGAGAATCAGATTCTGCATTATACTATTCAAAAAAGTCATTAGAGTTTAATAAATTTTCTCACGATTCCATTATGAGAAAGCGATATATTTTGGCATATATAAGTCTTGCCAATTCTTTTTTGAGTAAAGGGCTTTTTAAAAAGGCAAAAAAAATAACAATTGAAGGATTAGAGAAAGCTGAGAATTGGGGTTTATATGAAGAAAGGGATCGTTTTACACTATTTTTGGGAGACCTGTATTCTTATGATAAAGAATTTGATAAGTCAATTACTCTATTAAAAAAAATAACTGAAAGTAGTGATATCGATGTAGCGGTAGGCTCAATGATGTCATTAGGTAGAATATATCGAACCTTGGGTAATTATACAAAATCTAATGAGTACCATTACAAAGCTTTAAAAATTAATAAAAACCCTTATTATGATCTGGCTGTTCGCCTGAATATTGTCAAAAACTTAAAGTACATAGGTGAAAAGAAGGAAATAATTCCTCAGCTTGAGGAAATTGTTAAAAGAGGAGACGAAATGAGAATTTCGCATCTAAAAAACCAAGCAAAAAAAGAATTGATCGAGGCTTATTTAGAAAGAAACCAGCTTGATCAGGCGCAGGAAATACTTTTGGTTTTATTAAACGAAAGAAAAGAAGAAGGTAATTTAATTGAGATGCTTTTTTGTTATGATAGATTAAAAGTGATAGCAAGGCAAAATGGAAGCTTCGAACAAGCATTACAATATTCTGAAGAATATTTAATTATTAATGATTCTATCAACCAGCTTCAAAAGTCTAAAGAAATTAATGAAATAGAAATAAAGTTTGAGACTTTACAAAAAGAAAAAGAAAATTATCAGCTTAAGAAAGATAAAGAAAGACAAATTTATATCAACAATTTAACAGTAACAGTTTCTGCAATACTTATACTTTTGATTTTATTATTTGCTTTTGGGTATTATCAAAAATTAAAAACACAAAAAGTACTTAATAAAACCCAGAAGGAGGTAACTACAGAAAAAATTAATTCTTTGATGAAAGAGCAGGAATTAAAATTAATAAAGGCAACAATTGAAGGACAGGACAAAGAGCGAACCCGAATCGCTCAGGGCTTGCATGATTCTATCGGAAACGATCTGGCAACAATAAAATTACTGATCGGAGAAATCGATACCTTAAAAATCCAAAAAATCCAGAATTTGATTGATATTACCTATCAAAAAGTTCGGGAGATATCTCATAATACTATTCCTAAAAAGAATAGAAAAAACGAGTATGTAGAAATATTAAAAGAGTATATCAATAATATTAATGAGGTAACTGATTTGACGATCAATTTTGTGTCTTCTGAAGAAGAGGTGTTTAATGAAATTGATATCGTAATTCAGAATGAGCTTTTTGTAATATTACAAGAATTAATTACCAATACATTAAAGCATGCTGAAGCAAAGCAAATAGATATAAGATTAGAGTGTATTTTAGGGAAGTTACACTTAACCTTCGACGATGACGGCAAAGGCTTTTCTGTAGATTTGTTAGAAGCAAACACAGGAATTGGTATTCATAATATTAAAAACCGGGTAGAGAAACTATCAGGGTCATTACTGATTGATAGTCACCCCAAAAGAGGAACATTATTTAAGATTGAAATGGATAAAGATTTTGAAGTTATTCCATCTTTTTAAAGAAATGTAACCAAGTCGAAATAATTTTAAAGAAACTAGAATTCTTATACAAATCAGGTCAATGCGATTGCTATGACAAAAGAATATTGTAACGGGAATAGTGATTTTTTAATCCAAAAATAGAATCTGAATACTATGTTTCTGCGTTTCATTTCATAGATGAGCTCTTAAGACTAAAGAAAAATTGTACTATGGCAGTAAAAGTATGTGTAATACAAGACAATCCCATTTTCTTTAATAAAGAAAAAACGATAGACAAAATAGAGGAGCTAACGAGCAAGTATGCGAGAGAGGGATGTGAACTTATTGTTTTTCCAGAATCATTTATTCCTGGATACCCGAGAGGATTTGATTTTGGCGCTACCATTGGTCGCAGAACCAAAGAAGGGAGAGCTTTGTATGCAGAATATTACAAGAATAGTATCAACCTGCAAAGTAATGATCTCAGAAGATTAGAGGAGTTAGCCGCTTCTCAAAATATTTATATGGTTATCGGGATTACAGAAAATCAGGATACTAATGGGAGTTTATATTGTTCTATGGTATATATATCCCCCACAAATGGATTACTAGGAGTACACAGAAAAATTAAACCTACAGGAACAGAACGACTTATCTGGGCAGAAGCAGGAGCAGAATCGATGGTTACATTTAGTACTCGAATCGGTAAGCTGGGAGGGCTTATCTGTTGGGAGAATTATATGCCACTCGCTCGAATGGCTATGTATCAGAAAGGAGTAGAAATCTATATTGCTCCTACTGCCGATTCCAGAGAGCAATGGACAGCAACTATGAAACATATTGCACTAGAAGGAAGATGTTTTGTATTAGGATGTAATCAGTATTATACAAAATCAATGTATCCCCAAAAGTATAAGTCTCTTGTAGAGAATGAACAAGAAAACATATGCCCCGGCGGTAGTATTATTGTTTCTCCCCTTGGAGAAGTGATTGCAGGACCATTATTTGGCAAAAGCGGAGCTTTGATCGCCACTTTAGATATCGATGAAATATACCAAAGTAAACTAGATTTTGATGTAATCGGACACTATGCCAGAAATGATATGTTTACTTTTAAGACAGCGGGACAACCAGAAATCAAAAAAGAAACAAATACCGGAGAATATCAATAAAGCTTAAACCACTTCTATTATTGACAGTAATACGTGTTCTCAGAATCTTATTTTTTTATGAAAACTTTCTAAATAAATTACCAGATATAGTCTATATTAGAAAGAACGCATCTTGACTTTTTATTTTTCAGGAAATAGAAAAAGTCGGGATGAGCTCAATAAAAATAATTAAAAGAAAAATTATGTTTGGACTATTCAAGAAAAAATCAGAAAAAGAAATACTTCAGAAAAAGTATAAGGAGCTCATGGAACAAGCATATAAGTTATCTCATAGCAATCGCAGCGCTAGTGATGACAAGCAGGCAGAAGCTGAGGAAGTCTTAAAAAGAATAAAAGAAATTGAAGATTGATATATTTCTTTGCATTATACCTATATATGTTTACACAATCTCTTCTTATTTTTGATTTTAACACAACAAGTGACCTATCTGCCTGGAGTGTTGTAGATGATGGAGTGATGGGTGGTAAATCTAAAGGGGATTTCTATCTGAATTCTAAGGGTAATGCTGTGTATCAGGGAAATGTCTCTTTAGAAAATAATGGAGGCTTCTCCTCAGTTCATTATCGCTTCGATCCAAAAAAAGTAACCAATTTTACTAAAATAGTGATTCAGTTAAGAGGCGATGTCAAACGATATCAATTCAGAATAAAGACCAATACTTTTGATCGTCACGCATATATTAGTTATTTTGAAACCAACGGCGAATGGCAAGCCATCGAAATTAATCTGTCCACTATGTATCCAACATTCAGAGGAAGAAAATTAGAAATGAATAACTATCCGGGAGAAGCACTGGAAGAAATAGCATTTTTGATTGCAAATAAAGAAGCTGAGAAATTTAAACTGGAGATCGATACTATTTATTTAAAGTAATGTACCGTCTCATCGAGTGCGTGAGGTACGAACGTGTATCGAGATGCAAATAATACTGCTACTTTGATGAGGTCTCGATATAATTTTTCTACGCTACGCTCTAAAAAACCACTACCAGACACGCTGATATCCTTATATCAAGTAAAGATGTTATCAGTTGATTTAAAATTATTCGTATTTTTCCCCGTTTTACTATGTGTTATTCGCAATAAAAAAGATAAATCATTAACATTTTTTAGGTTTTATCTTAAAAAACATTAACAATTTATTTATACTAAAAAAAGTTTCGTATAGTTTTTCTAAACTAACCATAACTATTAACAAGATGAACAAATTATTTTTTAATACAAAACTAGCTACCCTATTCCTTGGAGCTTTTTTAGTAATGACTAGTTGTAATGATGATTCTAATGAAGATCAGGTCACAGAGCAACAACAGATCACTAAGGAAGATGTGATGAAAAACTTAGAAGCTCTGGAAGCTTCAGAATATGTAGACCGCATGGTCATGGATCAGTCGCTAAACATACAAAATAATGGAAGGACTGCCAGCACACTGCCAGATGATTGTGTAGAATCTGATTTTAGTACACCAGGTTCCTATTCTCTGACGTTTACAGATTGTGATATTGCAGGCAATATGATCGATGGTAAGATAACAGTAAGTTATACCAGAGAGGAAAATACCGTGTCATCGACCGTAACGTTTGAAGAGTTCGTATTCAATGACCTTGCTGTAAATGGAACCAAGACTACGACCTTTGTTTATAATGGAGAAACAAACACATGTACGTACATTGTAACTTCAGATCTGACAATCAAAAAAGGTGAAGACGAGACTATGGTTATCGTTGGAACTAAAACTATAGAGGTAGTTTATAATGAAGAAGGATATACTAAGTCTACTACAGGAGAATGTAATGTAACAATCAATGAGGATTCTTATGTAGTTGTTATTGATACACCTCTGGTAGAAGTAAAAGGCTGTGATTATGTTGTTTCTGGAATAGCAAACATTACAAAAAATGATATTACTGCAACATTGGATTATGGAGATGGTACGTGTGATAACCTTGCTACTATGACATTACCTGATGGTACAAGTGAAGAAATTGAACTATAATCGGATAGTAGCTGATTCTCGATTCATAGATCAATATTTTTAAAGTATAAAAGAGGCTGAAAAATTAATTTTTGACAGCCTCTTTTATTTTACACCAATTTTTTTCTTTAGGCAAAAAAGAAAAGTTCAGCATAGCCTACGGTTAATTTTGATTTTGAATGATAAAGTGCAAAATCCGGCTATAGTATACCACTAGTTCCGGGCTAAAGTGAACCACCCCTTCCAGTGGAAAGTGAGCATAGCATTCCGGATTAAAGTGAACCACTTATTTCCGGTCTAAAGTGAACCAGTACTAGATCGATTCTATTTGTTCGTTATAAGTAATCTTTTTAAACAAAAGATTATGGCAAACCATCAAATAGAAATGCGAAAAATAAAAAAGATATTTAAGCTCTACACCGAAGGTGTAAGCAAGCGAAAGATTAGTTCCCAGCTACCTGTTAGCCGTAATACGGTAACCAAATACATTGCTTTTTTCAAGCAGTATACCTTTACTTACAGCGAGATTAGTGCGATGAATTTAGAGGAGTTGCATCTGTTGTTTCATTCTAAAGAAAAGCAAAAGAGTGAGCGATTACAAACCTTAGCTGAGTGTACTCTTCTTCCAATACCTTAGAACTTTATACATCTCCCGTTTTCGTTTAGTGTCTTCTCTTTGCATACAGCAAAGCTAAAACCTAAATATCAGCTATACAATATGCAGTTTGCCATAGGCTTACGGTAATTTTAAAGCAAAAATGGCATAAACTAATGATTATGGATATTCCATATCCCTTTTTGAAAATCAACCTCATAAACTCTTGCCTGTACATTTGCAATTTGCTTTTGACTGGAATTCAATCCTCGTGCTTGTATAAGTTTGCTGCAAATCCAAAGAATATCTTTTTCTTTTTGATGAGCTAAACAGTAATCTTGCTCTGATGTTTCTGCAAATCCTGTCACTATTTTGTCTTGATTTTTTACCCAGATAGAATAGAAGAACTTTCTGGAATCTTTTTCGTGATAAAAGCTAAATACAAGATCAGAAACAAAATTAGGAATTGATTCTTTAGGTTCAAAAACCTTTACTTTAAACTGACAGTTACATATAACCTTATTGCATTCATCAAAGATTAAAATAGAAGTTTTCTCCATATCGAGCTGGTAAATACGTTCTCCTATTTGCAACAAGCAAGCTTCTTTTCCACCATCAATTCTTTGAGTTATCTTCTTAGTGGTAAAATCAATGAAAGCATAAGTGGTATTATCTCTTATAGGATTTCTACTGATCTTACATCGGAATTCCGGATTGAGAATAGAATGAATTGTATGTTCAATAACGGAAGTATTCAATTTTTCTTCTGTAACTATTTGTTTCTATAACAATACGACTTCTACTTGAGCAAAAGAAATTACTTAATCAGGAAAAATCCTCATTACTAGTGAAATTTAGGGTATCCGATGGAGAATGGATTGTCCACTTCTTTTTTTTATCATCATAATGATGACATAGGGGCTTAGGATTTATATTGAATTCATCTGGAAAAACCTCTCCATTTTCTACCAGATAATTTACGGAATCCTTGATAGGCTTATGCAGAAGAGATATTATTTCTATAGAATTTAATTCAGAAAGTTTATGCTCTAGTATTATTTTTCCTATCGAAGTCAAAGGCCCTTTTGCTGTCATATATGAAACCAGATAACACGCGCTATACTTATCACTATCATTATAAATGAGATCTGTATGATGCTCATTAAATGAGTCATAGAAATCTTTGACCCCGTCTGTCTCCACTTTTATAGTTAACCTGTCATTAAAAATAAAGTTTCCTTTGTTATCCTTTAGTTGTATGAAAGGTGTGAATTTTTGTCTTAAAGCAAAAGTTTTAACTTGGTTACAAAGTTCAGCTAAGATAAACTGGTACTTTCTATCATCCTCACAAGAATCATACGTTTCTAGGGTTACCAATAAGTCGGGTTGGATTATTCCATCAATAAAGTTTTGAAAATTTTCTGTATCCATAAAATCTTATTTATTATAATCTTCAAAAGCTTAATTGATACTTTTCTTCATTGTATTCAACTATTTAAATAATTCCCTGATTGTCTTTTGTCTTCTTAACAAAAATGATACTACAAGCTTTAATCCATTAATACTAATTTTTCAAGGTTTATAGTCTCCCTAACCATAATCAAAATATTTAGCGTTCGGTGAAAATTCAGCAGCACCAATATCCAAATCTCCTGAATAAGGTATTCTATGATATCCCCAAGATGCGATGGAAGACTTTCCTGTTCTATAATTTGTCCAATCACCTAAAATTGATAATTTCTACTACCATCATACCCTTCAAAAATATCTTCATAGTTTATTTCTCCGTGTTTATTTTTATGCCATAAGATAACTTTTTACCTTTAAATATTCCAGTAGCAGAAAGTTCTTTCTCTGCTGAAAGAGTATAATTCAAAGTCGTGAATCCATAGTTTTCAGAATCATCATATATTGATTCGGTAAATAGAAAATTAGTTTCAACATTAAAATCTCCTTTAAACGTTCTTTTGTTTTACCAATAAATCCTAAAAATTCGTTATTGTCATATTTTAGTGCATTTTCCAAGTTAATTATACTTGTGTACTTTACATACTGAATATCCTCGATTATAACTTTATCTAACAGATTTTCAAACGAACATTGATTAGATTGTGCCTCCGATAATGATGCAAAACATAAGCTTATAAAAAGTAGTAAAATGTAAGCCTATGGCCATGTACATGACTATAGGCTTACGTTACAGTTATCCGAATGATGTAAATTTATTTTAATAAATTTACATCCTCAATTTTCTTTCTGCTTTTTTCAGTTTTTTAAAGGTTTTTCTATGCGCTGTAACTTGCTCTGCAAGTTCTCCTATTTTTTTGCCAGCTTTTATAGGATTTATTTTCCTAGTTTGGGCGTCAGTTTTTAATGTTTGAATCAGTTCTTTCGTTCTCTGTCTGTCTTTCTTAAATGATTCTGCTGCTGCTGACATAGCATCAGCTGCAGAGTTTGTTTGTGATGAATTTAAAGGCATTATTTTTTTTTTGTAAGCATACTCTAATTCACATTATAGTGTACTTGATTTATAATATAAAGACATTTTAGAGATAAGGATACCCTCAAAGAAGCACTGCTTTTATGAAATCAAGATTAATTTTGGGGCTATTTAGTTAGCGCTAGTCCAGTTATATGGAAGTAGTTCTACTAGTTTATTAGCCTTGTGCTCTGGGATTCTTCCAAAATATCTTTCAGCCAAGTGTAGGGATCTACATTGTTAATCTTACAAGTTGCAAAGAAAGAATATAACATGGCTGCTTTTTGAGCAACATTATGTGATCCTGCAAATAGATAATTCTTTCTGCCTAGTGCCAAGGGTCTGATGGTATTCTCAATACGATTGTTATCTATTTCATAGCGACCATCACTAGTATATGCTACCAGTTTGGCTCATAACTTAAGAGTATAGGAAATTGCTTTACCAATCCCACTTTTAGGAAGCACTTGTAGTGTCTGCTGTTGTAACCAAACCTCTAATGTTGTTAAAATAGGTATTGCGTATAGCTTTCTGTAGCGCAATCTAGTTTCTGAGTTAATACTTCGTTCTCTTGATTTTCGTTCTATGGCATACAGCTTTTGGATTTGTTCCAATGCATAACTGGCTCTAGAGGCATCATTATCTAGTGCATTCTCAAAATAACGTCTGGCATGTGCCATACAGGCCAATAGTTTTATACTTCCTTTTGGGGTCAGATTTAGATATCCAGAATATCCATCTGTTTGTATAGTTCCGTTATACTCTTGTAACATTGTTTCTGATCTACTAGGATCATATTTAAACAACACCAAGCCTTCTATAGGCGCATGATGTATCCAATGATAGCTCATATGAAGTTTTCCTTTTCTTCGTTTTACTTTATCACGTGTTTTATTAATGAAAATGTATACAGAACCATTTGTGGGAGATGTAGACAACTGAATTTGTATGACTCCGCAGAGTCCATTAAATCCTTTACGCATATCGGTAGGCTTGCTATACAAATGAAACCTATGTGTAGTAGTGAGTCCAAACATCAGAAAAGAGTGATTAGGTTTTTCTGTTCCTTTTTGCAGATATCAGAAGAGCATTGCAGAAATACGCAATTGGGATAATGGATCTCTATAGGAACTGTTTTAGCAATCGATACTGGTGTAGCAACTTCCACAGGAATAAAGGAAGCTTCTTTCTCGGCTACTTTTTTCTTAGTTTTTGGAAATTCTGCTTTGAATTTCCTGTGCCAGTATTTCATAACTCCATACGTAATACCTTGGGTTTCTCCAAAGTCCTTCAAACTGAGTGTACTCTTTTTTCAATACCTTAGAACTTTATTCATCTCCCGTTTTCGTTTAGTGTCTTCTCTTTGCATACAGCAAAGCTAAAACCTAAATATCAGCTATACAATATGCAGTTTGCCATAGGCTTACTTCTTTAGAATAAAGGTCAACTATAGTCTTTTGGGTAATGCTGAATGTTTGTTTTTTTCGTCTAAGAAAAATATGTTGTTTTATATAAGTAAATTCAAAACAGCATTGATGTCATACATATAGCGACTAAGATTTTAGATCTAGTTCTTTTAAGTTTTCCATTCGGTTTCTAACAAGAAAATCATCGATAGTTTCGAAATGTTCGATCACTCTTTGATTCTTAAACTCAAATACCTTATTAGATAATCCCTGTAAAAAGTCACGATCGTGAGAAACCAGAATCAAGGTACCATCAAAAGACAATAAGGCTTCTTTTAATACATCTTTGGATCGTATATCCAGATGATTCGTAGGCTCATCCAGGATCAATACATTGACAGGTTCCAGCAATAGTTTTACCATTGCTAGACGTGTTCTTTCTCCACCAGAAAGTATCTTTACCTTTTTCTCAATAGCATCTCCACCAAACATAAATTGCCCAAGAATATTTTTAATCTGTGTTCTTACATCTCCTTTAGCGACCTCATCTACAGTCTGAAAAACGGTAAGTTCCGGATCTAACAATGAAGCCTGATTTTGTGCAAAATATCCTACTTTGGCATTATGCCCCAGATCACACTGACCTTCGTAATCAATCTCTCCCATAATCGCTTTGATCATTGTAGATTTTCCTTCTCCGTTTCTTCCCAGAAAAGAGACCTTTTCTCCACGTGCAATAGACATATTAGCATTCTTAAAAACAATATGATCACCATACTGTTTGGATAATTCTTTGGCAATTACCGGATAATCTCCAGACCTGGCAGCCGGAGGAAAGCTAAGTTTTAATGATGAAGTATCGATCTCATCAATTTCTATGATCTCCAGTTTTTCAAGCATGCGCTCTCTGGAGTTTACTTGATTAGTTTTAGAATAAGTACCTTTAAATCTATCTATAAAATTTTGAGTATCGGCAATAAATTTTTGTTGTTCCTGATATGCTTTTATCTGATGTGCACGCCGATCTTCACGTAGTTGGAGATAATGAGAATACGTTGCTTTATAATCATAAATTCTTCCCATCGTTACTTCTATAGTACGATTCGTAATGGTATCTATAAAAGCTTTGTCGTGAGATATGACAATAACAGCCTTTGCCTTGTTTAATAAAAAATCTTCTAACCAAATCACAGATTCAATATCTACGTGATTGGTAGGCTCATCCAGTAAGATGAGATCAGGCTTTTGCAATAAAATCTTAGCAAGTTCGATACGCATTCTCCATCCACCGCTAAATTCGCTGGTTGGTCTTGTGAAATCCTCTCGTCTAAACCCTAATCCCTGTAATGCTTTTTCTACTTCTGCATCATAGTTGATCTCCTCAATGGCATAAAACTTTTCTCCCAGCGTTGTTACTTTTTCTATGATCTCCATATATTCTTTGGATTCATAATCTGTTCTGGTTTCTAGTGACGTATTGAGGCGATCCATTTCCTGCTGCATCTCTGTAATCTGGCTAAAAGCTTTTGAAGCTTCTTCAAAAACAGTGCAGTTGTCATCTGTTAATAAATGCTGTGGTAAATAAGCAATCACTGCTTCTTTTGGACAACGAACATGACCACGAGTAGCTTTCTGAACCCCTGCAATGATCTTCATCATCGTAGATTTTCCTGCTCCATTTTTACCCATAAGAGCGATTTTATCATTCTCATTAATGACAAAAGATACATTACTAAACAAGGTTTCACCACTAAACGCTACTGCAATACCATCTACAGAAATCATACTTTTTTTATTTACTCGATAATCGAGATTTGAATGCTCTAAGGCTTCCCTCGAAATCGAAATGTTTTTTCTAATAAATACCTCCGTGGGCTTACCCCGAGGTAATTTACTGTGCAAAACTAAAAAAAAGCGGCATACTACAAAGGAATGCGTGATGATAAGTTACCAGAGTTTTTAAGAGGCAAACATTGCAGCATTTTTAGCCTTTCGAATTCATACTCTTGCAGTATGATGAGGCTACTTTTAAAGGAGAGTATGAGAATTTATTTTGTGGGTGTTTTAAGATTGAATTTTTGACCCAGATGTTTTTAGAGAAGATGAAGTGTCATTATTACTTAAAGAAAATAAGAAAGCTCAAAAATTTAATAATACAGGAAATGTAGTTGGAAATGGTTATTGTATAAATACTGCCGATAGGAGTTTAGGAACATTATTAAAGGATTCAAAAAACTTTTACTCAGAACCAATTAGAAACTGAAATAGAAATATATCTTGTTCTAAAACTACTTACAAAATAAGAAAATAGAGAGTGTAAATATAACCTTGTCTGAATACTAAATTTTTAATTTATACATTATTCAGATAAGATGACAAAGACAGAACAGCAAGAATTAGAAAAGAAAGCTCTAGAACAGTTTATGACTGGCAAGAG
>NZ_VTZU01000081.1 GCF_008370685.1 Aquimarina sp. RZ0
TTGAATTATTTTTTCTTTATGCAAGGCAAAAAAATCAAGCATAGCTATAGCTACGGTTTATTTTTTAAACGAAGTAGAAAGGAAAAAGAAACGATGAATATGCGAAGTTTTTAGTTATAAATCGTATTACCACGGTAAAAAGTTTGATAGCAGGGGAAGTTTTTCGACGTTGCCCGGAGGTGAAAAAACAATTATGGGGAGGCGAATTTTGGGGCAAGGGGTATTTTGTTAATACAGTTGGTCAACATGGCACAGAACAAATGATAGCAAAATATGTCAAAAATCAAGGGGTTGAAGAAGAGTATAAGGTTTTGAAAAAAGATAATCAGCTAAAATTATTTTAATGCCTCGTGGGCTTGCCCCGAGGATTATTTACTAAATTTTGACGTTTTATCAATAAAAAGCATAAAAAAGAGCTAATCTCCTCAGTAATAATCCTTATTTTTTTAAAAAATCTAAAAAGATATTATTTGCTATTTTTTAGATAGAATTATACGTACTATTGTTTGTTTTGACGACAAAATCTTTCTTTTAGTCAAAAAATTAGCATTTTTCATGTAATCTTTTACTTATAAATTCATGAATATATTTGTGAATAAATGATATTTTTTTAACAAAAAAATAATGCATTTGTTATTTTTATTAACTTTAAATGTGATTATATAAAAAAAAACCTTACTTTTGAAAAGTAGCATAGTGTATCATATCATTATGTATTCAAAATATATTCACCCTAGAAAAAAAATATTATTAATAAATACTAATCCATATGAATCAAAAAATATTTGTCAGCATTATGATATTTGTATTTGGACTTATTCCTACCGTTGTTGCTCAACAATCGGTTTCTGGTGTAGTCAGTGAAGCTCTGGGGCCACTTCCCGGAGTAAATATTATAGTAAAAGGGACCCAAAATGGTGCAACCACAGATTTTGATGGAAAATACACATTAGAAAATGTTGCAGAAGATGCCATATTAATATTTAGTTACATAGGTTTTCTAACTACAGAGATTCCCGTGAATGGACAAACAATAATTGATATAACACTACAAGAAGATGCCGCTGCTCTTGATGAAATAGTTGTTGTTGGGTATGGTACTCAATCAAAACGAGAAGTAACTGGCGCTATCTCCCAGATCAAATCAAAAGATATAGCTCAGATAGTCAATGCAAACCCAACTACTGCTTTACAAGGCAAACTTGCCGGAGTACAAGTAGAGACGGCAGGTGGTTCCCCCAGTAGTACTGCAAATGTATTTGTTAGAGGTGTGAGTTCTTTAACGAATTCATTTCCTTTATATGTGGTTGATGGAACCGTAGTAGATGATATTTCTTTCTTAAACCCAAAAGATATCACCAGCTTACAGGTGTTAAAAGATGCTACTTCTGCAGCAATCTATGGTACCAGAGCCGCTAATGGAGTCATTATAGTTTCGACAAACCGAGGTAAAAAAAATAGCACTCCGACTGTCAATTTAGATATTAGAGGAGGTATTAATACGCAAACAAAAAAGTTGGATTTATTAAATGGACCTGAATATATTCAGTTTTTAAATCAACGAAGAATCAATGACGGATTTGCAGGTGATATCGTAGATCCGGGGATTAATACCGATTTTCAGGATTTAACTCTTAATTCTGGTGCTATACAGGATTTTGGCTTTAATATTTCAGGCGGTAATGAGGATTCTTCTTATTTTTTTTCTACTAATTACTATAACGAAGAAGGTGTTGTAATTAGTGAAGATTTCCAGAGGATAAATGCGCGTCTAAATAGCCAATTCAAAATAGGTAAATTCAAAATAGAAGAATCCTTTGGGTTTAATGAAAGAACATTTACACAAAATCAATCTTTTGGTAACCAGGGACCAACAGTTCCTATTATCAACCCTACAAATCCAAACAACTTAGGTGGTTTTGAAGCCGTTGATGGGGATACCTTTGGTGTAGGAGGAACCAATAAATATGCAAATGCCCTTTTACTGGATGATGAGAATACAGAACGGAATCTATTAGGGAACATCAATGTGTCATACGATATTATTGATGGATTAGAAGCTAAAATAAATCTTGGGGTAAATTATGTAAATATATACAGAAATACATTTCTTCCCACTTTTTTTCAGAGTAATACAGATGCAACAAATAATATAAATGAGGCAAATGATTTAACCGAAGTTAGGGGAGAAGTACTTTCCACAAATATAGAACCGACATTAAATTATAAAAAGACATTTGGCATTCACGGTATTGATGTTCTGATAGGTGGCGCTAGACAAGAGGTTGATTCCAATGCACTAGCTGTATACGCTCAGGGGTTACCAAGTAACGATATTACCAATATTGCTAATTTTGCAGATCAGGTAGAAAACACAGGAGGTGGTAGATTCTTATCACGACTCTTCTCTTATTATGCGAGAGTAAATTATAAATTAAATAACAGATATTTATTTACCGGTATCATACGTAGAGATGCTACTTCTCGATTTTCTTCTTCTGATGGCTTAAACACAGGAGTTTTTCCATCATTTTCATTAGGATGGATTGTAGACGAAGAAAGTTTCTGGCCAGAAGATGCAATCGTAAGTAGTTTAAAATTACGAGGAGGTTATGGAGAATTGGGATCACAAAACATCGGAGATTATGTGTATCAATCTGTTTTAAATCCTGCATCTAATGTTTCGTTTGCAAGTAATTCGAGCCAGGGATTTGCAATTACCTCATTAGTAAGTGATGATATTAGTTTTGAAACTTCTAAAACCATCAATTTTGGTGCTGACCTTACACTATTAGACAGATCTATCACACTCAGCCTCGACTATTTTTCAAGAGACAATGATGATGTCTTACTCGCTGTAGACATTCCGGCAACTACCGGTTCTTCAAATCCAGTGATTCAGAACGCTGCTTCTATAAACAATAAAGGATTTGAGTTTGAAGCTAATTATAGTTATGATACCGATAGTGATTTTAAATTTGATGTAGGGATAAATTTTGCAACCATACGTAATGAACTTACTTCTGCCCCTAATCCAATCCTGGGTCCTATTATCAACGAGGAGCAAACACGAGTAAACAGATATGAAGAAGGGCAGCCTTTAGGTTTTTTCTTTGGATTCGAAACTGATGGCATCTACAATAGCCAGGCAGAAATTGATAACGATCCTTTTTTGGCAAATGATCCAGACAGAAGAGCTTTACTTCAGCCAGGAGATTTTAGAAGAGTAGATATTAATAATGATGGAAGAATCGATAATACCGATAGAACAGATCTGGGTGATCCTACGCCGGATTTTACCTACGGCATCAACTTCTCCGGAACCTATAAAAAGTTTGATTTTGGATTATTTTTTAACGGAGTTCAAGGAAATGAAATTTATAATGTTACTAAATTCTTTGGGGTATTCTTTGCTGATGATAACAAATTTGGACTTGTAAGAGATGCTTTTACTCCTCAAAATCCAAATACAAATATTCCCAGAGTAACAAATCTAGATCCCGCAGGAAATCAATTACCATCCGATTTTTTTGTAGAAGATGGGTCTTTTTTCCGTCTTAAGACATTAGAAATAGGATACAATTTAACAGATATCATTAATTCTGATTTGGTTAAAAACGGGAGAGTATTCTTTAATATGCAAAACGTTTTTGTTATTACCAATTATTCAGGATATGATCCCGAAATAGGATCTACATCAGGTGCTCAGGCAGATGCAGATTCAGGATTTTTTGGTTTTAGAGGAGTCACAAATCCTATCTTTGGTAGAGGTCTGGATGTAAGAGCTCAACCCAGACCGCGAACATTCATTATGGGAGTACAGTTCTCCTTTTAATATGTATGATAATGACTTTAAAATAATTAAGCTAAATAGTTATGAATTTCAAAAATAATTTTATTCTGATTGTTCTTACCATAGGACTATTGCTTGCCACAAATGGGTGTAATGAAGATCAATTAGAACTTACAAACCCTAATGCAGTATCAGAACCCGATTTTTTTCAGAATGAAGCCGATTTTAGATTAGCCGTAAACGGTATGTATCATCCTATTACCGCTGTACTTTTCTGGGGTAGAGTTGTTCATACTGGCGCTTTGCTCCGTTCAGACGCGTTTAATATTGTTCCGTTTCAACAAAATACCACCATGTCTACATTAGAAGGACAACCTGGAATCGCCAGGTGGGCAACAGATATGTATCCTCAACTATACCAGACTATATTCAGAGCAAATACTATTATCGAAAAAATAAACGAAACCAATGTTCCTAATGAGGGTTCACGAAACGAAATTTTAGGGCAAGCGTATTTTATGAGAGCTTTTGCCAATTGGTATCTTGTGAATCTATGGGGTAATGTTCCCTTAGTTCTAAAAACACCAGAGACTAATGAAGAAATTTTTCCTGATCAGGCAACTCCAGCTCAAATAAATGCTGCTATTATTGAAGATCTTACCCAGGCATTTAACAGATTGCCGGATTCCTGGTCTATAGAAGAAAAAGGAAGACCCACAGCTGGTTCTGCTTTAGCGCTTAGAGGAAAAACATATTTATATATTAAAGAATATCCAAATGCCGTAAATGATTTAAGAGCCGTAACCAGTAGTTTTAGTTATTCTCTTTTACCAACAGATCGATATGTAGAAAATTTTACCTCGACAAATGAAAATAATGAAGAATCCGTTTTTGAACTTCAGTTTTTAGGGCAGGATAATTTTATCTGGGGTGTTGACATTCCTGGAACCGGAACTCAAGGTAATTATTTCATTGACTATGCTCCGCCCAGATTGAGTCCTGACAATGGACATTTTATCAATCCTCATATTCTACAGGTGTTTGAAGACAATGGAGATACTGTGAGGAGAAATGAGACAATTGCTTTTGATTACCCTGGAGCGCTTGGGTATGGAGGAGTTCCGTTTACAGAAGATTTTGCAGATGATATAGCAGAGGCAGGGCAACTTGGGGTTCCCGCATTATTTACAAAAAAATATGCCGGTTTCGAAGAAGGATTACGAGGAGAAATCCCTGTATTAGGAAATACTATCGGAAATAACTGGAGGATCATAAGATATGCAGATGTATTATTGATGCTTGCCGAAGCTCTTAATGAAAATAGCGCTACTGCAGAAGCCATCCCTTTTATTAATCAAGTGAGAGAAAGAGCTCAAATTACTCCATTACCACTTACATTAAACCAAGCCGAAGTAGAAGAAGCCATCATAAATGAACGTATCATGGAACTAACAGGAGAGGGGCATCGTTTTTTTGACCTTGTTCGTTGGGAAATTGCAGAAGATGTACTGGGAGCAGGATCTACCATTGCAGGCGGACGTCATCCCAAATCTCTCGCAGGACCAGCAGCTTTCTTTACCACCGGACAGGATGAGCTTTTATGGATTCCTGTATCAGAATTAGAAGCGAATACGAATCTAGATCAAAATGATGGTTACTAAAATAAATTGTTTGATTTTTTAAATATTCTTTAATCTACCAGGTAAACCATTTCTCGTAGGTTTACCTGGTTTTCTTAATCCTTTAGTATACATTTTTTGAAAAAAACAATCCTATATAGCATTCTAATAATTCTACTTTCCAACTGCCAGAAAGAGCAACGTCAGGAATATCTATTCTCTTTGATACCTTCCACTCAATCTAATATCGATTTCAAAAATACTATTACAGAAAATGATATGATTAATGTTATCGATTTTCAATATTGCTATAATGGAGGCGGAGTAGGAATAGGAGATTTTAATAATGATAATTTACCTGATATTGTTTTTAGCGGGAATCAGGTATCCAGTGTATTATATCTCAATCAGGGAAATATGAAATTTGAAGATATCTCTGTCAAGGCTAGTTTTAGAACCAATAGCTGGGTCACCGGAGTTAGTATTGTGGATATTAATACAGATGGACTCGATGATATTTACCTTAGTGTAGGAGGACCTGATTGTAATAACGACTGTCATAACCTATTGTTTATTAATAAAGGAATGAACGAAACGGGCATTCCTTATTTTGAAGAAAAAGCAAAAACTTATGGGCTTGATGATGCAAATTATAGCCAGCAAACCGTATTCTTTGATTATGATGCAGATGGAGATCTCGATGCGTACATTGTTCATAATGGGAATACCAAAAGGGATAGAAACACACCTATACCCAAAAAATATTTCCCAAAACACTTAAGTGACTATTTACTAGAAAACAAAACAAAACCGGGCACTGATCAAGTATATTTTGCCAATATGTCTGATAGTTTGGGGATTACTCATAAAGGTTTTGGATTGGGTATTGCAATTAATGATTTTAACAACGATAACCTGCCAGATATTTATGTAAGTAATGATTTTATTACTAACGATCTCGTATATCTCAACAAAGGGAAAAATGAAGATAATAGCCATCTGGGGTTTCAGGAGATAAATAGTCAGATTCTCTCCAAACAAACCTATAATGCAATGGGAGTAGATGTAACTGACCTTAATAATGATGGGTTGCCAGATATTATGGTAGTGGATATGTTACCCAAAAATTATGAAAGACAAAAGAAAATGCTTGGTGTTAATAATTATGACAAATTCTTACTTTCTCAGCGTAATAAATACACTCCTCAATACATACACAACACTTTACAAATACACAACGGACTTATTAATAATAAAATAATACCGGCTTCAGAAATTGGGTATGCCTCAGGAATAGCCAAGACGGATTGGAGCTGGGCACCTCTTATCGCTGATTACAATAATGATGGTAATAAAGATATATATATCACAAATGGATATGTAAAAGACATTACAGATTTAGATTTTATCAATTATTCTGACCAGAATAATATCTTTGGTACTCCCACATCCCGAAAAGAAAAGTCTAAATCACTTGTTGATAAACTTCCTGGTATACATCTACCAAATGTAATGTATCAAAACAATGGAGCGGTTACATTTACTGATGTTTCTTCTCTATGGATCAAAGATCAGAATTCTTTTTCTAACGGGGCAGCGTATGCTGATCTGGATCTGGATGGTGATCTGGATCTGATTGTTAACAATATCAATAGCACTGCTTTTATTCTGGAAAATCATAGTGCCGAAAAAAATAAAAACTACTTGAGAATACAGCTAGAAGGAACTCCTGATAATAAAAAAGCTATTGGTGCCAAAATAATTCTCTGGGAACATCATAAAAAGCAAGTACAATATCAATCGGTGATAAGAGGATATCTATCTTCTGTTGAACCGATCATCCATTTTGGTGTTGTCTCTGATAAAATTGATTCTGTTAAAATTACATGGCCAGATGGTAATATCACACTTGATAAAAATATAGCTGCTAATCAAAAAATAACGATCAACTACCAAAAAACAGCTATTGAAACTTCAAAAAAGAAGCAAGAGTTCTTATTCCAAAAAGAGAACCATACGCTTACCTTCAAACATACAGAAAACTATCTAAATGATTATGTTACTCAATCTTTATTAAGTCATCAATTTAATGCTAATGGCCCTTGTGTTATTAAAGCAAATATCGATAAAAAAACCGGTGATGAAATTTTTATTGGTGGTAGTAAAGGAACTTCTGGGTATTTATTTTCAGAAGATAGTCAAGGGATCTATCGACCTATTCAGGAATTTGATAAAAGATATGAAGATACAGCCACATTGTTTATAGATATAGATAATGATGGTGATAAAGATCTCTATATAGGGAGTGGCGGTACTGATGCCGGAAACAACCCGGCACTATTTCAGGATCGAATGTATCTTAATAATGGTAATGGTTCATTTTTTATATCAGAAGAATATAAACTCCCTGATTTTAAAACAAACACTAGCTGTATTGTAGCAAATGATATTGACAATGATGGTGATCAAGATATATTTGTCGGTGGTGGTGTAGATCCTGGTAAATACCCTCATGCTACACCTAGTTATATTTTAATGAATCAGCAAGGGAAACTATCAGTGAATACGAATATTGTTTTCCCCACTTCAGGAATCGTAGCAGATGCTACCTGGGCAGATATCAATAATAATTCCTCTCGTGAACTTATAGTAGTAGGACAGTGGATGCCGATCACTGTCTATGACATTCAGAAAGAAGAGGCGGTTCAAATAGCGATACAGTGGCAAAATACAAAAGGGGAACCTTTAGAAATGTCCGGGTGGTGGAATAGTGTAATCACTGCAGATTTTGATAATGATGGAGATCTGGATATTCTAGCGGGAAATCAAGGGATCAATGGTTTTATAAAACCGGTGTATGATAAACCCGTGTATGTATACAAAAAAGATTTTGATATGAATGGGAGTATTGATCCAATACTAGCTCAATATTTTGAAACCTCTCAGGGAGTTTCTTTAAAACCAATTCATACAAGAGATGATATCATGCGGCAATTAGTAACGCTAAAAAAGAAGTATGTAACCTATGACCAATTTGCTAAAGTTTCTTTTCAGGAGTTATTAAATATTAAGAGTTTAAAAGAAGAGACCTTGAGTGCAAGCATTTTTGAATCTATTTATGCAGAAAATATAGGGGACAACACATTTACCGTACATAAGTTACCCGTCGTCTGTCAGCTTTCACCTATTAATGATTTTCTGGTTGATGATTTTAATAGTGATGGTTTCAAAGATGTCCTGATCGTAGGCAATAATTATTCTGCAGAAGCAAATTATGGCAGACACGATGCTATGATAGGAATTTACCTGCAAGGCTCAGAAAATGGATTCATCCATATCAAAAATAACGAACATGGTTTTTTAGTGCCAAAACAATCAAACCATATCATTTCGATAATGGATAAAAATAAAGAGAAACTAATCATCGCAACCCAAAATAACGATAGTGTTCAGGTATATAAAATAAAAAACAGAACGGATACTGTTTTGGTCAATAATTGATGTTACCAATACACTAATGAATAAAAAATATATGAGAGAAATAATCGATTACGATATAGAAATACGAAAAGAAACCGAAGATTTTCAGGTTGATATTTCCTTGTTAACTGAGCAGAATGGAATATCAACATATGCTATTAATTTTTCTGCTGAATCAGATTTCAGACCAAAACCTGTAACCCTAACCTGGAAAATCCCTGCCATAAATATAAAAGGAGTATGGAAACCTACATCTGATTTTGCTAAAAGAATTATGGATGATTGGGAACTCGATCATATGGAGTCCAGAATATCGGTAGACTCTCCTGTAATCACCCTTTTTGGTCATGATGACGCAAACATAATGACTTTTGCCTGTTCTGATGCTATTAACAAAAAAGAATTGAATGCGCTATATAGAGAAGAAGATAATCATATCTATTGCCACATTTCATTTTTTACAGAAAGACATCATATCATAAAAAACTATACAGCACAATTACGAATTGATCAGCGTAATTGTCATTTTTCTGAAGCTCTGGAAGATGTGGGACGCTGGTGGGAAACTTTTGATAACCTGACACCAACTCCAGTTCCTGATTTGGCAAAAGTGCCTGTATATTCTTCCTGGTATCAATTTCATCAAAAACTGGATACCGGGGAACTCATTAAAGAATGTGAGTTAGCCTCCTCTCTAGGATATGAATTGATCATTTTGGATGATGGCTGGCAGACTAATGATGAGAACAGAGGATACGATTATACAGGTGACTGGCATCCGGAACGCATTCCGGAAATGGCAGGTTTTGTAAAGAATATTCACAAAACGGAAATGAAAATAGCTTTATGGTATTCTGTGCCTTTCTGTGGAAAAAAATCGAATGCCTATAAAAAATTTAAAGGTAAATTTCTTACAGAAGAACATCGCTGGGCACCTGTATTTGATCCCAGATATCCAGAAGTAAGAGCATATCTTATAAGTTTATATGTAAATGCTCTGAAAGAATGGAATATTGATGGTTTCAAACTTGATTTTATTGATGAGTTCAAGGTATATCCCAGTACCGAATTAACAAAAGAAAATGGGAGAGACTATTCTTCTGTAAATAATGCTGTAGATCGTCTTATGACAGATGTTATTAATTCTTTACACGCCATTAATCCAGAAGTTGTAATAGAATTCAGGCAAAAATATACAGGTCCCGCCATGCGCAAATACGGAAACATGTTCAGAGCCTTTGACTGCCCCGGTGATTCTGTAATGAACCGAGTACGTATTGCTGATATAAAAATGCTATGTAGAAACACAGCAGTACATAGCGATATGTTTACATACCATAACGAAGAACCACTTGAAATCAAAGCATTGCAAATTATCAACACTTTGTTTGGAGTCCCTCAACTTTCAATTTTATTACAGCAAGCCTCTGAAGAAGAATTGTCCATGATTCATTTTTATACACAATACTGGAAAAAAAATGCTGCTTGTTTTTTAGCAGGAAACTTTAAACCTTATAAACCCCTAGCTAACTATCCCATACTTAAATCCTCTTCTGATGAATTAACGATTATAGGATTATATGATAATTATATAATTGATTTTGAAGAAAAAACACAGAAAATAGATATTATTAATGCGCAAATCAATACAAAAATTGTATTAAGTTGTAATAAAAACTATGGAGCGTACCTCTGTACCATTTATGATTGTACAGGGCAAAAAATAAATGAATATAATCTAATGATCGTAAATGGTGTCATACAAATAGAAGTCCCGATCTCAGGAATGATACATTTAAAAAAAGATCTAAAATAAAACCCTATCGAGTATAATGAAACACACAAAATCGCTAAACTTTAATATCAAAACCCAGTTTATTTTACTTTTCTTTTTAACAACTTTTGTAAAATCATTATTCTCTCAATCTAATATTACAATTGTAATTGAAAGCAGCGATTATGCTATAGCCCTACAGACGGATAATTCCAAACGCTTATGGCATACCTATTTTGGTCAGCGTTTAACGCTTCCTAATGAATATATTTCTATTAGTAAGCAACTTAGGTATTACGAAAGAAACGAAGATTATTACAATCATGCCTATACCCCTAGTGGGACATGGAATATTGCTGAGCCTGCATTACGAGTGATGCATGCTGACAAAAACCCTTCTACGGAGTTGGAGTATCTTTCACACGTAACAACTAAGTTAAAGGACAATATTGTGCAAACAGTAATCAGTATGATAGACCCATTATATAAAACCGAAGTACAGTTGTTTTACAAAGTCTATCAAAAAGAAAATGTGTTCGAACAATGGACCGTAATCAAGAATAATGAACGTGGAAATATTGAATTAAAAAAATATGCTTCCGCAAATCTATATTTCAGAAATAAAGATTTCTATCTTACTCAATATCATGGAACCTGGGCTACAGAAATGCAACCTGAAACACATCGTTTAACAGCTGGAATCAAGATTTTGGATTCTAAATTAGGAGCAAGGGCTAATCTATATGCACCACCTACATTTATGCTATCCTTTGATGAAGTTGCCACAGAAGATAAAGGTAAAGTAATGTTAGCTAATCTAGCCTGGTCTGGTAATTATCGTTTTGATTTTGAAAAGGATCGTTATGATAATTTACGACTCATTGCAGGCGCCAATCCTCATGCCGCAGAATATCAACTAGCGCCAAAGGAGAGTTTTGAAACTCCACATTTGATTTATGCTTATTCTGAAAATGGTAAAGGTGAAGCTAGTAGAAACATACATCGTTGGGCTAGAAAATATAGAATTTTTGACGGTGAGGGTGACCGCCTTACTTTATTAAATAATTGGGAAGCTACCTTTTTTGATTTTGATGAAAATAAAATAGTAAATCTCTTTGATGGTGCTAAAAAGTTAGGTGTAGATCTGTTTTTACTAGATGATGGTTGGTTTGCGAATAAATATCCTAGAAATGATGATAACGCAGGCTTAGGTGATTGGCAAGAAAATAAAAAAAAGCTTCCGAATGGGTTAGGATATCTTGTTAAAAATGCCACAGAAAAAGGAATCAAATTTGGAATTTGGATAGAACCGGAAATGGTGAATCCCAAAAGTGAGTTATATGAGAATCATCTAGATTGGATAATTAGACAACCAGATCGAAAAGAATATTATTATCGTAATCAATTGGTTTTGGATTTAACAAACCCAAAAGTGCAGGATCACGTTTTTGGTGTTTTTGATAACATTTTAACAAAGAATACTGATATAGCGTATGTAAAATGGGATTGTAATTCTATTATTTATAATGCATATTCTGAATACCTAGCACAACAAAACTTACCACAATCCCATCTCTACATGGAATATGTAAAAGGACTATACAAAGTGTTTGAAAGAGTACGTTCAAAGTACCCAATTATACCGATTATGTTATGCTCTGGAGGAGGCGGAAGGGTAGACTATGGTGCATTGCAATATTTCGGAGAATTTTGGATAAGTGATAATACTGCTCCTGTAGATCGTGTTTTTATGCATTGGGACTATTCTCACTTTTTCCCTACAATTGCTATGAGTGCCCATGTGACCAACTGGGACAAAACAGCAAGTATCAAATATAGGACGGATGTAGCCTCTATGGGTAAATTAGGATTTGATATTGAAGTGGATAAATTAAATAAAGATGAACTTAAATATTGTCAAGAAGCCGTCAAAAATTACAATTCATTTAGTGATACATTATGGAAAGGAGATCAATATAGGTTGCAAAGTCCTTATGAAAATTCTTTTGCTTCTTTTCAATATGTAGACGAGAAAAAAAATAAGTCTATCATGTTTTCTTATTTGGTTAACAATCGTTTTGAAATAATTTATTCTGTTGAGCCCGTACAATTAAAAGGTCTAGACTTTTCAAAAAAATATAAGGTCAAAGAATTGAATCTATTTCCCAACACTACTACACCTATTGATGAAACTGTAGTATATTCTGGGGATTACCTGATGAAGGTGGGTCTCAACCCTAAGATATCCAGAGAAAGAAAAAGTGTTGTTTTGGAAGTATCGGCAGTCAAATAATACTAATTTTCCACAAAAAAGAATATAAACGATTACATTTTTTTAATTGCTAATTATCTTTTCTGTTGCTTTAATAATTAAGATATTTATAACTAAATGAACCATATTTCCTAAAAACATCTACTATTTGAGACAATTACATATAAAACAACAATAAAGAAGCCTATAGAAGTAAATTCAAGCATTTTCTTATGAGCACAAAATATATAATAGCATTCGATCAAGGCACAACCAGCACCAGAGCAATCATTTTTGATAACAAAGGTGCTATTTGTGGTATTTCGCAAAAAGAATTGACACAATACTACCCTAGATCCGGATGGGTAGAGCATGATCCTCTAGAAATTTTCAGACATCAGCAAGAGGTTTTTGAAGAGGTAGTATCAACCGCTAAGATCTCTATAGATGAAATTGCAGGAATTGGGATTACGAATCAAAGAGAGACAACGGTAGTTTGGGATAAAACTACAGGAAAACCTATTCACAATGCGATCGTTTGGTTGGATAAAAGAACCATTAATATTTGCAAAAAATTAAGGGCAGATGGCTTAGAAGAGTATATTACAAAAAACACAGGATTAATTATCGATTCATACTTCTCAGGCACCAAATTAAAATGGATACTAGATTCTGTAGAGGGGGCAAGAGAAAAAGCAAGTAATGGAGACCTGTTATTTGGTACAATTGATTCCTGGCTAATCTGGAAATTTACAAATGGTAAACGTCACGTTACGGATCATTCTAATGCTTCCAGAACCATGCTGTATAATATTATGCAATTAAAATGGGACGAGACCCTATTAACTGCATTAGATATCCCAAAATCTATGTTACCAGAAGTACAGTATTCATCTTCTGATTTTGGCAGTATTACGTACCAGAACAAAGAGATTCCAATATATGGAGTAGCTGGTGATCAACAAGCATCTTTGTTTGGGCAGGGAGGTTATAAATCAGGAATAGCCAAAAACACATATGGTACCGGCTGTTTCTTATTACTTAATACAGGAAAGAAGGCATACCAATCTAAAAATGGATTATTAACTACTTTATGTTGCAGTCTACCCGATGATAAAATTAAATATGCCCTGGAAGGAAGTGTTTTTGTTGGAGGAGCATCTGTACAATGGCTGCGAGACAAATTACAGTTTATCAATACAGCCTCAGAAACTGAAAAAATTTGCAGAACGACTCCAGCGACAAAAGATCTGTATGTGGTTCCTGCATTTGCTGGACTAGGTGCTCCACACTGGGATATGAATGCCAAAGGTGCTATTTATGGACTCACGCTAGATTCTGGTAAAAACGAAATTATAAAAGCAACAGTCGATGCTTTGGCATATCAAACGAGGGATGTATTAGATGCGATGGTTGAAGATAGTGGAAAATTAATGAAAGAACTTAAGGTAGATGGTGGAGCTTCTGCCAATAATTACCTGATGCAGTTTCAGGCAGACATTCTTAATGTAGAAGTAGACAGACCCAAAATGCTGGAAGTAACTGCACTAGGTGCTGCATTCCTGGCAGGAATAAAAGCTGGAGTTTGGGCAAAAAAAGATATTTCAAAAATTAGGGTTGTTGATTCCAAATTCAAACCCCAAATTACCGAACATGAACGTAACCGAAAGTATACTGGATGGCAAGATGCGGTAGAACGAACAAAAACAGCGAATACAACGATGCTTTCTGTAAAAGAGGATGGTCCTATTCGTTTCTCTATTCTCGATCGTAGTACACAATTATTACGTGCCAGAACCACCAAATATGATTTGGTCATTATTGG
Source organism: Aquimarina sp. RZ0 (assembly GCF_008370685.1). Classification (GTDB taxonomy): domain Bacteria; phylum Bacteroidota; class Bacteroidia; order Flavobacteriales; family Flavobacteriaceae; genus Aquimarina. Next base: position 14,743 of record NZ_VTZU01000081.1, read on the forward strand.
AGGAGGTGTCACCGGAGCAGGAATAGCACTAGACGCCTCATCTCGTGGTTTAAAAGTATGTTTGATAGAAAAAAATGATTTTGCATCAGGAACCAGTAATAAATCTACTAAACTAATTCACGGAGGATTGCGATATCTAAAACAGATGGAAATTGCCCTGGTAAAAGAATCAGGAAGTGAGCGCGCGATGGTTCATAAGCTTGCTCCTCACCTTGTTGTTCCCGAAAAGATGCTGCTGCCACTAATCGAAGGCGGTACCTATGGTAAATTAATGACTGCCATCGGATTAAAAGTATATGATTTTTTAGCAAATGTAGAGGGAGATGATAAACGTAAAATGCTCAGTATTGAAGAAACTATATCCAAAGAACCTTTACTCAATAAAGATGGACTTACCGGAGGTGGTTATTATGCAGAATATCGTACTGATGACGCCAGACTTACAGTTGAGCTTCTTAAAAAAGCAGCGTCATATGGAGCAAATATTATAAACTATTGCGAGATGAGTTCTTTTAATTATGATGAAAATGAAAAGATTAAAAGCTTACAATGTTTAGATCATAATACTCAGACGTCTTTTGTTATCAAATCCAGAAATTATGTTTCTGCGGCAGGTCCCTGGGTAGATCTTTTACGTGAAAAAGATGATTCTATGAATAATAAATATTTGCATCTTACAAAAGGCGTACATATTGTTTTTTCGAGAGAACGGTTTCCTCTTACACAATCTATCTATTTTGATGTGCCAGATGGGAGAATGATTTTTGCAATTCCCAGAGGTAGATCCACGTATGTTGGAACTACAGATACCAATTATGATGCAAACCTAAATCGTGTTGTAGCCACTCATAAGGATGCTACATATCTGTTAGATGCGATAAATAATATGTTTCCTACACTACAAGTTACTCTGGAAGACATAGAATCGAATTGGGCAGGTCTGAGACCATTAATTCACGAAGATGGTAAAGATCCTTCAGAGCTATCCCGAAAAGATGAGATTTTCATATCAAAAACCGGATTGATTTCTATTGCAGGAGGGAAATTAACAGGCTATCGCAAAATGGCACAACGAGTAATCGATGTTGTTCTGAAAACTATGAGCGCTAAAAGACAAGAACAATTCTCTACATCTTTTACACAAAATATTCCATTAACAAGCAATCCGCTAAAAGATACTGCAGAAGTAGATCAATACCTGGTAGAAGTTAACCAACAACTAAAAGATATTGGTGTAAAAGATCCATATTATGGCTGGTATTTGGTAACTACTTATGGCAAACAGTCAGATACTATTATTACGAAAGTAAATTATTTCTTAAATACTTCTATAGAAGAAAAGTTAATTCGTTCAGAAGTCTGGTATGGTGTACATCATGAAATGATCAACGGTCTGGCAGATTTTTTTGTAAGAAGAACAGGACGGTTATATTTTGATATCAATAGTGTACGACAATACCGATCGATTGTACAAGAAGATTTGATAAAATATCTGGGATGGGATGAACAACGTCTTAAGGACGAGAATACATATTTAGATCTATTATTACATGATGCATCTACTTATTATGAAAAGGAAATTATTTAAATTTAAGAATTTTAAAGTTTTAACAGATCGATAATAGTAGTTAATATATTAGGTATGGGAATAATTTCATTTATAGGATTTACAGTATTAGTAGCTTTTTATGCCTGGTGGAAAACAAGAGGCACTAATGAAAAATCAGCAGATGGGTATTTTCTTGGAGGCAGAAGTCTCGGAGCCGTAACCATTGCCGGTTCTTTACTTCTTACCAACTTATCTGCAGAGCAAATTGTGGGTCTTAATGGGCAGGCTTTTTCTGAAGGAGTATTGGTTATGGCTTGGGAAACATTAGCTGCTATCGCCATGATTGTAACAGCTATATGGTTACTCCCTAGTTATATGAAAGGTGGTATTACCACTATTCCAGAATATGTAGAAAAACGATTTGATCATCAAACAAAAGCTATATTAACAATTTTATTTTTGAGTGGCTATGTTATAGTTATTCTGCCTTCTGTCTTATATTCGGGATCACTTGCGTTTAGTACTATGTTTGATATCCCGGGAATGTTGGGCATTTCTCAGGAAGCTTCTATTTGGCTTTCTGTATGGACTATCGGATTGATAGGAATGGTCTATGCCATTTTTGGAGGATTAAAAGCGGTAGCCGTTTCTGACCTGGTCAATGCTGTCGGTTTATTAATAGGCGGAATATTGATTCCAATATTTGGGTTAATAGTTATAGGAAATGGCAGTGTTGCAGAAGGATTAAATACACTTTGGGTTTCTAATCCGGATAAATTTATAGCAGCCGGAGAAGCTGATGCCTCTATACCATTTGGAACTATTTTTACAGGAATGATGCTCGTACAAATGTTCTACTGGGGAACAAATCAAGCTATTTTGCAACGTGTCTTTGGTGCAAAAAGTCTAAAAGACGGTCAAAAAGGAATGATATTAGCTGCATTGGTAAAATTTCTAATTCCTATAATTGTTGTTTTACCAGGAATCATTGCGTGGCATATTTTTGATGGAGAATTAGAAAACCCTGATCAAGCATACCCATCTCTTGTTAAGGAAGTATTACCTGCTAGTTTAGTAGGTTTTTTTGCAGCTGTTCTCTTTGGGGCTATTCTGAGCTCCTTTAATAGTTTACTCAATAGTAGTGCAACTTTATTTGGTTTTGATCTTTATAAACAATATTTTAAAAAAGATGCTTCTGAAGAACAAATTGTAAAAGCAGGTAAAATTTTTGGAATTATTTTAGGAATACTAGGTATGCTGGTTGCCCCGCTTATAGCCAATGCTCCAGATGGTCTATTTGCTTGGCTACAAGAAGCAAATGGATGTTATAGCATCCCTATTCTTACTGTAGTGGTTATCGGTTTTTTTACCAAACGTGTTCCTGCAATAGCAGCAAAAATTGGGGTAGTCTCTGGCGTAGTACTATATTCTATAAGTCAGTTTATTATCAAGCCTATGATGGTTTCCAACGTATTAAAAGACGCAGCCGCAAACGGAGTTACTGATGAAAAAACGTTAAGTTTACTAGAAGCCGAAGCGTATCCTCATTTTTTACACGTGATGGCTATTTTATTTGTTCTAAATATCAGTATCATGCTTATTATCGGTAAACTATACCCAAGAGATGCAGATTATGTTCAGAAAATAACAGACGATGTTAATATCACTCCCTGGAAATATGCAATGATAACTGGTGCAGCCATCACAATACTTGTAATAAGTACGTATCTGATTTTTTAATAGTAAATCTTATTCCCTATTGTCTTTTCATTTCTAGGATGAATCCCTAACTTTGTTGTCATTAACCATATAGCATAACCAAAAATATGAAGAAGGGTTTTTTAATTGACATGGACGGTGTCATTTATAATGGAAACGAACTGATAAAAGGAGCAGACATTTTTATCAAAACACTTCAGGACAGAGAAATTCCTTTTTTGTTTATGACTAATAATAGCCAGCGTTCACCTATCGATGCTGTCAACAAGTTATTAGGAATGGGTATTTCTATCAAAGAAGAAAATGTTTATACCAGTGCTATGGCGACTGCCTGGTTTTTAAGTTTTATGAAACCAAATGGTACGGCTTACATTTTAGGAGAAGGTGGACTTATCACCAGCTTGCACGAAAATGGATATTCGCTTGTTACTTCGGATCCAGATTATGTAGTTGTTGGAGAAGGGCGTAATTTTACATTAGAGATGGCGAATAATGCGGTAGATATGATTCTATCCGGAGCCAAATTGATCGCGACAAATCTTGATCCTTCGCCTAAGAAAAAAGGATGGGCTAATCTGGGGATTAAATCTATTGTGTCTATGATCGAAGAGGCTACAGGGATCAAAGCGTTTAGTGTTGGCAAACCAAGCCCGGTTATGATGCGTGCAGCAAGAAAAAAACTGGAATTGACTACTGATGAAACAATTGTAATAGGGGATACGATGGATACGGATATATTAGGCTCTATACAGATGGGATACAATACGATTTTAACATTATCTGGAGTTTCTAAACAAAAGGATCTTGCAGGTTATGCGTTTACTCCTGATATGATTGTAGAATCAGTTGCAGAGATTGATATAGATGTTATTATAAAAAGATTTACTCATAAATAAAAAACAAGAATCATTTATAAAAAGGATATTTTCCTGATTATTATATGATTAAAAATCGATAAATGAAAATACTTGTCACAGGTGGCTTAGGGTTTATAGGGTCACATACCGTTGTAGAATTGCAAAATGAAGGGTTTGAAGTTGTTATTATTGACAATTGTTCTAATTCTTCTACTGATGTATTAAAAGGTATTACTGCCATTACAGGCAAAGAACCTATTTTTGAAAAGCTTGATCTTAGAGAGAAAGAAAAAGTTCAGGATTTTTTCAAAAAGTATACAGACATTGAAGGTGTTATACATTTTGCTGCTTCTAAAGCAGTTGGAGAAAGTGTAGAGAAACCATTATTGTACTATGAAAATAATATTGGCGTACTTGTATATCTTTTACAGGAGTTTCAGAAAAAAGATACTACTAATTTTATTTTCAGTTCTTCTTGTACAGTGTATGGTCAGGCGGATGAATTACCAATCACCGAAAATGCACCCGTAAAGCCAGCAGAATCTCCTTATGGAAATACCAAACAAATAGGTGAAGAAATTATAAGAGATACGTGCAAAGTACAATCCAATCTTAATGCCATTGCATTACGATATTTTAATCCTATCGGAGCACACCCTTCTACAGAAATTGGGGAACTACCAATAGGGGTGCCTCAGAACTTAGTGCCTTTTATCACCCAGACAGCTATGGGTTTAAGAAAGGAGTTATCTGTTTTTGGGGATGATTATCCTACCGATGACGGAACCTGTGTTCGGGATTACATTCATGTCGTGGATCTTGCTAAAGCACACGTAGTAGCTCTACAGCGCCTCATAAACGGCAAGAATAAAGCAAATTATGAAATATTCAATATAGGAACCGGAACCGGAAGCTCTGTATTAGAAGTTATACAATCTTTTGAGAAAACATCTCAACAAAAACTGAACTACAAAATAGTTGACAGAAGAGAAGGAGATGTTACTGCTGCCTATGCTAATACAGATAAAGCTAATAATGAATTAGGATGGAAATCCAAACATAGCTTGGATGAAGCGATCTCTTCTGCCTGGAAATGGGAGCAAAAAGTGAGAAGCTAACAGTAAAATAGACTTGGTTATTTGTATAAAAAAACTCCTGAAATTTTTCAGGAGTTTTTTTAGCTCTTTTATCTTTTTTCTAACCTAATGCTTCTAGTAGAAACTAGCTCTTTTATCTTCTATTTCTGCTGCTTCTTTTAAAGCGTTAAATACTCCAGAATTTACGGTGCTCGCCTTAGATTTGGATTCCTGAGCAGCATAACTCATATAGGTATCTAAACCATCAGCAGGAGTTTTCTTAACCACTTCTATCACATAAACACCATTATTACCAACTATTGGTTCAGAAATTTTACCTGTTTCTAAGGCAAATGCTGCTCCTACAAGTTTTGGTTCATTTCCTGCACCGCTTATAGTAGGTGTTTTCATATTTAAGGCAGAAGCTGTTTTTACCGTTTGAGACTGGTTCTTGGCAATATCATCTAATGTGCTTCCAGAAATTTTACTCTTCAGCATTTCTGCTTTCTTTTCTTTTATTAAAATAGGCTTTATTGCCGGACTGGCATCTACTACTTTCTGTACGCCTTTTTCTGCTTTTGCAGTTAATTGAACCACTGCATATCCGTCTTTTACTTCAAAACGTTTTACATCCCCTGTTTTAGTCTCTTCCTTAAATGCCCATTGCACAATGGATCTTTGAGAACCTAATCCAGGTATATTATCTGCTAATTCACTGATTTTATTAACAGGACGCACTGTATACTCACTTTCTTTTGCTTTTTCTTCAAAATCAGAATTTTTTGTGGCTATCTGAAATTTTGTAGTTTCTGTGAATATCGCATTTATAGTTTCTTCACTTGCTTCGATTTCCTGAGCGACAGTCGCAATTTTTACAGCTTTCTGAAGATTCTTCTTATCTTCTACAGAAATAATATGGTATCCAAAAGCAGTTTCCACAACGCCCATATCACCTACATTGTTTTCTATAATATAGTCATTGAAAGGAGGTACCATTCTTCCCGGAGGAAAATAACCTAAATCTCCACCTTTATCTTTATTAGATGTATCTGCAGAAAAGTCTTTTGCCAGAGTTAGGAACTTAGATTTATCAACTTTGATCACAGATAGCAAGCTATCTGCAAGTACTTTTGCCTGATCCTTTGTACGCTCAACATCCCCAGCTGTACTCAATCCTTTCCAGGAAACAAGAATATGACTTGCTTTTAATGAATCCGGTAATTGTGTATTTGCAACAACTTTGGATACTTTAATAAACTGACCATCTTTATAAGGACCATAAACTTCTCCTACAGGCACATTATATAATGTATCTGCTACAGTAGCAGGTAAATCTTTTTTAAATACAAAACGATCTGCATATTTAACCGCAGAGTTTTGCTCTGCTACATACTCTTCTACTTTTTCTGCAGTTTTAAAACCTGATATGATTTTGGCCATTTCAGTATTTAATGCATTCTCATCTTCCTGACTAGGTTCTTCTTTAAAAAACACATAACGCATGTCTCTGGATGCTTCTGCCTTGTATAATTCTGAATGCTTATCTATATACGTTTTAATTTCTGCATCTGATACTATTACTTCTGTATCTTCAATACCAGAATACGGAAGTTGTACATATTTAATGTCTACTTTATCGTTTTCCATTTTATAAGCCAGTTCTCCTTCTTTAAGCGTAGCACCTACTCCAGCTTTTACCATATTTAGATACTTGGTCTCTAATGCGCCTTTTCCTAAAGAGTTTTTGTAGTCAATCCATTGTTGGTATGCTACCGGATTTTCTTTTACAGTAGCTACATATTCCTGCATTTTTGCTTTATCAAATACACCCGCCTCATTCTGAAAAGTTGGATTATTTGCCAATGCATCTTCTAGTAACTGACTTACTTCATCCGCTCCTACTTTAACGCCTAATTCTTTAAATTGCTCATCAAAAACTATTTGTCGTACTTCTTGATTCCAAACATAGTTTACAGCTTGGATACTTGATCCATTAGGGCCAAAATTTCTTGATGCTGCTTCTACTTTTTTTGCAAAATCAGTTCGGTCAATATCATTCCCATTTATAGTAGCAATTACATTTGCTGCTTTTTGAGAGATAGCTCCTCCATTTCGAATCAAATCCGCTAATACAAATGAGAAAAGCGCCAATGCGATAATCACAATTAAGAAAACGGATCGTTGTCTGATTTTATTTAAAACTGCCATTGTTTAAGTATAATTTGTTCAAATATAGTGCGCGAAAATACCATTTTCTTAGAATATTACCAATTAAAGACAGAAAGTCTTTACAACTTTTTTTGCTTTTTATTAATATTAATATTCCGGGTCCTATTAATTATTGGTGTATAATACTAAAAAAGAATGCATAACTCTGATTTAAAGTTTTTTAAATGTAGGGGAGGGTAATTTTTTTATAAAAAAACAGTGTAAGAATACTCTTCAATTTTTAGAGGCTGTAAAACCAATTTATCCCTAATCTCATAATTGGACAGCTCTGAGTACTATAAAAGCTCAATAAAAACATTAGATAAAAAAGAAATTAATCTTCAGCAAGTACTTGCAGTACTACAATTTCAATTTTGGTATTAGAAGTCTCAATAACATTTATTCTAAGGGTATCAATATCGACGATATCTCCTTGTTGAGGAATCTCTTCTGTATGATTAACGATCATCCCACCCAGCGTCTCGTAATTTTCACTTTCCGGGAGATTTAATTTATAGGTCTCGTTTATATAATCTACTTCCATCCTGGCAGAAAAACGATACTGGTTTTCGGATAATTTTTCTTCTATCAGATCCATAGAATCATGTTCGTCCTCAATCTCTCCAAAGAGTTCTTCTACAATATCCTCTACGGTCATGATACCACTGGTACCTCCATATTCATCTATAACGACAGCAATACTTTTGTGTTTCTTGGTCAGGAGATTCAGTACATCTTTTACATACATAGTTTCTGGTACAAAAACAACGGGCAATAAGATTGGCTTTATTGATGTAGGTTTTTTAAACAATTCAAAAGAATGGATATATCCGATAATATCGTCTACGGTATCATTATACACTAATATTTTGGACAGTCCTGTGTCAATAAAAAGCTGGGTAACCTCTTCTAAAGGGCGAGATTTTTCTATAGCCACAATCTCAGTACGGGGGATCATCACTTCTCTGGATTTTACATCTGAAAAATCCAGTGCATTCTGAAAAATCTGAATCTCACTATCCACCTCGTCATCAGCTTCTATTGTTTCCATTTGTTCATTTATATAATCTCCTAATTCGGTTTTACTGAATGCTAGCTGCACTTCATCTCCTTCTGTTTTAAAGAATTTTTTTAACACAAAATCGGATATCCGGATTACAAAAGAAGAAATAAGCCAGAATACTATATAAAATAAATAAGCAGGTACTGCAAAAACTTTTAATAATGTGTTAGCGTATATCTGAAAAAAAACCTTGGGAAGAAACTCTGCTGTTAATAAAATAACCAGCGTTGAAATACTTGTTTGTATCAATAAACTTATTCCGTCTACCATATTAGGGTAGTACCCACTAATTATTTGCATCAGCAGTTCTCCCATATAAAAACCATATACTACCAGGGCAATATTATTACCTACAAGCATGGTTGCTATAAATTTTGAAGGTTTTTTGGTGAGTCGGGTAAGGATATTAGCAAGAAAACCGGCTTGTTTTTTTTCTAACTCAATATGAATTTTATTAGAAGAAATATAGGCGATTTCCATTCCTGAAAAAAAAGCGGAAAGAATAACTGAGAATACAATTACGATACCGTGCAACTCCATTAATTTTCTCTGTTGTTAGCTTCAAATCGTTTTCTGAAATTTCTTTTAAAGAAATACATAAAAATTGCGGCACCAGCAAAGCATAGATATAAAATGCTTCTACTACCTTCTTTACCCCACTCTTCATAGGCCTGATATGTAAAAAAACACATGATTGCCAGGTAAGCAAATTCAAAAAATTTAAAAATTTTCATCATATAAATTTATTCCTCGATGAACATTATTCCTTCATTTACTCGAGAATTCAATATAGTAAAATCCTGATTGGCATCAAAGCCATCAGCTTCATTTACGGTTCCATCTGGAAAATAACTTTTATAAGGTTGATCCGTAAATACCCAGTTAATACTTTGATCCCAGTATAATTGTTTAGCTATAAGATGGGTGCTGTCAGCAGTCTTTATATCTACATTACCTCTCATATCTATTAGTCCTGTTTGTACATAGGTAATTGCATAATCAGATTTTATAATACTAACCTTTCCTTCTTTATCTATCATATTTAAGACAATACCCTCTGGAAATTCTCTATATCCAAAATTTTTATTTGTATAATCTAATACTTTTGGGGTATTGAGTACTGCTGTTAGCCTGCCAGAATCAGTGAATTTTAGATTTACTTCAAAAGCTTCGGCTATGGGTGCATCTTCAGTAAGATTTAAATTTTGTTCTTTAGTACTGTTTGATCCACATGAAAAAAACAATGTCACAGCAAATGCTGTGACAAAGTTTACTAATATATATAGATTTTTTTTTCGCATTACAGTTTTGGCACTTTAACTGTTTCGCCGATCCAACATCCTATTTTTACAGAAGTTATCCCTGGATTATTAAAGATATCAGTTTTTGACGGTGCTTTGGCTTTGTAGTTTGCAGCAGCAGCAGCAGCGGTTTTCTTCAAACTAGGATCTACTTTTGCTCCCTTATTGGCATAATTAGCAGCTAACCAATATACTGCTCTTTTGCTAAACACGTCGGCACCACAGTTATTAGCACTTTTTGCTACCATAGAAGCAATTCTTAAATATGCAGTTCCTAATGATGGTTTGTTAGCGAGTGCTTTTTTGTAATATGATCTTGCTTTTCCGTAACTACCTTTCTTTTTCATTACTTCACCAATTCTAAAATATACTTTAGCCTTATCACTAGCTTTTGTTTCTAACTGAGCTGATTGGTTAAAATATTCTAAAGCCTTTGTAGTCTTTTTATCTTTAAGTGCCAAAATCCCTAAGTAGTATGCCGATTTGGCTGAGGGATCTGCCTTGTGTAATGCTTCTACCAGCCTAAAAAATAACGGATCTTCTGTACATTCTTTTGCAGACATTCTTCCTGCTGCTCCTTTTAACCAATTGATATCGGTCTTTTTTCCTTCGAATTGTCCGTTGTATAGTGGTATCAGGTTTTTACAATCAGCAAGTTCTCCTAATTTTTGATTGATCCCACCTTTTACCTGACTAAAAGCTTTTAAATTAATTCCATTATTTTTTAGAGACCTTTTTTCTTTGGATGATAAGGTTGCTCCAGATTCTTCTTTTTCTGTAAGCGTTGCAATTTTTTTTGCTTTCTTACTTTCTTCATCTTCTATTTTTTCAGTAATATCATCATATAGCGTAAATACATCCTGAAGTTCTTTTTTTCCTTCAGATTGTAAATCTACTAGCAAGGAAAAATAAGTGTATAGTTTTTTAGGTCTTTTAAAATTAGTCTTATCTTCTTTATAGGCTTTATCAAACTCTGCAAACTGACTGTCTTTGGTACCAATCTTATTATCATACATGATCTGACCTATGTCAGAATGCATATCACCAACTTTTGTTTTAGCTGGAAAATATTGAAGACGTTCTTTCCACAAAGCGATCATATCATTAGCTAACGCAGTTTTTTCTCCTGCTGCTGCCTTTTTATATTTAGATTCTAGTAATTTTTTTCCAAACTGAAAAGTAGCAACACTGTGTGTAGGGCATTCTTTTCTAACTTTCCATAATGGTTCTTCTGCTGCATCGTAATTTTTTACTTTAGCATGCTCATATGCAATTGAAGCTGTAGTTGCACAGTCTGTAGCCTGAGCACTAACATTTGTAGTGCTTAAAACTAACCCTGCTGCTATTGCAAATAAAACTTTAGTATTCATAGCTGTATAAATTGTAGTTAATTAAATTTTATTTTTCTAAACCATCGATCGTTTAACGACATACTTAAGGAGATATTAAAAAATTCTTCCTTTACTAACCCAGCACTGGTTGTGCCACGTTGTCCTAACTCCAAACCTAGATTAACATTAGAAAATAAGTTTCCGACTGGTAATCCTACTCCAAAAGATATGCCAAACTCATCAATTGATTGACCGTTAATATTTAAACCTGTTTCTTCATATCGTATTCCTGCACGATAGACCACCCTATTAAGATAACTCGTCAAGGAGTTATAATTAGGGATATAGTATCCTCCTAATCCAAATTTTGATGCATTCTCATACCTAACGCTACTAATGTTATCAGAACTATTCTCAAAAGCAGGAGATCTACTCCCGAAATCGCCGGCATCTAAATATGTATACTCTGCTCCAATAAACCATTTTTTGGGTTGGCCTATTCCTCCTCCAATTTTTACTTCTGCCGGTAAATCCAGATTTCTGTCTTCAACTTCTATTTCTTGTCTTTGTTCTACCAATTCTATGCCATCATTTCTAATTCTAATAGTAGCTAATTCCAAGGAATTTTCAGAATTTAATTTAAATGATGGTGTCGACACAATAGAAGTGGATAATTCTAATTTATCAGTTATCATTTTTTTATAGACAACTCCCAATGACATGCTCACTCCTGACAAATCAGAGTTACTAATTTCTCTCGTATTAAACTGCAATCCTGACCGTCTTAAAATAGACTTATTCTCAATATTTCCAAAATTATAATTAAAATCCAAACCAACACTTAAATTCTGGTTAACTTTGAATCCTGCAGAAACGAATACTCTATTGATTCCTCCTTTGCCTGTAAATAAACTTTCATCTCCGTTACTTGCTGTACTTCTTGTATCATACCCAACAGAATTAATTGGAATCACTCCAAAACCAAAACCAAATCTTCCAACAGGAATACCAATGGCAAGATAATCTAATGAGGCATTATCTTTATAAGAATCGTCTCCCTGGGCATTATCAAGATTTAATCCATTGTAATTTGCACCTATTGTGTAGGTTGTTAACCTTAGTTCGCCATAAGATGCTGGATTCTGAAGATTTAGATGAATACTGTCTGTAAGTATACTCAATCCCCCCATCGATCTATTTTCTACTGTTCCTTTGAACTTCTGTATCCCTATTCCATAAAAAGAATATGGAGAAGACGTTCCTTCCTGAGCATAAGATCCGCTGGTAAGAATTACCAGAATTACTACTAAAATCTTCTTTATCATTGACTATTATTAAAAGCTAAAATGTTATTTAGTCCCTCTAACAAAAAATTAGAGGTGGCAAATATGCTATTTTTTAATCTTTTAGACAAAAAATGTGCATCCCCACCGGTTAAAATAACTGTTAAATCAGGGTAAGTGTTGCAATATTCGGCAATTGCACCTTCTATTTCATATAAAACACCTTGTACAACGCCAGAATGAATTGCTTCATTTGTACTATTCCCGATATGATTTCTAGGTAATTTTAATTCAAGTAACGGTAACTTAGAAGTAAAATTATTCAAGCTTGTATATCTAAGTTTTAATCCAGGTGCGATCGCTCCACCAAGATATTCTTCTTTATTATTTTTAAAATCATATGTTATACAGGTACCCGTATCAATTATCAGAACATCTTTCTCTGGAAACTGATTGACAGAAGCCGCCACTAGTGCTAATCGGTCTACACCCAACGTTTCTGGAGTCGCATATAGATTCGCAAAAGGCATTAATGTCGTATGATCAAGGAGTATTGTGTCAAATACATCTGTTAACATACTAATATCTTTTTCTTCTACATTAGATACCGAAGAAATTATAGCCTTTTCTACTTGTGGGTAATCTCTAGTAATCTTCGGGATAGTTTCTGAGAGATTGTTACTCATAAGTGTTTTTTTATAAACGAGTACCATCTTGTCAAAAACACCTATTTTCACAGAAGTATTACCTATATCAATTACCAGATTCATATCATTCTTACTAAGTGTGCAAAAGTACAAAACGATTTTTTTAAAAATTTCTTTTGAGGATTAAAAAAAGCGTTCTATATTTGCATCCGCTTACAGCAAGGTGCCTTAGCTCAGTTGGTAGAGCAAAGGACTGAAAATCCTTGTGTCCCTGGTTCGATTCCTGGAGGCACCACCTTAAAGAAAGTCCTTATTTATAAGGGCTTTCTTTTTTAAAAGTAAGTTTTCTAATCACAGTAGTTTTATAAACGTGTTCACAAAAGTGTTTAAAAAATTACGATATGATATTACTACCAAACAATTGTAACAGAGGAGAATTTTCTGTTTTTCCTAAAAATTGGAAAAAATGTTCTAAAAATGAACTCAAAAAAAATTGGGTTATAAGCTACTACTTTCGAGATCCAAGATTCAAAGAAAAATACCCAAGAGGTAAATTTATTCGAATAAAATCTGGTATTAATAGGCTAAAAACACTTTCTGAAAGAAGACTAGCAATTTCTATTTTACTCGATAATCGAGATTTAAATGCTCCGAGGCTTGCCTCGAAATCAAAATGTCTTTTTCAATAAATGCCTCGCGGGCTTGCCCCGAGGTAGTTTACTAAAAAATGAGAAAGAAAGATTAGAGGAAGGTTTTAATCCAATAACTAACAAATTTGAAGTTCATTTTAATGATGCATGGATGAATTCTCATCGATTAAAGAAGCTCTCAATTTTGCATTAAAAAATATTATTGTAGCTCCTTCTACAAAATCAGACCTCAAAAGTGTAGTTACCTACTTAATTGAAGCGATTGAAAAACTAGGGTATAATACTACTGCCATTTCAAAGATTAAAAGGAAAGATGTTAGAAAAATGCTTGATTATCTTCAGATAAATAAGGATCTGTCTAATAACAGGTACAATAAAATAAGAGCATATACAAGAATGCTTTTTGAAGAACTCAATCAGATTGAAGTAATGGACAACAATCCTATAAATGGTATTAAGAAGAAAAAAGAAACTAAAAAAATTAAATCAATATTATCTACAGAAGAACGCAACAAGATTAATGAGAGTGTAAATATAACCTTGTCTGAATACTAAATTTTTAATTTACACATTATTCAGATAAGATGACAAAGACAGAACAGCAAGAATTAGAAAAGAAAGCTCTAGAACAGTTTATGACTGGGAAGAG
>NZ_VTZU01000082.1 GCF_008370685.1 Aquimarina sp. RZ0
TATATTAAATTTGGGGATCGGATAGCACTCGATTTAGCGACCAAGCCCCAGGAGGGCTCTGGAAGCTAGCTTCCAGAGCCCTCCTGGGGCTTAACCCTGAGACAGGGTTATAATTACACTTCCTAGTAAACTACAGACTTCCCAGATAAACATATTCATGAGTTTCTATGTTCAAAAGTTACTTTTCCATATATAAATATCCTGATATCCTTTTATTTGGTACTGTACTGAACTAAACCCCTTTCTGTTCATATACCCTATAATATGATTAATATTATTTGAGTATACAGAATTGGTATTAAATAGTACAGTTCCTTTTGGTGATAAGGTATTGATTATACATTCCCAAAATGCTATAGTAAAGCATTTTTTATTCAGAAACGGCTCTACAAACAGATTGATTATGCTTAACTCATTTTTTAGAGATAAGGTGGGTAACAGGTCTGCAGCATCCCCTCTAATAATATTTATATTAGGATCTTTTTGTAGATCAAAATCTTGTACTGCAATATCTATTAAAGTTTGATCCAATTCTAATACATTAACAGTTCCTTTATAATTAAAGGTATCACGCAAAATACTGATAATTGAGCTATCTCCAAGTCCCACTAATAGAATATTGCTTGTTTTTTTGATAGAGATATTTCTCATAGCTTTTATAAAAATCCTACGATTCAATCCATATATATAGTCAATACCAGGACTTTTTAATATTTTTTTGCCATCAGCCGATTCTATCAAATCTATATAATCATTCAGTATATTAGAAAAATAACGGGTAATTTTTTTTGGTTTTTCTTTATATTTTAATTTTATCATGACACTTTATTTTTTATAGTATTTACCCTATATACTTACTTGCTAATTGCTGTAGATATAGGTCTCTTTCCTAAGTATTACTATTATATAGTATATCCCGAGGCAAGATATCTCTATAATTTTTTGGCATAGGCAAGCAAATAAGTTTTTTAATTTCTATAAACATCAAGATGTATCTGATCCGGATCAGAATTTTCATTACCTGATCAGAAAAATGAGTAGTAAACCTATTATCAGTTGTTTTTAGGGTTTGGTAATAAGTTACTGTATATATTTATATGCTTCCTGTATTTATTATTATTTATAAAAATCAATAGAATAAGATTTTATAAGAGAATTAAACCATAACTAATACTATACTTGAACTTTATCACTTGAATTAGCGAAAAATATTTCGAACTATTTTAGCCTAAAAAAGCAGAATTTTCCATTGGGTACTAAACTTACTATCTGAAAGATTCTTAAGAATTAAGTAGCTTACAATTAATAATTATGATCATGATCATCTTCTAGTATTACTTCTTTTTTTCTTTGATTTCGAATTTTGATTATCTTGTTGTCCTAATTGACTCGTAGCAAAATTGTTAATCTTGTTCATCAGAGATGGATTAGCAGCTCTATCTGCAACATTGGCTGAAACTTCTGCTATTTTTCTCAAACTAGTATTTTTAACATTTTCTGCTATTTTTCCAATATTACCTTTTAATTCTGCAATAGTTTCTTTCCTTTTTTCTCTTTTTTTTCCTAAATAAGCTTCTTTATTAGTTAACAACTTATTTATTTTTAATTCTTCAGATTTTAAAGAGTTAATTTTTTGCCTAAGGTTTTTAGTTAGCGTTTTATCCTTTACTATTATTCTTGATAAAATATCAATATGATGTTCTAGTTCTTTTATTAATCTATTTTTATCTTTTGCTTTTTGAGATTGTCTTATTATTTCTTGACCTCCCTTTTTTATTTCATCTTTAAGGAATATTATTTTTTTTAACTCTTTTTTTAGACCACTAGCTTCTTTCTTTATTTTATTAAACTTTTCCTTTCTCTTTTTAATTTCATCAGATATTTTATTTAGATTGCTATCTAACCCATTTTCAATAAATGAGGGCTTATCTTCATAACCAGTAAGTTTACCTAGCTTTTTTACTAACAAATCAAAATTTGTTTTTTCTTCCTCAAAGGAAGGATCTTTTGTTATTTGGGCTTCAAAATATTTCTCCAAACCCTGATAATAATCCTCTTGGAAAGAATCATTTTTACCAGAACTGTTGTTAAATCCTTGATTTTCATTACTTTGTTTGCTGTCATAACCGCTACTGTACCCTTCACTACTACCAGACCGGCTATCATAACTGCCTTTACTACTACGACTAGGTTCGCTATCATAACCGCTGCTGTATTCTTCTTCTCTTCTTTGATTGTAGTTTTGATTATACGTATCCCAATCCCTTTGGTTATTTCTATATTCTTCCTGATAAATATTTGGTTTTTCTTCTAGATCTAAAACTTCATAACTTTCAAGGTTCTTTTCCAAATCATCTCTGTATTCTTTTACCAACTCAGCACTATTTTTTGATAAATTATCATTATCAAAAGACAAGCCCAAACCAGCTTTTTTTCCTGTAATTTCCTCAAACAATTTTTCATATTGTTTTTTATTTTCTTCATCTAATAAAACATCTTTTGCACCATTAATAATTATCATTATTTTTGATGAAATTTCCTTTTGTTTTTCTGTTTTTTGATTTTGTCTATCTGGATGATATTTTAATGATAATTTTCTGATTGCGCTGGAGATTTTATTAGATTCAAAATCAGACCCAATCCCTATTAGCTTGTAATAGTCAATTTTATTTTTCATACAAATAATTTTATAGCAAACATTTGGCTTTTATCAATTTAACAACTAAAAGTTAAGAGCATTTTCAAGCAAAATTTTCACATAGATGTTCTTAGTAATACTCTTTTATCACAAAATCCTTTAAAATTAGTCTGTGCTATAATGGAGGTTTCATCTATTTAAATTAGTGAAATGGGCTTTGTTTACTTTAAAAACCCAAAAGCAAAGTAATCTGTGTATAAATAAAAACTAAGCAATTACTTTTTATAAAACATATTACTAATTTCTATTACTATGCGATAATGGCAAAGACTAAAGCATCATATTCTTTTACCTCTTCAGATAGATTCATTTTTATTTTAGAGGTTTTTATATTATGTTCCTTCATCATTTCTATCGTTTTATAATGCACTTCTGGAAAACGTAAAAACCCAAAACTTTTAGCAAAATCGACACTTTGATATGTTTTTTTGATCATATTTCGGACTGTTTTTAACAAAAAAGCTGCGTAATAACTACCTAACTCATCAGAAACCTGAGTATTGAAAGAGCATAATGTAATTGTATGGTTTGGACATTCTTTTATGTTTTTATGAAGTAGTAACCTTTTACATTCTATCGTATTTAATGTTAACCCATACAATGATTCATCAAAAAGATGTAGTTTTTTAAGCTTTTGGTTATACGTTTTGATAACTCCAGAAATACAATCATCAATAATCAGGATTCTTTTCTTTGCTTCAGCATTTATCTCACTTGCAGATATTTCAAAATCAGGATTAAGTTGTAAGTAAACATCGTTATCTGATGAACGGATAGGGCCACAAAAAATAATAATACTATATGAGTATTCATTAAAATTTTGAAGGTTTTCTTCAAAAACACTTTCTTCAGGTTGCTCCAGGTGAAAAATTTCTGATTCATCCCACCAGCCTCCATAGGAAGACTTAAAATAAGATTTGTAATTCGAAATAGTTTTATTGATGACCGTATTATTTTCATCGGGTATTGTGTTCGAATTTGTTATAAATAATATAAATCTCTCCATTTTCACATGTTTATAAATCGTTTCAGCTTAGCTTACAGGATGTTTTATTAAATATCCAACTCTCTTACTTTTTTTAGATCTCTTCGATTGTCTATTACTGCACGAAGTTTTTCTTTGAGTTCTTTTCCTTGAGGTACTCCCTTGATGATAAGAATTGGATTTGATTTATCAGTGGTGTCCAAAACAATTGTTGACAATCCTACCAGCCTTAATAAAAAGGGTTGTTTGAATTGTATATCTTTTACTCGATACAATTCAATCTCATCAGTAATTTTAGACAAAATCCCTTTTTCTTCTATAATCCTTTGATCAGTTATTGTAAAAATATTAGATCTCGTATAAAAATACCTCCATAAAGCCAATAGTAAACCTAAACCAAAAACTAGTATTAGTGGAATACATAACAAATAAAAACTAAAACTCACCCAATGAGAGGGATGTCCTTTCCAAATCTCTTTTTCCATTTTTTTTTCAATAATATTTATATCATATTTTGATCATAACTCATCTCGGATAATGATTTTTAATCGAAAAGCTTACGCGTTTGCAGACTGAAGCTTTACCAAAGTCAAATTCTATATTACTTTATGTTTTTAATTACTGAAAAATTCACTTTTTTAACATTTATAGAATCTCGATTTTCATCATTGTCATCGTCACCAGAGGTCATAGCTATTTTTTCCTCCAAACGATGTTCTTCTCTATCTAAAAATTCATACCAATCATTATCTGAACAATGCATTTTACTCATTTTAATATTGAAAATACTTTTGTCATAATCCATATTCTTCTCTTCAAGAACAGCCTTACTCCAATAGATTCTGGAGGTATTTATTTCTTTAATATTTAGTGCAAACTGAATTAGTTTTTCTGCTTTTTCAAGCCTATTACATAGTACCAGGTATTCTGCATAGAGTTCATATACTAGTGCATAGTTCGGATCTAAAGTAATAACGTGATCAAAGCAGGCAAAAGCTTTTTTAAAATTGCGGAGATATTCTGCGTGTATGAATCCAAGCAAACAGAGGCTGGCATGATGATTGGGGTTATAAGACAAAGCCTTGTTAAGTGCCTCACAGATCTTATCCCATTCTATAACCGCACTATCTGGTGCATTGACATGGGTTTGTGCTAAAAGGTATTGTTGTTCTACTATATCAATTTCCATTTGTTGCTTATTTTAAAATTCATTTTTTTTTCGGTGTTCTCAATGATCAAAAAATCTAAGGGGATAGTAGCGTGCTATTGGGAGTATATCCCCCACATGTTCCTTTATGATCATATCAGTTCATGTCGTTTGACTATGCAATATATCTCTGCGAGATTCTTCCTTTTTCCAAACGATCAACTACTTTATCAAGAGATATTTTATTTGACCCTTGTAGCAAAATAACATCCTTAGGTTTGATTTCATCCATCAAAAAATCAGATACCTGATTGGTATTATTGAAATGCTTTCTATATTCGACTTTTGAAGTTTCACCAATATATTTAGAATACATCCCTACAGTAATTAAGAGATCAATTCCACCTATATTTGCAATCACATTTCCGATATGTTGATGTGCTTCTATGCTATGTGATCCCAACTCCAGCATTTCTCCAATAATCACAATAGTTCTATTTCCCATTTTATGCATGTGGGCAATCGTATCTAATGACGCTTTGATAGAATCGGGAGCTGCATTATAAGAATTATCCAAGATCCGTGCTCCATTAAATGCAAATGATATTACTCCTCTCCTTTCTGGTGATTTGAAGGATTCTATCCTAGATATAGCCTCTTCCTTTTTTACATTCATTTCTAATCCAATAATGTAAGCAATAGCTGCATTATATGCGTGATGTTTACCCACTGCATTATGCATTTGTATTAGATCTTTATTGAGTCTAAAAGATGGGTTTGCTTTACTGTTGAGTGTGATATTCTGTATTCTTACATCTGATTCAGCATTCTGACCAAAAGTGATTACTTTTCCTTTGGCAGATTTTGATAAATAATCAAAATATTCATCATCTCGATTCAATATAGAAATTCCTGTAAGATCCATTCCGTCAAAAATTTCGGATTTAGCATTCGCTATATTTTGCCTTGTTTTTAATTTTTCAATATGTGACATGCCAATATTAGTAATAACTGAAATATTGGGTCGTGTTATTTTAGACAAATAGTTGATTTGGTTTACATTTCTCATCCCAAATTCAATTACTGAACATTTATGATTGCTATGCAAATGCATTAGTTCTATAGGGACACCCAATTCGTTATTAAAATTTTTACGGCTTTTATGCGTTTCATATGTACTACTTAATACTTCATAAATAAGTTCTTTTGTTGTAGTTTTCCCAACACTACCTGTAATGGCAATAACAGGTATAACCAATCGTCCTCTCCATATTTTTGCAAGGTCTCCCAATGCTTCTATAGTAGATGGTACGATGAATTGAGGGATTCTAATTCCTTCTACAAAATATTCAACTACCGCTGCCATTGCTCCTCTCATTTCGGCTTCTTTAATGTAGTCATGACCATCTGCTTTATTCCCTTTTAGAGCTACAAAAAGGCTTCCTTCTTTTATTTCTTTAGAATTATGAGTAACATCAAATATATAAGCAATTGAAGGAATAGGTTTATTAGATCTCCCTCCCATCGCTATACAAGCTTCAATAAGTGGTATTGTAATCATAAAAACGAGTATTAAATTATTAGGAATGTGAATTAATATATCAGTTTACATTATCATAAGGGGTTTTTATTATTTTTCATTTTCATTTCCGTGGTCTGATGAAAAGTTTCGCCAAAAAATAATTCCTCCAAATTGACCATATTCTCTTTTTTATTAATTTCCTGATTACTCGCTCTTTTTTTTAAGTTGTTCTTTTTCATTGGTATGTTTTTATTTATCTTAAAATTAATTATGTAATCGTATTAGTATATTTGTAATTATCGACTACTCACATTAAGTAATTAGAGAAGTTTTTTTTTATTTTAACAAAAAAATATATTTACAAGTTTCTTATTCTTAATAAATAAAAGCTTTTTAGAATCTCAATTATTAAAATTAATTTAACTAATTTCAGAATTATCAATAGGAATAATAGCTAATATCTATATAGAATCAAATTCATGTTTATCAAACCGATATTCAGTTTTTAAAAACATTTATGCATAGGATGAGTGTAGTATTAAATGGTTAATAGCTTACATGAACCAGCATGTTTTCTAACTGATCAATTATTTTTGAACGAACTTCTTTGGAGTTCATAAGGTTATTTAATGATTGTTTAAGTGTTGAATTATCTTCTCTGACTGTAAAGGTTTTTTTATCCTTTGGTTTCATAATAAAAAATTAAAAGTTAGTATGTAGTAATTGATATATTATAAAAACAGCTGAGTATCAAGAACACCCTATAATGAATTAATATTTTAAATGTTAAAATTTAATTACAGCACCCTTATTTTAGAGTATGTTTAAAAAGAATACAAATTGAAAATCAATAGTTTGAGGTTCTGAGTGCACTTCAAATTATGAGTATATCGAGATATTTACATTAATTTGAAGTAAGCTCACGGTTCTTAAAATATTTTTTTTCAAGAAGTAAGGTTTTTAAACAAGCTCTAATAACAAGGATAGGGAATCTTAAAAAAACAAATATTTTTTTTAAGATATCCATAAATCGGTTAGGGATATTTACTGCTAAGCTGTTATAATATTGAGGTGACTTTTATTTTTAATAATAACATAAAAAAAACAGCTTTAAATGACTGATAAAAAAGATGTTTGTAATGAAGAAATTTTTCAATCAATATTTAACACAAATTACAAACCATTAATGAACTATTTGTATTATAAATATGGAGATTGGGAAAAATCAAAAGACATTATGCAAGATAGTTTTATAAAGTTATGGGATAAATGTAAAGAGGTTCCATATGATAAAGCTAAGGGTTATGTTTTTGTCTCAGCAAAAAATGCTTATTTAAACTATATAAAACGTCAACAAATGATATCAAGACATCACGACGGTTTAAATCGCAATATTCTATACGCTCAATCCCCGGATCATTGTCTTGAGGAGAAACAGTTTTTAGAAAAAATAAATCGTATCATATCATCATTACCATCGCAACATAGGCAGATATTCTTGATGAATAGAATTGATGAGAAGACATATAAAGAGATTGCGGCCGTTTTAGAGATTTCTGTTAAAACAGTTGAAAAAAAAATGCATGACACTCTAAAAATAGTACGAGAAAAGATAGGAAATATTTAACTCTAATTTTTTTTTTACTTTTTCATAGGGTTTTCTACAGCACTAATTGTTTTTATATGTGGAGAAGATTTAACTAAACTTGACAAAATGGAAAATAATCATAAAAACAACAATAATACTTTAGCGAGATGGCTAAATAATGACTTAACAGAAACTGAACTAAAAGATTTTGAAGCCTCAAATGATTATCCTATGTACAAAAAAGTACTTGATGGTTTCTCTAAACTAAATACGCCTGAATATAGGCAAGATGAAGCTTATTCGGATTTTAAAAATAAATTACTTCATGAAAGAGATACAAAAGGAAAAGTTGTAAAACTCTCAGTAAAACAATATCTGGCAATTGCAGCGAGTATTGCTTTATTAGTAACTGTTTCCATTCTATCCTGTAAAACAACTTACAGTACTGGTTTCGGACAACAGGAAACTATTATATTACCAGACAATTCAGAAATTATTATCAATGCCAAATCCAATTTAGCATATAATAAATTTTTATTCTGGTTCAATAGAACACTAACTTTGGATGGTGAAGCCTTTTTTAAAGTATCTAAGGGTAGCAAATTTTCTGTTATTACTGATAATGGAGAAGTTAATGTTTTAGGAACCGAATTTAATGTAATCTCTAGAGGTGATTTTTTTGAAACTAAGTGTTATGAAGGTAAGGTACAAGTAAAAATGCCTAATATCACTGATACGTTAGTTTCTGGAGAAAAAATAAGAGCCAAAGATAAGGAAGTGTCGCAACTTGAAAAATTAAGCGATAATCAAACACCGTTGTGGATAACCGGAACAAGCAAATTTAAAGATGTGCCTTTAAGCTTTGTATTAAAAGAATTTGAAGCTCAATTTGATGTGTCTTTTGATACTAGTGATTTAGACTTTATCAATAAAGTTTATTCCGGTTCTTTTATCCATGACCTCGTTAATATAGAAAGTGCTCTGGAGAATGTTTTTCTCCCAATGAGAATAGCATATGAATATAATGAAAGTAGTAAAACAGTAAAACTCAAAAATCTAAAAACCATCGAATAGTCTATTTTTCAGTCAATAAGGAAATAACGCCGCCATAAAATATTATCAACGCTGTGTTTAAAAGAAGAAGCTTATTTTTAGTTTGAGACAAGCCTTAGGTTTGTCTTTTCATCCTAAAATGCAGAGTGTGTAGAATTCTATGTATTTATGTTTACTGCGAAATTGCCAATTTACGAGTCCTTTTTTTTAAAATGTTCTACATAAAAACTACTAATTTGCTTGATATAAATCATATAAATACTGTCATTTGTTTTCTTATATGTTTTTCTTATAACAGATTGGATGCGCAAATAAAAGAAGAGCCTAATAATAAGTTTAGTATTCTCGAATTACTTACTCATTTCGAAAAAGATAAACAAATCACCTTTTCCTATGATCCCAAATCGATTAATGAAATACAACTTATATTTAAAAAACCAATTAAATCATTACAAAATATTGAGTTGAAATATTTTCTAGAAGTTTTGGAAAATCAAACATCTTTTGACATTAAAAAAAATGATACTAACTACATTCTTTATAAGGTAAACAAGCCCATTACAATTACAGGAACGGTAATAAACTTATATTCGGGAGAAGTATTATCAGGTGTCTTGGTTACAGATTTGGATAGCTCTGTCATTACCGATTCTAAAGGTGTTTTTAGGATACAAACAAAAACGTTTAGAACCTTAGAATTTTATAGATCTGGATTTAAGAATACTATTGTTTCAGTAGATTCTGTTAATAAAAACCATTCAATTCAGATTTCGATGACTGAACAAACAGAAATATTAGATGAAGTAGTATTAATCCATGATTATCTCACTTTTGGCGTTGATAAAAACAGAGATGGTTCTATTGAAATATCTCCGCAAACAATGAAATTGATTCCTGGACTAATAGAACCTGATGTTATGGAAGCGATACAGCTTTTGCCGGGTATCAACAGCTCTTCAGAAGGAGTTAATACCATTAATATCAGGGGGAGTACTTTTGATCAAAATCTAATTCTATGGGATGGTATAAAGATATATACGAAGGGACATTTTTTCGACAAAATCTCTCCATTTAATCCAAATCTTGTAGATAAAGCTACAATATATCGTAATGGAACGAGTTCTAAATATGGAGGACGTATTGGAGGAATTATAGATATTAATACTAAGGATGAGATCATCAATAACGTATCAGGGAATGCCGGGATAAATCTGACTCATGCAGATGCTAATATTAATTTGCCAATTAGAAAAAAAATAGAGATTACATTAGCAGGAAGACATTCGCTAGAAAATTTTATATCAGATAAAAAAAATGAAATTTTAAAAACGAATGTCCTAAGTAATAGTTTTAACCGATTAGATAATAATTTATTTTTAACAAATAAAATCACTTATTACGATTTCAGCCCAAGTATTAAATGGAATATTTCTAAAAATAACTCTTTAAAAATTAGTGGTATCTACCTCAATAACTCTTTGCAAGTTACATCCAATTTTCCTTCAGAATCTTTTAGTACAATTGAAGTTTTAGATCAACTTAATAAAGGAACCAGCATTGGATGGAATAGCAAACTACATACTAAACTTTTGTCCTTTTTACAAATTCAATATAGCAACCATTTGGTAAGTGAAAAAAATACTAGAATACTTATACCTGACCCCCAATCTGATACTTTTATAGAACCATCGACAATTTTCAGAACTAGTGAATTAATAGACATAAGTGGTGTATATAATATGACCTATACTATTAATGATACATCAAAAATTCTGGGAGGATATGAACAGACTCATAACAAAATCAATAACGATAAAATACAATTAGAATCTTCATCAGAAGAAGGTAGTTTACATAAACTAAACACACAATCTTTATATTCTGAATATATATATAATAACCGTGCATATGGATATAGAATTGGGATTCGAGCAAACTATTACTCAGACATAAATAAACCTTTCTTAGAACCTAGATTATACGGTTTTGCTAAATTAACTAAGGCTTTATCAGTAAATTTAGCAGCAGAAATTAAAAGCCAGGCAATCCGCCAGGAATTAGAAGACACTCAACTAGAAATAGATCTGGATGCATTAAATGGCGATAGTTGGCTTATCGCAGGTTTAAGTAAAGTCAATCAAAATGCAATTCCATTATTGACTAGTAATCAGGTAGGTGCGGGGGTTGTTTATAAAAGAAAAGATTTAAGCATCGATATAGAATCCTATTATAAAAAAAGCAAAGGTGTTATAACCATATTATATTTACCTGACGAGAATGATGATGAGTTGATCCTTGGAGGTAATAGCTCTGCATATGGAGTGGATATATTTATTAAACAAAAGATAAATAAATATAGAACATGGTTAGGGTATTCATGGAGCGAAAATATTTTAGAATTTCCTATAGATCAAAGAAAAAGATTTCGAAGCAAAACAAACCATAAACATATCATAAACTGGTCCCATACGATAGATTTTAAAAACCTGCAACTAGGCATTTCCTGGAATTATAGGAGTGGAAACGTATACAGTATACCAAGCGATGCCTCTTCTAATGTATTTTTGTATGATTCTATTGGAACAAGATACTTACCAGATTATCATAGGTTAAATGCTTCATTACTATATTCTTATAATTGGAATAATAAATTAAAGGCTACGGTTGGGATTTCTTTTCAAAATATTTTGGATAGAAAAAATATAATTGATCGTAGATATAGTACAGTAGCGCAAGACCCGGACTTTACTGAACCTGAATTCTCGTTTAATGTTCAAGATGGTTATACTTTAGACGCATACAGAGTAGATTATAAAGGACAACCTTTTACGCCTGATTTTGTTTTTCGGCTAAGTTTTTAATTAAACTTGTAGCGTGCATTCCAGATGGTACAATAGCTATTTGTACTCTCCAGGGAGGAACATAAACAGAGATATTCTATAATAATTTACGTTTAGGTCAGAGATTCAACAATATCGGTAAGCCTATGGTAAACTACATATTGTATAGCCGAATTTTAGGTTTTAGTTTTGCTGTATGCAAAGAGAAGACACTAAACGAAAACGAAAGATGTATGAAATTCTTCGGAATTGGAAGAAGAGTACACTCAGCTTGAAGGACTTTGGAGAAAGCCAAGGTATTACTTATGGCGTTATGAAATACTGGCACAGGAAATTTAAAGCAGAATTTCCAGATACAAAGAAAAAAGTAACCAAGAAAGAAGCTTCTTTTATTCCTTTGGAAGTTGCTCCTCCAGTATCGATTGCAAAAATAGTTCCTATAGAGATCCATTATCCCAATGACGTATTTCTGCAATGCCCTTCTGATATCTGTAAAAAGGAACTGAAAAACTTGATTACCCTTTTCTAATGTTTGAACTCACTACTACGCATAGGTTTCATTTGTATAGCAAACCCACAGACATGCGTAAAGGATTTAATGGGCTATGCGGAGTCATACAAAATCAGTTGTCTACATCTCCTACAAATGGATCGGTATACATTTTCATTAATAAAACTCGTGATAAAGTAAAATTATTACATTGGAGTGGTAGTAGCTTTGTACTCTACTACAAGCGGTTAGAATCTGGTACTTTTGAGATTCCATATTATGATACAGAAGTGGGTAGTATTTCTTTAACCTACTCACAATTAGTATTATTAATTGATGGAATTTCCATTACCAATATTAGCAGAAGAAAATCATACAAGAATCTTGTAGAAAAGGGTTGATATGATTGTGAGATATCGAGTTTTTTGATATCTTCATATAGTTAAATCGTCCCAACAAATTACTACTATTGATAAGGACTCTGAGCTACAAGAAGCCTATGACACGCTGACTAAAGTGTATCAAAAATTAGCATTCGATTATCAGTATCTTCAACAACAGTTATCAGAATTGAAGCGTCTTGTTTTTGGTAGTAAAAGTGAACGTTTTGTAGCTACAGAAGATGGACAATTAGATTTATTCACAAAAACTTCAACTACTACAGCTACCTCAGATAGTGATGCTATAGAGATCACCTACCAAAGAGAACAACAGATAAAACCAAAGCAGCAACCTGTTATACGATTTATAACTAAAAATTTCGCATATTCATCGTTTCTTTTTCCTTTCTACTTCGTTTAAAAAATAAACCGTAGCTATAGCTATGCTTGATTTTTTTGCCTTGCATAAAGAAAAAATAATTCAATGAATTTATACGAATTTTTTAATCACAAATCGTATTAGAGCAGCACTTGCTACTCATCTTCCAAGAGTAGAAGAAACTATAGAACCAGAAAAGCTACCTATTGGAGCAAAGAAGATTGGAGAAGAAATTACAGAAGTATTGGAATACAACCCTTCCAGTATTTTTGTTAGAAAAATCATACGCCCTAAATACATAGTACCAGAAGAGCAAAGAATAGTAATTGGATCACTTCCTTCATTACCTATCCCAAAAGGAAATGCAGGTGCTGGGTTATTATCTCAAATTCTAGTCAATAAGTTTGGTTATCACCTTCCTTTCTATAGACAACAACAAATCTTTAAAAGTCAAGGGGTAATCCTTAGTGAAGCTACCATATGTGGATGGTTTAATGCCAGTACCAGATTATTAGTTCCTTTATACGATTGTTTGCAAAAACAATTGTTACAAAGTAACTACTTGCAGATTGATGAATCACCAATCGGTGTTCAGGGATACTCATAAAAGTGCTGCCAAGTCAAAACGAAGAAAAGGAAAGCTTCATATGGGCTATCATTGGGTACATCATGCGCCTATAGAAGGCCTGGTGTTGTTTAAATATAATCCTAGTCGATCAAAAAAAGTTCCAGAAGCAAGGTTACAAGAATATAACAGAACTATACAAACAGATGGATATTCTGGATATCTAAATCTGACCACCAAAGGAAGTATACAACTATTGGCCTGTATGGCACATGCCAGACGCTATTTTGAGAAAGCACTAGATAATGATGCCTCTAGAGCCAGTTATGCATTGGAACAAATCCAAAAGCTGTATGCCATAGAGCGTAAATCAAGAGAACGAAATGTGAAACCAGAAACTAGACTGCGCTACCGAAAACTATATGCAGTTCCTATTTTAACAACATTAGAGGTTTGGTTACAACAGCAGACACTTCAGGTACTTCCTAAAAGTGGGATTGGTAAAGCAATCTCCTATACTCTTAAGTTATGTGCCAAACTGGTAGCATATACTAGTGATGGTCGCTATGAAATAGATAACAATCGTATTGAGAATACCATCAGACCCTTGGCACTAGGCAGAAAGAATTATCTATTTGCAGGATCACATAATGCTGCTCAAAAAGCTGCCATGTTGTATTCTTTTTTTGCAACTTGTAAGATTAATAATATAGATCCCTACACGTGGCTGAAAGATGTTTTGGATAGAATCCAAGAACATAAGGCGAATAAACTAGTAGAATTACTACCTAATAATTGAACTAGCTCTACATAAATAGCTCCAGTATTCATTTTGATTTATTTAAAAACTATTTTTTTGAGGGTAAACCTACCAAAAAAGACTCTTTACAGTATAAAACGAGTATATTATAATGTGAATTAGAATATCCTTACCAATAAATATTATTTATAAAATAAAATTAGATATAAATGAAAAAAGATGATATCGTAACTCGTAAAAACGCTCCACATAGAAGAGCAAGAGTAATATCCGTAAGTAACAGTAGCAGCACCGCTCAAGTTCAATATTTAAATGGAGCAAAAAAAATTTATTAGGTACTGAATCGAAAAACAACTTAGAACCTAATGGGGAGAATATACTGCACCGAGTATAGATCCTCCGGTCGCAGAAAGAGGTCATCCCCACGGTTTCGGTAGTAAAAAAGTGTAAAAAACCTACACTAAAACGGAGGTTTTGATTTTAAGATTAGACCTAGAAGAGCATTCATGATGTTCTCCATATTTCACTTAAGGTTTAATCATATCCTTATTCAATCCAATATTACCACTTCCATGGTCGCCATTCTCAAAATAACCTTTAAGAGGTACATAATCATTACCATTGTAATTTTGAAGTGCTATTAAATCTTTAATAAATGATTGTGCTGAAATTGGGTTAGTTGCTAAAAACAATAACAAAATGAATGAAATCTTGATAAACTTGTTCATATGTAAGCCTGTGGTCATATACATGACAATAGGCTTACCAATATCGACGGTTGATAAAATTGTAAATGTATAATTATTAGTTCAGTACTTTGTTTTTTTTTGATTGAATTGATATCATAAAAAGTGTCATTGTAACACGGTAAAAATCATTACCTGACTCAGCTCTTTTAATACAATTTATAACTAAAAATTTCGCATATTCATCGTTTCTTTTTCCTTTCTACTTCGTTTAAAAAATAAACCGTAGCTATAGCTATGCTTGATTTTTTCGCCTTGCATAAAGAAAAAATAATTCAATGAATTTATACGAATTTTTTAATCACAAATCGTATAACTTGTTTTTTATTTACTAAAAAAATAAGTGTTTCTTTTAAAAGTAACAATGATGACCAAAAAGAAAGTTGAATGAATCACTCTATTTAGAAAATAAACACTTTATTTTAAACGAATTAACATGGGAAAAAACACGCAATTAAGAGCTACAACCAGAGTAAAAGAAGGGTATGAAAAATCTAAATCTCCCGACAATGAATCATATGCTCAATTCAAAAAAAAAATAGTCCCTAATCCAAAAAGAAAATTGGGATTAGAAGAACATAAACAAATTGCAAATACTGAAGTTGGCAAACGTAGTTATCTACTAATTGGTACCCCAAGAGATTTGATCAAGGCACTGGAAAGATACCCTGATCAAACTTTTACCGCTACTAGTAATAGCAATGATGAACAAGCTAGATTTGTTGAAGACCCGGATAGACCTCTTAGAATATCTATAGGTAAAACTACCGAGATGAAAGAAATCATGGATGTAATTAAAGACCGGGTCGGAGCAGTTGCAGCTTTGCCAATGGTAAGTGCTACCGTAGGTATAGGATCACTGGTTGGGGATAGTCCTGGTATAATCGGCGGTGTGGTAGATCCTGCTCAAGGATGGATTGATATGCAGGGTTCATGGGGGAAAGCCACTGTTCTAGCATATCTTGGCTCTTGGGGAAAGTTTATTAGTGATACCAGTAATATATCAAATTCAAAAAATGCGGCAGCTGCTAAACTAGAAAAAATACATCCAAAGCTTGATAGGTTAACAAATCTATTAGCAAAAACCTATAGTGTAGAAATCAATCCACATCTTACTGATAAAACTTCTATAAATTTAGAAAAAACAAAAACTACCAATGCAGAAATAGCCAATATTTTACGAGAGCATTTTAAGATTAAAAAGAAAAATAATATAAGACGATAAAAATAATTTTGATATATTTTCCCTATCTTAAAATAACTCCATATGTAATACCTTGAGTTTATCCAAAGTCTTTCAAGCTGAGTGTACTCTATTTCCAATTCCTGAGAGTTTTATACATCTCTTTTTCGTTTAGTGTCTTCTCTTTGCATACAACAAAGCTAAAACCTAAATATCAGCTATACAATATGTAGTTTACCATAGGCTTACGTATAAAATTATTTTTCTGATATTATTATTAGGGTTTCATTCTTCTAGAATTGTCTTAATAGTATACAGGTTTTCTTAACCTATATAAAGACTTTAAGAAAGATGCTTTTGAAAGGCTGAATATTTGAAGCTATTTTATAGAAAAGGTTATAAAAAAAATAAATACTTATTAATAGTTTGTATTAATCTTGATAAAATCTCTTTATTAATAGGATCTGAAAGTAATTACTAGCAGTATTAATTATTAAACGGTTAATAACCCATTATGGAGTTTGAAACTAAATAATATAAAAAAAGCGCTAATGGTAGTGGTTTTCCAGAATAAAATGAAGAAAAATTGCATCAAGGATAGTTTTTTTTGATCCAAAACCCTATTCTCGATATACTTCTTCCTTTGGTTGAAGCACTCGAATCAACAAATTTTGAGTAAAAAAATCAAAACACACAACGCGTATATTTAATAATATATCAATCATCAAGCATTATAGAAATTTGATGAATGTCTGTTATAGAAATAGTAATTAATTCTCAAAAAGAAAATGAATAACAAATTAGAAAATAAAGTCAGTCAGAAAAGTCAAAGTTCTAATACTCATCCGGATCTGGATAATGAAGGACAAGTTAAAAAGATGATTGCTAAGTTTGAACAAGGACTCAACACAGATGGAGATCAGGCTACTCGCCCGGATCTGGATAATGAGGGGCAGGTTGAAGAGATGATTGCCAAGTTTGAACAAGGACTCAACACAGATGGAGATCAGGCTACTCGCCCGAATCTGGATAATGAGGGACAGGTTGAAAAGATGATTGCCAAGTTTGAACAAGGATCCAACACAGATCAAAATCAAACTACTCCCATAGATCTGGACCATCAAGAACTTGATAATGATATAGATACTACACCCGAAAGAGAAATCAATACAGATCAAGATCAGGCCACTCCCACAGATCAGGACAATCAAAAACTGGGGAATGATATAGATGTTACCCCTGGAGAGAAAATCAACACAGATCAAGATCAGGTAATTCCCACAGATCAGGGCTATCAAGAGCTGGATAATAATATAAATGTTACCCCTGGAGAGAAAATCAATACAGATCAATATCAGGCCATTCCCACAGATCTGAGCTATCAAAAGCTGGATAATAATATAAATGTTACCCCTGGAGAGAAAATCAACAAAGATCAATATCAGGCCACTCCCACAGATCTGAGCTATCAAGAGCTGGATAATAATATAAATGTTACCCCTGGAGAGAAAATCAACACAGATCAAGATCAGACTGCTCCCACAAGTCGGGATAACCAAGAACTTGATAATGATATAGATATTACACCCGAAAGAGAAATCAAAACAGATCAAATTTCTCCTAGTAGTATGAGTTCGGATGATAAATACTTAAAGAATATTGACAAGTCTTTGGATTTCTTAGAAACATTATCAAATGTTGAAAAAACATTAAATTCTACTCAACAACTATCTAATGAAGAAGAAGTAGAAAGTTTACAAGACTTTTTAAATTTGTTAGATGATTTTGCTTATAATACATCAGATAGTGATTTAAAGAATGCATTCGATAAAACTAGGGATTCATTAAACAATATACTTAATACTTTTGAGGGTCAACAAATCTCAAATGAAGAATACCCAAATGCCTCTGATATAAGCAACGAAATCACTCAAAACTTACAAACAGAAACTCAAATTGATACCGATAATCTGGCTTCCTCAAAAGAAGAATTCAAATCAATTATTGACCAAATTGGAGATGTATTGGGAAAGATTATTGAGAAAATAAATGACCTAATACAAAATCAAAATCAGGTACTAGAAAATCAAGAGTTACCACCAGGTCAAAAATCCATTTTTAAATTAACAAAGGAAGAACTGAATGATTTAAAAAATCAAAAGAAAACTGAATCGAATGATGTTTTAACTGAAATAGGAAATCTAGAAGAAGAAATTGCAGAAGTAGATAATCTGCTTAATAATATTGCCGATACAGATATAATTGAAAGTGAAAAAGCAAAAGTAGCAAGCCCTTTATTAAAAGAAAAAGAAAAGCTAAAAGCCTCCCTAAAAGAAAACAAAAAAAAACTTAAAAAAGTAAACAACGAATTAAAAAATATAGAATGGAACAAAATAGGAAGAAAAGTAGTACCAAAACCGCAAAAAACCATAGAACAAGTTAAGAATATAAGTTCTAATTTCTCTGATAGAACCAAGACTCAGGGAGATGGAGTAAAATCATTTTTAAATAAAATGACAAAACCGGGAATAGAAAATGATATTAATCAAAACCAGATATCAGCTCCTGATATAAGCAATCCTGAGAACCTACAGGATTCCACAACAGCTCTACAAGAAATACAACCTATCCCAGATCAACTAGAAAATCGAGAGTTACCACCAGATCAAAAATCCATTTTTAAATTAACAAAGGAAGAACTGAATGATTTAAAAAATCAAAAAATAACTGAATCGAATGATGTTTTAACTGAAATAGGAAATCTAGAAGTAGAAATTGCAGAAGTAGATAATCTGCTTGATAATATTGCCGATACAGATATAATTGAAAGTGAAAAAGCAAAAGTAGCAAGCCCTTTGTTAAAAGAAAAAGAAAAGCTAAAAGCCTCCCTAAAAGAAAACAAAAAAAACCTTAAAAAAGTAAACAACGAATTAAAAAATATAGAATGGAACAAAATAGGAAGAAAAGTAGTACCAAAACCGCAAAAAACCATAGAACAAGTTAAGAATATAAGTTCTAATTTCTCTGATAGAACCAAGACTCAGGGAGATGGAGTAAAATCATTTTTAAATAAAATGACAAAACCGGGAATAGAATTTTCAAAAGGTGCAGCAAAAAAAGCAAAAAAAAAGCAATTGGTTCGTAACATGTTTAACCGGCTTAAAACATCAAATACGGGGCCAAAAAGATAATACCTTAATGTCATAGAAGTGGTAATGATAACCCAGTCTCAGGGATCTTTTTTATGCCTGGTCGTTAAATCTCAAATTTAATAATTGCTGAATAATCAAACTCTAATTTTGCATACAAGATAAACGCATTTAAAACCTTGTGTTTTTGGGCATACATCTTAGTTTTTAAATTTTGTTTATCAGGTGTTTATGATTGTTATAAAATAAATATCAGAAATCACAGGCTATCCAGCTTCTAACACATTCTTTATAAGTCATTTTCTTACATTGAATGATCCCCAACGAACCACAAAAGGTAATTTTCAATATCCTATAAAACGTGATTTCTATGTAGAAAATCACAAAAAAATAGTTTTTAAAGAAAAAAAGAGATTGATTGATAGTTTTTTCCTAAAAATAAAAAATGCTCACCTCATTATGCAAAGTAAATTACTCGCAAATAATGAACAAGGATAATTCTGTCATTAATTTAGACCAATAATCTGATTCTTTCTCTATTATTTCTTCGTTAGGAAATTGAACTGTAAGTTAAGATTATCCTTAAATTTTATACCAGGAACTAGCAAAAAATTATTTAAGCCTAGGATAAAAATAGGTTGGTATAATACGATTTATAACTAAAAATTTCGCATATTCATCGTTTCTTTTTCCTTTCTACTTCGTTTAAAAAATAAACCGTAGCTATAGCTATGCTTGATTTTTTTGCCTTGCATAAAGAAAAAATAATTCAATGAATTTATACGAATTTTTTAATCACAAATCGTATAACATAGGGTTATTTTGATTTTCGATTGTTTTTAAAAAAGAATTCACAAAACAAATTCAAAAAAGATTCAACTGTTTTTACATTTTTAAACCATTTCTCTTTCACAAGTATCACAAGGTCATAATATTAGATGATAATGGCATAAAAATTAAAGAAGTTTTGCTCCAAAACCATATTCAAAGATTACAGCTTGGTAATAACCTGAGGAGCAAACAAGGTTCAAAAGCAAGTAATCAATAAAATTAAAAACTAAAAACGATAGTGATATATGAAAAATAAGGTAGTAAACATTATGGAAAAAGCTTCAGACACGGATATGATTTTAAACTTTACCAACAATAGGATAGACATTAGCACATTAAAAAACATCAAAAAAAATGAAGATACGAGAACTATTACTCAATCTATTGATAAACAAGAAAAACAACGAATTTTAACCAAAAAGAACTTAAAACTTGTAAATTATAATCGTGATGTATTAGAAAAAACACCTTTGAGCTATAGTCAGGAGCAGGAGTGGTTTTGGAATCAGGATAAAAAAGGGGTTAATCTTTCTATCCGACTACAATTATGCGGAGCATTGGATAAAGATATATTAAATAATTCTATAAAAATTATTATTGAGAGACACCAGACTCTAAGAAGTATTTTTAGGGATATAAACGATATAGCATATCAGGGAATATTACCAGCAGAATTATGGGAATTAGATTATGAATATGTTAAGGAAGAGAATTTCGATTCTTTTGAGAATATGATCTCGTCATATATAGGTTTTCCTTATAATCTGTATAAGGATTATATCTTTAGTGCGTGCTTATATGATCTGGGGTGCGATAATTATGAGCTGGTAATGACATTTAATGCTATTGCAGGTGATACACTATCTAAACATATTATAGTAAAAGAACTCCAGGAACTATATAATGCTCAAATAGAAGAAAGAGAACCTGATTTACCAGCATTACCACTACAATATGCAGATTATGCAATGTGGCAAAAAAGGCATATCCCTAGGGATATTTTGGACACGCAGTTATCGTATTGGGAGTCAAAATTATCAAGAGTTACGCCTTGTTTATTACCTGCTGACACTATGGTCTCAGAAGACCAGGGTTATTCGGTCTCCAGTATATTGCTTGAATCAAACAAAGAACTGAGTAATAGCTTACAGGATCTGAGCAAGAGCAAAGACACTACCTTATTTGTGACACTACTAGCCGCTCTAAAGATACTGCTAAGCCGTTATAGCAATCAGTCAGATGTTTGTGTGGGAACCTATATTGACCATAGAAAACAAAAAGGACTAGAAGGCATGATCGGTTTATTTAAAAATACACTGGCGCTTCGCAGTACGGTAGATGTGAAAAAGTCATTCCTGGAGTTTTTATCACAAGTAAGGCAAACCACTTTGGAAGGATATGATAATGAATTAGTCCCTTTTGATACTGTATTGAAACACCTTCGAGATAACAAATATATCAATTGTAATTATATGTTTGAGGTAACATTCGAGCTATTAGATCAATCAGTAAATGAAGAAGTTATATTAAGAAATTTAAAGACAGACTTGTTTTCTAATAATGATGAGATGAATGGTCAGGAAATCGCTTTTAGTATATCAGAAACCAAAAAGGGGTTACAAATGTCTGTTAAATATCGCACAAATCTATTTAAAGAAGAGACCATTGAGCAACTAGGGATTCATTACCGAGAATTATTAAAAAGCCTGATTGCCAATCCAAATAATAAGATTGGAGATTTGTCAATAATTACCCAGGAAGAACAGTCGCGGATTTTGGAAGATTTCAATACCACCGAAGTATCTTACCCAAAGAATAAAACTATTATTGAACTATTTTCTGAACAGGTAGCAAAAACTCCAGATCAAGTCGCTATGGTTTATGAAAATAAAAAAATGACCTATACAGAGTTGGATAAAAAATCAAACCAATTAGCTCAGTATTTGCAAAAGAAAGGAGTAAGACACAATACCTTAGTTGGTATATATATTGATCGTAGTTTTGAAATGATTATTGGGATATTGGGAGTTTTAAAAAGTGGTGGTGCCTATGTTCCTGTTGATACAGAATATCCTCAAGAGCGTATTGATTATATGTTGGAGAATGCAGGTGTTCAAATCGTATTAAGTACTGCTAACATTAAATCCAGATTAGGGCAGCACGAAGATCTCGATGTAGTTTTGTTAGATCAGGATTGGGAATTAATAGCTATGGAAACAGAACAACCTATAAAAGAATTGGTATATTCATCAAATTTGGCTTATGTAATTTATACTTCTGGAAGCACAGGTAAGCCCAAAGGAGTTATGATAGAACACAACAGCTTATTCAATTATATTTTATATTGTATTTCTAATTATGGTGCTGCAAACAGCACATATAATTTTCCATTGTTTACCTCTTTGTCATTTGACCTGACTCAGACCAGTATCTATATGACTTTACTCACAGGTGGTCAATTATCCGTTTATAAGGAACAAGATGTTCATAAAGTGTTGGAAATGGTTTCTAATACAGAAAATGTTACTTCTATCAAACTGACTCCTACCCATTTATTGTTTTTTAAAGAACTATCTTGTAAACATTTAAAAGAGATCATTATTGGTGGTGAAGAACTATTTTCTTATCATCTGGATTGTTTACAAGGTTTACCAGCAGAAGCCAGCATATATAATGAATATGGACCTACAGAAGCCACAATAGGCTGTATTGTATCAGAGGTTAGTAATTATAAATCATTGACCACTATTCCTATTGGTAAACCCATAGATAATACTCAGATTTATATTCTGGACACTTGTGATAATCCTGTTCCCGTAGGAATGATTGGTGAGCTATTTATTAGTGGATCCGGACTAGCCAAAGGGTATTTGAACAAAGAAGATTTAACCAAAAATAAATTTTTACCTAATCCTTTTAAAAAAGGAGCGCGGATGTATAAAACAGGGGATCAGGCACGGTGGCTTCCTGATGGGAATATTGAATTCATTGGCAGGAAGGATGACCAGGTTAAGGTTCGTGGATATCGAATAGAATTAGGTGAGATTGAGAGCCAGCTTTCTCAACTAGAAGTAATTCAGCATTGTTGTGTAATTGCA
This sequence comes from Aquimarina sp. RZ0, assembly GCF_008370685.1. Classification (GTDB taxonomy): domain Bacteria; phylum Bacteroidota; class Bacteroidia; order Flavobacteriales; family Flavobacteriaceae; genus Aquimarina. The sequence continues at coordinate 23,415 of NZ_VTZU01000082.1, forward strand.
AAAAAACATCATGATGGCTCTAATGTGTTGATAGGCTATGTAGTAGTTGAAGGTAATTTTGACAAATTAGCAATCCAAAATGCACTAAAAAGCCAATTGCCTGATTATATGATCCCTAAGCTATGGTTAGCATTAGATAAGCTACCTATGACTACTAATGGCAAAATAGACAAAAAAGCATTGCCTTACATAATGCCAAACAATCTATCAAGTCAGGAATATATAGCTCCGCGAAATGCGATTGAATGGAGATTAGCTGCTATCTGGGGGGAAGTATTGAGGCTAATGAACAATGATATTGGAATCCGCGATAACTTTTTTGAATTAGGAGGTAACTCTATCCTAGTGATGCAATTAATTTCGAAAATTAAAGAATCCTTTTCTGAAAGTATCAGTGTAGCTCAAATATTCGAATGTAACACGATTGAAAAACTAGGTAAATTACTGGAATCTGATAAAGAAATCCAAACTTCTTTTCTTATTAAGTTTAATGAATTTGGAAATAAGAGACCTCTATTCCTTATTCCCCCAGCGGGAGGAATACCAACTACTTTCCTTGAGCTAACAACCTTATTAGGCGAAGATCAACCAATATATAGTTTTCAATTCCCGGGAATTGATAATCAATCCGCAATAATAGATACTAATGAAGAGCTGGCAAGCTTTTTTATAAAAGAGATACAAAAAATCATGCCTTGTGGTCCATATCGACTAGGAGGGTATTCTTTTGGAGCAAGAGTTGCATTAGAAATGGCTATTCAATTAGAAAATAAGGGTCAGGTAATAGAAGAACTGATATCATTTGATTCATTACCGGTAAAAGATTATAAGGAAGATCTTGGAAGTTTATTGATAAATTTAATAGGGAGCGAGAGGTTAGATCTAGATACTAAAAATTCTTTGTTAAAGACTGACCTGACTAGTAAAACTAAAGAAGAGTTGATAGATTTAACCCATGACTTAATAGTATCTTCTGGCGATTTTACTACGAAACGTCAATTAAAGGTACTTTTAACAAATTGTAATATTGTGTATAGTCCTGGAGAAGGAATGAAAATAAACGCTCCAATTAAGTTTTTTAAAGCCTATGATTCAGAAAATAAAATACATCATGATATGGAAAATACAGTAAATATAATGTGCTTACCTGGCGATAATAATTGGGAAAATTTTACCAGAAAGGAAGTACTCACTTACCCAATAGAAGGCGCTACACATACTACAATAATGTCTAAACCATATATTGATGATGTTGCCAAATTTATGAATTCAAAAACAGTGTATATAAGATAGGTCGAGCTATTTTGCAGAGAATCAACGTCTTTGCCACATTGCCTGTACTTGGTGTGCCCGAGGAAAAACTCTGTTTTTCAGGATATGGTGTCAAGGATTGTTGAGCTCTGGTTAAAATCTATGCTACTTTTCGATTTTTGATTCTACATTTGATCATTCAGTGTCTGGTCAGAAAAGAAGAGTTTGACCAAAGCGCCTAAAAAAAAGCACCCCGAAGAATATTGTCTTTGCACAGCGATGGAAAGGCAATGACCAATACTGAAAAAAATGAAATTGCGAGGTGATTTTTGATACATATTTCTACAGGATGGTGATTCTTGATGATACTGGTAGCTATATGAAGGGAGCAAAAAATTACGCAATCACTAAAACGCTGACCACAGTGCGACACAGAGGTATTGATATTTTGCTCTCATATCAGTCTATCTCCAAATATTATCCTGATGAATAAATTTTTCATGGTTTTGTAGCAAATCCCGTATCAAAACCTCACCTTCTGGAGGTATGTAAATAATTTAATTATTTCTCCACTCAAAGCTAGATTCATCTTGAAAATACAAGTTATTAATCGTTTAATAATTCCTTCAAGACCCCATTAATAAAGAGGTTTTATCAAGATTAATACGAACTAAATAGCAAACTATTAATAATATACATAGGGATTTACTTAGTCTAAGCTGTCTTTATAATATACAATAAATTTTAAAAAATAATAATAGAATGTACAAAGATCCAAGATCATCTTCGTTTACTGGTAGGAATGTAGCTAAACCTACCGAGCCAGCCACTATGCCTAACTTTACGTTACCTAGTAATGTACAAAGTCAGAATTTTTTTGAAGAATTAAAAGTGGCTAACCCAGATGACAAACTATTAAGAGACCCAGGCTATAATAAGCATAGAAAAAAGGGTAGTAGTAGTTCATCAACAGAACCTAGAATAGCAGAACATTTCAGAAGATTAAATGTTCATATAGAGAACACATATGAGAAGTATAAGAAACAGAATAAAAACAGAACTAGATCAAGAACATAACACAAAGTATGTAATTCAAATGGCTATCGAGGGCTTAAACTATTGATAGTCTTTTGTTTAATTTTTAATTTTACATACATGAAAAAGGAATATTTATTTGATGATGAGTTTCTAAAGCAGTCCAAAACAGAAGATGAACTCAATAGTTTTTTGTAACTAATCAGTTTGTTTTTTTTAAAATGTTGAATCATGCCTAATTGTCATGTTTTTCATGTCAAATAGGCATACTTTTTGTTTTTTGGTTATCACTTGTTTTATTTACTTAGCAGTATGGATACTTCTGTATTACTACTTCAGTTAGAAGCTCTCAAATTTCGTTTAGATCTCTTAGAAAAGGAGAATGCAGTACTAAAAGAACGTCTTTCTAAATACGAGCCCCCTAAAACCAGTCGTAATAGTTCTGTTGCTCCATCGAAAGATGAGCATCGTCCAAAACCTAACCAAAGTTTGTGTAAATCTTCTGGCAAGAAACCTGGAGGACAATTAGGACATAAGGGAAAAACACTCGAAATGACAAGTACTCCAGATCATATCATAGAACTACATCCATCTCATTGTTATAAGTGCGGATCTTCTTTAGAAGCAATTCCTGGTAAAGAAGTAAGTTCTGGTCAGGTATTGGACATTCCACCTATTAAAGCAGTTTTTATAGAATATCGTTCCTACAGTAAATCCTGCTCTTGTGGATGCCAAAATAAAGGTGCATTTCCAGAAGCTGTAACTACTCCTGTAAGTTATGGTCCTAACATAGAAAGTCTTGTAGGGTATTTTCACGCACGTCAATCTTCCCTTCGCCAGAATGAAAGAGGCTTTTAAGGATGTGTTCAATATCCCTATTAGTGAAGGAGGGATTCATTGTTTACTGGAGCGTTTTGCAAACAAAGCTACTGCTACATATGAGTTTATAAAAGAACAAGTATCCAATAGTGAAGTAATTGGATCGGATGAAACAGGAGCTAAAGTAAATGGACAAAAACATTGGATGTGGGTTTGGCAAACATCTGACGCTACCTATATTACTCATTCAGAAACTAGAGGGAAGCTTGCTATAGAAGATGAATTTCCAGAAGGCTTTACCCAAAGTGTATTGGTCAGTGATGGTTGGAGACCACAACTATCAACACCATACACCATCAAGGATGCATCCCACATTTACTAAGACGATTGAATTATCTAAATGAAAGATATACAGCCCAGGGGTGGAGTCATCAATTTCAGCAATTATTGTATCAAGCCCTTTCATTGAAAAAGCAAGAAAGCTTCGAGAGTGAAAAATACAAAGATAAAAGGATCGGTATTATCCGAGGATTTGAAAACTTATTAGAACAACCCCCGGATAAAAAGTTCAAAGAACTCTACACTTTTTACAAAAGAATGAGAAGGGAACAACAAAACCTATTTATATTCTTATATATTGAAGAAGTACCAGGGGACAATAATGCCTCAGAAAGAGCGATCCGTAACATCAAGGTAAAGCAAAAAATATCTGGACAATTGTAAAACACCTAAGGCAGCTAAGAATTTTGCCAAAATAAGATCTGTGATTGATACTGCTATAAAAAAAGGTGTAAATGTACTTGATGCTCTTATTGAAATTGCAAAAAATCAATGTCAAATAGCAAACTGATTAGTCACAGTTTTTTTCATAAACGCCTCCTAAGATTCTTGATTTTTTTAGGGATTATACACCAACAAGTGGTGTTTAAATTAAGAAGTGAATATAAAATACTAATTCGTTCGTTAGGATATCCGCATATGAATATTTCTAATTTGACTATTATTTTTAATTATAAACTATAAATCACTATGGGAAAGAATATTAAGACCAAAAACATCGGAAGTTCTTCAGAGCAAGATCTAGAGAAAGTTACGACAAAAAATCCAAAAAAGATTATAGCAGTACAAAAAGAGTTAAGAGATCGAAAATATCCTAATGGAATACAAGATAGTGTTCCTTCAGAAACTTTGTCAATCGATCAAAGGCTTGATGGTGAAGAACTGTATAACGCAGCAAAAGATCCTGATCTATCACAATTTAATCCTCCAATTAATAGCAATGAAAGATCGAAAATGCCTCATAGAGGTGAATCAGGTGAAATAAAACCGCCGAAAAGAAAAATAAAGAATATAATTAAATCGAAATTCCTGAATCGATAAACTAAAATATATAAGGGCGACCTTACCTACAAGTAAGGTTGCCTAATTATACGATTTATAACTAAAAATTTCGCATATTCATCGTTTCTTTTTCCTTTCTACTTCGTTTAAAAAATAAACCGTAGCTATAGCTATGCTTGATTTTTTTGCCTTGCATAAAGAAAAAATAATTCAATGAATTTATACGAATTTTTTAATCACAAATCGTATTATTGTATAGATAGCGGTATTAAAACCATAATATAGTGCAAGGTTTTACTCGGTTCTTTTGCCAGCAATCGATAATTATCACATATGGCTGGTGACTCATTTTATCCTAAAAGTAAAACCTCTTCATTTACTATTTCTTTGTTTGATAACACTTTAGCGTACTTATTATTAAGTTTAATAAATAATCTCGCAGAACCATCGAGGTGTTTAATCTATAGAATTCCTCGACGCTCTGCGTCGGGGTTAAGAGAAAAGTTTGAAAACCTTAGGTTTTCATCAAACTAAAAATAAATTTTCTTCCGTTGAATACCTCGACGGCTCTGCCTCGGGGATTATTTATTTAAAAAAAGACTTATTCTTTTATGGGTTACCTGCTTTGCATAAAGATTTCATAAAGCAATCTCTAAAAACTGATTTTTTTAACCAAGTTTGATTTTTGTGACTATTTAGATTCTTACTTGTTTTTTTGAATATTTTTTTATGACTATCGGATTCCTTGCATAACCGGTGATTTATTTGTATCTTATTGTATTAAAGATGGTTAAGATTATGAAGATTCAAGAATTTTTTAAAAAATTTCCGGACGAAGCTAGTTGTAAGACTCATTTTAAAGCAGAAAGAGATAAACAGGGTGTTGTTTGTAAACGATGCCAGGGAGAACAACACTACTGGCTTTCTACTAGAGATCAATATCAATGCAAGCAATGTAAGTATAGAACTACCTTGCG
>NZ_VTZU01000008.1 GCF_008370685.1 Aquimarina sp. RZ0
AGTAAAGTCAAGGTTGTCAAAGTAATGACCAGCAGGCAGAAGGGTTTTTAAACATACTCTTATAATAGTATCAACCTTATAATTTAAAACAATACTTTGAGTATAACGGATTTCAGAAAATCAATCGAATCTTCCTTTGAAGCAAAAAAAGAACGAAAACACAAGTCAGATAAAGCCGCTGCTTATAAAGCAAAAAATGATTATATGAATGTTGTTGATGAAGTCTCTAAAAGTGTACCGAATAAAACAAAAGTAAAAATAGCAAAACATACAGGGCCAAAAATACGAATACTTAAAAAAAACGCAGCACTGGCAAATGAACAGAATTCTGATGTGAACAAAAAATACCAAAATAGAATAGATAGTGCAAAACGTGTAGGGAATGACCTTAAACAGAGACCATTTAATAAAAGAACCAAGTCCAATGAAATACCGAGAGGAAGAAGACCATAAAGTATTTCGTAGTTTATACTAAACTTTACTGCTTTATGCAATAAAATGTGTTTTAAAAAAGTCCTCATAAAAAAGCCTCAATATTGAGGCTTTTTTATGAGGTTTCTTTTTTTATTGTACACTATAGACAAAATTATTAATCGTTTAATAATTAATACTACTAGTAATTACTTTCACCCCCATTAACAAAGAGGTTTTATCAAGGTTAATACAAACTAAATAGCAAACTATTAATAACTATGAGTAAAAAACATAATGATTTCATTAGCGAAACTTCTATTTTTAGTCATCCTGAATAATTTATAGGTAAAGCGATATAATCGCAATTTCATTTTGTTCTGAATTGATCAAAATGACTTTATTATAGATCACTTATATAACTCCCGTACAAATCTTTGAATCTAAACCCTTCTGACAATCTATATTTACTGAGTTTTTTATATTCTACCAATCCCCATAACAAAAATTCTTTTACAAAATATCGATCTTGTTGATCAATATCTTCCTGATACTTTTTTATCAAATTATTTAGTGGGGGTATTCCATCGAGCTTTTCTCTATAATCGCTATCAGCTATATCATCCAAAAGTTCGAAACCACTTTCTTCAAAAAACCAATCAATCAATTCTTGATAGGGGCTTTGTTCGCTTTCTTTTTCTAATCGTTCTATTTTAGGAAAATAATCCGGGAATAAGGTTTTGATCGAATCAGAGATTAAGGAATGTGCTACAGATGCTGCTCCCTCCTGCTCTCCTTCATATACCAGTTCTACCTTACCCGTAATTGCCGGAACGACTCCCATAAAATCACTTAGTCGCACCATCGTTTTTTCTTCTCCGGATTTTAAAGCTCTGTATTCTGCTGTACTTAATAAGTTTTCATAAGCCGTGATACTCATCCTGGCACTTACTCCGCTTTTATGATCAATAAATTCACTTTCTCTTGCCTGAAAACTAAGTTGCTCTAACAAATCTTTTGCCAGATCCGGTACGTAAACTAAACCACTTTGCCTGGTATCAAGTTGGGCTTCTTGCTGGGTAATTGTTTTTGCTATTTCGATAGTCTCTGGATAATGTGTAAGAATCTGAGATCCTATTCTATCTTTTAATGGAGTAACGATACTTCCCCGATTTGTATAATCTTCTGGATTGGCAGTAAATACAAATTGCATATCCAGTGGGAGACGCAGTTTAAATCCTCTTATCTGTATATCTCCTTCTTGTAAAATATTAAATAGGGCTACCTGGATACGAGCCTGTAAATCCGGTAACTCGTTAATAACAAAGATACAGCGATTAGCTCTTGGAATCATCCCAAAATGAATCACTCTGTCGTCTGCATAACTTAGCTTTAGATTAGCCGCTTTAATAGGATCTACATCTCCGATAATATCAGCTACTGTAACATCTGGAGTGGCTAATTTCTCAGCAAAACGATCGCTGCGATGTACCCAGGATATTGGAGTATCTTCTCCTTTTTCTGCAATTAGACTAACTGCATACCTTGATATGGGTTGAAATGGATCATCATTGATCTCAGATCCATCTACAACAGGAATCCATTCATCCAAAAGATTCGTCATTTGTCTTGCCAACCGCGTTTTCGCTTGTCCTCTTAACCCTAATAAATTAATATTATGCCTGGATAAAATTGCTCTCTCCAGCTCAGGAATCACTGTATTCTCATATCCATGAATACCTGTAAAAGTATCTTCTTTTCTATTTATTTTATCTCTTAGATTTTCTCTAAGTTCTTCTTTTATACTTTTACTCTTATATCCTGATTCTTTTAATTGACCAATCGTGGTTATATTTTTTATATTCATATTTTTTTTTCAAAAAATTCTAGTTTATACTATTATCCTCTAATTCTTTTTTTTCTATTAGTTTCATAATCTTCAAAAATCATTTCTCCTAATCCTTTTAGACCGGTATAAAATGCTTTTCCTTGATTCGCATGTGTAAATTCTCTTACAAACTGCATTAGATAAGGATCTCTGGCGATCATAAACGTAGTAATCGGTATATGTAATTTACGAGCTTGCTGCGCCATCATATAGCATTTATTCACAATATGCTTATCTAATCCATTACTATTCTTATAATATTGACCATCTGGCAGAATCAAACAGCTGGGTTTACCATCTGTAATCATGAAAATTTGCTTATTGGTATTTCTCTTTCTTCTTAACATATCCATCGCTAGTTGTAAACCTGCAACTGTATTGGTATGATAGGGGCCTACCTGCAGATACGGCAAATCTTTGATAGCAATTGGCCAGGCGTCATTACCAAAAACTAAGATATCCAATGTATCCTTCGGATAACGGGTAGTGATTAATTCTGCTAATGCCATCGCTACTTTTTTGGCAGGAGTAATACGATCTTCTCCATATAAGATCATACTATGACTTATATCGATCATCAATACCGTACTCATCTGTGCTTTAAACTGGGTTTCTTCTACTACCAGATCATCTTCTGTAAGATTCAGTTCCCCGATGCCATGATTTATCTGAGCGTTTTTCAGACTTTCTGTGATAGAAATACGCTCTAATGCATCTCCATATTGATAGTTCCTAAACTCTCCTGCATGCTCATCACCTCTACCCGTATACTTGGTTCTGTGATTCCCTGATCCGCTTCGTTTTAGCTTCCCGAAAATTTGATCCAGCGCTTTTTTTCTAATTGCCCGTTCTGTTTTAGACGTAATAGACATTCCTCCTTTTCCATCAGGTTTGACTTCTTCTTTAATGTATCCTTTCTTTTTTAGATCTTCTATAAAATCATCCAAAGTATACGTTTCACTGGTTAACTGATACTCCTTATCTAGTTCTTTCATCCAATCCAGCGCTTCATCCAGATCACCAGAAGTATGCGTTATGATTTCCTGAAATATATCAAAAAGTTTTTCGAATGGAGATTGTTCAGGTGCTTCGTATTTTCTAAAAGCAAACCCACTTTTTAAAATTTCCTTTTTCTTTTTCATTAGATAAAGTTAGTACATTTTATAAAAGATGAAAACTATAGCTCATCCTAATATAGAATAATTAACATATGTTTTGGAGATTTTGCCATCAACCCGACTAATAGCATGTCAGTTAATAGATTCTTTGCATTTCCTAATCATCATAAAATATATCTGCCAAACATAATATTAAAAAACAAGTGCATTACATAGTCTCTTAACTCTAGTAAAAAAGTCGTACTCAAAAAAAAGAGAAATTAATTACAGATTTAAGCAACATATAGGCTATCACCATGCAAAAGTAAAAAATGACTATAGAGACTGGATTTTATCGCTTCTAAGTATCGAAAATCTAACAAAATTGTTACATCTGATTACATCACTCCAATGAATGAGATAAAAGGTTACTTGCCCTAATAATGATTAGAAAGTTACAGGTACAAAAAAAGAATAAAAATAAGCCAATTCATTTTTGTTTAAATTTTTATTAATTTTTATAAACAAACTTCTTTTTTTTAGGCCCTTAAAGGTCTAATTTTAAGAATATTCGCATTTTTTTAACACAAAGAAATCGTAAAAAACACTTTAATACTTTAACTTTATAATCCCCTCTATTAAGATTGTCAATAGTCAATAATCAGTGAAAAACAAATACAATATGATTACAAATATAAAAATCTAATACGCACGTATTATCAGGGGAGTATAGTACGTGATTTAAAAAATTACGAATATGAAACATTATATACTATGTGCATTAGTACTCTCTTGTTGGTTTTCATATCCAAAAACCTTTGTCAATCTTACAGATAATCCGAACTTTATTCAAAATACTATTGATCGAAGACTTTCTGAAGAAGAAGTTCTAAAAAGAGGATTAGGGCTATTAGCTACAGAAGTAATTGAAAAAATTGATGAAATTGATTTAAGAAAAATGGCGCGTTCTTCAATTTTTGAAACATCTTATGGTTTTCGGTGGAAAATGATCAATGTAAAAACTGGCAAAATTATAATAGTAAAAGTTAATAAAAACTTTGAACTAATTTCTGTTAGGAATAGCAAAAGGCGGAAAGCTATTTAGTATAAGTAAATAATAATCCACTTTATTTCATTTTCAATAAAACTCTTCAATCATGTAGCTTTAATTGTAAATCATTAACGCGATGACAAATCTTTGTGGTTTTTATACAAATACAAATCAATACTGCTTATGATGATGTCAACATCTTCTTTACCTTTTTATAGCTCTCCATATACTCCCAATAAATAACTCTATTATAGGCATATTTTACTAATATAAACTTTTCACTTACTGATAAAATTCTATCAATCGCTACTAGCTTTTTTGATGCTTCATCTACTTTTACATCTTCTACAATTTCTTGATTCCTTGCATCAAATCCATGAACAATGGTATGATTCTTTACTGTAAGCTCTATAAATTTCATGTGTCCTATATTTTTGAATCAAAGCTAACTCTTTTTCACCTTAACACCTCTTTAAGAGTTTCGCATTTTCATTTTCTTAACTTTAAGCTCATATTTACATAATCTATCAAAAATGTTAAAAAGATTCTTTCTTTTTACTATCCTTTCTCTAAGCATTTCTTGTTTTTCCCAAAAGGAACTATTGCTTGTATATACTGGAAATATGGGTGTATATATTACAAACCATACCTCTTCTGTTTTAATAGATGGATTGCATACTGAGTATGGTAAAGATTATCTTTTTCCTCCTGTTTCCTTGACTCATAAAATAACTCATCAACTGCGACCGGATGCAATTATATTCACACATCATCATGGAGATCATTTTAGTGCGCCACTTGCTGATGAATACCTAAAAGCTAATAAAACAGCCTTATTATACGGATCACAGCAAATTACAAAAGAAATCAGTACACATCCTGATAGGTTAATCAGCATCATTACAAATGATTATACACCACAAACAAGTGTTCTAAAAGATCTAAAAATTACAGGAATAAAAATCAATCATGCTGGCAAAAGGCATATTACTGTAGAAAATGTAGGATATATTATTGATTTTGGTCATAAAAAAATTCTCCACGTAGGAGATACTAACTGGATGGAAGATATTCATCTTTTTGATCAATTACAACTTATCAAAAAAGATATCGATATTGCGATTTTACCTTATTGGATGTTGTTAGAACATCAAGCCCCTATACTTATCAAAAAATATATAAACCCCAAGCGAATAATCGCCACTCATATTTCTCCCAGAATAACAAAAGATGAATTATTTGATTTACAAAATAAATACCCAACCGTAGATTTTTTAACAAAACTAGAACAACGGATACAACTATAATTAACTCTCACTTACACCAAAATGAAAAAATATTTTTTTCTATTAATCCTGATACTATCGTCTATTATTACTGCTCAGGAGTTTTCTATAAACTATGTAAAAAACAAAAAACCTCGCAATATTGGCCCTGGTGGCATGAGTGGCCGCGTAACGACCATAGATGTTGTCAATGCTGACACCGATATTATGTATGCAGGAACTGCTTCTGGTGGTTTATGGAAATCTACCTCTGGCGGCATTAAATGGGAGTCTATTTTTAATAAAGAAATAACGGCATCTATTGGAGCAGTAGCTATACAACAATCCAACCCTTCCGTTATTTGGGTAGGAACTGGAGAGGGTAACCCAAGAAATAGTCTTAATGGTGGATATGGAATCTTTAGATCTCTGGATGGAGGTAAGAACTGGGTATCGATGGGACTGGAAAAGACGAGACATATTCATAGAATTATAATAGACCCTACAAACCCTGATATTGTTTATGTAGCCGCTATTGGTGCTCCCTGGGGGGAACATCCGGAAAGAGGCGTTTTTAAAACAACCAATGGAGGCAAAACCTGGAATAAAATCTTATTTGCAAATAATAAAACTGGTGCCGCTGATCTGATCATAGACCCTTCGAACCCTAATAAATTGATTGCCGCTTTATGGGAACATAAGCGTGATCCGTGGTTTTTTAAATCTGGTGGAAAAGGGTCTGGTCTCTTTATTACTCACGATGGTGGTAAAACCTGGCAGCAAAGAACTCACAAAGATGGATTACCAAAAGGAGATTTAGGAAGAATAGGAATTGCTATCGCAAAAAATAAACCAAATACAATCTATGCACTGATAGAAGCAAAGAAAAATGCTTTGTACAAATCAGAGGATGGAGGTTTTAACTGGACAAAAATAAATGACAAAAAAGATATTGGCAACCGTCCTTTCTATTATTCGGATATTCATGTAGACCCTCAGAATGAAAATCGCATCTATTCTGTATTTACCTATGTGAACGTGTCGGAAGATGGTGGTAAAAATTTCAATCAATTAATGCCTGCTTATGGAGTAGATAATGGAGTACATCCTGATCATCACGCCTGGTGGATACACCCGCAGGATGGGAATTTTATGATTGATGGTAATGATGGTGGACTAAATATTACCAGAGATGGTGGAAAAACATGGAGGTTTATTGGCAATTTGCCCGTAGCACAATTCTATCATATCAATGTAGATAACGAATTTCCTTATAATGTTTATGGAGGAATGCAAGATAATGGTAGTTGGCGAGGTCCTGCATATGTTTGGAAAGATCAGGGAATCAGAAATTCATACTGGCAGGAAATTTCTTTTGGAGATGGATTTGATGTCGTTCCGGATCGAGATGATTCCAGATATGGCTGGTCTATGAGTCAGCAGGGATATGTTAGTCGTTATGATTGGATTACCGGGAATAACTATACTGTGCGCCCTACACATCCTGATCCTGCCATAAAATTAAGGTTTAATTGGAATGCTGCTATTAACATAGACCCATTTGATAATAGTACCATATATTTTGGTAGTCAATATGTACATAAAAGTAGAGATAAGGGATTGACCTGGGAAATTATTTCTCCCGACCTGTCTACCAATAATCCCGAAAAATTAAAACAAGCAGAAAGTGGTGGATTAACAATGGATGCTACAGGAGCAGAAAACCATTGCACTATTTTGGTGGTAGAACCTTCTGTATTAGAACAAAATATGCTTTGGGCAGCCACAGATGATGGGCGTGTTCATATAACAAAAGATGGAGGTGCAAACTGGACAGATATTTCTAAAAACATAAAAGGATTACCGGCAGGTAGTTGGATTGTGCAAATCAAAGCTTCTAATAAGAATAAAGGTGAAGCATTATTAGTGGCCAATGATTATCGTAGATTTAATTACACGCCATATGCATATAGAACGACTGATTATGGAAACACCTGGCAACGGATTGTTGATGGAAATGATGTAAAAAGTTATACCCTCAGTATTGTAGAAGATCCTATAGAAAAAAACTTACTCTTTCTGGGGACAGATGATGGCCTATACATATCTTTTAATGCAGGAAGTAGCTGGGTAAAATGGACAGCGGGTTTCCCGACTGTTCCTGTAAAAGACTTAGTCATTCAAACCAGAGAACACGATTTGGTGATTGGGACTTTTGGTAGAGCAGCATGGGTATTGGATGATATAAGACCTTTGCGTGCTTTGGCAAAGAATAAAAATATTTTAAACAAAAAATTACAACTCTTTGATCCACCTATAGCATATCAAGCCGTATATCAACAACCTACCGGAAGTCGTTTTGGTGGTGATGCATTGTATAATGCTGAAAATCGTGATTATGGTGCGCATATCTCCTATTTCGTAACAGTAGAAGAAAAGACAAAAGAAGAAACTGATAAAGAAGAGGAAGAAGAAGAGGAAGAAACAAATGAGGATGAAAACAATGAAGCCAAAACAAAGTGGGACTCTATCCATCTAAAAATCTATGACGGAAATCGGTTAATCAGAACATTGAAACAAAAAACACCTGACTCTACCGGTATTCATAAAATAGTATGGGATATGGATGAAAAAGGAGTAGATCAACCCTCCAGAACCATTCAAAAAACTAAGAAAGAGCCAGGAGGAGTTGATGTTAAACCTGGAACATATAAATTGGTCATTCACTACGGTGATCAGAAATCTGAAACGAATATCCAGGTAGCATCAGATCCAAGGCTACAAGTTTCTAAGCAAAACATTGATGAAATATATAGCGCATCAAAAAACTTAGAAACCATGACAGCATCTGCTACAAATGCGGTAAAACAATTAGTAGAGAGTAAAGAAATAGCTGCTAAGTATCAGAAAGAACTAAAAAAACTTGATAAAAATAAATTCAAAGACCAGATCAAAGGTTCTAAAGATATTATTAAGAAAATTAACACCACAATAGCAATCTACCTTGGTAAGGAAGACAAAAGACAAGGAATCACTCGTAATCCCGAAGTAACTGTAATGCAACGATTAGGAACCGCCAGATGGTATACAACAAGTCGACAAAATGGATTAACAGATACCGAAACAACATTAATCAAACAAGCTAAAGATGCATTAAATGAGGCGTTAAAAACTACTAACAAGTTCTTTGAGGAAGACTGGAAACCATATCAGAAAACTATAGAAGAATTAAATGTATCCCCTTTTAAAGAGGTCAAAGTCTTTTCGATCAAATAATTTTTTTAATATAGAAGTGGTTTAAGCTTTTTTTCAATTCGATGTAAAAATGCTCTTTTTGACTGAATTTTCGGCTTTTTCTAACTTCGTAGCGCTGCTATGAAGGGCAAAAAAAAACATTGCAATTGATCAAAAAACAACTATTTTTCGCCATAATCAAGAAAGTTTGAATCACTTTGCTAATAAAATAAAAACCTTAAAAAATAGTATTGCAAAATAATGATGAGAAAAACCATTTTAACGCTAACTATCATAATGACCATTACTATCAGTAATGCACAAGAAACCGGCGAAGATGAATTAGGTGCGTGGTATATGTATTTTGGCACAAACCAGATAACTGATAAATTAAGTATACATACCGAAGCACAATTCAGGTTTTATGAAATTGCCACTACATTTAATCAATTATTACTCCGTACGGGACTAAATTATCATATAAATGATAATGCTATTGCCACTATGGGATATGGATACATCAATACCGATGGAAGCTTTGCTGATATTCCCGAAGAAGAAAACACTGATGAACATAGGATATTTGAGCAATTTATCCTAAAAAACAGTATTGGAAAGTTCAAGTTCGAGCATCGGTATAGACTTGAACAACGATTTATCAGTGCGCAATCTGATAATTTTACAGAACATAGAGCCCGATATCGACTACAACTTACATATGTCATAAATAAAAAATGGTTTCTTAATCTATATGATGAAGTTTTTATCAACCTACAAGAACCTATTTTTGGTCAGAATAGATTGTATGGAGCCATTGGATATACTTTTAAACCGAATCTGAGTATTCAATTAGGGTATCTTAAAAATCATTTTACAAATAGAAATTTTGATCGTTTGCAACTAGGAGTCATTTTCAACACTGATTTCAGAAAAAAGAAATAACATGGAGTTCCCACTATCAAAATAACTTGAAGATAAATACATTACTATGAAATTAAAAAAACAAGACAATCCTGCACTTCTACTGATTGATGTCCAGGAAGGTTTTAAAGATATTGCCTATTGGGGCGGTGAACGTAATAACCTAAATGCAGAAGATAATATGGAGCAATTATTAGCGATTTGGAGAAAAAACGATTTGCCGGTTTTTCATATCAAACACTGCTCCACCAATCCCGTTTCTCCACTAGCAAAAGGAAATACCGGTAATGAGTTCAAAGGTTTTATTATACCCCAATCTGGTGAATCTATTATTGAAAAAAATGTTAATAGCGCTTTTATAAATACCGATCTAAAAGAAAGATTACAAGGCAATAACATCGATACTCTGGTAATAGTAGGGCTTACAACAGATCATTGTGTATCTACAACTACGAGAATGGCTGGTAATTATGGATTTACAACTTATCTGGTAGAAGATGCTGTAGCCACTTTTAATAAAATAGGTGCTAATGGTCAGGAATATAGTGCACAACTAATTCATGATACAGCAATTGCAAGTCTTAAGGATGAATTTGCCTCTATTATAAAAACAGCGGATCTTCTATTCTTTGATAGCTGAATTAAACTTTAATTCCATAGCACTACTAATACTATCTGTTATTTGAATTTACTGTATATATATTTCATTCTGAAATTTAAGGTAGAAAATAACATTTTATTCCAATAAAGTCATTGGATAAATGGTATCAATTCTATTTGAAAAATACGCAAATAAAAAGTAGCAATTTTTATATTTTGGAAAAAGAAATTATGCTTCATTAAAAAAATCCATTGTTAATATTGATTCTAAAAAAAAAATATAAAAGAACTCATCTTGAGTAATGCTTTGAACTTCAGAATTTACATTTTGCACACTAATTTTGTTGATTTTTTTAACCGTATGGCTATGCTGAAAAAACCACTTCCTTATAGCAGAAAAGCTAAACTTTTCGGTTCAAAACCACTATTCAAGATGAGTTCAAAGAGAGTATTTTGTTTTAAAAATCAGGAATGGTATTATAATGCAGCAATTTGTTTATTGCGACTCCTGCATACTGTTTTAAGCTGGTCTATAGTGTCTTCATTTAGTCCATTATTTTTCCAGGAAATATAGCCATCAGGACGAATTAAAAAATATTTTTCCTGATAGATTTTTTTTGCATCTTCATCTGTTACCAATCTAGCTTGTATAGGTAGTAACGCATCAGCAATCAATTTTTCTAAAGAAATCAATTCTTCCTTTGTGCCAAAACAAAGAATCACATAATTTTTCCCAAAAAGATCTATGATGGATTGATCTTTACCTATGAATACATGAGGAGCTCTGTATCCCACCATGGCAGATTTTTGCCAGTTATTAGGAGTGTTATTTTTATCTGCTGTATTTTTTTGTTTTTTATCTATAAGATCTGAGGAATACCCTAATCCCAAATGTACATCTGGAGCATCAAATTCTTTCCCTACCTGTTGTTTAATTAACACATCCGTGAACTCTTTTCTACATTTTCCCCCTTCAGAGGTATCCAGTGCGATAGCTGTAGGAACTTTTCTGTTCAAAGTTCTAGATAAATTTTCTTTAGACTTTTCTAAACTTTTTAAGGCAATAGGTCTTCTTTCATCGTGATATGAATCTAGAATCCGCTCATCGGCATTTCCTTTTAGTACTTCAGAAATTTTCCACGCCAGGTTTTCAGTATCTGCCACACCGGTATTCATCCCAAATCCTCCTGAAGGAGAAATAACATGAGCAGCATCTCCAGCAAAGAATATTCTTTTATCTCTGTACTTATCTACAATTCTATGTGATAACTCCCAATGAACATTAGATTTAATATAAAAAGGGGTCTCATAATTTAAAGCCATATTAACTAACTCATATGGAGTTTTGTCTTTTTGAGGTTTCACGGTAATACGATATAAAGACCTACCATCCATAGATCGAAGTGGATATCGTAAACCTGTAGGAGATACTAAGAAATGAACAAGCGCATTAGAAGTTCCAAGGAGGTTTTTTAGATAGGGAGCTTCAAAAAGAATATTCTGAAAGTGATTTGATTCATGAAACTGTTCAAAGGTAACATCACATTGTTCTCGTATACTACTTCTGGCACCATCGCAGGCAATTAGATATTTTCCCTGAATGGTACTTTGTGTACCTTCTTTAGTATTTTGTGTTTTTACTATAACTCCGGTATCAGACTGAGTAAAAGAGATCATTTTAGTGTTAAGTAAAAGAGATTTGGGTGCAGTATCAGCTATCTCTTTTAGTAAAATAGGGCATAACCAGTGGTGAGGACACACTTGCTCCGTTTCTGGAGAAAAGGTAGGAAGAAGGCGGTCATTATAGGTTCCTCTTTTAATTCTTAGTAGTTCGTGACCCCCGAGAGAAGTTGTCCAGGATATATCCAACGGGTGATCTTCTGGCCATCCACTTTTTTGCATTTTACCACTGATACCAAGTTTACGAAATATTTCCATAGATCGTACACCAACCGTACCTACTCTTGGATAGGTGATAATACCATTTCCCTTATCAATTAGTATTGCATCCACTCCGTGGTATTGGAGCATCAGCATCATGGTTAACCCTACAGGTCCACCTCCTACAATAATAACATCTGTATTCATATTGTTTTACTTTTTTTATTTAGAGAATTATCAGATTTAATAAATTTTAACTTTGTTTTTTTGATTAAAAAGGTATTGGATATGTTTTTAAAAATGTACTCATCGTGAGTAGTAGCTTTTAAATGAAAAATTAGTTTTTTAGGACAAATCAGTTTTCAGGATAAGTTCCATACCTTATCCCTTACCTACCTTATATTATTTGGCATGGTTTTTCATTTTAATATTGATATGAAATGAATGCTAAAAGTATGATTTTTTCCCCATTAAAAGGAGTTTTTGAGATTAAAAATATTGTAATAAAAAAAGAGTTTTACAGAGCTTATTTTAATAAAGCGGTCAACTATATTTGAGCGGATGTTTAAGGTCATAAATCTTTTGTGATATTTTGGAGAATACTCTTCTTTTCACTCTTGAAATCGTTTCAACTATGCTCAATTTGCTATAAAAACGATTTTTTTTACTCAACTTTTGTCTTAGAGCATGTTTAAAAACAATCCAAACTGATTGTCAGTAGTTTGGTGTTCTGACGACACTTCAAATCGACGACATATCGAGATATGTTGCTTACTTGAAGTAAAGTCAAGGTTGTCAAAGTAATGACCAGCAGGCAGAAGGGTTTTTAAACATACTCTTATTATTACATCGTAGTGCTACTATAAAGAACGAAAAACAATTAAATTGGTTAAAAAACTACCATTTTTTGCTAGAATCAAAAAAGTGCAAATCACTTCATCAATAAATAATTAAATTTGAAGATAGAACTCATTTTTAGATTTAGACAAAGAAGAGTATGTATGATTAGAGTGAATTGAAAAACTCCAAATAAGTTCTATAAGTAATTTAAAAAAATAAGGAATTCAACTCTAGAATATGCGTTCAGTACTTTTTAGTATAAGTTTATTATTGCTGTATATAGTTACCGCTCAGGAAAGTAAATAATCCTTGGGGCAAGCCCACGAGGCATTAAAATAATTTTAGCTGATTATCTTTTTTCAAAACCTTATACTCTTCTTCAATCCCTTGATTTTTGACATATTTTGCTATCATTTGTTCTCTGCCATGTTGACCAACTGTATTAACAAAATACCCTTTGCCCCAAAATTCACCTCCCCACAATTGTTTTTTGACTTCTGGGCAACGGCGAAAAACTTCCCCTGCTATCAAACTTTTTACAGTCGTAACAATTTTTGTAACACTATATGACGGAATACTCTGAATCAAAAAATGAACATGATTCTTATCCGTACCTATTTCTAAAAAAAGAATTTCATATCTATCACTTATCTCTTCACAAACTTCAACTAATACGATTTATAACTAAAAATTTCGCATATTCATCGTTTCTTTTTCCTTTCTACTTCGTTTAAAAAATAAACCGTAGCTATAGCTATGCTTGATTTTTTTGCCTTGCATAAAGAAAAAATAATTCAATGAATTTATACGAATTTTTTAATCACAAATCGTATAAAACCTTATCTACTGAATTAGTCAATACAACTCTCCTATATTTAGCACTACTCACCAAATGATACAGCAAAACTGTAACGTTATAACTCTTATGGATATATTTACTATTTTGTGACATCGAGTCACAAAATAGTAATAATTAACGAAGCAAGCCTAGAGGTATTATAAACCCAAAAGCAAAATATAAAGAAGTTGTTTTAAATAGAAAAGGTCCATTTTTTCCAAAAGATATAGCAATCATACATATAGAGCGGGTTACGATGCTGGATATTATACCTGATGTATGGGTTATACGATTTATAACTAAAAATTTCGCATATTCATCGTTTCTTTTTCCTTTCTACTTCGTTTAAAAAATAAACCGTAGCTATAGCTATGCTTGATTTTTTTGCCTTGCATAAAGAAAAAATAATTCAATGAATTTATACGAATTTTTTAATCACAAATCGTATTAGAGCTTGTTTAAAAACCTTACTTCCTGAAAACAAATATTTTAAGAACCGCAAGCTTACTTCAAATAATTCAAATATCCTGATATGCTCATCATTTGAAGTGTCCTCAGAACCTCAAACTATTGATTTTCAATTTGTATTCTTTTTAAACATACTCTAAAAGAGAATTCCCTAAATATTTAATCACACGATAAAGAAGTAACTTGCTATTTAGAATATGTATACGTATGTATCCAATCTATATACATAGTATTTGCACTATCATTCTGCGTTTGTAAGCTCTCTTTAGTTGCCAGCCCACCATCGTGGTCATGTGTCCATAGATCCCAAATGACATTGAGACTTCTTGTGAAATCTGTTTTAGAAATATCTGTTCCTGATTCTTCACCATTAATATAATATGTCATATGGTTAGCATCCTTCCAGTAGAGTCCAAATGTTTGAAAATCTTCATTCCATTTTTTACCCTTTGCAGGATTCTTATCAGAGAGATTTCTATTATCAAAATCGGCGACTCTTTCAAAATTATCCTTGATTTCCGGATGTACCCTTTTACTTCTTTCTTCAACACCATTTTTTAAAATAAAAAATTGAGATTGTCTTATATACGGTAAATTCGGATCCTTGTTTATTGGATTAGACATATTTTCGCAGATATCAATTTCATCCCTATCTTTGGCATCCCCATCATTCAACCAGAATGTATTGTAAGCAGAGATGTTAGCAGTTTTCATACGACATTCTATATATATTGGAAATGAGATTTGCTCAAGCGAATATATTCTAGATGTTTCAAACCATCGTTCAGTATTTTTATCAGAAGAAACAGATGCTTTAATCCATAATTTACCATCAGTCACTCCAGAATTTTCTTCCTTCATTTTATTTGGCGCTGGATAATCCCAAAGTTCCTTTCTCCATTTTGTTTCATCCCAAGTATCAAACTCATCTGTTAAATTTGGCACTATTTCCCAGGTAACACCTTTAGGAGGAGTTGGTTGTGCGTAAATTGAGACTAAGAGGAAACTAATAAAAAAGAAAAATATATTGGTCGAGAATTTTATTCTCATCAGGATTGATTTAATAGTAATGTTCATAGGGTTGAAATTAATAAAAATATAGAACTTGTACTATTTTTATTAAAAAACATTGTGACGGTATGCTATATAAGGAGCAAGAGAATGTACTATTCTCTTGCTCCTTATAAAAAATATTGAATCGTAATTCTCAGATTAACCCTATTTCTCAAAGAAGTTACCCGCTAAAATCATTTCTTTTTGTTTCATTCTTTAACTAGTTTAACAACCTGTGCTGATTTTTCTTGGGTGACAGTATTTTCTATAGTGAAACGTAGGATATATACTCCTTTTGGTATATTTTTTACATCATAATTTGATGCAGTCGATTGCAGGTTTTTAATTAAATTACCATGGATTGAGTAGAGATCTACATTTTTTATAGTCACATCAGTATTATAAGTACTTGCAATATCAAAAAATCCAGAAGTCGGATTAGGGTGGAGTGTAATTTTTTCTGTTGTATTATTAGTTTCTATGGATATATTTCTGGAAGCATCTATTTTAGAAAACATCAACCGATCTATGTTATATAGATATCCATTATCTCCTTCAAAATTTAGTTTTAGTTTTTGAATTCCCGCGTTTAATATTACTTCTTTAGATA
Organism: Aquimarina sp. RZ0; assembly: GCF_008370685.1. Classification (GTDB taxonomy): domain Bacteria; phylum Bacteroidota; class Bacteroidia; order Flavobacteriales; family Flavobacteriaceae; genus Aquimarina. The sequence continues at coordinate 16,158 of NZ_VTZU01000008.1, forward strand.
TCTTGATATATGAATGCCAGGCATTATTTACTGTTGCATTTACAGCTCCTAGATTATCCGTATTCATAAAAAAATGTAATGTCCCACCGACACCATTACTAGACACATAGGCATCTATTTTATAAATACCTCCGGTATTTACTTTTACTTCATACTCTACATAATCCCCATTTCTAATAAACCCTAAGTTTTTACGTGATGTCCCTGGAATTCGTGCTATGCCTACGCTGCCATTTTTGGTAGTAAATGATTCTGCCTGGATTGTCCCGGGAATCTCTAAAAAAGAAGAAGGGTTTATAGTATCGCAATCATCAAGCCCTCCAATACCTTGTATCAATGTGTTTTGACCAAGACACATATCTGTAATACTATTAGGGATGATATTAGGATCCGTCTTATCTACAGAAGACGTGGAGACATTACTAAATAAAGACATATCTGCTCCGGGGATGAACTGATTATTTCCGCTTCCGGCTATTGGATGGCTTACTTGTTTTATTCTATTGTTTTTATTTGAGCGATAAAAGATTGAATTGTTCAAAGTGTATTTTTCCTGAGTACCGTTCCAAAAATGTATATCACTAGCAATTGATTGATTTTTTGGATCTTGCGGATGTGGTTCATTATTATAAAAAGTACAGTTATTAATAGCTCCTTTGTTAGGCTCTCCTCTTAGCATTAAAGCACCTTTGCCTATTCTGAATTTTCCATTTTTATCTTTGATTCTTAGTACTTTAGTATTAGCAAATAGACTATTAGAAATTTCAAATTCCATGAGGGCTCTGATATTAGATTCGCCAATCTCATTACCTATAAATTTAGAATTGGTAATTTTCATTTTGGCTCCATTAAAATTAGCATCTAATCTACCGCCGTGAAAAAGTAAACATCCTGCAAAAAAATCTCCTCTCTCTGGATCATTTGCTCCTTCAAAATTATAATATTTATTGTTTTCAAAAATACAATCATCAATAATCAATGCGAATTGGGAAAGATTAGGATACGGACCTGTTTCAGTTCCGTTATCTCTGAGAGGACGTATAAATACTTCCATAACTGATGCCTTCAGATTTGCTGCATTTTCTTTGAAATGAGTTCGATAGATTTCTAATGGTTTTGCAGTTCGATCTACTCTAAGTGCTCCTGCACCTTCTGGAATTCTCCTTTTTGTAGAGTTTTTGGTATTATATGAAGTAGAAATATTTTTATCAAAAGAGCTATCCATAATAGTTAATTTATTAATGGATGTGGCACCAATTGCTCCTCCGGTTACTGCTTTATTGTTTAGAAATTTACATTTAAATATTTCTCCTGTAGTGTGATAGTTGAATCGGATTGCAGCTCCATTCTGGTTTTCACCAACACCTGTATAACCCCCACCCGGAATATCGTCCCATTCATCAACAGTATTATCAGCAAATGTACAACTATAAACTCTAAGGGCAGCTCCTGCAGTTATCTCGATAGCTCCACCGCCAACTCTAAAGTTTTGTCGATTTTGAATGATTTCTCTTTTTAGCCTTGCATCCTGAAAAATAGTATTTTGAATAATAACTTTTACACTCTTTCTGATTACAAAAACACTGGAGCTTTTACCACCATCAAATGTAACTTTATTTGCTCCTTCAATTAAAATAGTGACACAAGGTCTCGAAGGGCTATTATTAATTTCTATAGGCTCATCAAAAAATATAGTTTTATTACTTGCTATATTTTTAAAAGAAATGACTCCTCCTTCATTGGCAGTGAGGTTTTCAATAGCATTTTTTAATTCAGTATAATCAGGATTAATTACTTTTTTGACAAGTCCGGCATAATCAATATCAATAGGGATAGGGGCAGGTAGCATTCCAGGTTGTTGCAGGTCTTGCGTAAAATCCTGCCACAGTCTGTTCGACGGATTTATAACTCCATTGCATTGGGTAACTACTTGCGCAATAGAAAAATTAACGCATAGCAAAATAATTGAAATAATAGTTGTAATTTTTTTCATTTTGAGTTTGTGTTTTAAGAGTATGTTTAAAAAGAATGTAAACTAAAAAAATAATTGTTTTCGAGAAGTAAGGTTTTTAAGCAAGCTCTAAGTTAGTTTATGGTTTTATAACTTAAAATTAGATAAAATTTTATTGAATAGCTTTATAGAATCTCAAATATTAACAGTTTCGTAATTTAGTATAAGATTCCGGGAAATAACAGATTTTATTTACATATGAAATTGGTATTGACTTTATGATTAACACAATTTATTAATGTTTTAGTAACCAAGGGCATGCTATTTATTGAGTGATTGATTACGAAATTTACTTCTGTTAATTCTTAAAACCTTATACAATGAAATACATTAGAAAAATTGGATTATTCGTTATTATTGGCTTTTTATTCTCTTGTGATGCAGAGCATGCTACAGAAGATTTAAAAACAAAATCGATTGAAGAAATTAAAAATGATGAGATAACCAAATCTGATAAAAGTTTTGATGTATATATTAGATTGGTAGATGAAAGATCAGGGGTAGAGATTCCCGCAGATAGGTTATTAGGCTATGGAGCTACAAATATAGAAACTGGAGAACTCTCTTTTGATTCTGGTTATGAAATTGGTTTTTTTGAAAGCCTTCCTGAGGGAACCTATCGATTTGACGCCCGTGATGGATATTTTGACGGTGCATCTTCTGAAATAGTAGTAATAAACTCTGAGAATGAAACAGCAGATGGTTGGGTTATAGTAACATTAAAGTATTGGTCAGAATAATATTTCTTACAACCGCTGATCCAAACAAGTACGGCAGACTACCTCGGGGCAAGCCTACGAGGCATTTATTGAAAAAAAAAATGATTTCGAGGCAAGTCTCGGAGCATTTAAATCTCGATTATTTTGAGTAAATAAAAGGGAAGTTTTATAGAAAATTACTTCCCTTTTGTTTTATAATTGAGGTTCTCTTTATTCTTGTTATAGTAAAGTTGTGATTACTTGCGTTTCGCTATGCAAGGTTTTGTGTACAGGGCATTTATCAGCGATCTGTAATATTCTATTGATTTGTTTTTCATCCAGATTCCCTTCTAATTTAATTTCTCTTATAAAAGTATCGATTTTGGCTGTTGGATCCTCACAGTTTTCACAATCTGCGGCGTGTGATTTTTTATAACTGGTATGTACTTCTACATTTTGTAGATCCCAATTTTTTCTGGAAACGTACATTTTTATCGTCATGGCGGTACAGGCAGATAGTCCTGCAGAGACTAATTCATATGGTGATGGTCCAAAATCATGACCGCCAACACTTTCGGGCTCGTCTGCTACTATATAATGATCACCTACTTTTAACTGTGTTGTGTATCCTTCTGCATTTCCCAGACTCGCAACTACTTGGTGTGTGGTTTTTAATTGAGGTGTTGTTGGAATATCCATATACCTGGATGACCAGCCCGCAATTACTTTTCCTACATATATAGAGTCTTTTTTGTTCATTAATAAGTGATCTGCACCATCTAGCGTTACAAAACTTTTAGGGTGTTTTGCCGCAAGGTATATTTCTTCAGCGTTTTTTATGCCTACAGTAGTATCTTGTGGAGAATGCATTACTAACAATGCCTTTCCTAAATTTTCGGCTATATTGAATAGTGATTTAGTCTCCAGATCATCCAGAAACTGCTTTTTTATTGTAAAATCTCTTCCACTTAGATTTACTACTGCTTTACCGTGAGTTTCAATTTCTTCCAGACCACTTTTTAATAAGTGTTGCACGTGTGTAGGATCAGATGGTGCTCCGATTGTTGCTACTGCTTTTATAGAATCTATCTGGGCAGCTGCAAAAATAGCAGCAGCACCGCCCAATGAATGTCCGATGAGTAACGTAGGAGCTTTGTGCTCTATTGCTAAATAATTAGCCGCTGCAATCAGATCATCTACATTTCCAGAGAAATTAGTATCAGCAAAATCACCTTCACTTTCTCCAAGCCCCGTAAAATCAAAACGCAAAACTCCAAAGCCCTGTGAGGTTAAGGCTCTGCTAATATTTCTTACTGCGCCTAAGTTTTTATTACAGGTAAAGCAATGTGCAAATAGAGCAAAGTTATGAGGATGCTGATCGGCAGGCAATTCTAAGCGCCCTGAAAGCATCTGACCCTCAGTATTTGTAAAAGAAATTTTAGAAAGACTCATATGTGGATGTTAATTTTCTTAAATGTCGAATTTTTTGAGGTATTCTAACTTTAGATTTGGGTTAAAAATGTGTTAAACTCATTTTTACGCTATAAACACTGTAACCGTAAGAAACTGTTTTTGAAATATCCCGAAATCCTTCCGTAAAAAAACAAGTTGCCTTTTCTTCACCATTTACAAATTGATATTATCGAACACAATCCTTTAAAATAAAATAGCGTGTGTCAAAATCCTTACCTTATTTCAAAATTAGTACTGCTTTTTTAAAAGATTTTATTAAGGTATTTTCGACAATAGCATTTATTTCGTTTTGTCAAACTTATTAAGTGCTAAAATGAATTGTTTTAATATTTCTTTCACTTTGTTTTTTATGAATTCAAAAGTATTACTCAAGATCAGCTCAATAAAACAGGTTTTATACGATTTATAACTAAAAATTTCGCATATTCATCGTTTCTTTTTCCTTTCTACTTCGTTTAAAAAATAAACCGTAGCTATAGCTATGCTTGATTTTTTTGCCTTGCATAAAGAAAAAATAATTCAATGAATTTATACGAATTTTTTAATCACAAATCGTATAAGTCTATTTCTAACTTGAATATACCTAATAAAATGATATCTTTTACTCGATCTTTCGTTATAAAAATTAGCCATAGATAGCTATGCTAGTTTTTATTTTCTGGAGAGAAAAATTGAATGAATAATTTTGGGGCAGCTATGGTATATAATGAAAAACGACAAAACCTCTAGAGGTTTTGTCGTTAATCTAAAAATTACGAATTACAGAAATTTCTAAGCTGTTCTTATGTTAAATGGATGTTATCGTTCATTCAGACTCCAATCATATTGTAAGTATTCTATCTTTATGTTATTTTTAATTTTTGTTTTAGAATATTTATTGATATAACTTTTAATAGCTCCTGAATTAAAATCTTTGGCATACCATTCGAATACCTGTGATAGTTTAGCATTATTAGCTGTAATCTGATTCTTTGTAGGATCATTAATATAATCAATAGTCCTTTCGTTTAAAGCTTCAGTGATATTTCTACCTGTATAAGCTCGATTCCATAATTTAGGAGAAGATTTTGCTGCACAGTTCAGTAAAAAATGAATTCTAGGTTCGTTCATTTTTCTTAAAACAGTATGTTCAATATCATCAAGACTGTACGCTGTATTGTTAATCTTAATTATTTTCTGCTTCCATGGATTTTTTATATCATTTATGGAACCAACAGGATACTTGTCAATTATCATTTTCATGACAATAGCATTATATAGATTCACCCAATATGCTAGTTTCTCTGTACTTTCTGAATTGTCAGATGGATAATTAGTCGATAAGGATTTAAAATATTTATCAAATAAAAATTTATCTCTAATAAATCCTTTGTAATCAACATTACCTTCATCGGATACATTAACCAATAAAAGTTGATCCCATACCATATGATCAATTCGTTTTTGAGCGGTCACTCCAAAAACAATAAATAAGGATAAGAGTACTATTACAAGGTGTTTTTTTTTCATAGCATCTGTTTTGTTAGGAATGTTTAATTTGATTTATAGACCAGTCCTAGAGAAAATGATGTTGCATTTACGTAGTTTCTTCCTTCCATGTTAGTAGCATATCCAGAAGAAATCCCGAGAGCATCTTTATAAACGGGTACATATATATCAAAATAGAAATTAGTATAATCTACTTCAGTTTCTAATAATGCCTGTGGTCCCCCGACATCTGCAAACTCTTGAGACCCCAGGTCAAAACCTGTCAAAGAATTCTGAACCCCGATTTTAGCGTGTGTATAGAACCATTTATTATAATATCCTAATTTAGCACTATACAACATTGCATCCGGAACATTCGCATCTGGGTTTTCTCTTAAACTATAGGCAGCTTGTACTTCAAGAAATAGATTGATTGAGGTATTATATTGAACAAAACCACAACCTTCATAAGCAGTGGAGTTTTGTCCTATTGCCATAATCCCGATTCCATCATATCCTCCCACTGGCAAAATGACACCCGATGCACCTCCCAGAGATAATCTGGATGAATTAGAAAACGTTTTATCTACTATTTTTGCTTTTAAAAACAAACTTAAATCCTGTATACTTTCTATCTCTGTCTCTCCCAAAATAGGATCTGCCACATTGTTCTCATTTGTACTTGAGATGTATGGAAGATTGATTGTCGTAGACAACCAATTAGTAACACCATATTCTCCGTATAAATTAAAAATGGATGAGTTAATCGCCCCCATATCTGCGGGGTTTCCTTCTGTAATAGTTGTTCCACGAAAGAAATTATCAAAACTTTTAAAAGAATAAGACGATGCAATAGTGAGGTCGTTTTTTTTAGGGAAAAAACCATTAAGTAAAGTCTGAGCAGACAACGAGGATATCGAAGTAAGACAAAGAACCCAAATCATTTTTTTAGTAATTTTATTCATATTTTTCAAAAATTAGGTTAATTAAATGTTAAAATTATTACGGTTTTAGCGTAAATTACATTTTTCACGTTGAAAAACAAAATTTGAAAGACAAAATACCACTTTTTTAATTTATATACTGAATAAAGCTTGTTTTTTTTCCAGCATTTATCTCATGCAAGACGATCATTATAAATATCAATTTTCCCATCGAAGAAAGCGTAATTTAAAGCTCTAATTATATCAATGTCGTTATATATTGAGTTACATATTTTTAAATCAATAATTTAATGGTGTTTTTGATAATTTTATTTTTAGCCAATATGCATCATGTAGATTTATATATAGAACTCATACGATTTGTGATTAAAAAATTCGTATAAATTCATTGAATTATTTTTTCTTTATGCAAGGCAAAAAAATCAAGCATAGCTATAGCTACCGTTTATTTTTTAAACGAAGTAGAAAGGAAAAAGAAACGATGAATATGCGAAATTTTTAGTTATAAATCGTATCATATAAGTATTGAAGAGTAGCCATATCATACAATTAGATGGTGAAATAGAATCGAGAGACCTGATAAGTATTGATTACGTTTACAATGGAGAAGTACAAATAAAAACAGCAAATAGTATACTATAAAACTTGCCTGTCTATTTTTCTAAGCCATAATTCTCTAAACCCATGAAAGACAATGGAATTGCCCCATACAATAGCTTTATCTCTTTTATCATCTAATTCATAATTTACTATAATAGTGTCCAAATGCCTGAAAGCTACTTTAGCTTCAAGTCTAGCTAATGCAGATCCTAAGCAATAATGAATACCTCCGCCAAAGGAAAGATGCATCTTTTTACGGTGTAAAACCAAAGTATCCGGGTTTTCAAAAATCTGAGAATCTCTGTTTGATGCTCCCAGCATTAATGCAATCTGGCTTCCTTTCTCTATCGTTTTTCCTGATATACTAAAAGTTTCTGTAACCCATCTGGTAACCATTTGTACAGGATTATCATATCGTAACAATTCTTCTGCTAATGCCTTATAATCATTAGATTCCTTTTTAAAGTCAACATAAAACTTTCGGTTACTTTGCAATGCATGTGTTCCTTTTGCAATTAAATTAATTGTTGTTTCAAAACCTGCATTCAAAATATGAATGCAATTAGAAATAATTTCTTCTTTATTCAATTTATCATCAATACCGCTTTCTATCATTAAACTGATCAGATCATCTTCTAGATTATTTGCTTTTTTTGATATCACATCCGTGAAATATTCGATAAACTCCTGCATTGATTTTTCAGCTAATGCAAATACATCTTCATTTTTTCTATCTACAGAAAAGCTTGCTGCTAATAGCGCTAAAGACAACTCTTCAAATTTTGAACTATCTTCTGATGATATTCCCAAAATTTTGCAGATTACCCGAATAGGTAGTGGTAGTGCAAATTCAGAAATAAATTCTATTTCATTTTTTTGTTCAATCTTTTCTAACAATTCTAAGGTAATACTCTCAATAATAGCTTCCATGTTCTTTAATGACCTACCGGAAAAAGCGTTATTTAGTACTGATCTTATTCTGGTATGTTCCGGTGGATCCTGAAAAACAAGCCATTTTGAAATGACACTTTTAAAACTTCTATATATAGGAGGTACTAACTCGATCTCCTCTCTAGGAGGGGTTCTAACAAAATTCTTAGACTTAAGCACCTGGTTAATATCCTTATAATTAAATAAATACCAAGTACCTTCTAGTTCTTTATGTAATGAAACTCCAAAATGAACCGGATCTGTATTTCTATACTGCTCATAATATTTATATGGATCTTCAATAACTGATGGTAACTTAGGGTTAAATAATGTATCTATTATCATTTTCTTAATTTAAATATCGTTTCTTGAATTTCTCCTATCAGAGGAGATATGAATTTCTTAACATGAGTTTGCTCATTCTTTTTTAATTCCATTTTTAAAGGAACGTGGGTTACTGAAGATATATACAATTTTTTATCCTGAGATTCGGATTCCCATATATCCACGCTTTGCTCTTCTATTTCTGTTTGACCTATATGACTAGCATTCCATAAAGACAATACATTTTGGGGTAATGGATGTTTCCCTTCATAAACATGGTTTTCTAAATTCTCTACAAGTTTGTCTGGATAAATATTGATTGTCTTTTTCTGTTTTTTTTTCTCTGCTTGAACACCTATTTCAGAAAGCCATAATTTATAACCTGTTGTTTTGACATCCCACGGGTTTGATAATCCATCAATACGGTATAATCCTTTGTCATAATCAAACCAAGCCATCCCATTAGAAATAAAATTTTCTGGCATCATAGGTTTCCATAAACTAATATAAGCAGCTTGCCAAGTATCTGGCAATTGAGGTAAATTCATAATTTTAAGACAGTTTGTTTTTTTAAAGTAAATACCATTTTCAGAAGAAGATATTCGATACTAAAATCATTAGTTTTTCTCCAAATTTCAAAATAAAACGAATAGATATCCTTGCTATCTCTACTTCTTCTTTTCATTGTAATCTGAATAATTTATATCCATTTGAGTTTGCTTATAACAAAATATCCTGTAAAAAGAGGTAGTTTTATTGAGTAAACCCATGGTAGAAACGGTATCTAGTCCTTTTATTAATAATAGCATTAATTTGTTATCTTACGTTGGTGTCCATATGATTTTTTTCTTTTCTTAATACACAACAGCTTATTCTAAAGTCCTTGTATACTCAACAAAATATTCCAGTAGTTCTACAACAGAAGGTGGTAAAATTTCTAATCTAACTGCACGGGTGTGTAGCTCCTTGAACTTAGCACTCATTTGCGCTAAAGCTTTGTCGTGATCAGTAATAAATATTATAGGTTTGGGCAATTCAAAAGAAGGACCTGCTGTATACTTTTCTATACCCGATTCAATGTTCATTATAAATATCCCCAAATACCGCATAACCCCAGACATAATATCTATGGATGCATTCATTAAATAAGATCTTCTGAGTGTTTCTGTCGGGCGTAATCCAAAATGTTGAGTCATCATTTGCATACTAATACCAAAACATTCATTAAAGATATACATCGCTTCTTTTGCTACCTCATTTGTAACTTTTATGGTACCGATTTCGCCATGAACAGAAGGGTTTTTAAGACAGGGATACATTAAAGGTGTCTCGTGATTCTCTAAATATTCTTTTATTTTCCTAAATTTATTAAAATGAGATTCTTCCAGACTTTTATCATCCGTAGGAACGCCTTCACCTTGTTCTGCAATAAGGTCTATTGCAAAAATTGCAGATTGTACATCATCTACCCTACATTGATAACTAGGAAATAAGGTATTTGTTTTTTCATTTAAGAAAAGATGATGTTCTCCTCCCGTTTTTCCTTTTTCGACAGAAATAAATTCTGGAAACTTGATAAAAGCGTTTTTTATTTTTCGGTATAAATCACTCACACTTGTATATGCCAAGTCTGTACCGGGTTGAGGTTGGTTTTTACCTTCTGTCACAAAAGTATGTGGTGATTCCAGGTGCATAAATCTTTCGATACTATTCTTAGAAAATGGTTCTAAAGCCATTTCCAGACCTACCGGGTAAAATTTAGACACTTTAGAATAGCTGGGAGAGCTTACATAAAACGTTCCCCCAATGGCCATTAATAAATTGTTTGCCATAAGAAAATGTATCATTTCTTCCTTGGCAATACCCAAGATCAATCCTCTTGCTCCTTGATCCATTCGCTCCTCTCCATCTCCACACATAAAAGAAAGTTGCTCCTCACTCCACAACCCTCTTTTTACATATTCTTTTCCTGTTACCAAATTAGGTACAGAATACGCTGCATATATGTATTGTACCATCAGGGTCATCTCTAATTCTACTGCTTCTTTTAAATAGCAAATGAGTTCTTCTCTCGTGGTTATTTCAGTTGTTGCAGTAATCTGGGTTTCTGTAACACTCATCTCGTTTCTTTTTTGGGTACATATCCTATCGCCGATACGTGTGTCAGGAATTCTTTAAATAGTAATGCTTTTGGGTACGATAAATCCCTAGTAGGCGGCATATAATAGGATTTTGATTTATTCATTGGATCACACATCTGCCAGGATAATCTGGCATATGTTTTTGTCTTTGGCTTATTGGCCAGGCTAAAAACTTCTCTATTCATAAAGGGAAATAGTAATTCATAAAAAGACAACACTTCTTTATACATAAAATCAAAACTCATTGAACCGGGATCTTTATTAAAAAGATGCCAATCATCATTCATAACAACCGCATGTAGCATATTAGAATCAGGATATATTGATTGTAAACTCTCTATCGTATAAGCTTCAAAATCATCTTTTTTTAAAAGATTCGATATTTTTTCTTTCTCCTGATCGTTATGAATAAAGAATACCCGCAGAGAACCGCTGGATATTCCTCTTAGCGTAATTGTTGCCTTACCATCAATATCGGTAGAAAAAACTATCTGATCAGAAAAAATAGTATGATCATCTTCTGTTGCCACAGATATGGATGCTTTTTTTATCGTATCTAATAAAAAATCTGAATTATTAAAAGGATGAAAAAACGGATTGTATTGTTGTACGATCTGAATCTCTTCTATAGAACAAGGCTTTCCTCTCTTAAAACTCCTGATTTCTATAGATTCATCAAAAAAGAGGTTATTCTTTTCTGAAGGAATTTCCAGATATATACTTGCCTGATCTGCCTGTATTATAATCGATTGCTCCATTAATACAAGATCAGATGTTCCTTGTGAACTTTCTACGGCAAAATACAAGTCGTTTTGTTCTATATGATGCCATTCTTCATCTGTAAATTCATTACAGATAGGAATATCCAGAACTCCACAGCTTACTAAAAAATCTGGGGTAGAAAATGATTCTTTTGTGAGTTTTATAATCGGTTTATCTAATCCTTTAGAAAAAAGGTTCAGATTTTCTTCTATACAAACCACTCCTACCTCATGCAAAGGACCATTAATGGCATGTAGACTTCTCTTTGAAAAAGGAAAACCAATAATAGCATTGAGCGACACATGATCTTTTTTTATTTTTGCACTTAGCATCCCCAAATTCTTACACCATTGATTTTGTAAATTTTTATAATTTGGCACAAATACTCTACCAGCCGGATATGTTGCCATCTCTGTAGAAGGATTCCAGATACCAATAGTACCGTAGAGTGAGTAAAATGCAGGTGTATCAGGTGCTACAGGATTTGATGCATTGCATAATGTAAACTGAACAACGATCCCTTGTGCTTCTTGTTTATTCTTCAGGATTTCTTTGAACAAATGTGTACAAGTGGCATTAGATTGTTCATCTAATTCAATTATGTCTTTTTCTGAAATTACAAATTGGTATACGGCAGCTCTTCCGATCTCATCATTATTCCAATGTTCCGGAAGATCCTTATAATGCATTGTTTTATTCCATCTGGCATGTTGAACTTGATTAATATTGCCATTAATATAATATCCGGATGAAATATCAGTAAGCCTTTCACCTACCGTAAATTGTCCTCCAAAAATTTGTCTCGTACTTGCATCTGTTGGATCCAGTTTAACCACTTTGGGCTGATTAAAACTTGTTTGCAGGTATTCATTATAATGCCCCCAAAGGCTTACTGATTCACCTATCAGTACTCCCTGAGTAATGGTTTCCTGAGGAGACAGTTGATAACTTGTTACCTTTGCATCCCATAAAACGCGACTGTTGCCTTCATAATCTCTACCAGCCGTAGGATTAAAATTTCCTTCTTTTGATAATTTCCCATCAGTATCAAATCGATCTCCTATGGAGGTGAAGTACTTATAAAACTCCTCTGGGTTGGTATTAAAATCAATTAACCTACCCTTTTCATCATAAATTTGATTTTTTGTTAGGTCTATATTCCCTGAAAAATTATTATTCCCCGTTGGTTCATGTAAAGAGCAAATACCCGAAAAGTGAATACGGGGAAAGTCTAAAACTGACATATCTAAAAACTAAATTATAATTTAAACTGCTACCTTTGCCAAATCTTTTTTGGTAATAGCCTCTATTTGTTCTAAAGAAGATCTGATCGCTCCTTCTATCCAGGCTTGTTTTTCTGAGCAGTGTTCACCTGCAAAAAACAAATTCCCTTCTGGTTTAATGATATCTTCATACAATTGATCTATAGGATCTCCTAATTCCTGATCATTTTCTCCGTTCCACATAACACTGCATCCCCCTAATGTCCATTTATGATCCTCCCAGGAAATACTTTCTGTTTTTAATACCATATTATTTTCTTTTATTTCGGGATGAAACCTTCCTATCAATTCTTTTACCTCATTGAGCCTATCTTGTTTGCGCATCGATGCGATTTCTTTAGAATCTCCACCAATTGCATATGATCCTAACAAAACTCCTTCTTTGGTTTTACTTTCATTATCCGGGTAATACACCTGCCTTAATTTATTATCTGTGATAGAAGCGCCACTTTTTATTTTATGTTTTTCATTTTCCCAAAATCGTTCTTTACACAAAAACAATACCTTAGAGGCATCAGCATACTTCAAATCATTAATTGCTCTAAGTTTTGAATCAGAAAAACCGGATAACTTCAAATTTTTAAGCACACTATATGGTATAGTACAGATAGTTTCAGAACTTATAATAGTATCACCATCATTAAATTCTATATGAACCTCATCTCCTAAAACTGAAATACCGCTCACTGGTTTATTGAGATGTATTTCTTCTTTTAAAAATTGTGCCAATGCTTCAGGAAATATACTCATCCCTCCTTCTAATCTGTACAATTCTTTTTTTGTTTCTAAAATAATATCTCTTAAAAATAATTGTAGTGAAGGGTTTACCTTGTCTAGAAATTTATCTGCGTGCTTCAATATATTTCTAAATGTAACTTCTTCTTCATCATACTTAATTTCATTATTACAAAATAATGTATCTATTTCTTGTGCAAGCCCGTTATAAAGGTCTCTGGTAAAAAGTTCTCTGATTTCTACCGGAGAAATGGCTTCGATCAAAATTTTGAGCCCGGTAATATATTTTCTTGCTGTCTCTGATTTTAAATTCTGATCAAACCTGTTTAGGTAACATAAACTTAATTCTTTGATTACTTTATCGATCCTGTATATTTTATTATTCAGATCTGCATAACAATTATCTTCATTAAAAACTGTCTTAAACCTCCTGAGCTTATTGCAAAGCCCTAATTCTTTAATATAATGAAGTACTAACTCGTGGTCATCAGGAATTCTCATTGCTCCTAGTTCCCCATATAAGTCTGGATTAAAATATTTAGTAAAAACCCTTCCTCCTATCCTGTCACTCGCTTCATAAATTTTAACTGTATACCCTTTTTTCTTTAACTCGTACCCTGCAACTAAACCAGCTATTCCTGCTCCAAGAATAATGATTTCCTTTTGTTCTTTAAAAATGTTTTCACTTACCATTGCCATTGGAATTTGTTTTAAAATAATTCGTTGTTTAAATGATTTTAGTTATTCATTTATGACGATTTTGTGTACAATATTAGTAAGCTTTAGTTTTGTGGATATCTATGAGCCCAACACTCTATAAATATGCCATGGGATATCTTCAATAAGATGCCTTAATGATTGACATGCTAATTGTAACTTTATTTATTTTTTAAAGATTAAAAAAAACGAAATATGCTGTACCTGTGTTTTATCAAACACAATACATTACTATTTCATCTAACTATGGAGGGGGTTCTAAATCTAAAGGGGTATCTTTTCTTAATTAAAATCAAAGAATTTAGATTTATTTCATAACTGTAACTCGATCTAAATACTATTTTTAAGTATCCTTTTTGTTTAAAGCGATTGTTATCATCTTATGTAATTTAATATCTGTTATGTATTACTCTTATTATTAATCAATTGAATATCCACCAAGTGAATCAAATGAATAATTGTATATTTTTCTATTTATAATCATTCTTACGGGTATAATTTTGATGCTGCAAACTGTTTTTTTAATCTTTCTAGTACTCAAATTAAAACTATACCACAATTTTTAATAATTTATAAAGTTAGTTTTACTTCATTTAGTATACATTAATGATTTGTAACATCTTAGATAGTATACATACGAATTCTGAAGGCCGTTTAACATTGTTTATTGGTTTTAAAAGTTGTGAGTTAGATTAAAATCTGGAGTGAATTTAATACAAAAAAAGTAAAATTCCCTCAATTTAACACAAAATATTTATAAAAATAATAGGTTGATAATATTGGCAAGAGTAATAATGTAGATTACAAAACTCTATTTTACCCTTACTTTTATTACACTATTAATATCTATTTATCATAGAATATCTGGTGATTACTAAACGTTTAATGTCTGATCAAAAATCTCGGTAAAGATTAGATTTTGGCAATAATCAGTACAATCATATCGTATAATATCATATAAGACCAGCCACTAATATAGAAAAGACCGTCCAAAAGTTTTTGGGCAGTCTTACTATAATTTTTAAATATCTTTTTTATTAGTTTACCAGATGTTGATACTTTATTATTTCACAACAAGTCTTTTGACGAAATCGTTTGAGGAACGTAATAAATAAATACCACTGGCTAATTGAGATACATCCAAAACATTATTCGTATGTGTATGTATTTTTTCTTTTCGTACCAGCATTCCTGCTGCATTATAGAAAGCTACGCTAATCACAGGATTATTTTCATCTTCAAAATAAATTGAGGCAATATCGCTAACAATGTTAGGAACTATTTGCAATCCTTCTACAGGCGTTTTTTGAAGAAGACCAGCATTTTTTGCAGTAGAAGAAGGATTGATCCACCATCTCCCAAAGTTATCAGGCTCTTTGACTGATCGTGTTCCATCACTATTAAATTGTTTATGCATGATTAGTTTTGGAGTCGTTCCATCCATAGCAAGAACAGATTGTTTTTCGTTCCCTGCCGGTAAAATTTTAAATAAACCACTCATTCCTCCTTCTCTCAAAATCCATTTTGGAATATCATTCCCCTGATATGCTAAGAATGGATATACATTTTCCTGAACACCATCTAGAATTTCTTTTTCTGTATATCCTTTATGCGTCTCCAAATGTCTGTTATTGCTTACATTTTTGATATGATAATAGAATGGTGGAACCCAGGTAATCTCCCATTTAACACTATTATTACTTGCATTCGCAGTTTTTAAAGTATAGCTATTACCGTCTGAAGCAAGTTTCCTATTGGTATTTCCTGCATTAACGATTTCATAAATTCCTGTACCTCTCAGTTCAATAGGATCATTGATGCTCGTTAAATTTAATTTACCAGAAGCAAATTGAGCACTATTTATATTGTTATTACCTCCACTATAGGGTACATTGATTTCACATCCTTTTGACCAGTTTTGAAAACCTGTATTTCCTGTAATTGTAATATTTCTGGAAACAAATTCTTGATTTGCAGCAATTTCTTCTCCTGTCTTATATCTATTCTCATAATACTTAAAGTCTATCATATTCACACCAAACGGATAAGCACTTGATAGGTTATTGTTCTTAATACTTATGTTTGTGGGTGCATAGCCATTTACAAAAAAGTTATATTCTCCTGATACTGTATTATTTTGAATATTAATATTAGTTACTGCCTGCAATTCACTATCCAGAGTAATAATTCTACTTCTTTCAAAATCTGTTCTGGTTGATTGCGCATTACAAACAAATTGATTGTAAGAAATTAGAATATTATTAGAGAACTCCTCTACATGGATCATATCTACATACGCATTGTTATCTGTAAAGGTATTTACACTTATGTTTATATTTTTGATTCTAGAAAGTGCTACTCCAGTATTTTCGAAGTCACACTCGAGAATGTAAGTACCTTCGCCACTCCATACAACAGGGTAAGAAGTATTACCTGCATCAAGTGAAATACCTCTACTATCAAATCCAAAAGCTCCAGAAGGCGTTACAGGTTTAAATTTACATCTAAAAAAAGTAGCTTTTTTCATTCCATTAACTCGTGTTCTACGATCGTTTATATATCCTATCCTTGCAAAATCTAAAAAGGATACATTTTTAAAATCTACTTGCATACCATTGCCTGCAAAACAACTATAGAATCCACCAGATAACTCTACGTTAGTAAATGCAATACCTGTATATTGATCATCTGCAGTATAACCAGGGGATCTAAAATTATCAATATACGTCTGAGAACGTGCATCAACCAACACAACCTCATTATTAACAGCAGAAATTTTAATATTAGTAAATTTCACATCATTTGACCTAATAAGAAATGAAGTGACATTCGTAAGGTTTGTTCCGATACCAGAACTACCCCTTACATTAGCATTATAACCGTTGGGAGTAAACCCTTGAAAAGTAATTCCTTTATTCACAACTATAACTTTACCATTCAGATTATAATTTCCTGCTTCAATAAAGTAAATTATATCTCCAGAGGCTGCTTGGTCAATTAAGTATTGTAAATGATCTCCATTTTGAGTTTTATTCATATACCATGTACTGGCATTCAGTCCATTAACAAATAAAAAAGTAAATAAAATTAGGCAATAGAGGCTTAACCTCTTGGGACTACGTCCCGGAAGAGTACTAGTAAATGTCATATTTTGGGGTTTTTTTGTTTTCTTAGTTACGAATGTAGTATTTTTCTTATACTAAAAAAAGGAATAATCGATAAAATGTCATAATTTTTACGCTTAAACCATAATTATACTACTTTTTTAACATATCGAAACACCTCTAAACGTTATATCTCTTCTAAAGCCTCAATATCTGAAAACCGGGTATACAATCGCTAAAAAAGTAGACCTTAGAAAGCACACCTGTATTTTTTATAGAAAATATTTTTCTTAGAACAATAAAATCATGTATGCACAGCATTTATTAATGCTACTGTAAAAAGCAAGGAAAATGTAGCTCAATAAATAAAGAAAAACTCGATAAATAGCACCTCTTAAATACTAAAACCCGAATATCAGAGATCAAACTGGTTTTGAATTCTTACTAAAAAATCCAAAAATTTATTTTTATTACTTATTTTTTTAATGCATATCCCGATGTTTCCGTTAATTCTATCTTAAGCCCTTTTAATCCTTGATTTTTTTTATACTGCTATAAAACTTATGATAATAACACAACCCAGTATGTCTAGTAATTACAAGGTATCAGGCCAACGAATGAAAAATTATTGAAAAACTTAACCGGAAAAGCATATAATTTTTTATCTCAAATTTTTGAAGAAAAATCTATTCACCTAAGTCATCACTATTTTGACTTACTTTGATCTAATTATATAGTGTAGAATAAAATTTTAGAAGGGCATCATTCGAGCAAACTATTTTTAGAATTAGAAACTAATTAATTCAATTCTCTGCTAAAGTCATTTCTTTTTGTTTTACACTGAAACAAAAAACATCGATAGTGTAGCGCTAGTATCTATGAATTTTCCTTCTCGTCTGAATTAATAAATAATTTGATTCAGTTTACGGCGATTTCATTTAATAAGAATTGGTATAAAGAATTGATGAAAGCTTAAAGTCGAAAGGGGATTATGACTTTCTGATAGATTTTATAATCTTTCAAAAAAAATAACCATCTCAATATGAGATGGTTATTTTTATTAGACCAAAAATTTAGATCTATATAGGTTTTTATGAAATAATTTTAGCCTAAGAAGATAGAGGCAAAAGCATTCTATCTAGAACTCTTTACTATAACATCAAAAGGTAAAATTTGATCACTTACCTTTTTACCAATCGTTTTGTAAACAAGGTAGTACCATCTTGATCATTAATTGTCAACAGGTAAATCCCTTTCTGACTCACCTTTGAATTTAATGTAATTGTTGTATCCTGCGATGTATTTGAAAGCTTTTTTCTATAGATAATACTTCCATTAAGGTTATAAATAACGGCTGTGTATTTTTTATTGGATGTAAGTGTGGATGTCGCAAAAATATTTATTTGATTCTTAAAAGGGTTCGGGAATACTTTAAAATCGGCCTCTCCGTCTAAAAACGGTTTCTGAACCAACATTTTTTGAGAATCAATGCTGGATCTACTACTACAGGAACCTAAATTTGTCCATCCGCCATCTACTCTTTCAAACAAAGAGCCTTCATGTACTACTCTACTCCCAATAGCATAGTTTTCCTCACTATCCCAAGCTGGAATACCTGCACATATATCAACCGAGCCTGTATCATCAGTTTCATAGTCTACCACTAATCGAGCTGCTTTATTTGCTCCTCCCTCATAAGAATCTGCTACTCTTTTTGCAGAAGTATTTGTTAAGCTAATCCCTATACCTCTTATTATAAAACTGGCACTATTACCCGATCTCCAATTACTTTTATTCACCAGTCTTTGCACCATATTCTTAAGATTCGGAGAACGTTGAGCACTTCCGCTTTGATTACTTGACCAGGAAGAAGGATTCCAGTTTACTTTACTAGAAAAAACGGATCTTCCAGAAACATTATTAGAACTAGAAAAGGCGGAAGAATTACTGCTATTGTGCAATGAAATTTCTAACGCTGCATCTGCACTATTATCTTCATCAGCAGTAAACTGAATATAGGCATTTGTAATCGTTGCATTTTTGGGCAACGCTATCGAGTTAAATCGTAGTCCTACGATCTGGTTCCCCGCATCATTATGACTATCATATACAAGTTCAAGATCACTACTATCTCTATACAAATCTCCATTTTGTCCTTCTTCTACGTCATCACGACCATTATTGATAGCAACTTCTATCCTACCACTGTCCGGATTTATGATAGTACCTTTATTTATTGTCACTACACTACCATTAGAAGGGTTCCAGATATCCAGATTTGATGGGATACGAAAAACGTTATTATTAGAAACCTGTCCTACTTGTGATGCATTATCTACTTTAATCGTTCTTGTCTCTATTTTATTTTCATCAACAAAAATCCATTTAAACTGATTGAACTTTGATGAATTGCGTGTCCAGTCTTTACGATCATTATTAGTCCGTAATGGTGCCCCCCAGCAACCTTCTCCTACATAGACAGTTCCATCCTCATCATCTCTCTTAAAACCTTCATCATTACCAGAACTAGATGATGGGCGAAGTGGCCAGGTCGTTTTTACGGTATGCGCATCACACTCTACTACTAATCTGACACCTTTATCATAGAAGAGTCGTGCCCAATTATTATACTGGCTATTACCTTCATCTTTTGAGCGTACGTGCGGACGCATAGGTTTATGATACTGAGCCATCTTCCAGACTACATCAGAATTTGCATTTAAATCATTTTTTAACCACGTAGTTTGATTTCCTGAAATTGATGTTTCTGTATTCAACGTATAAGTTCTTATCAGGTTATTCCCAAAAGTAATTGCATAATAAATGTTTGATGATGGTGTATCAAATAGATTATAAATACTTCTATTACTATCTTCGTGATTCCCTCTGGCAGCAATAATAGGAAACATCCTACCATCTGAGGCTATAGTTAACTGCCAGTCATTGAACCAGGTTTGCCATTGGCTACTGGAATCTCTATCTGTCATATCGCCTCCGAATAAAACTGCATGAGGCTTTAGTTTTGAAACAAGAGTATTTGCATTTCTTCTGGGAGTTCTATTGTTACGAGAATCTCCTCCTGCAATAAAGGATAACCTACTATTATCAGCTGGTGCGGTTTTAAACCAAAAACGCTCACTAGTCCCGCGACTATCCCTGATCACAAAATAATAGGCGGTATCTGGTCGTAATCCGGTTAATCTTGCAAACGTATTCTCCATCCCTTTGTAAGAAACAGTCCTATCTGGTGATTTCACATTTGGATAATCATCATAATTAGTTCCATAATCTGTAGTGCCATAATATACTTTGGGGCTACTACCTGAGGTTTGATCCCATCCTACAACTATAGACGTAGCAGGATTACCTCGTAAAGTGAGTCGGTATTTGTCATTAGAAGCTTGTATTTGTAATCCAAGAAGAATTACAAAAAGAGTAAATGCTCTTTTCATAGAAAATATAGTTAAATTGGTTGGTATAAAATTACATTTTAATCATAAAACTAATCTATTAAATAAGGTGAAAATCATTTTTATTTTTTTTTAATTTAAAATTAAACCTGCCAACAAAAGAGTGCTAAAAGAATAACTTCTGTTTTACAATCAATTAACATTTAGCCCAGTAATTCTATTATGTCTAAAACCTATTACATTAATAAAATATAGTATGTATCAGGCATTGGTTTTTTTGGTATAAAAAAGGCGTTATTTATACTATCTCGTTTTAAAATTACCCATACAAATTTGCTTTTTATCTCAATATTCTAAAAACAAGATTAGACTAAACTACTACAGAGTATTAACCAATATTTATCGATTGATATGAGTAATTATTGCACAAGAAATAGTAAACTACCTCGGGGCAAGCCCACAAGGCATTTATTGAAAAAAACATTTTGATTTCGATGCAAGCCTCTGAGCATTTAAATCTCGATTATCGAGTAAAAACCAAGCTATTAAAAAGTCAAATCTTATAGCTTAAGAAGGTTCACAGTATGTCCCGCTTGAATTACTTAAAAATTAATCATCGCAACAATATTTTTCAAAAAAATAACAATGAGTTTTCGATGAATTAATGTATTTACAGTTTACTTTGTAGTCATGACAAAATCTCAAACTCAAATACTTCTTCAAGCTTCTGTTTTTTTAATTTTTATTGGTCGTGCATACCAACATCTCTTCTGGGATGCTCCTTACCGCTCCTTTTTCTGGGATGAATCCCTGCTTACACCGGTTGTCGAGAATCTTCTGAATGTATCATGGCAGGAATATGCTACTAGTATTAGTACAGATCGTTTTATCCAAAATGGCATTAGAATACATGGTGTATTATATCTAATCGCTGCTTTATGCTCTTTGGGTATCCGTAAAAATCTTGCCAAATGGTTTCGAATTCCAATTTTTCTGGGTGGATGTAGCCTTGTATTACTTAGTATACTCCTAACCAAGGAAAAATTTTATCATGTCGCTCAATTTTTTGAGCATAGTATTCAATTTGGATTACCCTTTATTTTACTCTATACGTATAGGGAACATTATAACCAAACACTGCTTATCACAACTTCTAAAATTTTAATAGCGCTGACCTTCTTTTCTCATGGGTTATATGCCTTTGGGTTTTATCCGATACCTGGAAAATTCATTGATATGGTAATACAAATCTTTGGTTGTACGGAAAGTACAGCTGTCATATTTTTATATATTGCCGGAATCCTTGATTTTGTAGTAGCCGTTTTTATCTTTATTCCTAAAACACAAAAATATACCTTATGGTATGCTGTGTTTTGGGGGCTTTTGACAGCTTTAGCAAGAATAGTTGCCAATTTTTATTGGGATTTCCCTATACAATCCATTCATCAAAATCTACACGAAGTATTATATCGTCTTTCTCATGGGGTAGTACCTTTGATCGTTTTGTATTTTCAAGAACGATCAAAACTATCTAATCATAGTAAAACACAAAAAATAGTAACATCTGTCTGATCAAAACTATAGAAGTATACGATTTTGGATTGAAAACAAGTATTTTTCAACTATACTGATTCTGTTTTAAGTACTCAGATAAAAAACAGTCTTTTTTTATGTAAATGAAAAAAGAGAAAACTTGAACTGGTAATTTTAAATCAGAGATGGGATCATACTATGCTACCATGAATTTCTATGTTACAATCACATTTTATTATTATGATAATCAACATATTAAATACACATATATACAAAAAGCGCCTTAACAAAATGTAAGGCGCTTTTACTATTAAAAGAGTTTTTACTATTATATAATATTTAGAGATTTATTGGATCACTAATTTTTGTATAATTTTTTCTCCTTCACTTTCTATACTTACAAGATAAATACCTGAGGATAATGCTAAATTTTTAGCCGAAATATTATTTTCTCCAGCATGTAATCTAATCACAGAATGTTTTCTTCCTAAAACTGTATAGATTGTAGCAGATATATTAGCTGCATCTTTCTTATTTTGAGTTAATACATTAATTACAAAACTATCTTTTGTTGGATTTGGAGCCATCGATATGGATGATAAAACACCTTCTCCTTCATCTCCTATAATAGGTGTATTAGCCCCAAAACTTGCTGCCACTCTAGATCCGCCACAAGAACCTTCATAAATCTTAACATTAGAAAATATAGATGTGTTTCCTGAGCCTGTATCGTTATCATTGATAAACAACAACTTATCCATACTACCTGTGTAGAAGTCTCCTACAGGAATTACATAGGTAGTAGTTCCGCTTGAATAATTATCATAATTAGTTATTCCATAATTTTGAGTACCATAAACCTTGAAATACCTTGTAGGTGTCAATCCATTATCATCTTCAAAACCTACTGCGTGAATTTCTCCTTCTGCCGTACTACTAAAATCAAATTCGATCACTGTATTTGCAGTAACATTATACGCTAGAGAAATATATTTCCAAGTATTATCCACTAATGATAATCCTGCACCACCACTTACTATAGAGAAAATACCAGCTGCATCTTGATTAGCAAAAGGAGTTATCGTAAAATCATTAAAATTTAATGCTTCACATGGATCAGGACCAGGACCACTGCCACCTTCTTCTATCATAAGATCATCAATGGCAATATCTCCTTGCCAGCTATTTCCTGTAACAACATTTAGTCGTAATTGCACACTTGCATTCCCAACATAAGAAGCCAGATCGATATCTGCAGCATTCCAGTCACTACCCTGAGCTCCTGTTCTGCTAAAGATATTATCCCAATCTCCAGTATTGTCTGTTCTTGCCTCTACAGTAAAAGTTCCTATTGCAGAGCCAACCATATGATACTGAAATGAGAGACTTGCTTCAGATACTCCACTTAGATCTAAACAAGGTGAGTTTAGAATTGCTCTTTTAGACGGATAACCAGAACCATTACCAGATGCTTCTACATAAATATAAGACGTTCCAGCAGCCGCAGCACCAGGACCAGTACCATTAGAAGGTGTCCCTCCAGAATTCACAGTCCAATTTAGATCATCACCAGAAGTTACCTGAGACCAAGCTCCTACAGTTCCTTCAAAACTTTCGGCATATGGGAATGAAGAGATATCTCCAGTACATTCATCAGTTCCAGGACCAGGCCCTCCTCCATCACATGGATTCACAAAAGAAACAGTCTGATCACTCTGACCATTAGAACCACCATTGTTATTTTCATCAGCATCTTGCCCCACTCCGCGATCAGCAAAAGCTTTCCATATAATACACTCATATTGCCCGCCATAAAGATCTTGATCTGCTTGTAAAATACCATCTCTACCAGATACGAATCCAGGATTGTTGGCAGTATTTTTCAGCCCTTCTATGACAAGTGCCATGGCTATATTATTACCTCCAGTTCCTGTGTAGAAATTATCATCAAAGCCTTCTGCATCAATTAAACCCCAGGTCATATCCCATAAAATAGTTGCAAACGCATAGCCTACTCCGTGAGGTCTGGCTAATCCACCAATATCAGCATAATCTGTATTATTAATAGATCTGTTTGTAGAATATGCTGTAGGTCTTATCCCTCCACCAGTAGTTGGCTGTCCGATAGCATAGGTTCCTACACCTCTTCCTGTAGTACCTACATCTCCAGCTTTCATAGTTAACATCAATCCAAACCAATCAGACCATCCTTCACCCATTTGTTCAGAACCACCTAAATTATTAGAACTTGGGCCTCCTACTAATCTAATAGAAATTCCGTGCCCATACTCATGAGCTATAATAACATTATCTAAATCACCATCTCTTGTTGGATTCGTAAATAGAAACATCTGCATTCTTGGATTCCCTCCATCTGGAGGAGTAGAGAAATTTGCATTATTAGTTCCACTACCGTCTTGTGCATCAGCATTCACAGAATCACTTCCTACACCGCCGTTTCCGTAATTATTTTCCTGGAAATTTCCACTAGCTTCATCAAAACCGTATTGATAGAAAACATCGTGCATAATATTATTCCAAAAGAACAAATTAGTGATCGCAGCACTTCTCCATACACTTGGTTGCTGATTAAAGTCGATAGGAAAATCAAAATCCAATCCTGAACCTCCATCTGGAGAAAAACCAGTACCATTATTACCATTACTATCATCCTGAGCCCATACATTATTACCTCTGGTAATTGTAAACTCGGCTCCACTACTACCGTTTGTATCGTGCCATCCAAATGGAGACGCGGTAAGATTTGCGGGATTTGTTACTATAGAACGATTCCCGTGATTAGGACTCTCTATTGGTACAGGATATACATTATATGAATCTGGAGCCAAAGCTGCCGTGGTAGCTTCTGGCATCTTAGTGACATCCTTAAATAATCTTGATTCATGCTCATGTGATTCATGGCTATCGCCAAAATTACAGCTGATTACCCAATCTTCTGTATGTAAAATTTTACCCGATACTGCATCCACATTAGCATTCCACCAATGTTGACCATCTTCCTGGTATATACTTACTCTCCAGGTTAATTTAAGGTCTTCACCTTCTTTGATATAAACCTGTTTTGCTTCTATTGGTTGTAATGATATACCAGAATTATCATAAACCAATGCCCCATCAGTCTTGCTTTTAGAACGAACCAACTGTGGCGATGGTAAGTTATGAGCGCTTACTACCTTAAGAATGGCATTCTCTGGAGAAAGCGCAGATTTTGAAGAAGTAATTCTGGATTTTACATCTGTTATGAATTGATTAATTTTCCACGTCACTGTCTGTTTATCCTTGATTGTCAGTTTGTAAGTTGCATACTGAATCGGAATCCCTAAATGATACTGCTGCACATATACGTGTTGTATTGCTGGGTTTAAGGAAGGAACCACATCTGTGATTTTCCAATCTAACACGTCATCAGTTGTTAAATCAGATTTGGCCGTTACATTGTCAAAATGTTTTTTTACAATACCATCCATAATATTTTGTGAAAACATTATCTGACTAGTCAAAATTGTAAAAATAATAAACGAATACATTTTTTTCATAAATAAAAAGTTTTGAGTTTCTGTTGTTTAAAATTAGAAAAAACCCATGCTTTTATCACATAAAACCAAAATCAATAATTAATATTCAACATATTTACATTTTTAATAAGAATTCATCAATGTTAAAATTTTATAGTTTTCACTAACTATCGATAGTTAGTTAGCCTATATGAACACTGGGGTTAAAAAAAAGTTAAAACACATTTTCAATTAATGCCTTAAAAGCAAAAGAACAATTAGACCTTTTTATAATTACGGTATAGCAGTATGCTTTTTTGCACTATTTATGACTGATAAGAATACTTTAGAAAGATTTTTCTTGCATTTTGACTAACCAAGTTACAAAAACATTAAACAATTAATTCTTGACAAAGAATATTCTACAACGGTTATGTTTAAAATATTTTTAATTTTAATTATATGAAATACTGATTCTTACCTAAGCACACACTTTACATATAAAAAATAATCTCGCTACTTTTATTAAACAGCATGTCAAATCTATATAACATTTAAAAATATATAGTACATATAATACTACATATGAGAAAGAGAATATTCTGGACTCGTTAAAAAAAACAGCATTTATTTACTAAAGTGTTAATTAAAAGCACGTATTACTGACGAATATATTTTTTTTTGAATCCAGAAGGTATTCTTCCTAGTTTTTAATTCATACGTGTATCACTATATTTTTATCATACTATAGTATTCATACGATTTATAACTAAAAATTTCGCATATTCATCGTTTCTTTTTCCTTTCTACTTCGTTTAAAAAATAAACCGTAGCTATAGCTATGCTTGATTTTTTTGCCTTGCATAAAGAAAAAATAATTCAATGAATTTATACGAATTTTTTAATCACAAATCGTATCACTCTATAATACCCAAAAGCGTATTAACTTTTAGAACCGAAACGAAAAAAATCAGGGAATTATGATTTTTTTCGTGCAACATAGAAATCTTTTATAATTACTCTCTGAGAAACTGGATATTATAAATAGTCTGTTACTTAGGATATCATTTCCGGAATTAGTGCACTCCAGCTAATCAGGGTAAGTTTTTAAAAACATCTTAAATCTTTTGCCATAAGCGAAAACTGCACTATATTGGGTCTGAAAACATAACAAATCATCAAAATTATGAAAACGCTAAACCTCGTAGTGCTTACTCTTTTGACCATAACTATTTTAAGCTGTAAAGGTGAAAAAAAAGAAAATACTAATGCTGAAAAAGAAGTAACAGAGGAAAAAACTGTTGAAAAAATTAAAGAAGACATTAAGGAAACAAAAACCTTAGAGATTTCATTAAATCCAAAAAGTGAAAGTTCTGTTTCTGGTACTGTTGTTTTTACTCAAGAGGGGGAATTGGTTACTATGGTAGCAAATTTGAACGGTCTTTCTGAAGGAGCTCATGCTATTCATATCCACCAAAAAGCCGATTGTTCTTCTGCTGATGGTAAGTCTACCGGAGGTCACTGGAATCCAACCTTGGAACCTCACGGGAAATGGGGCGCTAAAGAAGGATATCATAAAGGTGATATTGGTAATTTTAATGCTTCTCCTGATGGTAAAGGTTCTATAACTTTTGCTACAAATGATTGGTGCATTAGTTGTGATGATGAGAAAAAAAATATTGTAGGCAAGGCTATTATCGTGCATCAAGGTACCGATGATTATACTTCTCAGCCATCAGGTGCTGCCGGAAGTAGAGTAAGCTGTGGTGCAATTATTCAATAATTACATTTTATAAAGCAAAAGAGGTTATTAATAGGAGTTTTCTTATTAATAACCTCTTTTGCTTTGTATGAAATAAATATAGTAAAAATCTTTCTTAGTATCTGTGTAATCAGATAAGCTAATATCATTGAAGTTCTTTAAAATATCAAAAAACCAACCCGCAAATTATTTATTATACGATTTATAACTAAAAATTTCGCATATTCATCGTTTCTTTTTCCTTTCTACTTCGTTTAAAAAATAAACCGTAGCTATAGCTATGCTTGATTTTTTTGCCTTGCATAAAGAAAAAATAATTCAATGAATTTATACGAATTTTTTAATCACAAATCGTATTAGACACACCATACCAAAGGAAAAAAGTATTTTCTGATATGGCAAATACTCCGAATATAGAACTCATATATAAATCGGTACTTAATTCACTGCTTTTTTAAAGGGTTCAAAAAGCAGGTCTCTGATAAAATGAATACTCCAATTGATTTGCTTAAAACTCGGAACAGAATTTGCTATAATATATTCAGAAAACCCCTGAATTAATAATTATGGATAGCAAACAATACATATCGTCTGAAATATTGGAACTCTATGTATACGGTACTTTGTCAGAAAAAGAAAATATCGAAGTATATAATACACTAAAAAAATATCCAGAAATTGAAGACGAGATAAATGAGGTTAAAAAATCTTTAATCCACCCGTCTGTTAACGAGCTACAATACAACCCAGAATCTGTTTTTAAACGTATACAACAAAAATTAAATTTCTCAGATAAAGAAGCAGTCATAATTCCCATTCCCAGAAAACGCATAAATTGGACAACATATATTGGTTGGGTAGTTTCTTTTATCTTGTTAATCTGGTTTATTTTTTCTGTTTGATAAAAGCCGGCAACGACGACATTAGTAAGCTAATGTGTTTCTATCTTGATTGGTTTTTTATCTATTTGATAACTATCTAAAATTTCCTTTGCCTCAGTTTTTGTTATAGTCTGTAAATCCAGATTTTTTAAAACGTCTTCTTCTGATGTGACAGACCTCATTAATATCAACCTGAAGATTTCTTTACGTTTTTCTAATAGATCTTCTCCTTTATTTTTTGATGATGCTTTTTTATATGATGTTACCATAGCAGACCATAGCTCAATCTCCTTATCAGGATGGTGATCTCTTTTAAAATTTTTTATTGTTTCTTGCAACGATATCGGATATACTTCTTTAAAAGCATTATAAATTTCTTTAATTTTTTCTAACTGTTCCTCTGTTAACGATTCATGAACAACAGGGTCTGGTCCTATTTGTTCTATTTCTATATTTTCGTATGTTGGTTTTTTACCTTCCTTACAAGAAATTATTGCTATACAAATGAATAATAATATTTGATTTTTCATGATTTATGTGGTTTCTACTTTACATACTTCTTCTCCTGTTTTTAGGATCTTATTAGCTGTGTAAATCGAAATTATTCTTCCATCAGCTACGCATTCAAGTTCCATAGTAACTGTATCATTTTCTAATTCACAAATGATATCTCCTTCTTTAATTAAATCTCCCGCTTGAAAATACCATCTAGTGACTCCGAAGTTTTTCTGATCACTAAATTCCGGAAGTGTAATAGACATTATTTTACCTTTCTCAAAAGGTAACCTATTAATCTTCTCTTGAGTATTTTTTTACTTACAATTTCTTTATTAGTTCTAAAAGCAGGCATGATTTTTAATTCTTTTATGACCTTATGTTGCTTTTTATCAGGCATAAAAAAATTACGGCAAAATGATTTGATCATATGATATCTGTAATAGAAGTAGTTTACTTTTTACAACTCATTAAAAGAATGTTCTTTTTGATTAGAATCAAAAAAAGTTACAAAACTTCATAGTTATAACAACTAAAATACATACTATCAATGAATAAATTTTTATCATACCAAAATATATCTTCTTATAAACTAAGGACTAATACGATTTGTGATTAAAAAATTCGTATAAATTCATTGAATTATTTTTTCTTTATGCAAGGCAAAAAAATCAAGCATAGCTATAGCTACGGTTTATTTTTTAAACGAAGTAGAAAGGAAAAAGAAACGATGAATATGCGAAATTTTTAGTTATAAATCGTATAACCTGCATACTAGTCGAAAAAAAAAAGCCTGCGTACACCAATCCTAAACGAACTTCTTCTTTGAGGAAGTCAAAAAAACTTTAAACTAATATTCCAAATGTGTTTTTATTTAAAATAAATTTAACTTTGTACTAAATGCAATAACTCAATGAACCCTTCAACTTCTGGTTGGATAGATAAGTTTTTAAGAAATCTGAATGAAAATCTAGTACGATTTTCATCAATGGATGCGCTATATCCAGAACTTAGAAAAACCGGGTTTATTTATGGTACTTCGGTTAGTGTTTTAGTACCCATTAATTCTGAAATTCTATATTCTGAAGAAGAAAGAACTAAGATCAACCTATTCTCTGCTTTGGTAATCACATACTACGAAACCATTGAAAACGGAACCAAAAAAGATTGTATCAATGCACTTATACAATTTTATGAATATCTAGATACAAAAAAATCTTTTTTCTCTTTTGTAAACGCTTTAACAAATAGCAAAAATGAAAAACTGGAAAAAATAATACATACACGGATACAAACAAATGAATCCATTTTTAAGAAGAATTTTAGTCATTTACTCACCAATGCACTCCTGTTTATAGATGTACTCGCTTTTGAGCATTTTTTGATTCACGATAAGAATCCCATTGAATATGCATCCAGTTTAGAAGAAGCTATAACCAATACTGTTTTTCTTGCACTCAATTCTAAATTAGAGAAAGATAATTATGACGAACTATTGGTCAAGTTATTTGCATCTTCTGTAAGGTATACCGAGGTCAGTACTGAAGAGGATGCCAGTTTTGATCAAATACATCTGGAAAATTATACGGATGAGTTAGAAAAAAGATATATTCTGGATCTAACCAGTTTAGCCGTCTGGAATGATCGGGAAATTGATCTTGGTGAACAGGATTTTATTCGTGCTTTGGGTGCAGAGCTTGCATTACCTCGAGAATGGGTCAAAGAATCCCTTAGCTCTGTTCAATCTTTTGTGAAACAGCATAAAAAAGATATTTCTTTTTTTAATTATTCTAATCCGGCACATCATTTTTACAAGCAAACTTCCAGAACGGTTAGTATATTAATTCTTAGAAATAAGAAAAGACTGACAAAAGAAATAGTAGAAAGTAAAGAACTTATGATATTACTAGGGCAATCTACTGTAAGAGATTTATCTAAAGAAGAAAAACAACAGGTAAAACAGCAATTACTGGATGTATGCAAAACAATTCCTTCTCTCGCTATATTTATTTTGCCTGGAGGAAGCTTACTTTTACCTTTATTGATAAAGTTTATTCCTCAGTTACTTCCTTCAGCCTTTAATGAAAATAAGTAACAGTGATTATTGACAAATCAACATCTTGTTAGAAAATTTGGTATTGAAATCTGGAAATTCTGTGCTATATTGAAGTAACTTATCAGTTTAGCTCTAATACGATTTATAACTAAAAATTTCGCATATTCACCGTTTCTTTTTCCTTTCTACTTCGTTTAAAAAATAAACCGTAGCTATAGCTATGCTTGATTTTTTTGCCTTGCATAAAGAAAAAATAATTCAATGAATTTATACGAATTTTTTAATCACAAATCGTATAACTATGTTTAAAAAAATTAACAAAATAAAAGTTCTGAAGGTCAAAGCATTACTTAAGATGAGTTCGATTAATACTTATCTACAGAATTAAAACGTATACAAGTACACATTCGTTCCAGGAATGTTTGTAATCGTGTAATAACGAACAAGAAATGTCATTTTGACTGTTTTTTAAATAGAAAAAAAGACAATTTGACCGGTTATTTTTATAGGAACATAGTTTGATTAACTTCTATCACAAACGAAATATAACCTAATGAAATGCTATACTTATAAAATTACCATAAGCGCTATACTTAATTTTTAATAGTTGATTTCTGTTTTACTAAAAAAACAAATACAATGAATTTTAATAATTTTACTATAAAATCTCAGGAGACCATACAACAAGCACAAGAACTTGCACAAAGTTTTGGTCACCAGCAAATAGAAAATGAGCATATTTTTAAAGCAATCTTTACTGTAGACGAAAGTGTACTCCCGTTCTTATTAAAAAAACTAAATGTTAACATTTCACTTCTTCAACAAGTTTTAGACAGCACGTTGGATAGCTTTCCTAAAGTAAGTGGTGGAGAATTGCAATTATCGCGAGATGTAGGAACCACGCTAAATGAAGCTAGTATTATTGCCAAAAAAATGAATGATGAATATGTCTCTATTGAGCATCTGATTTTAGCTATTTTTAAATCTAAAAGTAAAATAGCTCAGATCTTAAAGGATCAGGGAGTTACTCAAAAACATTTAACCGAAGCTATTACTGAGATCAGAAAAGGAGAACGCGTTACTTCTCAAAATGCAGAAGACACCTATCAATCTCTTAACAAATACGCTAAAAACCTCAATGAACTCGCAGAAAATGGAAAGTTAGATCCGGTAATCGGGCGTGACGAAGAAATTCGTAGAATATTGCAAATTTTATCTCGTCGTACTAAAAATAACCCTATGCTAGTTGGAGAACCTGGTGTAGGTAAAACTGCCATCGCAGAAGGATTAGCGCATCGTATCATTGCTGGAGATATACCCGATAACCTAAAAGACAAACAGATCTATTCATTAGATATGGGAGCTTTGATTGCAGGCGCAAAATTCAAGGGAGAATTTGAAGAACGATTAAAGGCCGTAGTAAAAGAAGTAACATCCAGTGATGGAAATATCGTATTGTTTATTGATGAGATACATACACTTGTAGGCGCTGGAGGTGGGCAAGGTGCTATGGATGCCGCTAATATACTAAAACCAGCTTTGGCTCGCGGAGAATTACGGGCGATCGGCGCGACAACACTGGATGAATATCAAAAATACTTTGAGAAAGATAAAGCACTCGAAAGACGTTTCCAGAAAGTAATGGTAGACGAACCTGATACAGAAAGTGCCATTTCAATCTTAAGAGGTATCAAAGAAAAATACGAAACCCATCATAAAGTTAGAATTAAAGATGAAGCAATAATTGCGGCTGTAGAACTATCTCAACGATATATTACTAATAGATTTTTACCAGACAAAGCCATTGATCTAATGGATGAGGCTGCTTCTAAGCTTAGGATGGAGATCAACTCTAAACCCGAAGAATTAGACGTTCTGGATCGTAAAATCATGCAGCTAGAAATTGAAATTGAAGCAATTAAACGTGAAAATGATGAAACCAAATTAAAATCATTAAACGCTGATCTTGCTAATTTTAAAGAAGAACGTAATGAGATATTTGCAAAATGGCAAAGTGAAAAAGAAGTGGTTGATGCAATACAAAATGCTAAAACTAGTATAGAAACCTACAAACAGGAAGCTGAGCGTGCTGAGCGTAATGGAGAGTATGGAAAAGTTGCTGAATTACGTTATGGAAAAATTAAAGACGTTCAAGAACAGCTAGAAACACTACAGGAACAACTAGATCAACAGCAGAATGCTTCTTCTCTTATAAAAGAGGAAGTGACTAATGATGATATTGCAGAAGTCGTTGCCAAATGGACTGGAATTCCGGTTACCAAAATGCTACAAAGTGAACGCGAAAAATTATTAGTTCTCGAAAAAGAATTACAAAAGCGCGTTGTAGGGCAGTCTGAAGCAATACTGGCTGTAAGTGATGCTGTTCGTAGAAGTCGAGCAGGATTGCAAGACCAAAAAAAACCTATAGGATCTTTTTTATTCCTGGGTACTACTGGTGTTGGTAAAACAGAATTAGCAAAAGCACTGGCTGATTATTTGTTTGATGATGAAACAGCAATGACTCGTATTGATATGAGTGAATACCAGGAGCGTCATTCTGTAAGTAGATTAGTAGGAGCGCCTCCTGGCTATATCGGCTATGATGAAGGAGGACAATTGACAGAAGCAGTAAGAAGAAAACCATATTCTGTAGTATTATTAGATGAAATCGAAAAAGCACATCCTGATACTTTTAATATTCTATTGCAAGTACTTGATGAAGGCAGACTAACAGATAATAAAGGGAGAGTTGCTGATTTTAGAAATACCATCATTATTATGACCAGCAATCTGGGAGGACATATCATTCAGGATAAATTCAAGGCAGTCGATAATGTAGACGCAGCTATGGAAAGTGCCAAAGTAGAAGTTCTGGGACTATTAAAACAATCTGTTCGACCAGAGTTTCTAAACAGAATTGATGATATTATCGTATTTACTCCTTTGACAAGAGGCAATATCAATGAAATTGTAAAGCTACAGCTGAAACAAGTGTCCAGAATGTTATCAAAACAACATATCACATTGGATGCTACAAATGAAGCAATTGATTTTCTGGCCGAACGAGGATATCAACCAGAATTTGGAGCCAGACCTGTAAAAAGAACCATTCAGAAAGAGGTACTCAATGCATTATCTAAGGAAATTTTAGCAGGAAATGTATCCACTGATAGTATCATATTATTAGATGAGTTTGACAATAATCTGGTATTCAGAAATCAAACGGATTTAGTAACCTAAACAACTAACAAACAAACAGATACTCTAAAACATCAGGTGAATTGATCACAAATCGGTTTACCTGATATTTTTATAGCCCTTAATAATTACCTTACCTAAATATCATAAAAGGAGATCTATAAACCTATTGAATAATGATTCGTTTTTGTATTATTCTTCCCTCTGAAACTATTTTTGCAATGTAAACTCCTTTCGCAAAACTCTCTACAGGAATACGTATATCTTGATCAAAATGTAACGATAAAAGGCTATTTCCTACTATATCAAAAATTTCTATAGTGCTTTTATTGGATATGCCTTCAACAAATAAAAATTCTTTAGTCGGATTAGGGAATATTGATATTTTTGTAAGTTCATTATTCGTTACAGACAATGAATTAAACCATATTTCACCTATATTATCTCCCCAAATATATTCTACAAGATCAGGTTGATCAATAAAAGGATTGCGATTAAACTGCCAGGAATAAATGATATTATTCCGGTTCATTTCAAAATCATCTGGAGGGTCATTTCTGTGCCAGTCCAACAAAGTGGTTAAATCTCCTAATTGTCCCATAGTACTATTAGGCAGGTCCCCATCGACTACTGCTATTCCATTGTATCGTATTGCAAGAAAAAAAACACTTCTGGCTACATCGCCTTTCCAGCTCCCCAAAGTGCCTTGGGGTCCAGAATATTCTCCATAATCCTGATTTCCTCTGGAGCTGTTCTCTGGACCATCTGCTGCTCTTAATCCGTGAGCATCAGAATTTGCATGCCTTAGAGAATCTGCTCGTGTAGCGGTAAATATATCTATTCCATCTGCAAAATCATCTGCTTCTATACTATCAAAACCTCCTCTTGATCTTGGATACGTATGTTCTCTATTCCATCGACCGGTACTGCTACCTCCACTAGTCTGAAAATCTAATTTAGATCGCTCTTGTTCTGTATATAGCAACCATACTTTATTACTGTTCAACGGACTCTGATCTGCTGCTTTAAGAATATCAATAACATCCGCATATGTCTGTGATCTTACTGTCGCTGGATCTGCAATAATATCCTGTATCGCCTGAACCAGAATAGCATCTGATAAACCTTCTAGTGAATCATAATAATTTACAGGAGCAGTATTAGTAACAATATCAAAAGTAGGATCTAATGGTGATCCCCAGAGAGCCATCGTAAAATCATTATCTACAATCCTGATTTCCTTATTATCAGTAAGACGCCTAAAACCTGAGGGAATTACTCCAAAGGTAATTTTCATCACCTCATCACCCTCATCATCAGTATCGTCAATAAGCTGGATGGTATTCGTCGCAGTATTCATTCCACCAGGAATTATGACAGAAATACTCCCTGAATAATCTGCAGTTGTAAAACCATCATTCGTAACAGAAAAATCAAAAATGAGATCATCAGTCACATTGGTTTCTGTGGTAAACACAATAGCTATGGTATCTCCTTCATCATACTGATTCTGGAACGTGGTAAATGAAATCCCATTATCTTGTATCCCTCCTCCGTCATTAAGAACATCTGGAGTTGGTGTTTTTACCTCATAAGTCCCATCATCTTTGCGCTGTATGGATTCTGTGTCTCTATTTCCATTTTGAGCCTCGTTAATCTGTACTGTCTCCCCTAATAAGTTTAATAGATTACTATCATCACTCTGACCCGTATCATACACTAATGCATCAATTAAATTGGCCGTGGTTGCCTGTGTAAATTCAGGAAAATCAATTTCATTTCCCAAGTAAATAGCAATTGCATCAGCCCCATTCTGAATGGTATTATCAAAAAGAATGCAATCTGGCACAGGAGAAACTTTGGAACTACCTATAAGAAGCAATCCATTCATATCTGTAGTATATCCATCTAGATCTAATGAAAAGTAACTTGCATCGTTTCCACTGGAAGAACCATTAAACAACACTAAAACATAACCATCTGTAGAAAAATTAGGAGTATCGGATTTGATTTCTATAATTTCCAGATCATCAATACCGGGAGTACTGGAATCTAATTCATTAATTACTAATTGTCCGTAAGAAAAGTTACTAATTATAACTATAACAAAGGAAAAACAAAACTCTTTCATCAGCATACGATTGATATCACAAGATAGCTATAATCTATTGTTTCTTACGTTATATTTTTATTAAGATTAATAGCATTTCCAGCCTGAATTGAGCATACTACTACATTTCTATAAACTGTTGTGCGTTTAGAAACAATTATGTTAAAAAAGCGTCAATTAGGGAGATTCAATAAAAAATTTATCTCAAAAATGTCTAAATGCACAACAGGTTTCTATAGTCTTTTCTATGAAGTGCAAAAAATTGTTCAATTGATCAAAAAACAGCCATTTCTCGCCAGAATCAAAAAAAATCAAACCACTTCAATGTTAAAAACCAATTTAAAATATACTGATTGGTATATTTTGAATATATTTGGGTACAATTTTTATTCATATGCTCACAAAGGCAGAACAGACTAAAGAGTTTATAATTCAGACCGTTGCTCCTATATTTAATAAAAATGGGTATGCCGCAACAAGTTTAAGTGATATAACTGCCGCTACTGCCCTAACGAAAGGTGCCATTTATGGGAATTTCAAAAATAAAGAAGAATTAGCCATAGCAGCTTTTACAATGACAGTTAAAAAGATGCTTAGACGTATAACTGATCATCAATCTCTGACCAGCTCGCCGATTGAGAAATTATTGTTGATTACAGATTTTTACAGAAAATATTACGATTACAGCCAGGAAATTGGAGGATGCCCTATATTAAATATGGGGGTTGATGCAAAGCATCAGAACACTCCATTATTTCAATATGTACAATACACTATCTCTAAGATTGAAACAAATATTGCCAAACTACTTGATGCTGGAAAAGAAGCAGGTGAAATACGGGGAAAAGTTGATTCTCTTATATACGCCAAAAGATTATATACAATGATTACCGGAGCCATTTTTATGACACATACGATGGATGATGTAAATTATTTATTACAAACTATGGATCTTATTGACGAAATGATACTTAAAGAATTGAAACGATAATTTTTTTAAACCAAAATATACCAATTGGTATAAAAACTATTTTAATTATGACTACACTGCCAAAAAATTTAGAAAGCAAAGCCAAAATAAGATTTCAACATTGCGATCCATTTAATCACCTAAACAATGCAGAATATATAAATTATATGATTAATGCCCGTGAAGATCAGATTATTGATCATTATGATCTCGATCTATTTAAGATGGCAAAAACTCAGGGAATCAGTTGGGTAGTTGGAACGAACCAAATTGCATATCTAAAACCAGCGCTGTTAATGGAAACAGTACATATTGATTCTCAGCTATTTGATTATTCTGAAAGCCAGTTACATGTAGAGATACGTATGTGGAATCACGATAAAACAGAATTAAAAGCAGTGATGTGGAGTTCTTTTGTACATTTTAATTTACTAAAACAAAAACGTTGGAATCATACTTCAGAACTGATGGAATTGTTTGATTCTGTATTAAATCCTTTAGAAGCAACAACGTTTACTAAAAGAATTTTACAATTTAAACCGCAGAAAGTGTAACATTTACATCTAGATACCGTCTTATAAAAACACATCAATCAATAAAATCGAACTGTTATGAAACCTTCTGGAGGTTTTAACTCCTCTCTCAAAAAGAGAAGTTTATATTTTTTTATAGGTTTTTTTATAATTGCAATCCTTTCTATGGCTATTGTAGTCTGGAAACTAGGTATCATCGATTAACTAAATTTATCGAAAAAATTTACTCCTCTTTATACTGTAGAACTTCGTTATGAAGCTTTGAGATCTAATAAGCACTGGCTTTTTCTTAGTTTCTGGATAGCATGTATGCTGTGCTAAAATTTAAAAAAATAGCTTAGCATAGTATTTCAAATAGTTCACCGATAAAATAGATTTTTAATGTATAACAAGTAGTTTAACACTGCCTCTAAATATCTCTTATTCATTCCTTATCTAAAAAGGTAAAGGAATTCTCCAATTTAAATTACAAAACTATTAACAATTCATTAAATAAGGAAAAATTGAAAGAAAATTCTTTCTTATACATATCTATTACAGTTTTTAACCTACTTAAATGAATACATCAACGAATAATCCAATACAATCATACTAAACACAAAAACACTTCGTTAATCACAAATCTAAATCAGACTAAACGATAAATAAATCTTTATTTTATTAACTTAATTTAAACATAAATCATGAAAATTATTTTTACTCAAAACTTTTTATTAATTAATACGCTAATCTCATATGGTAGACACATAGCCTTTGTGTTATCTATTTTTATTTCGACTATCGCTTTTGCCCAAAATACTACAGTAACTGATAATGGTCTTCTAAAAGTAAATGGCAATCGTATTGAAAATAAAAATGGACAAGCCTATAGTGTAGCTGGAAATAGTATTTTCTGGAGTGGATTTGAAACCGTTGGTGGTAAATTTTACAAATCAGAAGTAGTTGATCATTTAGCACAAAACTGGGGCTCTCAGGTTGTTAGAGCAGCTATAGCCGTAGAAGAAGCTGATCTGGTTAACATCACCAATTTTAACACTAATTTTCCACAAGGCTTAGTACCTAATCCTAGTGGAAGTGGTCTTTTTAATAATTATGAATTTGAATTAGCTAAAGCCAAAGTAATTATCGATGCCGCTATAGCAAATGATATTTATGTCATTGTGGATTTCCATACCCATTTTGCACATCACTTTGAAGATATAGCAATTAGATTTTTTGAAGAAATAGCTGAGGAATATGGCGATAATGATCATATAATATATGAAATTTTTAATGAACCAATTAACACTAACGATTTTAGAATTACAGGAGATCCTAATACTTTTAGCCCAACAAATTTTACTCAAACTTGGGATAATATTATAAAGCCTTATGCAATAAATGTTATAAATGCCATTAGAGCTATTGACCCAGACAATCTAATTGTAGTAGGTACTCCAGGTTTTTCTCAGGGAGTTGGAGCAGCAGCTGCTAATCAAATAAGAGAATCAGACTTAAATTTAAACGGAGCAGATTTAAATTTAGCCTATACATTACACTTTTATGCAGCTCAAACCGAGCACGATGCATTAATTCAAAGTGCTACAGATGCAATGAATCAAGGCATTGCTTTATTTGTTACAGAATGGGGTACAGTTGCAGCAAGTGGTGATGGTGATGTTGATCAAGATCAAACATTGGTATGGATGGATTTCATGAAAGAAAACAACATCAGTCACGCGAACTGGTCAATCTCTGATAAGTTTGAAGGTGCTTCGGTTATCACTGGAAATGGAGGCGTTGATGGTTTATTAAATAATGATTTGACAAGCTCTGGAAATTTTGTAAAATGTATTATTGAAAATTGGGAAGACAACTCTTTTGGATCCTGTGAAGCCGTAATCACAGATGGACCAGGAGGTGGTGATAGTGCTTTAGTTCCAAATGGTTTTGGGATCAAATTTGAAGTAGAAAGACCAACAGAATTAGATGCTAGTACCAATTCAAGAATTGATTTTATATCTCCAGATTTATCAATTGGTGACTTTGATGGAGAAGGTATTTTATCAGGATTTAAACCAGGAGAGTCTGTAGTTGTAAATGCAAATGGTTTTCTTCCAAATAATACTTATGCTATTCAGATAGTTCTTTCTTCTAGTGCTGCAAATAACTTTGTATTACTATTAGATGACAGTTTCGAGTTTATTGGTGGAGAGAATACAACAAGCACAAGCCTTAATGAATATGAAATTGTTACGATTCGTAATGTGCAATTAGGTGATAATTCGCAAAATATAAGAATAGCTATTGGAGAGAATTTTTCAGGTTCTATGAATATTGAGTCGTTTTACGTTATTCCTGATAATGAATACGATAATGCTGTTTTAGGTGTACCAACATTTGATGCAGAATTAGGAGTGAGTATCTCTCCAGTACCGGTTACAAACAACTTGTATATAAATACAGCGACAAATGCAGATGTGAAGTACAGTATTTTTGATATCACTGGTAAGAAATTAATTTCTGAATCTAAATATAATGGTTCTGTAAACACCTCTGACCTAAAAAATGGGATATACATGATACAACTATTTATTGATGATCAAAATCAAACATATAAGTTTATTAAAGAATAATATGTCTAAATAATTTAGTAAAAGAATCCTATCTTTTGAACTATTTGTTCAAAATGATAGGATTCTTTTTTTAGAAATACTATACTTCATCATAACTCAGAAAGAAAATTCTTCCTGTCACTCCTACCTCCAAGTTTCTTTAACGTTTAAATGTTCATCATAACGAATAGTTGATTATTACTTGTACTAAAATGAAAATTACTTCGTTAATTCATAATTCTAAAATTGAGGAAAATTTCAATTTTTATTACACAACTCAAAAATTTAAATTATGAAACTAAATTTTACATTTTTTAAAAAAAGTCAATTTTCAAAAATTGCCATGTTATCATTGGTAACATTATTTAGTTACCAACATGTAACATCGCAATCTATTGTAGAAAGATTTGGAAGATTACAAGTAAACGGAAGCCATGTAACCGCAGAAAATGGAAACAAAATAAGCCTTGCTGGTATGAGCTTATTTTGGAGTAGTTTTCAGGATGTAGGTGGAAAATTTTATACTGCTGAAGTAGTAAATCATTTGGCTACAGACTGGAAAACTCCTATTACAAGAGCAGCCATGGGTGTTGAAGAAGCCGGATTTGGATATGCATTTAATCCTCAAGCTGAGTTAAATAAAGTAAAAACTGTAGTAGACGCAGCTATCAGTGAAGGTATCTACGTAATTATAGACTTTCATACACATCACGCAGAAGATTATCAGCGAGAAGCTATCACATTTTTTACAGAAATGGCAGAAACATATGGAGATAATGATCATGTGATCTATGAAATCTATAATGAACCACTAAATACAACCACCTGGGAGACAGTTAAGAATTATGCAGCACCAGTCATTGCTGCTATCAGAAGTAAAGATCCTGACAATCTTATCATCGTCGGCACTCCTACCTGGTCGCAAGATGTACATCTTGCCGCAGCAAGCCCTATAACAGGAGATCCTAATTTAGCCTATACCTTACATTTTTATGCCGATTCTCACAGAGAATGGCTTAGAGATAGAGCCGATCAGGCGATGAATGATGGTATTGCTTTAATGGCTACCGAATGGGGTTCTGTACACTCAAGCGGAAATGGAGGTTATAACCCGACAGAAGCTCAAAAATGGGTAAATTGGATGACAGAAAACAAGATTA
Source organism: Aquimarina sp. RZ0 (assembly GCF_008370685.1). Taxonomy (GTDB): domain Bacteria; phylum Bacteroidota; class Bacteroidia; order Flavobacteriales; family Flavobacteriaceae; genus Aquimarina. The sequence continues at coordinate 57,564 of NZ_VTZU01000008.1, forward strand.
GCCATTTGAACTGGTCTGTAAGTGATAAAGATGAATCCGCATCAATCATAAAACCAAATGAAGGTATACAAGGTTTGCTTAACAATAGCCTTACTCAACCAGGTGGGTTTATAAGAGATATTATTCTTACACAAGCAGAAACATTGTCTGTAGATGATTTTACTATCGATGGAAATAAATTATCAATTAGTCAAAATCCAGTAGTCGATATTGTAACCATTGGCGGAGCAAAAAATCTGGAAGAAATTACAATCTACAATATGAATGGAAGCTCTGTTATCACAAAAAAAATAGATAGAAACAATCCACAAATCAACTTATCATCTTTAAGCACAGGCAACTACATCTTACAAGTACAAGATATCAATAAATCAAAAGCTGCTATTAAGATTATAAAGAAATAATATCTTACTTATACAACAGCACCTAAAAAAGTAGTATTTTAGGTGCTCTTTTAGTAAACTACCTCAGAGCAAGCTCGCGAGGCATTTATTGGAGAAAAAATAGTTCGATTTCGAGGCAAGCCTCCAGTTATACGATTTATAACTAAAAATTTCGCATATTCATCGTTTCTTTTTCCTTTCTACTTCGTTTAAAAAATAAACCGTAGCTATAGCTATGCTTGATTTTTTTGCCTTGCATAAAGAAAAAATAATTCAATGAATTTATACGAATTTTTTAATCACAAATCGTATTACATATTGATCATCGAGTAAACAAAAACTTTTGAAAAATAATATCCTCATATCCATTATATTTTTATGCATATCGTGTAAAAGTAGTTCTCAGAATATACACAAAGACTCTTTTAAGATCCAATACTTAGATGAATTCGTAATATACAATGATTCTATTTTTAAAGACACTAAGATCGGAGGATTATCTGGCATAGAATATAATACGCAAAATGATACTTATTACATTATCTCTGATGATGCAAAAATGCCTAGATTTTATACTGCCTCTATAAGCATAGAAAAACATAAATTCACATCGGTAACCATAGACCAGTTGACCAGCATTAAAGATAAAAAAAATAAATTCTTTGATACTAATATCGCAGATCTCGAAGCTATACGAATCTTAAATACCGACCAGTTAATTTTTGCTAGTGAAGGTTCTATCAAACATAATTATGAGCCCGCTATCTTCACTACAGATAAAAGAGGTAATTTTATTAATAATTTTAAACTCCCCCCCTATTTCCTAATAAATTCTGATTCAAACAACAAACCAAGACACAATGGAATATTCGAAGGATTAGTAAATGATATAAGTAACAAAGGGTATTGGGCGGCTATGGAACTTCCTTTAGAACTGGATGGAGAAGAGCCAACGGTTTATAATTCGGGAGCCCCGGTAAGGATTACTCATTTTGATATAAATACGAATCAAGCAGATTTTCAATTTACATATCCTCTTGATAAACTTGCTAAAGATCCAAAAGAAAAATTCGGAGTAAATGGTGTAACGGCAATGCTTCAACTTACTAAAAATCAATTCCTAATTGTGGAACGCGGATATGCTGCAGGCTATGGAACGCAAGGAAATACCGTGAGAATTTATCTAACCAATGCGCAAGATGTAACAAATACGCTAGATTTTGAATCTATAAAAGACAAAAAGTATCAATCAGCGACCAAACAATTACTTTTTGATTTTGAATCTATTAGAAATCAATTAACCGATCAGATTGTTGACAATATTGAAGGAATTACTTTTGGCCCTATATTAGCTAACGGAAATCAATCACTGATCTTAGTCGCAGATAATAACTTTAATCCTGCCACAGTTCAGATAAATCAACTTATATTACTGGAATTAATTAAAACAAAACAGTGATGATAAAATACATTAGAGCTATTTTTGTAATATGTGCATTATCCTTTTCCGGATTTGCACAAGAAACTTCAGACAATCAGGAGACAACTTACTTTTTTATTCGGCATGCAGAAAAAGAACTGGGTGATCCCACAAACAGAAACCCCAATCTTACTGAAACAGGTAGAAATCGCGCAGAAAACTGGTCTAAGGTATTTGCAGACACCACGATTGATTTTGTTTATAGCACCGATTATCTAAGAACACAACAGACTGCTGCACCTATTGCAAAAAGCAAGAAGCTTGTGATTACTTCTTATGATCCAAGAAATCTATATGATCAAGAATTTCGATCCAAAACAAAAGGAAAAACCTCGATTATCGTAGGTCATAGTAATTCGACCCCCGCATTTGTAAATAAGATCTTAGAGCAAAAAAAATATACCAGCATTGATGAAAAAGAGCACGGTAAGCTCTTTATTATAAAAATTGTAGGAGACACTATTACAGATACAGTTCTCACGATCAACTAGCCATTTTGCTTCACAGAATCCACATCAAACTATCTAATTTTAAGAGGATTACTTTTTAATTACAAAAAAGATAATTATTTTGCATATTCTGAATTTTATGAGTTCAATAAAACTAAAGATGATTTAAAAAATCTTTAAACACAAAAGGGAACGGTTATTTTAATCATCTAAGTTTTGATCTGACCTCTAAAATAATACATATAAACAGATGAAATACCTACTACTTTTACTTAGCATTAGTATACAATATCTTATGGCTCAAGATGCTACTGTATATGAAAATACTACCAAGACTTTTCAGGAGCATTTTAACAGTCAGAATATTGATGCTGTATTTGACTTGTACACTTCTGATTTACAAGAAGAAATGACAAAAGAAGGAGTGACTCGATTTATAAAAGGGTGTCACTCTCAATTCGGAAACTTAAAAAAACTAACTTTCATAGAATCTGCAGAAGGAATTAATAGTTATACCGCAGAATTTGATAATATCAGCCTTGTTATGGAGCTAAAGCTATCGACTGATGGAAAAATTGATACGATTCAGTTTCAGGAGCCATAATACCCTTTCTAAAATAATTACCTGCTAAAATCATTTCTTTTATTTCTAGTCTGAATTAAAAAATAATTTGATTCAGTTTGCGGTGATCTCACCTAAGAACTGATATCATTATTATAGCTGTAAACAGCTTCAATACAAAATAAGGTACGAACACCATTTATTCTATGAATTTAATAGAATAGCCTGTCTTTTTTTATCCTAATTTCAGAATAAAAATAAAATTAAATATATTTTTTATTATAGTAAATTCAAACAACGGCTAGTATACGCTTTCTTTAAGCAAAGCTTTTGTATTTTTGTAATCTTTACAAATCATTTTTGTAACATATTTTATGAGTCAAAACAGGATCAACATACTTAATAGAAAAGCAAAATTCGAATACGAGTTTTTGGATAAATATACCGCAGGGATTAAACTTGTAGGAACAGAAATTAAAGCAATAAGAGAAGGAAAAGCTGGAATTGCCGAGAGTTTTTGTGAGTTTCATAACGGAAGAGAACTTTTTGTCATCAATATGAATATAGAAGAATACTCTCACGCCACATATTTTAACCATACTCCAAAAAGTGAAAGAAAGTTACTATTAAATAAAAAAGAACTCAAAAAACTGGAAAAAGAAGTCAGAAACTCGGGGCTTACCATAGTACCAACCCGTCTTTTTGTTAATGATAGAGGTTTGGCAAAACTAGATATCGTTTTGGCACGGGGTAAAAAGTTATATGATAAGCGTGAAACAATAAAAGATCGAGACAATAAAAGAACTCTGGATAGGATCAAAAAGAATTACAAATAGTTTTATGGATTAGTGAACAAACAAATATCCCAAAAAAGTCTTCAATTCTAAACCCTACTATTGCTGTACCAATCAATTCTTATTCTCTAATAAAGGGACAAAACGAAATTCTCCAAACTCGTGTTTCTCGAATTGTGTGTCATTTTTACGAATAAACAATGTCATTATCTGTGGATCATCTCCTACCGGAATGACTAATCGTCCTCCAATCGCTAATTGTGCCATCAGAGGCTTAGGAACATATGGAGCTCCTGCAGTTACAATAATGCCCTTATAAGGAGCATACTGCTCCAATCCTTTATAACCGTCACCAAAAGATAAATGCTTAGGGCTATACCCTAATTTAGGTAAAAACAGTTTAGTTTTCTTAAACAATTCTCGTTGTCGCTCAATACTATACACTTTTATTCCCAACTCACACAAAACGGCAGTTTGATATCCAGATCCTGTGCCTATTTCCAGCACTTGATCTCCACGCTTTACTTCTAATAACTCTGTCTGAAAAGCAACTGTATATGGTTGAGAAATAGTTTGATCTGCACCAATAGGAAATGCCTTATCCTGATATGCATGATCATCAAAGCCAGAATCCATAAACAAATGTCTGGGTATCTTGCTGATTGCAGAAAGCACTTCCTTATTTTTGATTCCTTTTTTGACAAGCACATCAACCAATTGCTTCCTTTTTCCTGCGTGCTTTAGCGTATCTTTAGATTTCATTAAGGTATATTAACAGGCTAAAATTACATAAAGATTTTAAAGATTGACAAACAATTTTTGCTTTAGCCTGATTATTTTACATTTTAGCAGGAATTAAGATTTAGAATTTATAAATAATACTATTTTTGTGTAAAATCTTCAACTATGCTTAAAGCCGGAGTACTTGGTGCAGGACACCTTGGAAAAATTCACTTACGCCTTCTGGAACAATCCGAAAATTATAATCTTATTGGTTTCTATGATTCTAATGAGCAACAAGCAAAAGCTATATCACAAGAGTTTGGATATCAACTGTTCAATTCTGTAGAAGACTTAATTAATGCTGTAGATATGGTTGATATTGTGACTCCAACTTTTGCTCATTTTGAAGTAGCAAAGCAAGCTATACTGGCTGGTAAACATGTATTTATAGAAAAACCGATCACCAATACTGTTGAGGAAGCAGAAACATTAATAGCCCTTGCTAAAGCTCAAAACGTAAAAGGACAGGTTGGACACGTAGAACGATTTAACCCTGCTTATACAGCTGTCGCATCAAAAATTGATAATCCTATGTTTATCGAAGCGCATCGACTCGCAGAATTTAATCCCAGAGGTACTGATGTCCCAGTGGTATTAGACTTGATGATTCATGACATTGATGCCATTCTTAGTGTGGTAAACTCAGAAGTGAAAAATATTAGTGCCAGTGGAGTTTCTGTAATTAGCGAAACACCTGATATAGCAAATGCCAGAATCGAATTTAAAAATGGATGTGTTGCCAATCTTACAGCAAGTCGTATCTCCCTCAAAAACATGAGAAAATTAAGATTCTTTCAACGGGATGCTTATATCTCTATAAATTTCTTTGAAAAAAAATGTGAAGTCGTAAAAATGAAAGACGCTCCAGAAAAACCTGGTGATTTTGATATGATTTTACAAAATGCAGAAGGTATAAAGAAACAAATCTATTTTGATAATCCAAATGTCCCTTCTAATAATGCTATCTTAGATGAATTAGATACATTTGCAAAAGCGATACAAAATAACACAACCCCTATCGTGTCATTAGAACACGGAAAAAAAGCCCTGGAAGTTGCCCTAAAAGTGATTGAATGTTTTTAGTAATTAAATAAACATAAATAATGAAATTATTTCTCTTATTTTCAATCCCGTTAATCTTAGCAACGACCTACCATAAGCACAAAATTGATTTTTGTGCAACCCCTGAGACAGGATCATATTGGAATAAAGAAGAATTAGTCTGGCAATCCAAAAATATAATTCTGGCAAAAGCCATATTCTACGAGAGAAAAGAGAATAGAGATTATTATACTTTCGAAATTTTGGAAGTTCTTAAAGGAAAAGAAGATTCGGCGATCATCATACCATCGTATCTGGATACACCTATTAAAAATCATTTTTCGTCTCATACCAGTAGTTCATTTTGGGCAGAAAACACAGGTAGATCACCGTATCCTTGTTGTGTTTGTCAACCGTTACACACATTTGAAGAAGGAAAGACATATCTGCTATTTCCTGATGCCATTGGAGCCATGGCTTCGGCAGAGATTATTATTTCTAAACACGATAAGTGGCTAAAATATGTAAAAAATAAACTAAACAACAAACGCCAAATCTCCTATAACTAAAAAGCATACACAATCACAATACACATAAAATAATGAAAAACATTGCAGTAATTGGTGCAGGAACCATGGGAAATGGTATTGCGCATACATTTGCCCAAAAAGGTTTTAAAGTTCAGCTTATCGATATTTCTCAGAAATCCATAGATAAAGGTATCGCGACTATTACTAAAAATCTGGACAGGATGATTGCCAAAGAAAAAATCACCGAGGCAGACAAAGAAGCTACCCTTGGTAATATTTCTACTCATACCCATATCAAAGAAGGTGTAGAATATGCAGAATTGGTTATTGAAGCTGCCACAGAAAATGTAGATCTCAAATTAAACATTTTTAAAGAACTTAGTGACGCCTGTCCTGAAGATACCATTTTGGCAACAAATACTTCTTCGATCTCTATCACACAGATTGCAGCTGTCACTAATAGACCAGAAATGGTTATCGGGATGCATTTTATGAACCCTGTTCCTATGATGAAATTAGTAGAAATTATCAGAGGATATAACACTTCTGATAAAGTCACGAACACGATCATGGAAGTCTCTAAAACGCTAGGCAAAGTCCCCGTAGAAGTAAATGACTACCCTGGTTTTGTAGCCAATCGAATCCTGATGCCTATGATTAATGAATCTATCGAAACCTTATATAATGGCGTTGCTGGAGTATCAGAAATTGATACGGTTATGAAATTAGGCATGGCACATCCTATGGGACCACTACAATTAGCTGATTTTATAGGATTAGATGTATGTCTTTCGATCCTTAATGTAATGTATGATGGCTTTAAAAACCCCAAGTATGCTCCCTGCCCACTTCTTGTCAATATGGTAATGGCCGGAAAATTAGGTGTAAAAAGCGGTGAAGGTTTTTATGATTATTCTGAGAACAAAAAAGCAGAAAAGCTAGCTAAACAATTTAAATAACAAACAAAATAAATCTCTGATGAGATATACAATAGCAGTTTTATAAATTGATGAAGCGTTCTATATCCATTCTTATACTTCTCGTAATACTTTTTTCATATAAAGAAAAAAGTATCACGACAATAGATAAAATACAGATGTCTATACCAGACGCAACACTCCTTATCCAGAACAGATATGCTGTGTATGATTCCTTATTTGCCAAGCATCCTGATTTTATAGCCCCAAATTTTGATTTCCCTGTAGGTAAACCCAATGCAACAGGATACTATAATGCTCAGAAGTTTACAGAAAACAATCATCTGGGCGACGACTGGAACGGAATTGGTGGTGGTAATTCGGATCTTGGGGATGCTGTTTATTCTATAGCAAATGGTTATGTTTCTTTTGCTCAGCATATCAAAGGCGGTTGGGGTAACGTAATTCGCATTGTTCATCGATATGAAGGCAACTATTATGAATCTGTATATGCACATTGCCAAACCATAAAAGTAAAAGAAGGAGACTTGATTAAAAAAGGAACTCTGATCGGAACTATCGGTACTGCTAATGGAATATATTTGGCACATCTTCACCTGGAAATCAGAGATAATATCTTTATGGATATTGGCGGTGGCTATGCTGAGGATACAAAAGGATATATTGACCCAACTAAATTCATACAAAGAAACTAACAAAACAATATGAAAACCAACGTTGTCATCGTTATTTTAATAACAATCAATTTTTTAGTTTCTTGTAACGAAAACAAAAAAATAAAAACTTACTAGTAAAAACTACTTATTATGAATTTAAAACTTAGTACTCCACTATATATAATCCTTATATTTTGCATTCTATTGGCATCTTGCAAAAATGATCAAAAGGCTTCTTCTGTAGAGAAAGCCGTTTCTAAACGAGGAGTTGATGAATATATCATATATGGTACTATTAAAAATATGCCAGACAGCACCAGGATATACCGTAATGTAAATAACCAACCTGTAGATTCCACCTTTCTTATCAAAGAAAAATTTGAATTCCGTGGGTCAGTAGAGGAACCAACAAATATGGTTTTTCATACCCGTAATTTTCAAGATGGTTATATTTTTAGCTGGGTAGAAAATCAGGACATCACTATTTATGCAGAAAAAGGAAAGTTGCAAACAGCAAAAGTTTCTGCAGGAAAGGCGCAAGGAGAACAGCAGGAATTGACAAAAAGAACGGATAGCCTGGATAAGGTATATCGTGGTATCCAACTCATGTATAAAATGCAAAAGGTCAATGAAAAAAACCAGGATTCTATCAGGCAACAGCAAGAGTTAATTAAGGAAACTTCAGAAAAAATAATGAAAACATTTATAAAAGACTTTTCGGATTCATATGTTAGCATAAGTCTGCTGGATGTTTATAAAGCGTCTTGGGATAAAAAAGACATTGCAGAATTATACGCTAATTTTTCTGATCCTATTAAGGCTTCTACAAAAGGTAAACTAATTAATGATTATCTGACACTTCCGCAAAAACCTGAAATAGGAGATACTTATGTTGATTTTGAGTTACCGAATACTGATGGTAATCAAGTTAGCATATCTGATACAAAAGCAAACTACACATTAGTTGATTTCTGGGCTTCCTGGTGTGCTCCCTGCAGGAAAGAAAATCCTTTTTTAGTCAAAACATATATGGCATATAAAAATAAAGGCTTCGAGATTGTAGGCGTATCGCTAGACAAAAAGAAATCCAACTGGATACAGGCTATCGATAAAGATCAGCTGCCTTGGGTAAATCTTAGAGATCCGGAAGGTGAAAAATCGCGAACGGCACTCATTTATAAAATACAATCGATACCTTATAATTTTCTTATAGATAATAAAGGTACTATCATAGCAGAAAACCTTAGAGGTCCTCAATTAGAGAACAAACTTAAGGAATTATTTAAATAAGATTCACAAATAACTATATGGCAAAAATCCTTCCTTTTAAGGCAGTCAGACCTACTAGAGACAAAGTTAGCCTGATTGCCTCGCGATCATATCAGAGTTATACTCCAGAGGAGCGTGATGCCAGAATGGATTATAATCCTTACTCCTTTTTGCATATCGTAAACCCGGGTTATAAATATCATAAAGAAATTTCTGGAGAAGAGCGCTATAAACTGGTACGTAATCGATATCTGGAGTTTAAAGAGGAAGAAATTTTTATACAAGATGAAACCCCCTGCTATTATGTTTACAAAATCGTTAATAGAGAATCAGAAATTTTTTGCGGTATTATAGCGGCGGCAAGCACAGAAGATTATAAAAATAATATTATTAAAAAACATGAAAACACATTAAAAGACAGAGAAAATACTTTTAAGGAATACCTAAAAACCGTAGGTTTTAATGCAGAACCTGTACTCCTCACCTATCCGGATAATACAATTATCTCCCAGATAATCAAGGAAGTCATTCAGGAAAGAGCTGAATATGAATTTACTTCTACTTACAGGGATACCCATTACTTATGGAGAGTATCAGGAAAAGAGTATATAGAGAAAATACAAAATACATTTGATACGCTGGATACTATCTATATTGCGGATGGTCATCATAGATCTGCTTCTTCTTATTTACTAACAGAAGATCTGGCATCCAAAAACCCTAATCATCAGGGAACAGAGGCATACAATTACTTTATGGGCTACCTGATTCCTGAATCAGATCTGAGAATATATGAATTTAATCGATTGATCAAAGATCTTAATGGATTGTCTAAAGAAGAATTCCTGATTCACCTCGATGAATGGTTTCGTATTGAAAATAGAGGAATCGAAGTCTACAAACCCTCCAAACCTCATCATTTTAGTATGTATCTGGGCGGAGAGTTTTATTCATTATATTTGAGAAAAACAAATTATAGTTTTACAAATGCATTAGAAGAATTAGATGCTCAAATTTTGTATCAAACTGTTCTAGCGCCTATTCTTGGCATTAGAGATCTCAGATCTGATACCCGGATTGAATATTCTCATGGAAAAAATGATATTGTTTATGTTAAGAATATGATAGATCAGGGCGAGTTTGAAGTTGGTTTTGGTTTATATCCCGCCACAGTAGATCAAATGATGAGAATTGCTGATCAAGGTTTAAAAATGCCTCCTAAAAGCACCTATATCGAACCTAAACTAAGAAGTGGCATTACCATCTATGAATTTGAAAACAATGTACAAACAAAACATCTCTAAAAAAAAACGTACCTGTCTGATATATATAAATTTAGGTATATTTACGCTTTATGAATTCTATTGAGAAAAACCTACATTACATCCGTAAAACAATTCCTGGAGAAGTTATGCTTGTAGCTGTCTCTAAAACCAAACCTATTGCTGATCTCGCAAAAGCGTATGATGCAGGGCAACGTATTTTTGGAGAAAATAAAATTCAGGAAATGACCCAGAAATGGGAAGAAATGCCAAAAGATGTCTTATGGCATATGATTGGTCACGTGCAGACAAACAAAGTAAAATATATGGCACCCTATGTAGACACAATTCATGCAGTAGACAGCTTAAAGCTCTTGAGAGAAATCAATAAACAAGCTTCTAAAAATAAAAGAATTATCAACTGCCTCTTACAAATGAAAATTGCTGAAGAAGACAGTAAATTTGGACTTAATAAAAATGATATTGTTAAGCTACTAAACACTCAGGAAGTAAAAATGTTTACTAATATTAGGATCAAAGGATTTATGGGTATGGCTACTTTTACAGAAGATCAGGAGCAGATTAAAAATGAATTCAAAAGTATACACAGTCTTTTTAAAGAAACAAAAACTGATTTTCCTGAAATAAACACACTATCCATTGGTATGAGTGGTGATTATAGACTTGCTATTGATTGTGGAAGTACCATGGTAAGAATAGGGAGTTCCATTTTTGGAACAAGAAATTATCCATAATAAACTATCTCGGAGAGCAAACTCACGAGACATTTACTGGACAAAACATTTCGATTTCGAGGCTAGCCTCGGAGCATTTAAATCTCGATTAACGAGTAAAAAATGTAACTTTAATATAAATTAACTTATAAAAAAATATCCTGCCAAAAACGTATGATGTATGCAATTTTAGATATAGAAACAACAGGAGGTAAATATAATGAAGAAGGAATAACAGAAATTGCAATATATAAATTTGATGGTCATAAAATAGTAGATCAATATATTAGTTTGATTAATCCTGAGCGTCCAATACAACCTTTTGTAGTTAATTTAACGGGGATTAATAATAAAATGTTACATAATGCGCCTAAGTTTTATGAGGTAGCTAAGAGAATTGTAGAGATAACCACAGATTGTATTATTGTAGCCCATAATGCAAGTTTTGACTACAGAATCTTAAGAACAGAATTCGAAAGACTTGGTTTTCAATACGAAAGGAAATCACTATGTACCGTAGAATTATCAAAAATCCTCATCCCCGATCAGCAATCCTACAGCCTGGGAAAACTAGTAAGGGGATTAGGAATTCCTCTTTCTGACAGGCATAGAGCTAATGGTGATGCTCAGGCTACCGTAAAACTTTTTAAGTTATTGCTATCAAAAGATATAGAAAAAAAGATCATTACAGAAACTGTACGATCTGATACTAAAAAACAGATTGATAATAAATTATTAAAACTATTAGAAAAGGTTCCGTCTGTAACTGGCGTATACTACATACACAATGAAAATGGTGTTATTATCTATATCGGAAAAAGTAAAAATATCAAAAAACGCATCCGGCAGCATTTTACCAATGAAAATAAAAAATCAAAAAAAATCCAGGAAGAGGTTACAGATGTAAACTATGAGATTACAGGAAGTGAACTTCTTGCACTATTAAAAGAAAATGAGGAAATCAAACGTATTAAACCAAAATACAACCGGGCGTTAAAAAGAGTGAAATTTGACCAGGCCTTATATCAATTTACAGATGATCAAGGATATATAAACCTAAAGGTAGCTAAGGTAGATGGTCGTAAATCCAGTGTCACAACTTTTACCAATAGACAACAAGCTAAATCTTTCATGCATCGTTGGGTAGACGAATATAGTTTATGCCAAAAATTAATGAATCTGGACAAAGGAAAAAATAACTGCTTTAATTATACGATCAAAAAGTGTCTGGGGGCTTGCATTCTAGAAGAATCCCCAGAAGAATACAATGCTAGAGTACAGCAATTGATTCATAATTATTCTTTAGGCAAACAAGATATGATTATTATTGACCGTGGTAGAGATATTGATGAGCAAGCCGTTATTCTTATAGAAAACGGAAAATTTATGGGTATTGGATATTTCACATTAAATCATCAAATCAATAATCTGGATATACTGAGATCTATTATTACTCCTATGCATCATAATCGGGATGCTCAACATATTATACAAAGTTATCTAAGGCAGAATAAAAAATTAAAAACCATCGTATTATCCAGCAGTGAGAATAAAATTAACTAATCAGGGTAACTTTTTGATAAGATAACACACTTACTTATATAGAACAACATTATATAACTACTAATGAATAAAAAGTTACTTATCATTTTTTCTGCTCTTTTTTTTATGACAACCCAGGCTCAGGAAATCTACAATGATAAAAGTATGGTTGTAAGCAGAGACGATCTTAAAAATTCCAAATACCAAAAAGATACAACGGCTAATGCTTTTTATATTTATGAAAAAGGATTTAGCAGAGTAGAAAATGGTAATAAATACAATTTACTCACAGATTATGAGCGAAAAATCAAAATACTGAACCCAAATGGATACAACGAAGCTACTATAGAAATCCTTTTATACAAAGATAAAAACAGGAAAGAGAAAATTCGAAAAATATTGGCATATACGTATAATCTAAAAAACAACAAGATTATAAGAACAAAGGTAAAAGAAAGTGATATCTATAGAGAACAATATGATGAACACTATACCTTGGTAAAGTTTACATTTCCCGATATCAAACCAGGCTCTGTAATTACCTATTCATATCAAAAAGAATCGCCATATATATTCAAATTTAATGGCTGGGATTTTCAGGATGATATCCCTAAGCTGTATAGTGAATATATTTCTGATCTTCCTGGAAATTATATCTACAACATAAAACTCGTTGGTTTCCTTACACTGGATACCAATGAATCGACATTAATCAAAAGATGCCTGGAAATAGCAAACGGAGCTTCTGCCGATTGTTCCCATAATGTATATATTATGAAAGATATTCCTGCTTTTGAAGAAGAAAAATACATGACTGCAAAAAAGAATTATTTTTCACGAATAAATTATGAATTAAAAGAATATAACGGGTTTGACGGAAAAAACAAAAAATATACAGAAACCTGGAAAGATGTAGATAAAAAATTTAAATCAGAAAAAGGAATAGGATTACAGCTTAAAAAAATAAATAGCACTAAAAATATCCTTCCTGATTCGATACTTACCACTCCTAATACGCTGGAAAAAGCTAAAAACATCCATAGTTTCATTAGCAATACTTATACCTGGAATGGAAAATATAAAATATTCAGCGATGTTACAATAAAAGAAGTCATAGATAACAAAGTAGGTAATGTTTCTGGTATCAATATCCTGTTACATAACACGTTAAAACAACAGGGATTTGATGTAAGTCCGATTTTGGTATCCACAAGAGAGAATGGATACGCTACAAAAATTTACCCTATAATTTCTGATTTTAACTATATCATCATACAACTATCTCTAGACGGAAAAAAGTACCTATTAGATGCTACCGAAAAACTATTGCCTTTTGGTGAGGTTCCTTATAGATGTTTAAATCAGTATGGGAGACTGATGGATTTTAAAAAAGGAAGTTACTGGGTAGATATTAAATCTAGCATGAAATCTTTTCATTATTATAATGAAGATTTAAAACTTTCTAAAGAAAATAATAGTGTTACCGGAAAATTAGAATATGTATATTCTGGACATCATGGCTATACAAAGAGAAAACGCATCCAGAGAACATCTCAAAATGCATATCTAAAAAAGATCAAAAACCTTAACGATGAAATTGAAGTTGTAGACGCTACATTAAAAAACATTACTAAAATTGAAAAACCCTTTATAGAAAATTTCTTGATCAAAAAAGAATATGAAGAAACAGATAATTTATTATTTATTAATCCATTCCTCAATCCATTCTTTAAAGAAAATCCTTTTAAACTGAGTAAAAGGACATATCCTGTAGATTTTGGCTATAAAGATTCCTATACATATATAGTTTCTATAGAAATTCCTGAAAACTTTGAATTTCTGGATATTCCTGAAAACTTAAATTATCAACTTCCTGAAAGCACAGGGAAATTGAGCTTAGGCTTTCAAAAACAGGGCAATAAACTATTAATTAATCATAGAATTATATTTACATCTTCCTACTATCCTCCGGAATTTTATGATGCTTTAAAAGAGTTTTTTAATCTTATCGTAGATATGGAAAATAATACTGTGATTACCATAAAAAAAACTAATTGATTTTTTAGTATTTTAGTCAAAATCAAACATCTTGGAAAAGAAAACACGACATAAAACCTGGAAAGACAATTTACACGAAATTATATATGAAGCAGACACTCCATTAGGTAAAATTTTTGATGTAATCTTACTCATACTAATTTTACTAAGTATTGTATTTGTAATGCTGGAGAGCGTTAAAGGGCTTTCTGAAAAAACGTATACGTTTTTATACTATTCTGAATGGGTAATTACCATTTTTTTTACTTTTGAATACATTGCCAGAGTTATTTCTATAAAAAAACCTTCTAAATATATTTTTAGTTTTTATGGAATTATAGATTTTCTATCCACAATACCGCTTTATTTATCATTTTTTATTGTTGGATCTAGCGCATTGCTTACCGTAAGAGCACTTAGATTATTAAGAGTTTTTAGAATTCTTAAAATTTCAAGATATATAGGAGAGTCCAATAAATTAGCCAAAGCCATAAAAGACAGTAGAGCTAAGATTCTTGTATTTTTATTCGCTGTTGTAGTACTTTGCATTATAACAGGAACGTTAATGTATATTATAGAAGGAGAAGAAAGTGGTTTCAAAAATATTCCTATAAGCGTATATTGGTGCATTGTAACACTCACCACTGTTGGGTATGGAGATATCGCCCCTATAACTCCCGTAGGACAATTATTAGCTGCCATTATCATGATTATGGGGTATGGCATTATTGCAGTTCCTACAGGAATTGTTAGTGCTGAATATGCACAACAAATAAAGAAAATCTATACAAATACACAATCTTGTAGAAATTGTAACGAGACTATGCATGCCGATCATGCAAAATTCTGTCATAAATGTGGAGAGAATCTATACAATGAAACATAATCTTATTGTCATAACAGGGCCGACAGCCATTGGTAAGACCAGCTTGAGTAT
The DNA here is from genome assembly GCF_008370685.1 of Aquimarina sp. RZ0. Lineage (GTDB taxonomy): Bacteria > Bacteroidota > Bacteroidia > Flavobacteriales > Flavobacteriaceae > Aquimarina. The sequence continues at coordinate 72,961 of NZ_VTZU01000008.1, forward strand.
TCAGTTGGCTAATAGTTTTAATTGTGAAATTGTTTCTGCAGATAGCAGACAATTCTATAAAGAGATGAATATAGGAACTGCGGTACCTGATCCTGAAGAATTAGAACAAGTCAATCATCATTTTATACAGCATAAAAGTATTACAGAAGAGTATTCTGTTGGAGATTTTGAAAAAGATGCGCTCAAAACATTGACTACCCTTTTTGAGAATCATACGCATGCTATTCTTGTTGGAGGTTCTGGATTATATATCAATGCCATTACTCAGGGACTGGATACTTTTCCAAAGGTAAATAAAGAAATTCGTGCACAATTACAAGAAACATGTGATACAAAAGGGATAGAAAGCTTACAACAACAGCTAGAAGAACTGGATCCTATATACTATAAACAAGTAGATCTATATAACACACACCGTGTAATGAGAGCCTTAGAGATCTGCATTAGTAGTAGTAAGCCGTATTCTTCTTTCCTTACCAGAACCCAAAAAAAGCGCCCATTTAATATCATCAAAATCGGTATTACTGCAGATAGAAATATTATCTATGACAGAATAAATAAAAGAGTCGATATTATGATCAATAACGGGTTGATAGATGAAGTAACCGGGTTGTATCCATACAAGCATCTTAATGCCTTGAACACGGTTGGGTATAAAGAGATTTTTGGTCACCTTGACAATAACTATGATATTGACTTTGCCATTTCGGAAATTAAAAAAAATACCCGGCGTTTCTCTAAAAGACAACTTACCTGGTTTAGAAAAGATCCTGAAATTAGTTGGTTTGATTATCAAGATCCAACTGAATTGATACTATCGCATATCAAAAAAAGATCGATATAGATAATTTATCTATATCAACCTCTTTTTATTTTATTTACCGTTGTTTTTATTATCTAGGATTCATCACTTCTCACAACAAGTCTGAATCCTTCTCCGTGGATATTTAGAATCTCCACATTTTCATCTTTCTTTAAATACTTTCTTAGTTTAGCGATATATACATCCATACTTCTTGATGTAAAGTAATTATCATCTCTCCAGATTTTTGTAAGCGCTAATTCTCGAGGCATTAAATCATTGAGGTGCAATGCTAATAATCGAAGTAATTCATTTTCTTTGGGAGAAAGTTTTATAGGGTCATCCTCTTTAAAAGTCAAAAACCTAAGTTTAGAATTAAGATGAAATCCTCCTATTTTAAACTCAAATTGTTTGCTATCTGCTACAGACTCTGTACTCTTACGTTGCATGATAGCCTGTATTTTCATTAATAATACTTCACTATCAAATGGCTTATTAAGGTAATCATCTGCTCCTACTTTATATCCTTTCAGGACATCTTCTTTCATTGCTTTTGCAGTCAGGAAGATAATAGGAACTTCTTCATTTTTATCCCTGATTTCTTTTGCCAATGTAAACCCATCCTTATAAGGCATCATTACATCAAGAATACACATATCATAATCATCTTTTTTAAACTTCTCGAAGCCTTCCATACCATTCTTAGCATGCACAACATCATAGTCATTCATTATTAGATAATCCTTTAATACTGTTCCGAAATTCGGATCATCTTCTACCAACAGTATTTTTTTGTTTTCTGTTTCCATATTTTAAGATATTAACGGTAATTTAGTTATAAATGTGGAGCCTTTCCCCCGTTCGCTCTCCACCCAAATCTGACCATGATGGTCGTCTATTATTCTTTTTACATACGTAAGGCCTAATCCGTGACCTTTTACATTATGCAGGTCCCCTGTATGCTCTCTGAAAAATTTTTCAAATATTTTTTTCTGAGCGACTTTACTCATCCCTACACCCTGATCACGAATCTTTAATACAATACTATTTTTTACATTTTCGGTATAAATATCAATCTTTGGAGCTCCTTCTGAGTATTTAATTGCATTATCTAAAATATTCACCACTACATTAGTCATATGATTATCATTTGCTAAAATAGTAGATTTAAGAGCTCCCAAATGCATTTTTATGTATCCATCTCTATTTTCTACAATCAATGAAACATGAGTAACGGCATCTTCAATTATATCATGCATCTCTAATCTTTCTTTCTTAATATTCAACTCATTTTTTTCTAGTTGAGATATTCTCAGTACATTTTCTACTTGAGCGAGCATTCTTTTATTTTCTTCACGAATCATAACCATATATCGATTAACTTTTTCTTGATTACCACTTATTTTAGGGTTTTTAATGGCATCCAATGCTAGGTTAATAGTTGCTATAGGTGTTTTGAGTTCATGAGTCATATTATTAATAAAATCTGTCTTTATCTGAGATATTTGCCTTTGCTGTAACAATTGAGACAAAGCACTGGAATATGCTACTACAATAACCAATGTAAATATTATTGATAGAATAGCCATCCCTTTAATTGTCGATACAATATATCTATGCTTACCTGTAAAATTGATATACAACTGATATCTGCTAAATCCTTCTTCATTAAGAAAAAGAGGTACTGCAAAAGTAGCAGCAGGAGAATCCAGACTAAAATCTTCTGAACGAATTCGAGTTGCCAATGCATTACTATATATTGCATACTCAAAATCTATATTCATGGCACGTTCTTTAAGCTCCTTCTTAATTAGCTTCTCTACTTCTTCTTTCTTTACTCTTTTATGAATCGGTGTAAAATTTGCTAATTCTTCAATCACTATTTCATAATCTCTTCTTTGTAAATCAGTTAAAGAGCTTAATCTATCCAGTTTAGATTTTGTTTTTGATCTTTGCCTAATTAAATTATTTTCTTTTTCTTCATTTATAATTTCAACATTTCTATTTAATATTTCTTTTAATTTTACTGTATCGATATTAAAGTTAACAAAAGAAGAAAATAGCTTATTATCTTCTTCTAATACTCCATCTGCAAATGCATATGATCCGCGATCGATACTTAAATTTAGTAACTGTTGTATTGTCTTGTTATCAGGTTCTTTTATACTGTCCAATATTTCTATCAAAGGAAAATACATTTCTTCAAATTCCCTATATTCAATCTTACTAGAAACAGAAATTAAAATCTGCTTAGCATTCACTGAAAACTGCTCCTTGTTATTCTCTACCGTGTTTTGAATCCAATATCCCTGAACAAAAATAATCCCGATTAACGATAAACTCATTAGGATTATCAACAATACGAATAACCTTTTATTCATAGGTCAAAAGTAAGACTTTAACATTTAGCTACTTTAGGGTTTAACCAAATGTTAACAAAATGAAAGATTCTGAAAATAATGTAATTATAAAGTAATTTTATTATGGATTTTATTTACTTGAGCCAGAGTTTCTTCCAATTTAATATTAATAATAACAAAATCTGCTAATGGAATCTTCTTAGAATCTTCCCATTGGTTCTTTAATCTGGCAAAAACCTGTTCTCTCGTAGTTTTATCACGTTTGATTACCCGCTGAACCCTTATTTCTTCTGGAGCAGTTACCAAAATCGTACAATCACATTGCTTATAGCTACCATTCTCAAAAAGTATGGCAGCTTCTTTTATAACATATTTTCCAGTTTGCTTATCTTTCCAATGATTAAAATGATTTGCCACTGCTGGATGTACAATTCCATTCAATTTTTTTAATAATGAAGTATCATTAAACACCTTTTCTGCAATAAAAGAACGATGCAAGGTATTTTCTATATAAGATTGATCCCCTAATAAATGTACAATTTGCTCTTTAAGGTTTTTATCGCTAGTCATTAACTTTTTAGCTTCATCATCTGCAATATATACGGGAACACCCTTTTTTGCAAACATTTTGGCTACGGTAGACTTCCCGCTCCCTATACCGCCTGTAAGACCAACTACTTTCACGAATCTAAGTTTATTTTAAAATTACAAATTGAACTTGCTTATCCTGCAAACGTACATCATGAATAGATGCTGGTATATCTACCAATTTCAGTATTAAAAAAGAGCTATCTTCTGCAATATTATCATAATCAGCTACTACTTTAAAATCTCTCACATTGATTTCATTATACTTATCCAACCCTACTCTATATACAACGATAACATCTTTAGGAAAAATCTTAATTTCTTTACCCTCCGGAACGTTTATTAAGCTTATTGGAACCTCCTGACTACCTTCTGTAAATTTACTCACCACAATACTAGCTTCTATCTCTTTTGGTGTTATATAAACGTCTTCAGGCAATCCATTCGTTTTTATAGACAAACTAGTCGAATAATCTGTGTTTAGATCTTCTAATTTTAAATTTTCGGTATAAATATAGTGTATTGTATCTACAATCTTTTCTGGTCCATGTATCGTAATCGAATCCGGTAGAAGTAGCACTCCTCTATCACTCCCGTATCCAGGGACATAACCAATCTCTTTTATCAATCGTACTGGTATTTTCTTTTTTAGAGTAACATCTAATTTTGCTCTCAAGGTATTTTTTTGGGCAGAAAGTACTCTTCCTTCAAAATCCAGCTTATCTCTTAAAGACTGATCTTTTATATCAATCGAAAAATAATAATTATTATCTTCAAAAGAATCTGCATTGGCAATATCAAACTGTAATCGGGGTTTACTCCAACTATGAGTCATCATCCTAAAACCATTTCCATTAAGAATCAGTTTTAGCGTTTGATCACTGGAATCATTCAGTATTCTATTTTCCGGGAGGTTAATATAACGAATTTCAATCTCTACTTCCTGCGTATAATTCTTTGAAAATTGAATAAACAACCATAATAAGGAAGTGAATATCAAAAAAAACAAAAACATTTTGACATTATTTCTCCTAAAAGAAAATCTACTCAACCTAACCTTAGACATACTTTTTACTTAAAAAATAGTTTTTTAAATTTCTGTTCTGGTACTTTTTTTAAAAGATGAATATAATAATAAGATTTAAGGAATCCTTTTCCGTAACCGTAAAATTGCACTAACACAGCAATAACAGACTGAATACCAATATAAAAACTTTTATAACTCATAGCTGAACTCATAAAAATAGCTGCTAAATATAACACCCAAAGACTCAGAAAATACCAATACCCAAAAAGTGCTGTAATTACAGAAAATATGGTGTACCCAATAAATAAGGTAGGAAACCAATATGTTATTTTTGCAGTCTGCGGGTGCCATAGATTAAGAATTGGCCTAACCATCCCAAATTTATGTACTTGTATATAAAACTTATTCCAGGAAATTCTTCTCTTGTGAAATACTTTTGCATCTGGTATCAAGGTTGTATCATACCCTAATCCCCAGAGTCTTATTGTAAGATCCGGATCTTCTCCCGGATGTATGTTCCCAAAACCTTTTGAGTCTTCAAAAGCTTTTTTTGAAATCCCCATATTAAAACTACGTGGCTGAAATTTACCCAATGTGTTTTTTCTACCTCTAATCCCTCCTGTAGTAAGGTATGAAGTCATACTAAAGCTTATTGCTTTCTGAAGATCAGAAAAATCTTTATGTGCATCATCCGGCCCTCCAAAACAATGAACATATCTATGAGACAGGAAAGTAGCTACTGTTGATAAATAATCTTTAGGAAGAATTACATCACTATCAAGAATTAAAAAATAATTCCCTTTTGCCTTACGCATACCATAATTACGAGAATCTCCGGGACCTGTATTTGACTTTTGATAATAACTAATCGTTAATTGAGTACTATATTTACGAACAATCTCTTCTGATGTAACAGAGGAGCCATCTTCTACAATCACAATCTCATAACCTGCAGCATATTCCAGATCCCTCATACTAGACAATAGCTCTTCAATCTCATTCGGTCTATTGTAAACAGGGATAATAAAAGAAAAGTAAAGCTCCATTGGACAAAGGTAAGTAAACAAAAAAACTTACTCCAGATTCATACTATTTTAATAAAGTGATTTGTACCATTCCCTAATTACAATTACCTCTTTATGAGAATAAATTCTTTACTAAGTTAGCAAACTACTTCTGGGCATGCAAACGCGGCATTTGTTAGATAAAACATTTTGATTTCGAGCTAAACCTCGGAGTTGTTACATCTCGAGTATCGAGTAAAAAAAGCTCATCTTGGATGGATGAGCTTTTTTTGCTACATTTTTTTTATTTATGTAGAAATTATTTATTATTCTTCAATAAACTTTTCCATCACTAATTGACTCACTCCCATATTAGAGAAGCCTCCATCGTGATATAGATTTTGCAACGTCACTTTTTTTGTTAAATCCGAGAATAATGATACTGTATAATTTGCACAATCTGCCGCAGATGCATTCCCTAGTGGTGACATTTTATCTGCATATTCTATAAATCCATCAAACCCCTTTACTCCTTTCCCTGCCGTAGTCGGTGTGGGAGATTGTGATATTGTATTCACTCTCACATTGTGATCACGACCAAAAAAATATCCAAAACTGCGCGCTATAGATTCTAAATATGCTTTGTTATCTGCCATATCATTATAATCAGGAAAAACTCTCTGAGCAGCCATATATGTCAATGCAACAATACTTCCCCAGGCATTCATGGCTTCTTTTTTATACAAGGTCTGCATCGTTTTATGAAAAGAAAGTGCCGAAACATCCCATCCTTTTTCGCTCCAGGCATAATTAAGATCTGTATAATGGCGTCCTTTACGAACATTTACCGACATTCCTATGGAGTGTAAAACAAAATCAAGTTTACCTCCTAATATCTCGATAGACTTTTCGACGAGGTTTTCTAAATCTTCTAATGAGGTAGCATCTGCGGGTATAATCTGAGAATTTGTTTTTTCTGCCAATGTTTTTATCTGCCCCATGCGCATAGCAACGGGAGCATTTGTTAGCACAAAGTTTCCGCCTTCTTCAAAAACACGTTCTGCTGTTTTCCACGCTATTGAATTTTCATCGAGCGCTCCAAAAATAATTCCTCTTTTGCCTTTTAATAAATTGTATGACATTTACTAGTAAATTATAAGATGATTTATGAGTGGCAAAGATAGTAAAACGACTCTAACCCTAATTACAGAAAACCAACTTTAGTTGGATTTACATACTGAACTCATTTTAAGTAATCTTTTTGTTTTCTAAATTCAGATTCACAACCTGAATTTTAACTTTTTTTCAAAATAAAATATACCTAAACTAAAAAAAACTTCGTCACATCACAAAAACTACTTCATCCTGTTTGTAATTACAACTCAGGGGGAGTTCAATAATGATTTTGCATGTGTTAAAGCAGAATCAGAAATGTCTTTTCCTCCAATCATTTCTGCTATTTCTCTAACTCTATCATCTTCATTCAGCAATTTGAGTCGTGTTATAGTTGTATTATTTACATCTTCTTTAAAAACTTTGTATTGGCTTTGTCCATTGGCTGCAATTTGAGGTAAATGAGTAATACTAAGTACTTGTAGATTTTTACTCATATCCATCATTAAATCTGCCATTTTATGCGCTACTTCTCCAGAGACTCCGGTATCAATCTCATCAAAAATAATTGTGGGTAATTGTGTGTATCTGGATAAAATAGCTTTTATCGCAATCATTATTCTTGACAGCTCTCCTCCGGATGCTACTTTTTTTAATTCACCAAAGGTGCCGCCTTTATTTGCCGAAAACAAAAATGTCAATACATCTTTCCCATTAGATAAATGTTCTTCTTGTAATTCCAAAGATGTTTTAAATGTAGCATTGGGCATCCCTAATGACTTAAGAATCTCTTCTAATTCTGATATTAAACCAGGAAGCGCCTTACTTCTTTTCTTATGTATTTTAAAAGCCACTTTATCCAACTGGCTTTTTATCGTTTCGATTTCTTCCTCAAGCTTTTTTATATCCTCAGAAAGCGATGCTGTTTTAGATACTTTTTCTTTTAGATTTTTTTCAATCACTATTAAATCTTCAATAGTAGAAACAGTATGTTTTGATTGAAGATTGTGTATCATCTGAAGCCTCTGACTTACCGTTTCTAATTGTTCCGGATCTGCCTCTAGTCTTTCTAACTCTTCCTGTAAAGATGCATTGATATCTTCTAGTTCTATATACACACTTTGGATACGATCAGATAGTTCTTTTAAGCCACCAGAGTAAGGAGCCACTTTGGACACATTTACTTTTATCGCATTCAACAGATCCGAAACACCTATTTCTTCTGAAGCAATTGAGGATACAGCAGCAGACAATCGTTCCTGAATCTCTTCTATGTTTATAAGGGTCTCATACTGCTCTTCTAACTCAGGTAATTCTCCTGGTTTGAGTTTTGCTTCTTCTAATTCTTTTAAAAGAAAAGAATTATAATCATATTCTTTATTAAAATCTTGCTGGTTTTCTATCAGAGATTTTACTTCTTTTTGCTTTTCTTTCAGAATAAGCAATCCTCGTTGATAAGATTCTATTTCTCTGTTTACCTCCGATAATGCATCCAAAACTTCGAACTGAAAGTTATTTGTAGTTACCTCAAGAGTTTGATGTTGACTATGAATATCTATTAATTGTACCCCAAGTGCATTAAGCGATTGTAATGTAACCGGCGTATCATTGATAAAAGCTCTGGATTTACCAGAAGGCAATATTTCACGTCGAATGATCGTCTCATTTTCATAATCCAAACCTTCATCTTCAAATAAAGACTGCAAATGATACTTTTCTATATCAAAAACTCCTTCTATTGCGCACTTTTCCGAATTATTTTTAATACTACTAAGATCTGCTCTTTTTCCTAATAAAAGCCCCAGTGCTCCCAGAAGTAATGATTTACCAGCTCCTGTTTCTCCTGTAATAGTAATCAAACCGGTATCAAAAGAAACCTGTAGCTGTTCTATTAAAGCGAAGTTTTTTATAGAAAGACTTCTTAACAAAGGATAGAAATATTTTGGTTATTATTTTAGGAAGTAAAGATACTATAGTTTTAAAAAAGATTTCAAAAAAATAAAGGCTTAAAACTTTATTTCTGACCATTTTTTAGAATATGTAGGAGCGATTTTACCCAATATCGCCATAACATTTTCGATATTAACTGGAGGACCTCCAGAAAGTATGCTAGATATCTCATCTGCTTTTGCATCAAAGAACACTCTCATGATATATGAATTAGGTCTTGTTTTATGAACATCTTCTAATAGCTTCATAGATTCAAGGATCGCTTCTTTTCCTTTTTTAAGATCCGTATTCATAATATCAAGCCCTTCTCTATGATATGAATACATAGCTGATCTATATCCGTCATAAGTTCCAGAAAGCAAATCATCATTCAATCTAAATCGTGTTTGGGTTCCATCCTGTGCGCTCCACCCCAAAGAGTTACTGCCCTGCGCAGTCCCTACGATATTTTTTGCTTCCTCAAAGTAGTCGGTTCCCGAATTAAGCTCAAAAGTATCTGCATCAACTCCAAGAATTGTATATAGATAAAAAGCAACTACAGAAATAAGATTAGATTCAAAATTATTAGGATTATAATTTAAAGGTTGAAACTCTAAATAATTAAAATTGAATTGCCTGTCATTAATATTTAAAATCGAAGTCTTATAATTAGATCCGTAAATAGGTCTTGATGCTTGTACCTGAAGCGTAGCAGAAAAATTATCATTAGCATTACTATTAATTGTTATAAAAAAACTACAATCAATTCGTTCTTCTGTTCTATAATCTACCTCAGTCCATTTTGTATTATTAATAAACTCTGTAACAGAACGCTCCAGGGTTTTAAAAACTTGTAGATTAGGGTTACCCGTTTGTTCCGCATTTACAGACACTACTGCATTAAATTCCTGAGCATTACCACCAATACTACAGATCAATAGTACAAAAAGAAAGTATCTATACATTACGCAACCTATTAATTTCATTAAATATATCTTTTGCAACTTCTGTTTTGGTCTTTAATTCAAACGCTTTAATTTCTAATTTATGATTAATTAGTGTTACTTTATTCGTTTGACTTTTAAACCCTGCTCCTTTATCATTAAGAGAGTTTAATACAATCAAGTCCAAATTTTTCTTTTTCAGCTTCTCTTTGGCATTTTTTTCTTCATTTTCTGTTTCCAGCGCAAACCCAACCAAAAACTGAGTACTCTTCTGACTCCCCATCCATTTTAGAATATCGGTAGTGCGTTCCAGTTCAATGGCAAAGGTACTACTCGCTTTTTTAATTTTCTGATCTGCTATATTTTTAGGTCGGTAATCTGCTACTGCCGCTGAGGCAATTGCTACATCACAAGTATCGAATGCCTCCACTACGGCCTTATACATAGACGCTGCATTTACTACTGGCACCACTTTTATTAAAGTATGTGATACCTTTAATGAAGAAGGTCCTAATATCAGAGTTACCTGAGCTCCTAAGTTTGCCGCAGTGCTGGCAAGCGCTATCCCCATCCTTCCGCTAGAATGATTTCCTATAAATCTAACCGGATCTATTGCCTCATAAGTAGGACCTGCAGTTATTAAAACCTTTTGTCCTCTTAATGGAAGTTTTCCTAAAATATCTTTCTCAATAAAACTTACAATAGTCGAGGGCTCTGCCATTCTTCCTTGCCCTACCAATCCACTTGCCAACTCCCCGGATTCTGCCGGGATCATTATATTACCAAAATCCTGAAGCTTTCTAAACGTCTCGTGAGTTGATGGATGATTATACATATCCAGATCCATAGCTGGAGCAAAATAGACAGGACACTTAGCAGACAAATAGGTCGCCAATAATAAATTATCACTATTACCTGTCGACATCTTTGACAACGTATTAGCCGTGGCGGGTGCAATTATCATTATGTCTGCCCATAAACCAAGCTCTACGTGATTATTCCATTCTGCGTTGTCATCTTCTTCATTATAAAAAGATGAATGCACTGGATTTTTGGATAATGTAGACAAGGTGAGTGGTGTTACAAAATCTTTTGCTGTGGGTGTCATAACAACTTTCACCTCAGCACCAGACTTGATAAACATGCGTACCAACGATGCTGCCTTATAGGCTGCAATGCCAGCGGTAACACCAAGTAAAACTTTTTTACCGCTTAAAATAGATGACATACGTTATTTATAGAGATTCTGAGTCTGTCTTTGTATTTCTGTAGTATATTTTACCGTCCAACCATTCTTGAGCGGCTAGAGAATGTGGCTTTGGCAATCTTTCATAGAACTTAGATACTTCTATCTGCTCTTTATTTTCAAAAATCTCTTCAAGACTGTCATTATAGGTTGCAAATTCGTCTAATTTCTCTAATAGTTCTTTCTTAATATCAATATTGATCTGATTTGCTCTTTTTGATATTACCGAAATCGCTTCATAAATATTACCTGTAGGCTGATCAACTAAATTTTTATCAATAGTTGTCGTATTTACGGGTGCAGTACTTTTTTTCAAATCCATCTTCTCCTATTTTCTAATTATGTTTTTCTAATCTTGTTTTTCTAATCGTGCCTTTATATCTTCTGCTATTTCTTCTGCATCGTCAGTAAAATCCCCCTCTGTATAATATTTCTTATAATTATTGTAATACAGATCAGCTTCTTGTAAGCGTTCTTTTACCAAACTTTCATAACTCCCTACAGCTAATAAATACTGTGACTCTAATTTATAATACAATACATTTTCTCTATACACAGATCCCGGGTAATCAATTAAATAATTATCAAATGCCGAGATGGCTACTTTATAATTTTCTGTATGATGGTACTGTTTAGCGATTTCGAATGCTTTCTTTTCTTTTTTATTCCTTAATTCTGAAACCAACTTATTAGCCTCCACCAGTTTTTCGCTATCAGGATATTCATTAATATATACCTGAAGCTTCTCTAGAGCTTCATCCGTTTCTTTTTGATCCAGACTATATCTGGGAGATAAGTGATAATAACTTGTTGCACTTTTATAAGCGGCTTCTTCTTTTTTATCACTTTTGGGATATGACTTGGTAAATCTATCAAACTGATACCCTGCCAGATAATAATCTTCTAACTGATAATAGGTATCAGCATAAAAAAACATTACTCTTTCTGCCTGAGGTTTACCTCTGTATTGAGGCACAATTTGTTCAAAGAGACGTAGTGCTTTTTTATATTTCCCTTCTTTATACAGCGTTTCTGCCATCTTATATTTAGGATTCACTTCTTCGTTTTTAAGAACCTTTTGGTACTCACTACAAGAACCTAAGATCAACACGCAAATCAGTAAAAAAAACAATCTCTTCATAGTTAAAAAAAACATCTTGCAAAAATAGATATTTCTGCTGTATTACAAAAACTTTAATTCATCTATTAAATAACTTCAAAAACAAATGCGCGTTGCAAAATAAAAAAGAAACAATAAAAACTGTTACTTACCAGATTCTGAAACTTGTGTTTCCCCCAATTTATCGTGATCTAATATTGTATAACCGTGATCATCATAATGAAATGCCTTAATAAATGTCTCATCAACTTTTAAATTTTTAAGAACATATGAATGTACCTGATGTACTTCTTGAGCAAATGATTCATCATAATATGTTACTAATATAAGGATTTCTCCATGCAATTTTGGCAATTCTTTTCTATCGAATTCTGCCAATGGACTAGATTCTGTGATAGGATGCACTACAGTCCAGGTCGTAGGCAAGTAGGTAATCTCATTTCTTTCTAATTTTAGGCTAAAAAAATTATTAACGTATCCTTTATCCTTTGATTTTTGTGACAATGATAAAGTCACCTCAATTTTGGGTTTAATCATGACGTTGGTACTGCTACTCATCAACCTAAACATTATAGAATCTATTCCTTTATGTTTTTTGAGAATCATAACATCACTAAATCTGATACTGGATTTTGGTTTAGAAAATCGACCATACAACAGCCCTGTAATAAAAGAGAAACTTAACAAACCTATTAACGCTTCAAATGAAGAAATCATCCCAAAAACCACTCCTTTTGGAGCCATAGCACCATATCCAACAGTAGTTACGGTTTGTGCAGAAAAAAAGAATGCTTTTAGAAAATCTCTAAATATATTTCCGGTTGATTCTGCGATTGCGGATATCCCTAAAACGGTATAAATACTTGCAAAAAATGAATTTATAACTACATATCCCAAAAGCACCCAACCAAAAAACTGAATCCAGGTAATATTAATAAGGTAGTTATAGCTTCTCGAAATAGAAGTACGTCTATTAATATGTTTTACATTAAAAGATCCATTAGAATTAATAAAACGTTTAGCCTGTTTATCAGATGACAGCCCTATCCCTGGATCTTTTATTTTTTTTGCCATGCAAGAATTATTCGTTGTTCTGTATAAATCTTTTTATTTTTTCTTCAAGTCCCGAGGAAACACGTATCAAAGGTAACCTCAGCATATCATTACAAATGCCTTTTGCTTTTAAAACACTTTTGATTCCAGCGGGATTTCCTTCTTCAAAAGCATATTCTAAAATTGGTAATAACTTAAATAATATCTCGTATGCTTTCTTTTGCTCTCCTGCAAGTCCTAAACGTATCATTTCTGAAAATTCTGTTGGAAAACCCTGACCTACAACACTAATCACCCCATCACCGCCAGCTACAACGGCAGGAAGTGCCAGAGCATCATCTCCAGATATGACTAGAAAATCTTTGGGTCGGTCTTTAAGAATTTTGAGAACCTGAGTAAAATCTCCCGTAGCTTCTTTAATTCCTATAATATTATCTAGCTGAGCGAGTCTGAGTGTTGTTTCTGCTGTCATATTGGTCGCAGTTCTTGAGGGGACATTATACAAAAGTACAGGTAATGGCGCTTCATTATTGATCGCTTTATAATGCTGATAAACACCTTCTTGACTTGGCCTGTTATACATAGGTGTCACTGAAAGAATCGCATCAAACTCTGATACATCTACCTCCTTAATCTCTTCTATTACGGCTGCTGTATTATTACCTCCTACACCAATTACAAGTGGTAATCTTTTGTTATTTGTTTTTACTATATGAGCTATTAATTGTTTTTTTTCTTCCCTGGTAAGCGTTACGGATTCTGCAGTAGTACCTAAAACCACTAAATATTCTACTTTCCCATTGACACAAAACTCCATCAATGATGTTACTCCTTCAAAATCAATAGCACCATCTTTATTAAAGGGTGTTGCCAAGGCAACCCCTGTTCCTCTAAGAAAACCACTCATACTTATATTATCTGTAAAATTTTAAAATACTTTTTTAATTCGGAAATAAAAAGATTGGTATTATCATTCGCAGAACCAATTACCAAATCATTAATACGATTATCTATTTCTGAAAAACCAACTTTAAACTTCGCCTTTGATGCTGCTGCCACAATATCGAGTTCTAACTTGCTTTCTGAATAAAAATTAATCAAAACATCATATTCTTTATTTATAAATTCTTGTAAAGAATTACTCCTGATAGCAGCATTCACTCCAAAACTTTTATTGTTGTAATATGCAGCATCTTTATCGTCTGAAATTTCCTTCTGATCTTCTTTATACCCCATTACCTTAAGGCTATCAGACTTTACCCCCAATTCATTTGCAAGCTTAACTACTGACAAAATATTCACAGATTGAGAAGCATCAATGAGAACTGCTAAACTTTTAATACTCCGTACCTGTCTAGCCTGAGGGGTTCTTTTTTTTATGTAAGATTCAATGCTCTTTTTATATGCATTCCGTTTAAGACCCTTAAAAATCATTAATAAAAAAGATTAAGAGACAAATGTAGTTATTTTACAATTTAAAAACATAGCGTACATCCTAAGAAAATAGAAAAATAGAAAAGCCATTCTATTTTTAGTTAATTAAATAACAATATCTATAATATCTGTTTAATACCATTAGCTGCAAAGCAAAAACATTTATAAGTAACCATTCTTTTCTGACATTGCTTCGATTGGTTTTGCTTCTATAAAAAACTTCATGAAAAAATAAAGCCCTAGAGTTTCTGCAATATTAATAAGTACGGTAAAAACTCTTGAGTAATAATAAAAATCATTAATTAACAATAAACCATTCACAAAAAGACAACAACTGGCTGTGATAAACAACCTAAAATTACCATAAAACTTATCAATTATATAAATAAAAAAGCAGGTTCCCACAAAACAAATAATCGCAATAAGAACTAAAAAAAACGAAATCACCGAATCTATTAAATTAGGTAACACTAAATTAGATATTGAAAAAATTAAATAACTAATCAAAATAATACTCACAACAATCGGAATTGAAAAAAAATTCCTGGATTTAACATCTTGAAAATTAACATAATGACTAAGCATTATAATACAAATACTATAAAATAGTATAATTATAACCGCCACCAAATCAAAATATCTGACAAAATCATAATACACAAAACTATCATTAATCATAATGGTTATCATACTCAATACAAAATATAGTCTTAATGATTTAGTATTAGAAACTAAGTAAATAAGCATTAATGATATTGGGATCAACGGTTTTGCATAGATTAAATACCGCTTTTCAAAAAACAAAGCAGTCAAAACAACTATTAGAAAAGAAAAACAAAATATCAAATATGTACTTTTATTACTTTTCAATATAGTAAAGGATATTACGTAAAATATTAATTTTTGGCTAACAACTAAAAATACTCATCATTCTCAAGAATCAAATCGTCTTGTTCTATAAAAAATTTAATCAAAAAAAACTGGCCAAATATTTGCAAAACATTAGAAATCAAAACAAATATCTCTAAATAAATATATAGTTTATTAAGTGCTATAATTATATTAACAATAAAAAAGCAGGAAGCCGCCACCACCAATGATGAACTTATAATAGTTTTACTGTTAAGATAAATATAATAACAGCATCCTATAAACGATATAAAGCATACAATAAGCAGATTGAGATATAATTGATTTTCATTAATACTTGGCAAAATTATATCAGCGACCTCATAAATTATATATATAATAAGCCCCATTGCTATTATCATTTGAACAGTAAAAACCTTCTCTAATTGTATTTTAATAGTCTGAAGACTTTTCCATAACAAAATCATATTCAAACAATAATACACTATAAGTATACTATTTATCTCCCTAAAATACCCTATAAAATCTTTCATAGTGAGTATCTCTGCTATCATAATCAACAACATCGTAAACAACACCAGATACTGTACTTTTTTCGTTTTAACAAGATACAAAATAGATAATGAAACAATGACTAACGGCTTCGTATACAACACCCATTGCTGCATAAATATAGAAGTAAGTACAACCATCCCTCCCGTTATGTATAATAAACGATATGCTAGTTTTTCTTTCTCCAATAGTAGTATCTATTAAGCATTAAAACCCTTCAAACTCTTCAGACTTAAGTTTTAGATCATATTTGGTAATCATATAATTGACTAAAAAAATAAGAGCAAGGGGCTTACAAATTAATCTAAGCACCTTTAATTCATTAGACTGCAAGTAAAACACATCAATTAGAAGCATAAAATCACTAAACGCAAAATCTAACATTGCTAAAAAAAACCATAGTGACTTTTCTGATCTGATATTTATATAATGCATACCACCTATTATCAATAACACATATAACAGCAATAAATGAAGAAAACCTATAAAACTTAATTCTTTCATCGGTTCACGAACAATATTATAGGTAAGAAAAAAAATAATTGTGTATAGCACACTACCTAATACCAATGTAAAAACATCCCGGCTATTATACTCAAATGATTTATGATTGTAATACAAAAAGTAAAACATCATAGCATATCCAATAACACATATAATCATTTGATATTTTATTATTTCAGAATTATTTATAAGATTTAATAACTCCCCTGCAAAAAACACCAAAAGTATAAAGATATGATATGATTTGATTTTTTTACTCTCATACATATAGCACAAAAGTATCATACCCAAAAGGGCTGGCATACAATATATATAAATACAAGAGAACATAAAAATGAACCCTAATACCTGTAGTACAATCAAAAAAGAAATTAAAATTTTTAGTAGTTTCCCTTCATTCATTAGATTTAGATCGCTGACAGATCACGCATCTTTGATTTGCAAGCTCTATTAAACTTATGTTTCCCTACTCACAATATACTAATTTTTTAATTAAACCATTAAAACACTAAAATTGAACTAGATATTCTTAAGTTTTAACGGATGAGCACTGGAGATCTTAAATTTTACTAAAAAATAAACGGCCAACAATTGATAAATTGCATTAATAATTTTGAGTTCCAGTGAAGAAACATAGAATTTATCCAACGCAAAGCAAGTATCACTAATTACAAAATTTAATATCGCAATCAGAAACCAGAGAGATTTGGGAGATCTTATATTTATGTATTGAAAAACTGCTCCTATCAATAAAAAATAAAGAAGTAGTATATAAATAACCCCAAACGACCATATCTCCCCCATTCCTTCTTGTATAGCTGCATAAATCTCATAAACTATAACTGTCCATATTACAAAAAAGATTGCCAAGTAGGCAATATCTGCATTAGTGTAATCAATTGGCTTATGATTTTTATACAAAAAGTAAAAAAGTATAAAATAACAAAGTGCATAACTAAGTAAAACAAATATGAAGCTATTATTAATCCTGGTTAGGAGGAATATATCGCCCAAAAAACAGAGTGCTAATACAGTTAAAAAAAGAACATCAGCTTTCTTAGCATTAAACCAGTATAACAAGAAAAACAATGGAACTGTCATTGGTTTTACATACAACTCCATAGTCTGGTTTTGCAAAATTGTACTAAGAACACATACGCCGCCCGTAATCAATAACAACACCTTAATTAACACCCTGATTTTCATTAAGTAAGCAAGTTAAGAAAATCATCCTCACTTATAATAGTTACTGCCAGTTTATTTGCTTTGTCCAGTTTACTTGGTCCCATATTAGCTCCAGCCACCACATAGGATGTTTTTGAAGAAATAGAACTAGACACCTTCCCTCCATTATCTTCAATAAGTTTTTTAAGCTCATTACGGGATACTTTTTCAAATACTCCAGAAACCACAAATGTCTTTCCTAACAATGTATCTGTCTGATTTGCCAGTTTCTCTGCAGAAATTTGTAATTGAACTCCGTATGCTTTAAGTCTTTCTACTAAAATTTTATGATCTTCTACATCAAAAAACTCACGTACACTCTGGGCTATTTTAATCCCGATTTCATCTACATTTACCAATTCTTCTTCGGTTGCTTTGACAATAGCATCCATGGTTTTATAATGCTTAGCCAATTTTTTTGCCACTGTTTCACCCACATACCGAATACCAAGCCCAAATAATACTCGCTCAAAAGGAATCTCTTTAGACTTAGCAACTCCTTCTATCAGATTATCCGCACTTTTTTCTGCCATCCGTTCTAGAGGAATTAACTGTTCTTTTTTTAAATCGTATAAATCTGCATAATTTGTTATCAGTCCTTCTTTGACCAAAAGGGCAACAGTTTCTCCTCCCAGACCTTCTATATCTAATGCTTTACGAGAAATATAATGCTGTATCCTACCCACAATCTGCGGAGGGCATCCTTGCGTATTAAGGCAATAGTGCTGTGCTTCCCCTTCTTTTCTCACCAAATCAGTATCACATTCCGGACAGGTTGTTATATATTGTGTTACTGTAGAATTCTTGTCTCTTTTCTGAAAATCAACTCCAACAATCTTAGGAATAATCTCTCCTCCTTTTTCTACAAAAACAGTATCATTCACACGAATATCTAATTTTTGGATCTGATCAGCATTATGTAATGAAGCTCTTTTCACAGTAGTTCCAGCCAATTGTACCGGTTCTAAATTTGCCACTGGAGTAATTGCACCTGTACGTCCAACCTGATATGTAATTTCATTTAACGTAGTAACTACCTGTTCTGCTTTAAATTTATATGCCATTGCCCATCTGGGGGCTTTGGCTGTAAAACCTAATTCTTCTTGTTGCTGCAAATCATTAACCTTGATAACCACTCCATCTGTTTCATAAGGCAAGTCTCTTCTCTTGTCATTCCAAAGGTTAATAAAATCTAACACTTCATCAATAGAATTTGCTAATCTTGATTCCTCAGGAACTTTAAAGCCCCATTTTCTGGCTTTTTCTAAACTCTCAAACTGCGAGGAAATCCCTAACCGATCTCCTACTAAATTATACAGTAAACAATCCAAGGGTCTTTTTGCAGTTTCACCGCTATCCTGCAACTTCAAACTTCCAGAGGCTGTATTTCTAGGGTTTGCATAAGGTTCTTCTCCTGCTGCAAGACGCTCTCTATTCATTTTGGCAAAGCCTTCATATGGTAAAACAATTTCTCCTCTGATATCAAATTTTGGAGGAAAATCTCCTTGTAATTTAAGTGGAATAGATTTAATCGTTTTGACGTTTGTAGTTACATTGTCTCCCTGAATACCATCTCCTCTTGTTACCGCTCGTACCAATTCCCCATTTTCGTATGTTAAACTAATAGAAGCTCCATCATATTTTAGTTCGCAGGTATATTTTACCTCTCCATCTACTAATTTTTTGATACGAGTCTCCCAGTCCAATAAATCTTCTTTAGAGTATGAATTATCTAGTGAATACATTCGTTGCTCATGAACTATTGTTTCGAAGTTCTTAGTAATCTCTCCTCCAACTCTTAATGTAGGTGAATTAGCATCATAAAACTCAGGATGTTTTTCCTCTAAAGATTGAAGCTCTTTTAACTTCATATCAAACTCATAATCACTAATTGTTGCAGCATCTAATACATAATAATTATAATTATGCTGTCTTAATTCTTCTCTTAATTGACTAATTTTATCCTCTATATTCATTGCGCTGGTATCCATTTTATGGTATCAGGTTTACTAAGTGGTTCACTATTATTTTTCCGTTTTAAAATTACTTATTTAAATTCTCTCATTTTACCTGAGTATTTTTAAAACAAAATTACCGTAGTCCTTTTTTTTAATCTCATAACAAAACTATTTTTTATAAGAATCAAAAAAATCAAAGCCACTTCATTATTCACTATTACAAATTACTTTAAAAATTACTTTTTATCAATTGAACTCATCTTAAGTAGTGGTTTTCTAACCAAAAGCAGTACTCAAGATGAGTTCATTATTTCTCAGACACTTATCATTACTTCGCTTTTATACATTATCAGATTCTAACCATTTTGGCACTGACATTGGTTCAAATTTTCTCATTTTTTTCAACAAATCATCAGTAGTATCAGCTACAAGCAATAACTCATAATTTTCTGTTTTAAGAAAACCATTTCTCACCATATTCTCAAGCAGTTGTAGTAAATGATTATAAAACCCATTAACATTTAATAATCCTATGGGTTTTTGATGCAAACCCAATTGTGCCCAGGTAATGATTTCAAACAACTCTTCCAAGGTTCCAAACCCTCCGGGGAGTATAATAAACCCATCACTTATATTCTGCATTTTCATTTTACGTTCATGCATATTGGTTGTCGTGATCAATTCTGTTAATCCTAAATGAACAACCTCTTTTACCTTAAGAAATTCTGGTATCACTCCAATTACCTTTCCTTTATGCATAAGAGCTCCTTCTGCCACTTTCCCCATAACACCAATCTTAGCAGCACCATATACTAAAGTTATATTTTGCTGTGCTAGTTTTTCTCCCAAGACTAATGCTTCATCAACAAATTTAGCATCATTCCCTTCACTACTTCCGCAAAAGACACAGATCGAAACTATATCACTCATTTATTTTATTATTTTTTTATCGTATTGATATTATATTAATTGCACTATCTGCTTCTTTATTTTTAAGATAGCTTCGCTCTGATCATTCTATCATTAGCACACAAATCCTTTCGTAACGTCACAGATGGAAACCCTTGATTTTCTATCATCTGCCTGGTTTCAAATCCCAAATACTGATTGATTTCAAAATATAAAGCACCATCATCCTGTAAGTCTAGTTTTGCTAATTCGGTAATCTTTTTATAAAATATCAAAGCATCATCATCAGGAACAAAAAGCGCATTATGAGGTTCATTATTCAGGACATTGGGTTTTATGTCTTTCTTTTCTAACTCACGAACATAAGGAGGATTAGAAACTACAATATCAAAACTATGCGGTAATTTATCCAATCTCAGTACATTTGATACTATAAAATGTACTTCTACATTATTAGCAATAGCATTTCCTCTTGCAGTATCAATAGCCTTTTCAGAAATATCCATAGCATAGACCTTTGCGTTCTTTAAATTCTTTGCTAAAGAAATAGCTATACAACCACTGCCCGTACCAATATCCAAAATCTTAAGAGTTTTTTCTTTTTCTAAAGCCTTAAAATCCTGAATAATCCAATCTACCAATTCTTCTGTTTCTGGTCTTGGTATTAGTACGCTTTGATTCACAGCAAAAGACAATCCATAAAACTCAGTATCTCCAGTAATATATTGAATTGGATGTTGGTTTTCTAAGCATTTTTTGGCATTCATAAAATCCAACAGTTGCTGATCCGACACTATCTGATCTAATGCCAAAACGACATCTACCCTTCTTAATCCTAAAAAATTTTCAGATAATATATAAAAGAAAGCAACTATTTCTTCTGAATCATATAATCCTGAAAGTGTTTCTAAAAAATCTTTTCTAAGCTCTTTTATCTTCAATCTACAATTCTTTTATCATCCACGCCTGACAACTATAATGACCTGTATCTCCCATAGGACCATCAAGTGGAACAAAACCAGTTTTTTTGTATAGTTTTCTGGCTGCCATCATATATGGCATTGTTTCTAAATAGCACTTCACAAAACCTTGAGATTTTGCATAATCAAGACAAGTATTCATCATCTGAGTACCAATTCCCCTACCTCTTGCCTCTGGAAGAAAATACATTTTCTGAAGCTCACAAATATCATACGACTCATTTTCTAATTGAGCAATTCCTGCTCCTCCAATTATTCTGCCATGATCCTCTACCACATAGTATTTTTTTCGAGGATGATTATATGTTTGATACATGAGATCCAAAGCCTCATCTTCATAAGCAGTACCTACTTTAGGAACCCCCATTTCTATCAAAACATCTCGTAAAATACTTGCTAATTCCTTATTATCCTCTGGAGCAACAGAACGAATTTTTATTGTACTCATTGTGATTTATAAATACTACTTTTGTTTCCTTAAAGTTTTTACGTAAACTGATCATTTATACTAAAAAATAATCAGATGAAATATACATCAAATCTACACAGTAATCAATGATACGACTTCTATTATTATCAACAATATTAATCAGTTTGACTAGCTGTTCGATTTCTAAAAAACCCAAATTTAAGCAAATCAGAAATATTGAGGTTAAGAATGTAAGTATGCGTAATATAACTTTAACAGCAGATGCTATCTTTGACAATCCAAATAATCTTACAGGAAAACTTTCTATCGATGGTATACATATTTTTGTTGATAACATTGATGTTGGTATAATTTCTTCTTATGAGTTTGATGTCCCGTCAAAAGAAGAATTCACCATACAGCTGGAAGGCACATTTTCTCTTTCTAAAATATATAATAATCATAAAAAAAATATTTTGGGTAGTATCCTAAAGGTAGCACAAACAGATTCTTTGTTAATACAATACAAAGGGAATATCAAATATCACTTAGGAATATTTTCACACCAATACAATATCGATAAAGAACAAAAAGTAAGTATAAAATAACGATTTGACTACACACGAAAAATATATAAAAAGATGCATCCAGCTTGCCCAAAATGGAATGGGAACCACCTATCCTAATCCTCTTGTAGGTAGCGTAATTGTTCATAATGATAAAATTATTGGAGAAGGCTGGCATTATCAATCAGGACACCCTCACGCAGAAGTAAATGCAATCAATTCTGTGGATGACACTTCTCTATTAAGCGACGCCACTATTTATGTAAGTCTGGAGCCTTGTAGTCATTATGGCAAAACACCTCCATGCAGTGACCTTATCATAGAAAAAGGTATAAAACGTGTTATTATTGGTACGATTGACACTTTTGCCAAAGTATCCGGTTCCGGAATCAAAAAATTAATAAATGCCGGATGTGATGTAACCATTGGAGTCTTAGAATTAGAATGCCAGAAATTAAACAAACGTTTTTTTACTTTTCATAACAAAAAACGCCCCTTTATCGTTCTGAAATGGGCAGAGACTACAGATGGTTTTATTGCTCCGGAAAGTAAAAACCAAAGAAAACCCGTTTGGATTACCAATTCATACTCCAGGCAGCTAGTGCATAAATGGCGCGCAGAAGAACAGGCTATTCTAGTTGGTAATAAAACTGTTATAGAAGATGACCCAAAACTTACTATCAGGGACTGGTCTGGAACAAATCCGATAAGAGTCGTATTGGATCTCTCTCATAAAACTCCAAAAAATTCTAAGGTTTTGGATCAAACAGTAAAAACTATTATTATAAGTACTCAGCCTCTTATAGAAAAGAAGAAAGAAAACATTATATATGAAGTCATATCTTCAAAAAAAAATGTAATAACGGAGCTCTGCAATATTCTGCACAAACACCAAATTCAATCTATTATTATCGAAGGAGGTCGTTATACTATTCAATCTTTTATTGATGAGAACATCTGGGATGAAGCCCGGATTTTTATCGGAAATAATACTTTTGGGAATGGTGTAAAAGCACCAACACTTAACGCTACATTAATTTCTGAAAAAAAAATCGCAACAGATACTCTAAAAACCTACCGAAATGATTAAAACAATTATTTTTGACTTTGGTGATGTATTTATCAATTTAGATAAAACAGCTATTGAAAAATCGTTTTCCAGATTAGGAAACAGCACGCTGATTAATGAATCTAAGACGCTTATTGATCAATATGAAACCGGACACATCAGCACTGTTGATTTCATTGGCAATTTTCAGGACAAAATAAAAAACAGTACTCAAAAACAAATTATCACTGCCTGGAATTCTATTTTACTGGACTTTCCTAAATATCGATTTGATTTTATCGAGAAATTAGCTTCAGAAAATAAATACCAGCTTATACTATTAAGCAATACCAATGATTTGCATATCAACTGGATTATAGAGAACATAGATTTCTATCCCGCATTTAAGAATTCATTTGATGCATTTTATTTGTCTCACAAAATTCACCTGAGAAAACCTACTACGAATATCTTTCAATTTGTGCTAAAAAAACACCAACTCATCCCATCCGAAGTTCTTTTTATAGATGATACATTCGAAAATACTGAAGCTGCTTCTGCATTAGGTATACAAATTTGGAACAATGACCCAAAAACTGAAGATGTAATAGATTTATTCACTTTAAAAGCATCTCTATTTTGATCTACTTAACACTAAGTGTCCTGGCATCAAGCTTGATTTTTATAATTTTCAAACTATTCTCTAAATACAATGTTGATACATTACAGGCAATAATCGTAAATTACATTGTTGCCTGTACTTCTGGAATTATTGCATACAACGGTTCTCTTAACACTTCGGTTATTATCAAATACGATTGGTTTTACGGAGCAATGGTTTTGGGATTAATTTTCATTTTAGTATTTAATTTTATGGCAATCACAACTCAGAAAAATGGGCTTTCTGTTGCTGCTGTTTCCAGTAAAATGAGTATAGCAATTCCTGTTATATTTGGCATTATAGTATACCACGAACGTACGGGATTTCTAAAAACCACAGGCATTCTTATAGCTCTTATTGCTGTATATATGACCTCTATGAAAACTACAGAAGGAGTTTCTATCAAAAAAGAAAACCTTGTCTATCCGATTTTAGTTTTTGTAGGTAGCGGGATTATTGACACCAGCCTTAAATTCATAGAAACTAATTATGTTGCCCAGACAGATGTTTCTATATTTTCTGCGACTATTTTTGGTTTTGCCGCAATTATTGGTATCCTAATCCTAATCTACAAAGGGATTATAGGGAATTTAAAGATATCTCTAAAAAATATAATCGCAGGAATTGCTTTAGGTATCCCAAACTATTTTTCTATCTATTTCTTAATCCATGCATTACGACACGAGCATATGGATAGTTCTACTGTTTTTACCATTAATAATGTAGCTATCTTATTAGTTTCTACCATGGCCGGTATCCTACTTTTTAAAGAAAAATTAATTCTAAAGAATTGGATTGGTATTGTACTTGCTATACTAAGTATTTTACTAGTTGCGTTCTCTATATAATTAACACTAAAAATTGGACGCAAAAGACACTTATAAAACCATAGACCTTCCTAGTAAAGAAACACTTTTTAAAGACAAGAACAGCAAGTTTTTTGGTTACACCTTTCCCATAAGCACAGAAGAAGAGGCAAAACAGATAGTTGGCACACTCAAAAAAGAACATCATTCAGCCAGACATTGGTGTTACGCCTGGCAAATAGGAACAGAGAAAATCAGGCATCGCAGTAATGATGACGGAGAACCATCTAATTCTGCGGGACAGCCTATTTACGGGCAAATACAATCTTTTGGTGTGACCAACATACTAATCATTGTTGTGCGGTATTTTGGAGGTGTAAAATTAGGAGTAGGAGGATTAATACACGCCTATCGCACTGCTGCTCAATTAGCACTGGAAGCCTCGGTAATAATCGAAAAAACGATTGATATCAAATTTGTCATTACTTTTCAGTATAAAAACATGAATAAAGTGATGCGAATTATTAAAGAACATCAACTCACAATCACGGATCAAAAACTAACACTCGATTGTAAAATTTTTATTTCTGTAAGAAAAAAGAAATCAGATGAAATAAATACTCTTTTCTCTTCGTTGTATGAAATAGACATAAAAAGATTATGTGATTAACCTTTTTTCTATTTTTTTGATCAAGTCAGAAGGGCACGAAATTGGTTTTTTGGTCTTAGAATTAACAAAGACCAAAGTAATGGAAGCAATTGTTAATAATTCTTCCTTCTGATTATAAATTTCATGCTCAAAATAGATTCTTGCTGTAGGTATTTTCCTTAGTATAGTTTTAATGGTAAGTTCATCATCAAAGAAAGCTGATTTCTTAAATTTGAAATCTAATTTGAAAACAGGTAGCATAATCCCATTTTTTTCCATAGTTTTATAAGAAACATCTAATTTGGACAACCAATCAATTCTAGCTAACTCTAAGTACTGAGCATAGTTACCATGATGGACAACACCCATTTGATCTGTTTCAGAATATCTAACTTTTAATGTAGTTTTTGTGATAATTGACATATTTTTAATTAAATTAAAATGAATTTCATAAATCAAGACCCAATAAAGTATGCAAAAAAAATAATTAAAATTCAAGACCCAAATCGTTTTTTTTTTACATTTTTTGTTCACATATTTGTCAAGCAAAAAAAGAAGGAGGTTTTTCAACAATTTCCTGTTAATAACCCAAAAATAATCTAACCATTCTAATGAATATAACTGCGCAATCAGTTTGGGATAATTGTCTGTCTTTTATAGAAGACAATATCACCCCACAGGCTTTCAAAACTTGGTTTGAACCAATCAAAGCTGTTAAGCTTACAGATAGCGCTCTAAGCATTCAGGTACCTAGTAAATTTTTTTATGAATGGCTAGAAGAACATTATGTAAATCTTCTCAAAGTATCTCTCACTCGTGAATTAGGTGAAACTGCCAAATTGGTTTACATAATAAAAATGGAAAACACTTACGGCAATAAGAAACCGTTTACTGAGAAAATACCAAGTGCTAATCGCACATCAGTAGGGTCACAAGAAGTAGATGTTCCTATAAAAAGTAAAAATCCTGAATTAAAAAATCCATTCGTAATTCCTGGTATTAGAAATGTAAAAATTGAATCACAACTAAATCCTAGTTATAATTTTGAAAACTTCTTAGAAGGAGACTCTAATAGACTCGCAAGATCTGCAGGCATGGCGGTTGCTAATAAACCCGGAGGAACTTCATTTAATCCATTATTAATATTTGGAGGAGTAGGATTAGGAAAGACTCATTTGGCACACGCGATTGGTGTTAACATAAAAGATAATTACCCAGAAAAGACGGTTCTTTATATTTCTGCCGAAAAATTTACACAGCAATATATTGAATCCGTAAAAAAGAATAATAGAAATGATTTTATACATTTCTACCAGATAATCGATGTATTGATTGTTGATGATATCCAGTTATTATCTGGCAAAGCAGGTACACAAGATGTGTTTTTTCACATTTTTAATCACTTGCACCAAAACGGTAAGCAAGTTATCCTGACCAGTGATAAAGCTCCTGTTGATATGCAAGATATCGAACAGCGATTACTTTCTCGTTTTAAATGGGGATTATCAGCAGAATTACACCAGCCGGATTTTGAAACCAGAATTTCTATCATAAAAAATAAATTATACCGTGATGGCGTAGAAATGCCAGAAGATATTGTAGAATTTTTAGCAAACAATATTAAAACTAATATCCGTGAGCTCGAAGGGGCTATCATATCATTGATCGCTCATTCTTCCTTTAACAAGAAGGACATTACCATTGATCTCGCTAAAGCAATTGTAGACAATTACGTTAAAAATACCAAAAGAGAAGTATCTATTGATTACATACAGAAAGTAGTTAGTGATTATTTTCAGATGGATGTAGAAACATTACAATCAAAAACCCGTAAACGCCACATTGTACAAGCACGTCAATTAGCTATGTTCTTTGCCAAAAAGCTAACCAAAGCCTCTCTGGCAAGTATAGGAACACAGATTGGTAAACGAGATCACGCAACCGTATTACATGCATGCAAAACTGTAGATAATTTATCTTCGACAGATAAACAGTTTCGCAAATACGTTGAGGATCTAAGGAAAAAACTTACTTTATAACTTATCATTGATATGAAAATCAAAATCCTGATGGTTTGCCTTGGGAATATTTGCAGGTCGCCATTAGCTGAAGGAATCCTGAAATCAAAACTTGATCCCAATAAGTTTCAAATCGATTCTTGTGGCACCAGCAATTATCATATCGGAAAGAAACCAGATGTAAGATCTATTGAAATTGCAAAAAAATATGGTATTGATATCACCAATCAAAAAGCAGCACAATTCAAAATAAGCGATTTTGACACGTATGATTTTATTTACCCAATGGATGATTCTAATTACAATACGATCCTCAAACTTGCCAGAAACAAAAAAGATACTGAAAAAGTAAAACTCATTTTAGACGAAGCATATCCAAATCAAAAATTAGACGTTCCCGATCCATATTACGGAGGAGAACAAGGTTTTGAAGATGTATATCAAATGCTTGATAAAGCTTGCAGTGCTATATCAATAAAACTATGACAAAATCCTTATCTCATAAAATAAAATTTTTGTATATTTAACACTATACCTCTCTTAAAATCATATAGTTATAAATTGAATTTGTTTTTTTTAAGTCTACAATCCATCAATAGTACAATCTAGTGTTCAAAATATACATTTAGAAAAATTCGCCACTAAGCTAACAGTACTTGAAGGAATAAAGAATTTATATAAACAACCATTCAAAAACATACAGAGAGTTTTAAAAAAGCGAGTGCTATTTTTTATCTCATCTCTTTGACAAACTACCTCGGGGCAAGCCCACGAGGCATTTATTGAAAAAAAAAAAAACATTTTGATTTCGAGGCAAGCCTCGGAGCATTTAAATCTCGATTATCGAGTAAAATGTATTAATATTGACTTTAGTAAAAAAAATTAGTAGTATTGCAACATAACCATCTATAAAAACGCAAGTACAGGGAAAATAATTTGACCAATACAATATTAGGTTCACTACCCAAAGAACTATATTGTATCAAAGTTGTTGGTATAAATTAAAAATGAGCTTAACCAAAAATTAGTTATTAAATCAAAAACTATGGAATCCAAACCCCTAGATCCTAAAGGAAAACTATATTTAATACCCACCAGATTAGGTGATGATGTACCGCTCGAGGTATTACCGATATCAATCAAAAAGGTATTAGAACAAGTAAATCATTATATTGTAGAAAACGAAAAACCTGCTCGCAGGTTTATCAAGAAAGTAAGTCCCAGCAAATCCCAACGATCTCTTATAATACATACTGTAAACAAATACACAGATGCTACAGAGATTCCCACATACCTCAATCCTTGCCTCAATGGACAATCTATAGGACTATTATCGGATGCAGGATGCCCAGGTATTGCTGATCCTGGTGCAGAGGTAGTAAGACTTGCTCATGAAAAAGGAATACAAGTCACACCATTAGTAGGACCTTCCTCTATCTTATTAGCAATGATGAGTAGCGGCATGAATGGTCAAAGTTTTTCTTTTAACGGCTATTTACCTATAGACAAGAACGAAAGAAAAGCCACTATTAAAAACCTAGAAAAAAACTCTTTGGAAAAAAATCAGTCACAAATTTTTATAGAAACTCCCTATAGAAATGATAAAATGTTAGATGATCTAAAATCTATTCTGCATCCCAGTACCAGATTATGCATTGCCAGCGACATCACATTAACCACAGAATATATCGTTACCAAAACTATCGAGGATTGGAAAAATGAAGAAATAGAATTACATAAAAAACCTACAATTTTTATTATCCAAAGGGATTATTAAAAAAAATCCTAAACCCTGTTTTAAAACGATAAAGATCTTTACTTAATCAAGATAAGCTTTCGCTTTTCTTTCAGGAAACACATATGATGTATCATATCCCGCGAATCGTTTCATATAATAACGAATTGTGGTTCCAAAAGCATCAGCAAAACCTTCTACGCCACCACTCCTGAGGTATTTTTTTACAGCTCCAGGCCCCGAAAGGTGCGCTGCTGCCAGTATACCTGATTCTGTTACCTCTACACCATTCATTCTTCTACCTACAAACCACTTAATATCTCTACGCAAGATCCACTTATTTCTGGAGAGATTAGCATAAAAAGCTTTTTCCTGCAATTCTGGGTTATTTAAAAAAGAATTCTTATCCTTAATTCCGATAAGCGCAAGAGTCCCTTTACCAAACTGATATTTACCTAAATACCCAAACTGATTAACCACTCCATAATTCCCACGAGATTCTTTAAAAGCAACAGCCTCTTTAAAACCTACATAGGATCTCCCTAATTTTGGAGCTACAAACATCTCTTCAGAAGTATCGCTCTCTATCACGTTATCTTCTATCTCATTAAAATTAGGAGCTATATAGTAAAGATCTAAACCTTCAGTACTATATAAACCTAAATCTACATGATTTTCTGACGTAAAACTTACTAATGCCACACCCCCAACTGTAAGAACTACTGACAATCCAACTATCTTTTTTATCATATAAAAAATTTCTAAGTAGACATCAAAAACGACGTTCCCCTCTACTTAAATTTTAGCGGTGCAAAGATACAACCTTTTTCAAAACGATAAAAGCTCAATTGTTAAAATATTAAAATTCTGGAAAACAGCTATTTAAAATTAAAAATGTATTAAAAAAATAATTAAAGGGCGCTACGAAAAGGATTGAAATCAGGGGTTCAGCTTACTTTCTGATTTTTTTTTACTCCCCTAAAAACATTCCTAACTCACAAAAACATTTTTTATTTTGTTAATAACTTTAAAAAAAAAGATCTATTAGACGTTAAAAAAAACATTTTTTTCCTACAAAAAACTATCGTTTCACACCTTGTTTATTGATCCAATTTACATATTGTTTTTTATTTCGATTATGCTGCGCAATAGTTTTTGCAAATTTGTGATAACCAAAATTCTCTACATTGGCTACAAAAAAGTAATACTCATGCTTTTCATAATTAAGAACAGCATCAATTGAAGAAATATCAGGCATTGCAATTGGTCCTGGAGGTAAGCCTCCATATTTATAGGTATTATACGGACTATCAAGCTCTAAATCTTTATACAATACCCGCTTAATAACAGCCTCCCAATCACCTCTATGCTTTTTTATAGCATAAATTACAGTAGGATCTGCATCTAATCTCCAGCCATTGTTATAACGATTCAGATATACACCAGCTACTCTGGGGCGTTCATCAACCTTGGCCGTCTCTTTCTGTACAATGGAAGCCACAACCACTACCTCAGTAGGAGATAACCCTATTTCTTTTGCTTTCGCTCTTCTTACTTTGTTCCAGAATCGATTATACTCCTTAAGCATTCTCTCCCTAAATTGTACTGCTGATGTATTCCAAAAAAACTCATATTTATTCGGAATATACATTGCCAATGCAGTATCCTCTGTAAATTCATTTTCCTTTACAAAAGTTTCATCTTTAAAAACTTTGATTAATGAGATGCTATCAGCTTCTATTTGTTTCGAAATTCTACCGGCCAAATCCTCTAATCTATCCTGATTATTAAAACTTAATTGAATTGGAGTATTTTTACTTCTCAGCACTCCTATAATCTCATTATTATTTAATCCTTGTTTTAATATATAACGACCTGCTTTGATATTTTTTATATACCCTTTCTTATCCGCAATCTTATCAAAACCAAAAGGATCTTTTAACAGGGGATGTATCAATGTTTTTAATTTTGGATATGTGGTTCCTGTAGGAATAATAAGAACCGTACTTTCTGAATCAAAATTAGTGTTAGGAGAGAAAACAGTCTGATACACATAATATGCAAACAACCCTCCACCTACTAATCCTAATAAGGCAATTAACAATAATATTCTTTTAATGTACATATATTAATTGATATAAAAATTCATCTTTATACTCATTCCCCACAAGATTCCATTCTTTTTTTACTCCTATTTTCTGAAAACCCGCACCTTCAAACAATTTTATACTAGCTATATTATCGTCTACAACATTGGCATATAATTGATGGAGACGAAGGTGAGTCTTACCATATTTTAGCACAAGCCCCAGAGCTTCTCTACCATACCCTTTTCTTCGATGCGACTCTTCGACAATAAGTATACCTACTCCTGCCCTGTGATGAGTGGGATTAAAATCAAATAAATCAATAAGACCTAAACACCTATGATCATTAGTACAAATCATTAATCTCAATTGTTTAGCCTCATAGATATCCTGATGTGCATTTTCTAAATATTGTTTGATCAAAAATCTGGAATAGGGAGTTTGAGTCGTACTCATTTCCCAGATTCGTTCATCATTTTCTATTAGGTAAATAAAATCTAGATCTTCTGGCTCGAGTGCCCGTAAATAAATATGCTCGCCTTTTAGTGTTAACATTCAATACTTCCTTTAAAAACTAAAGCTGCCGGACCAATAAGAAAAACATCTTTATATCCCCCAACGGTTTCTCGAAAAGTCACTTTCAATTCCCCTCCTGGAGTTTTTATAACCACTTCTTCTTCTGCTGTTTTTTTTGTGGCGTGCATTGACAACGCAACAGCCGTTACTCCGGTTCCGCAAGATAAAGTTTCATCCTCAACACCTCTCTCATAAGTCCTCACAGCAAAGACATTATTCTCTTGCTGTTCTACAAAATTAACATTACTTCCGGTTTCAAAATATGGAGCACCATTTCTAATTTTACGCCCTATAGTAGCAACATCATATTTTTCTATATCCTGAACCATGGTGACATGATGTGGAGAGCCTGTATCTAAAAATAAATGAGAATCATATTTTTGTATAGAAGTGATATCTTGCATCTGCAAATGAACAAGCCCCTCTTTAATTTCGGCTTTATGCTTTCCATCAATCGCAGTAAAAGTTGCTTTATCCTTTATTATCTCAAGAAAAGCAGCAAAAGCTACCAAACACCTGCCGCCATTACCACACATAGAACTTTCATTACCATCTGCATTAAAATACACCATTGTAAAATCATCTTCTGTATTCTGAGGAAGTTCTAACAGCATCAAACCATCTGCCCCTATCCCAAATTTTCTGTCACAAAGTCGTGCAAATAGTTTGGTATTATTTTTGGATACGATGGATTGTCTGTTATCAATAATAACAAAATCATTACCTGTTCCTTGGTATTTATAAAAAGTAAGGTTCATTACATTTAATCTATTAAGGCAACAAAGGTACAAAGAATGTAAAAATAATACTGCTGTTAACAGCACGTTAAATATGTGAAAAAAACATACTATAATTGTAATTTTAAAAGTTATAGAGAGTCTATTATAGAGAACTATTATAATTAAACAAAAAGAAAAGAAGATGAAAAGATTTTTGAACTTATTGGTTATTGCTATTCTAGCTGGAGGATTAACATTAGGAGCGTACAAATTATTTTTGGAACCTGATCCTGTTGTTATCACTCAAAATAATACAAAACCAGAAGCAAGTCTTATACCAGCCACATACTCATCAACAAATTTGAATACTGCAAACACGAATGTAGATTTTACAGTGGCCGCAGAAAAAACCGTAAATGCTGTAGTCCACGTAAAACAGTATGGAATTACCAAAACTCCAAGGAATCTTATGGAGTTTTTTAGAAATGGCGGTTCTACCGAAAGAAGAATTCAGGGAGCTGGATCGGGAGTAATTATTACTGAGGATGGTTATATTGTAACAAATAATCACGTAATTGATGGAGCTACTGATCTGGAGGTCACTCTAAATGACAACAAATCATACAAAGCTGAAATCGTAGGTACTGCAAAGCAATACGACATAGCATTACTTAAGATTAACACGGATAAAAAGTTGTCATATATACCTTTTGGGGATTCTAATTCTGCTAAAATCGGAGAGTGGGTATTAGCTGTTGGGAACCCTTTTAATCTAACTTCTACAGTAACTGCCGGTATTATTAGTGCCAAATCAAGAGACCTCAATGAATATGATGAAGATATTCAATCTTTTATACAAACAGATGCTGCAATCAATCCAGGAAATAGTGGTGGTGCTTTGGTAAACACAAAAGGAGAATTGATTGGTATCAACACAGCAATTACATCACAAACAGGAAGCTATGTAGGATATGCCTTTGCTGTTCCATCTAATAATGCTCGCAAAATTGTAGAAGATATTCTGGAATTTGGAGATGTACAAAGAGGAATTTTAGGAATACGAGGTGGAACTATAAACCCGCAAGCTATGGAAGAATTTGGTATTTCTGTTTCTCAGGGAGTTCTAATTGCAGATGTAGAAGAAGATAGTGGCGCAAAAAAAGCTGGCCTTAAAAAAGGAGATGTTATCAGAGAAATAGATGGATTACCAATACGTAAATTTTCTGATCTAACCGGGTATGTTAATAGCAAAAGCCCTAATGATATAATCAACGTTAAGGTTATAAGAAAAAATGATGAACTAAACCTACCCGTAAAATTATCTAAATATATAATTCAGCGATATAAAATTGAAGATGTTGGTGTAGAAGTAGCTAATCCAAATAAAGAATATCTAGAAAAATTCAATCTGGATCATGGTGTTATCATTAGTAAAGCACTAAGCCCTAAAATGCAACGATATAACCTGGAAGGTTTAATTATTAGTGAAATTGATGGTAAAAAGGTAAAAAACGTACTAGAAGTAAAACAAATTATAGAAAGTAAGTTTCCGGAAGATGATATAACCATCAGTCTTATTAATAGCGATGGTGAAAAACGTGAATTTGTTTTTCAGAATTAGATAAAGAACACATTATAAACAGATAATCCCATTACCTTTAATTTGGTAATGGGATTTTTTTATATAAAAAGACTTTACGAAAACGTTTGAAATTTATATTTTTGCGCGAAATTTCAAGATTATAAAACACCTCGAGGCAAGCCTCGCAGCATTTAAATCTCGATTATCGAGCAAAAAAAATACACTATGAGTTCTAACGAAGTTTATGAAAAAGAACTTGCCTTCCAGGCAGACAGACGTCGCGCTACCGTGGCTTTTATTAAAATAGTAAGTGATTTATGGTATGACAACTCCATTGAGTTAGTACTTTTCCGCAATCAGTTAATTGACAAGAATGTAAGCGAAATCCTTAATCTGCACGAATATGCTGGTGAGTTCGTTCAGAAACCAATTTCTATTTTTGACTCGGTAGAAATTGCTCAGGCAATTAAATTAATGAATCTACCTCCTGCCAAATTAGATATTGGCAAACTTACTTATGAGTATCATATTGCAGGTAATGAGTTTGATTCTGCAACCAGTTTTGTAATGACAAAATTGAAGGACGCCAAAGAATTTAAAAACATATCACCAAAAGATGTCGTTTTATTTGGTTTTGGGCGTATTGGTCGTTTGGTTGCACGAGAATTAATGACTATTACGGGCAAAGGAAGCCAATTAAGATTACGAGCTATTGTAACCAGAGGTTCTATTACCGAGGAAGTTTTAGAAAAAAGAGCTTCCTTACTTAGAAATGATTCTGTACACGGCGATTTTGCTGGTCTGGTCGAAGTTGATATTGCAAATAGTGCGCTAATTATAAATGGTACTACTGTAAAAATTATCAGCACTAACAATCCAGAAGATATTGACTACACATCTTATGGTATTAACAATGCATTGCTAATTGACAACACAGGCGTTTATAGAGACAAAGAAGCATTAAGCAGACATTTAATCGCAAAAGGAATTGACAAAGTTTTACTAACTGCTCCCGGGAAAGGAATTCCTAACATTGTACATGGAGTAAACCATAAAGAACATTCTCCCGACAGCATCAATATTTTTTCTACCGCCTCTTGCACGACTAATGCAATTACACCTATTTTACAAGCGGTAGACGAAAGTTTTGGGGTAATACACGGACACTTAGAAACGATACACGCATACACTAATGATCAAAATTTGGTCGACAATATGCACAGTAAATATCGCAGGGGTCGGGCTGCAGCACTAAATATGGTCATTACAGAAACGGGGGCAGGAAAAGCAGTATCCAAAGCTTTACCCAATTTTGAAGGCAAATTAACTTCTAACGCTATCAGAGTACCTGTACCCAATGGATCTTTAGCTATTTTGAACCTCAAACTAGATAAAAAAGTATCCAAAGGCAGTATAAATGCTGTCATTAAAAAATATGCATTAGAAGGAAACCTGGTCGAGCAAATAAAATACTCCCTTGATAATGAATTAGTTTCCAGCGACATTATTGGTTCTTCAGCACCATCAATTTATGATAGTAATGCCACAATTGTAGACACCAAAGGCAAAAATGCTATACTATATGTATGGTATGACAATGAATATGGATATAGTCATCAGGTAATACGTTTATCTAAATATATAGCCAAAGTAAGACGTTATACATATTATTAGAAATCACAAACATCCAATGTAGCTACAAATTCACTATCAAAAGCTGTTGTTCTAATAGGCTAACAGCTTTTGATGTATACGATTTACAAAAAAAGCTCATTCATTACAATGATAAAAAAAATAACAAAAGTATTTGCTAGGCCTAACACTTTTGTTATTTTCTTTAATCTGCACTTCCTAAAACTTTTAAATTACTCACAATATCGTATATTTATTATCGTTAGAGTTAATTAAAGACTAACGTAAATTTAAAATACGTTTAAGGTTTTGATTAATAAAAATTATTAAATAGTATAAGTTTTCTTTTGAGCATTAGAAACATTTAAAATTCGCACATGAAATTACCAAAGTATCTATTAGTACTAATAGCACTCTTCCCTATCTTTGAAACAATACAGGCACAAGAAGAAACTCTTACAACTGAACAGGTTCTGCTACAAAAAAATATCGAAACACAATTTGATGTTGTTATCAAAAAATCTGGAAAATACCAGGAATATAAGGTCGTAAAAAGAACTTGGTTAGATAAATTAAAAAAAAATACCGTTGATTCAATAAAAACATTAGAATCAAAGCTAAACACTTCTAATCAAAAAATAACAGAACAACAAACTACCATTTCTAATTTAGAAGGAAATCTCGCTAAGACAAATGAAAGCCTCTCTGCTGTTACAGAAGAAAAGGATACAATGAGTTTTCTGGGGATATCGTTGACCAAAGGTAGTTACAAAACTATGATGTGGAGTATTGTAGGAGGTCTTTTGGCATTTTTAGCTTTTTTCGTTTTCAAATTTAAAAACAGTAATTCTATTACCATAGAAGCAAAAAAAGTTTTAGCAGAGACAGAAGCAGAATTCGAAGATCATAGACGCAGAGCGCTAGAGAGAGAACAAAAAGTAATGCGTAAACTTCAGGATGAGATCAACAAACAACGTAAAGCCGGAGCAAAATAAATCACCAATCCTACTAAAACATAGTATATAATTAGTTTCTTTTGCATCTTTGCAGCTCTCAATACAAAAAGATGCGAATAGACATAATTACCGTTGTACCTGATATCTTAAAAAGTCCTTTTGAAGCCTCTATAATGAAAAGATCTATAGAAAAAGGATTAGTCGACGTACATTTCCACAACCTAAGAGACTACACTACTGATAATTACAAAACTGTAGATGACTATCAATTTGGCGGAGGAGCAGGCATGGTAATGATGATAGCACCTATTGATAAATGTATCTCTAAGTTGCAATCAGAAAGAACATATGATGAAGTTATCTATATGACTCCAGATGGAGAGACATTAAATCAAGGGACTGCGAATCAACTATCTTTACAAGGGAATTTAATAATCCTTTGTGGTCACTATAAAGGAGTCGATCAGCGTGTCAGGGATCATTTTATTACTAAAGAAATATCTATTGGTGATTATGTGTTATCAGGCGGAGAATTAGGAGCTCTAATTTTATGCGACGCGATCATTAGGTTAATCCCAGGCGTATTAGGCAATGAAACTTCTGCCTTAACCGATTCTTTCCAGGACAATCTTTTAGCTCCTCCTATTTACACCAGACCTGCAGAATACAAAGGGTGGAAAGTTCCTGAGGTATTAACATCTGGTAATTTTCCAAAAATCGAAGCTTGGAGAGAAGAAAAAGCATATGAACGAACCAAAGAAAGAAGGCCAGATCTCTTAGATGATTAACCCCTTAAGAATCAACACCGAAAGAAATATAAAAAACACTTGTAAATTACTAAATAATACTTACTTTTGCACCCTGATTAGAATAACCTCTGGCGAGAATCGTGAATGTTATTTTAATAAAAACAAGTAAACTATCTCAAAATGGAAGATTTAGTAAAATTCGTACAAAACGAATTTGTTACAAAAAAAGAATTCCCTGAATTCGCAGCCGGTGACACGATCACTGTTTATTATGAAATTAAAGAAGGAGCTAAAACACGTACACAGTTCTTTAGAGGAGTAGTAATCCAACGAAGAGGTTCTGGATCTAGTGAAACATTTACCATAAGAAAAATGTCAGGAACTGTTGGTGTGGAACGAATTTTCCCGGTAAACCTACCTGCACTTCAGAAAATTGAAGTAAACAAAAGAGGAAAAGTTCGTAGAGCACGTATATTCTACTTCAGAGAACTTACAGGTAAAAAAGCTCGTATCAAGGAGAAAAGAAGCTAATTCTCCATTAACTATAATATATAAGAAAACGGCGTCTTTTGATAGCCGTTTTTTTATGAACAAAAGTTAACATCTGTGGTTGATAACCGGTTGATAATTAAACATACTCGTTACTAAAATCAACTAAGCAATTTTTAGTATATTTAGAATAGAAAAATATATAAGATTTCATGAATGACACAAGGAATTCTGATTATATAATTTTTCTTATATGTTCTTTGAACACATACATAAACCATCTTAAAATTAGGATAAATATAAAATGAAAGTTATTTTTTTGAATACATCATTGAAATCACTTTAAACCTGATAAAGTTTTAAAATAATTTCAAAATGAAATTCAAGGGAAAAAATTAAGTTTTGACACCTTGTTAATTTTAAGGAGGTATCAGGCTATCTAGAGATAAAAACTAAATCTACGCAAGTACTTTAGAAAAGAACTCTCAATAGTCTTTTTGGGTAATACTAGATTATACAAATTATTATTTGACAAATCCATACCTACCCGAAACAGAAATAATTATTTATGGTATAATCTAACGAAAGTTATTATTTTATGGCGGGTAAAACAGCTGACTTAATTTTATTTCTGAACAAAAGCCATATCAAAGTATTCGTATTCTGATATGGCTTTTAATTTTTTAAGAGATATTCTTAATAAGATATCAAAATTTTGCTACTATCTCTTTTTACACCCTATCTTTTTTAAAGATTTTCAATTCATTGATACTAATCACAAAACTAACAATGCACAGGTTGCATTTACTTGCCTATATTTGTATCTTCGCGCTCGGAAAATTAACTTCAAATAATATCGCAGAAAGCACATAGTGCTCCTCAAGACAAAAAAGAGGATAAATATTGTTTGTCCAAGAAAAGTTAAACGACTAATGTTTCCTTAAGAAATAATATAATTATAAGGTATTATAAACTTTCGGGTACGGATCACCTTATCAAAAACTAAAAAATATGGGAATTAAAACCTCAAAAATTGTTTACACTAGAACTGATGAAGCGCCTGCATTAGCAACGTTTTCTTTCTTACCTATTGTTGAAAGATTTACCAAGACTGCTGATATAATTATAGAAACTAAAGACATATCCCTGGCGGCAAGAATCCTTTCTGTATTCCCAGAAAACCTTACGGACACACAAAAACAGGCAGATACTCTAAAAGAACTAGGTGAACTTGCTCAAAAACCTGAAGCAAATATTATTAAACTTCCTAATATTAGTGCATCAGTTCCTCAGTTAAAAGCTGCTATTGCAGAACTACAATCACAAGGCTTTGATATCCCTAATTACCCGGAAGAACCTGAAAATGAATCTGAAAAAGAAATAAAAAATCGATTTGATAAAATAAAAGGTAGTGCTGTAAATCCAGTACTTAGAGAGGGCAACTCTGATCGTAGAGCTCCTAAACCTGTAAAACAATATGCCAGAAAAAACCCTCATTCTATGGGTGTATGGAATAATGATTCTAAAACCCACGTAGCAACTATGAATGGTGGTGATTTTAGAGCTAACGAAAAATCAGTTACTGTTACCAATGCAGATGATGTAAGAATAGAATTAGAAGATAACCAAGGTAATATTTCCGTTTTAAAAGAAAAAACTCCTCTTCTTGAAGGCGAAATAATCGACGCTACTGTTATGAGTAAGAAAGCACTTATTGCTTTTCTCGAAGAACAAATTGCAGATACCAAAGAAAAAGAAGTACTCCTTTCTTTACACATGAAAGCAACTATGATGAAGGTATCTGACCCCATTATTTTTGGCCATGCGGTAGAAGTATTCTTCAAAGATGTGTTTGAAAAGCATAGAGATCTTCTCGAAGAAATAGGTGTAGAAATCAATAATGGTTTTGGTGATCTTGCAAATAAATTGGATAGAATATCTGACGCCTCCAAAAGAGCAGAAATAGAAGCCGACATACAAGCTTGTTATAAAAACGGTCCTAAACTGGCAATGGTTAATTCTAGTGAAGGTATTACCAATTTACACGTACCAAGTGATGTTATTATAGATGCCTCCATGCCAGCTATGATTCGTAATGCCGGTCAAATGTGGGATGTAGACGGAAACCCGCAAGACACCAAAGCGATCATACCCGATAGCAGTTATGCAGGAATATATCAGGAGACCATTGATTTTTGTAAAAAACACGGAGCTTTTGACCCCACAACGATGGGAACAGTTCCTAATGTTGGATTAATGGCAAAAAAGGCTGAAGAATATGGATCTCACGATAAGACCTTTGAAATCAAAACAGATGGAGTAGTTCGTGTAGTAAATACATCTGGAACAATCTTGATAGAACATAGAGTAGAAGAAGGAGATATCTGGCGCATGTGCCAGACAAAAGATGCTCCTGTAAAAGATTGGGTAAAACTTGCCGTAAACAGAGCAAGAGCCACAAAAACACCTACTATATTTTGGTTAGACAAAAACAGAGCACACGATGCTGAGTTGATCAAAAAAGTAGAAATATACTTGCCTGAGCACGATACCGATGATTTAGATATTCAAATCATGTCTCCTGTAGATGCCACACGTTTCTCATTAGAAAGAATAAAAGATGGTAAGGATACTATTTCTGTAACCGGAAATGTACTACGTGATTATAATACAGACCTCTTCCCTATTCTAGAACTTGGAACCAGTGCAAAAATGCTCTCCATTGTACCATTAATGAATGGTGGTGGTTTGTTCGAAACCGGAGCTGGTGGATCTGCTCCCAAGCACGTGCAACAATTTAATAAAGAAGGACATCTAAGATGGGATTCTCTTGGTGAGTTTCTAGCACTTGCCGTATCACTGGAGCATCTGGGAGAAACTAATAATAATTCTAAGGCCTTAGTAATTGCCGAAGCACTAGATAAAGCAACCGAAAAGTTTTTAGAAAATAAAAAATCTCCTTCCAGAAAGGTAAATGAGTTAGACAATAGAGGAAGTCATTTTTATCTTGCTTTATATTGGGCCCAAGAACTTGCAGAACAAACCAAAAACAATGAGCTCAAAGAAGAGTTTAGTGCCATTGCTAAACAATTAAGTGATAATGAATCTAAAATAATTGACGAATTAAATAATGCACAAGGTAGCCCTGTAGAAATGGATGGCTATTACTGGCCTGATACAGTTAAAGTTGCGAATGCAATGCGCCCTAGTGACACATTTAATAAGATTATATCATAAAACAAATTACTTTTACAATAAAAAAGCCTGTAAACATCGATCTACAGGCTTTTTTTTATGCTTTAAACTCA
This sequence comes from Aquimarina sp. RZ0, assembly GCF_008370685.1. Taxonomy (GTDB): domain Bacteria; phylum Bacteroidota; class Bacteroidia; order Flavobacteriales; family Flavobacteriaceae; genus Aquimarina. The sequence continues at coordinate 114,568 of NZ_VTZU01000008.1, forward strand.
AAAAATAAAGAAAATATATTCGCCGGATGCAACCCTCTACTTTTTGAATTGTCAATAGTAATAAACAGGAAAGAAAAAGTAACTTTAAAGAAACTTACACCAATCATTGGAAACCAACATCCTGCATACGCATAAAGAACTTGTAGAAAAAAGCAAGTCAGGAGACAGAAACTCTCAGTATCAATTATATGAGCTTTATGTGAATGCCATGTATAATGTAAGCATGAGAATGTTAGGAATCAAAGAAGATGCCGAGGATATTGTACAGGATAGTTTTATAACAGCTTTTAAAAATTTGCAATCATTTAGATATGAATGCACTTTTGGGTCTTGGTTAAAAAGGATCGTAATTAATAAAAGTATTAATCATTTGAAATTAAAAAAGATAGCGCTTGCGCCATTAGAAAATCACGAGTATTATATCTGTGAAGATATAAACGAACCAATTGAGAATATGGATATTCATAAAATAAGGGCAGCTATTAAAATGTTACCTCACGGATATAAGCAAATCATAAACCTATATCTGATAGAAGGATATGATCACGTAGAAATTTCTGAAATACTCAGCATCTCTGGCTCTACTTCTAAATCACAATATCACAGAGCAAAGAAAAAGTTAATTCAGATTATTAACACACTATAGTATGGATAGTTTTGAAAAATATATAAAAGATAACAAACAACAGTTTGATGAACATAAAGTGGATAGTGCAAAACTATGGAAAGGCATTGAATCCAAATTGAATCCTCCAGGAATAAAAACAAGAAGGCTCTGGCAATCTCCGGTATTCAAAGTAGCAGCCGGTATTTTAATAATAGTAGGCATATTCTCTCTTGCAAATCCATCTGTTTTTTCAGGAATTAATTCCAGCAATCAAAATGATCTGGTAAGCCAAGAACTAAACGATATCGATACCTATTATAAAGGATTAGTTTCATTTCAAGTACAACTGGTAAAAAAGAGCACCAAATTACAACCAGAAGACAAAAAAGAATTTTTATCATTTATGGAAGAACTGGATGATGAATATCTCCTTTTAAAAGAAGAGATGAAAGAGAATCTTAATAATGAATACATACTAGAAGCTATTATAAAAAACTACAAAAAAAGAATAGAGTTAATAGAAAATCTATTAGAACAAATTAATCTCCCAAAAAAAGCGAATGATCATGAAGGATATATTCTATAAAAAACTCCTGTTCTCATTACTACCATTACTACCATTACTAGTGATGAATAGCCTTCAGGCGCAACAAGACGTATCCAGAACCATTCACAAACTCTATGATTTTACCAATTCAGGAGAATTACAGGTAGAAAATAAATATGGGAATATTGTAGTAAATGGATGGAATCAAAATAAGATACAGATAACTGTAGATATTATGGCCACCAAAAAAAATGAAGAAGATGCAAAAGAGCTCCTGGCCAGAATAAAACCTTCTATAACTTCTTCTCCTGATTTTATAAATATTTTTTCGAATATCGAAGAAAAAAATAACGGTTTTTTCTCTCGTATGATCAACAAAGCCAATCCTTTTGATGTTGATAGAGGAAGCGTTCAGATTGATTATACCATTCACCTCCCTACAAATGCAGATGTACAGGTAATTAATAAATTTGGAGATATTATCATTAATGATTGGAACGGGAAACTAAAAGTTAATTTACAACATGGTGATATGTGGATTAATAATAACCTAAATAAAGCCACTATAGAAATAAAGTTTGGCAAACTACAATCTAAAGAAATTTCCTATGCAAATATCAAATTAAAAAACAGTGAATTAGAGATTGAAGAATCAAAAGATTTAAGCATTATGAGTAATGGATCGACTATCAATATCAATGAAGCAATTAATCTTGAAATTTATTCCAGTAAAGATAAAGTCACTATTGGAAACCTGGAAAGAATTCAAGGTGAACTCAGTTTTTCTAATATGAGACTTAAGCAAGTGAAAGAAGATATCAACTTAAGGATGGATGTTGCCGATCTTGTAATAAATAAGATTATAAAACCAGATGCTAATATTACGATAAAACAAAAATCTTCAGAATTAAATATTAATATCTCAAATCTTAGCTTTGATTTTAATGCCTATCTGCAAGAGGGTTTATTAAGAATACCGAAATCCTTTACTAATATTAAAACAACCATTATTGATAATAGAAGTAAATTAAGAGATGTAACCGCCTCCTATGGCAGTGGAAAAAAAGGAAAAATTCAAATCACAGGAAAAAAAGGCGTCATTCTTATCAAAGAATTATAACCTGTCAAAAATCTTAAAATTTTAAAAATACAATCAAAAAACAACTATTATTAAAAGTACCTGTCAATGATAGTAAATCTAACAAATCAACAATCATGAAACATCTAAAAAAAACCGTATTAATCTTTATAATACTTATTGCATATCAGATAAATGCTCAAGAATCTAAAAATGATAATTATATAGAATTTAATGATCGAAAAAATATAGTACATGGTGTCTATCTGGGGTTTAATCTTGGTACTGGAGAAATTGATGGAGAAGAGACAGGCTTAGTTGGTTTAAAATTAGCCTATGTAGCAAATAGACAAATAGAGGCAGGTTTTGCTATTAAAGGATTTTACTCTCAGCAAAATTTACCAGGAATATCAGCCTCTAATAATGAAGATCTGGTGGGAGGTTATACAGGTTTTCATGTAGAACCAATACTATTTAGCAAATCAAGAATAAACCTTTCTTTTCCATTATTGATTGGAGCTGGATTCGTTGGGTATATAGATGGTAAATTTGAAGAGACCAATGAAGATTTTAACGAGGATGATTATGATTGGGATACCATCTTTGTTACCGAACCAGGGATAAGTTTATTGTTTAATATATCAAGATATGTACAACTAGAAGCAGGTGTGAAATATAGATTTTCCAGTAAATTTAGTATTCATCCTAACGGAATTAATCGAATTAATGGATTTTCTGCAGATTTAGGCATAAAAGTTGGTGTATTCAATTTAGGAAGAAATCGATACAAAAAAAATATTCCAAATGAATAATAATCAAAACAAAACTAAACTCAGAAAATTAAGTGTAGCCTATGTTTTCTCTAAAGACAATCAGGTATATATAAAAAACGACACCTATACAGAACTCATTATAGACAGCTCTGATCAAGAAGAGTGGTTTCCTGTTAACTTTCGATGGAAAACATCTTGATATTTAAAAGTAATGTACTTCTTATTTAATTTCAATATATGCTTAAATTTGCAGCTTATTTTATTATTGTACATTTACCATATTAATATTTAGTGACAAAATATTTTCTTTTGAAAAAACATACATCTTTTAACTTAGCTATAATATTCTTTTTATTAATTCAGGCTACAGTATTCAGTCAGGAGAAATTTACAATTAGTGGAACCATATCCGAGCAATCCAGTAATGAAACACTCATCGGTGTAAATGTTCTCTTTCCGGAAATAGGTAAAGGTGTTGTTACTAATGAATATGGTTTTTATTCTATCACCTTATCAAAAGGAACCTATAAATTATTAGTAAGTTATCTGGGGTTTAATGATATTTCTAACGAAATCAATCTAAATAAAGATTTGAAGTTAAACTTTCAACTAACCGAAGCCTCAGAAATGTTGGAAGAGGTAATCATCACAGAAAATGTAGAAAAAGTAAACATCAAGAATCCACAGATGAGTCTCAATAAGCTTTCTGCCGGAACTATAAAAAAAATACCCGTAGTTCTTGGAGAAGCAGATGTCATCAAATCTATTATTCTGCTACCTGGAGTTACCAGCGGTGGTGAAGGCGCATCAGGTTTTAATGTAAGAGGTGGTAGTGCAGATCAGAATTTAATCCTTCTGGATGAAGCTACCATTTTTAATTCTTCGCATTTATTTGGGTTTTTCTCGGTTTTTAACCCCGATGCGATTAAGGATATCAAATTATATAAAGGAGGGATTCCTGCAAAATATGGAGGAAGAGTATCTTCGGTTTTGGATATTTACCAAAAAGAAGGAAATAGTAAAAAATTTCGGCTAAGCGGAGGTTTGGGGGCGGTTGCCAGCCGATTATTAGCAGAAGGACCTATTGTAAAAGACCGAGGTGCTTTTTTGGTGGGAGGAAGAGCCTCATATGCCCACTTATTTCTACCTCTTTTTGACAATGATAACAGTGCGTATTTTTTTGATCTTAATACCAAATTAAACTATAAAATCAACGAAAAGAATAATATCTATTTATCAGGATATTTTGGTAGAGATGTATTCAGTATTTCTGAAAGTTTTAGAAATATTTATGGGAATACGGTTGTCAATCTAAGATGGAATCATTTATTTTCTGCTAAATTATTTTCTAATCTTTCTTTAATATATTCTGATTATTTTTACGGATTAGAACTTGATTTTGTAGGTTTCAAATGGGATTCCGGGATTCGAAATTTTAATATCAAATATGATTTTAAGCATTACCTCAGTGATCATTTTCAGCTCAACTACGGTATTAATAACATATACTATCGATTTAATCCAGGTGAAATCAGGCCTAATAGATCTGATTCAGGAATACGGCGAGATAAACTAACAAATAAATTTGCTAATGAATTTGGAGCCTATGTAGATGCAGAGCATAGAATATCAGATAAACTAACATTACAATATGGTCTCCGACTGAGTAATTTTACAAGATTAGGGCAAGATGCGCTTAATCTTTATGCAAATGATAATCCTCTGCTCTTTAATAGCGAACTAGAGATATATCAGGCGGCAGAACCTATAGATACCCTGAGAACCAGTAGCGCCAGTACCATAGAAAATTTTGCTAATCTCGAACCTCGAATTTCGCTGGCATATGCTTTTAATGACAATACTTCTATCAAAGCAAGTTATAATAGAATAGCGCAATATCTACACCTATTATCTAATACCAGCTCCCCTACCCCACTAGATGTGTGGGCTCCCAGCGGGAAATATGTAAAACCTCAACTATTGAATCAATATGCCGTTGGATATTTTAAAAATATTCAAAACAATGCATACTCTATAGAAACAGAAATTTTTTATAAGGATATAAAAAACAGAATTGATTATATTGATGGAGCAGAATTAATTGCCAATAATTCCATTGAGCAGGATATCCTAAATGGAGAAGCCAGAGCGTATGGTTTAGAACTATTAATTCGTAAAAATGAAGGGAATTTTACTGGTTGGTTAGCATATACATTATCAAAATCAGAACAACGTACACCCGGGAGAACCCCAGAAGAAACAGGTATTAATAATGGAAAATGGTATAATACCCCCTTTGACAAAACACATGACATCTCTTTTAATGGGAGTTATGAATTAAATGATAAATGGTCATTCAACACCAATTATGTATTACAAACGGGGCAACCTACCAATTTTCCTACGGGACAATTTGAGTTTCAGGGTTTGGTAGTTCCTATATTTGATGGTGACAGAAACGGACAGCGATTGCCTACATTTCATAGAATGGATATCTCTGCTACGATGACACCACGAAAAAATAAGAATAGAAAATGGCAAGCTGAATGGATATTTAGCATTTACAACCTATATAATCGTAAAAACGCTGCTTCCATTAGTTTTAGTCAAAATACGGAAACTCTGGCTAATGAGGCTGTACGAACTTCAATTTTTGGAATCGTACCTGCTGTGACTTATAATTTTAAATTTTAACTTGATGAAAAAACTACTTTATTATAGTATGATTATCATCGCAGCTATAGGATGTGAGGATGTCATAGACGTAGATGTCCCTAATGGAGACCCCAGATTAGTGATTGATGCTTCTTTTGAATTTTCTAAAGACGAAGATGGCCTTCTTGATTTTAGCCAGGACGAAATCAGACTTACGCTATCTGCACCTTTTTTTGATGAAAATATACCTACTGTAAGTAATGCCACCATATTCATTACGAATCTCAGCCGGGATTTAGTGCTTACCTTTAGGGAATCAATTTTTGAACCTGGAATTTATAGACCTTCAAATGGGAGTTATTCTTTTAATTTTGGAGATGAATATGAACTAACCGTAATATATGATAATCAAACGTACAAAGGAATAACACAGATTGCTCCTTCTTCTCCTATTGATGCTGTTATACAAGGTGATGGAACTCTTTTTGATGATGATGATATAGAAATCGAACTCTTTTTTACAGATGATGGTGATATAAACAATTATTATTTATTTGATTTTGATTTTAATCTATTTCTTACCAGTGAAGATCGATTTTATCAAGGACAGTCTTTCAACTTTTCTTATTTTTATGAAGACAGAGATATTAACGCTGGTAAAGAAGCTGAAATAAAAATTTTGGGTATAGACAGACAATATTTTGATTACAGTACTATTTTGATAGAACAAAGTGAACAAGATGGTGGAAACCCTTTTCAGCCCCCCCCAGTAAGAATCCGTAGCAATATTATCAACACGACAAACCCTGATAATTATGCACTCGGCTATTTTAATCTTTCTGAAACATACAGCTTCCTTTTTACTTTTCAAGAACAGTAAACTACCTCTGGGCAAGCCCACGAGGCATTTATTGAAAAAAACATGTTGATTTCGAGGCAAGCCTCGGAACATTTAAATCTCGATTATCGAGTAAATTTTTATTAATTGTATTCTTAATTGTAAGTAAAAAAATAATGGATATAATTCTACAACACTCATAACCATACAATTAGATGTGAAACCCTAAAAAACGCACATTGATTAGTTACAATGAATTAAAAAAATAAACCGCTATGAATTTGAAATCCATAGTTTTAAACAAAAGAATGGAATTCTTTATTCACATTACTCTAATATCCAATTATCTTCCTCTGATACGATTTACAACTAAAAATTTCGCATATTCATCGTTTCTTTTTCCTTTCTACTTCGTTTAAAAAATAAACCGTAGCTATAGCTATGCTTGATTTTTTTGCCTTGCATAAAGAAAAAATAATTCAATGAATTTATACGAATTTTTTAATCACAAATCGTATGATACCATTTTTGATTTAAAATTACCCAAATAAAATACAGTTGTTTTTTCTTTAGGCAAAAAAGAAAAGTTCAGCATAGCTCAAGCTATGGCTAATTTTTATTTTGAAGCATAAGGGGAAAAGAACAAATTTTAGTGGGTAATTTTAGGGTAGAAATGGTATGATACGATTTACGGGTGAGAATTTCGTAAAAATAATGGCAAGGATTTTTCGCTAGATTGATGAATCAAATTAAAGAATAGCCATAGCTATTGTTTCATTTTATGAAGAAAATATAGTAGAAAAAGAATGTCATTAGATGCGAAATTTTTATTCGTAAATCGTATGAGTTGGGCTTCCCTTTATGGTCCTCAAGATATTACTGAACCATCTTATCTATACTCCAAGTTCCATAGCCAATAGACAAAAAGTGACGACCTCAATATTGTTTTTTTAACTTAGGAAATCCCTATTGTAGTACCCGTGAAGAACGACCTTTTAGTTTCTTAACTAACACACGTATACTCAAAGAAGGTGGATATTCAACAGGCATCTGAATATAGTCTTTACTCACTACTTCTCTCAAAATATGAAAATTCTCAGAATTACATATCTGAATCAGTCAATCACGACAACGATAACGAATATCTCCTTGCAAAATACAATTTCGATACTTCGCTGCCCAAACGATATGACAACTTAAATTGCTTATTGAATGTGAATTCTTACGATAATTTGACATTCGACAAAATTAAAACATTTATAGAAACTAAAGTAATTGCAATGAAATTGCAGGGTTTTCTTTTAACCTTTAACTAGATTATAAATTAATTAACTGATTATCAAAAATTTACACTCAATTCCAACAGCTTTATCTTTAATAAATTAGCTTGACTAAAAAGTACAATTGACAGATAAAAACTTATTTTTTTTTTAATGATGTTAGGGTTTATATGACTTAAGCTGTTTTTAATATAAACCAACTAAAATATTATGAAAACATTATGCAATCATTTAGAAATTATTTTACTCACTTTTTTTGCATTATTCGAAAAAAATTTCAAAAAAGTTGAAAATACACGCTGGACAAAAAGAAAAAGTCAAACTTGTTGTGGTAATCAGAACTATATAAAGACTGATAAAGCGCATAAACTTATTGACATCTTTACTCTCAAAAATGCTACAGAACATGATTCTAAGATGTTAAACATATTACGAATAGAAAAAAAAGAAGGTCATTTTTTTTTGAGTAACAATTCTTACACTCATAATACACAAGAAAAAACAATCAAAAAATACAAAATAAGTAATCCGATACGCGAAAAAGGAAATAAAAATCACCTATTAGTAGAAATATCAAAAATTAAAGCGCCAATAACGTTTCTATACGGTTTTCATGAAACAGCATATAAAAAGCTATTTATATTTTATAGAAGAGTGTCCCCCCCCCTTTAGTTTAGAACACCTAAACCTTATCTATACTGATATAAAAACAATCAAGTAGCTGATGGATAAGATCGAAAATTGAAAGACTAATGAAATATAATAAACACCTTCATAACAAGGAACTACTAATCTTTTAAAACCCCAAAACAAAGATTCCCATAGTAAATAAAGTCTCTGCCAGACACCACTCTATAATATGTTTACTTATAACAGCTATACAACCTTTTACTAAAACTATCCTTCAATTAAGGTATACTATCAGGAGTCTTTAGTTTAACCAATTCTAATTAAAATCATAATGAAATCAAAAACAGAACAATTTCTGGTATTCATCGCAGTACTGATTACACAAATTTCTTTTGCACAAGAAAAAACTGTTACAGGTAGTGTAACGGATAACTTAGGTCTTCCTCTGCCAGGAGTGAACATCGTTGAAAAAGGTACCAACAAGGGAACTCAATCAAATTTTGATGGAAAATACACTATCACTACAAGCAAAGGAGCCGAACTTATTTTCAGCTATCTTGGTTTTGCTGATAAAGTAATCACCGTTGGGGATAACAACACTATTAATATTCAATTTGAAGAAGAAACTGCGATTCTTGATGAAGTAGTAGTGACAGGAGTTGCTACCGGAACTAGTAAACGTAAATTAGGAGTCTCTGTTAATTCTGTTAAAGCCGAAGACTTACAAACACCAGGTAGTCAATCAATTGACCAGGCATTACAGGGTAAAATTGCAGGTACCATAATCCAATCTACCAGTGGGCAACCCGGACAACAGCAAAATATCGTGCTTCGTGCAATCAATAGTATTAACGGATCCCAACCTATGATATTAATAGACGGTGTTGAGATCCTTACATCCAGTTCTAGTATTGGAGGCGCAAACCTAAGTTCCAGATTGTCTGATATTGATTTTAGTACAATAGATAGAGTCGAGACTATTTCTGGTGCTGCTGCCGGAACAATCTACGGAGCACAAGGAGCAAATGGTGTTATCAATATTATTACTAAAAAAGGTAACGCAGGGAAACCAAAAGTAACTATCAGAACTAGTTCAGGTTTATCCCAAGTAATTGTCAATAATAACTTTAGAAGAGCTTCTTTTCATCACTATGAAACAAATGATCAAGGTTTGTTAATAGATCTCAATGGAACTCCAGTTATACAACGAAACAATCAATCTCAATATTTGGCAGTAGATGTAGAAGTAGTTGATGTAAACGGGACTCAATTAGGGAGTCAAGGGATTAACAATACTCCCTATGCAGAACCTATATTTGATGCAACCGATGTATTATTTAAAGATGCCATAAATCTTGTTCATGGAGTCAATGTTTCTGGTGGTTCAGACAAGATGACTTATTTGGTTTCTGGTAATAGAACAGCGCAGGAGAGTGTAATTATTGATGGTACATATGTAAAGTATGATGGAAGGCTCAATTTGAGTTTTGATTTGTCTGATAAACTTAAGGTAAACACTCGTTTTGATGTAATAAACAGTACAAATGATACTGGAAACAGTGTGATACGTTCTGTTTTTGAGAATCTTCCTCACGTGGATCTAAGAAATGCCATAAATAGTGATGGAGATTTACTTGTGGTTCCGGATGCAACCGATCCAAATTCTTCGAATCCATTTTTTGCTACAAGCATTCAGACAAGACAAGATGAAATTAATCGGTATATTGCCAATTTGGATATCAAATATAATCCATTTGACATCCTATCTATTAATCTAAAATATGGTTACGATTCGTATTCGCAAAACTTTATATTTTTTCAAGAAAACAAAAGTGATCATCAACAAGCTTCATCTATAGGAAGTAATATTAATGGAAGAATTAATTTATTAGAAAGTCGTGAGTATTTCCAAAATTTTCTTGCTTCTCTAAACCTAAATCTCAATTTCCGAGAGAAATTTGACTTGAATACTTCTTTAACATCTCAAACAACCATAAATTTTGACTGGAGAGATCGAAATTTCACGCAAAGTAGTCTCAGTGGTACAGACAATCCTTTTGGCAGTTTCGGTGATTTTAACATCAACCAATCATCGACAAAAACGTTTAATGGATTTTTTGAATCTCCTTTTAGAACCTATGGGTTTTTAGTCAATCAAAAATTTGATTTCGGGAGTTTACTTGGTTTTTCTGCAGGTTTCAGGACCGATTTTTCTAATCGCTTTGGGGCTGGTTTTGATGCTACTTTCCCAAGAGGAGACGCATATTTTAATATAGCTGAGTTATTCGAGAGTAACACCTTAACTAATTTAAAAATAAGGGGAGCATATGGGAAAGCTGGTATTCAACCACCTTTTGGTCAAAATTTACTAACACTTTCGGGATTGACATTCGGTAGCGAAGTTGGTTTAGCTTTTCCTAATATTTTTAATAATAAAGAATTAAAAGTTGAAACTTCCAGAGAGATTGAAATTGGTACTGATTTCACTATTACTCCTGGTAGAGGAAATTGGTTCTCCAGTATAAATGGTAGTTTTAACTATTTCGACCGTAATACAGAAGATGTAATATTTCGCTCAGAAACACCTACTAGTTCAGGTTCTGGAGAGCTGTTTGATAATGCATATGATATTACGAGTGATGGTGTAGAACTAAGTCTTGATACTGCTATATATCAAGGGGATAATTTTTTCTGGAATTTTGGGGTAAGATTTTCTAAATCTTCTGCAATTTTAGCCAAGATCAAAACCGGATTACCTCTTGTGGTCTCTGACAACTTTGTTCTGGAGCAAGGTCAGGAAATAGGTACTTTTTCATTATTTGAAGTTATCACAAGTCTTGATGCACTAGATAATGATGGTAATAGAATTATTCCAACCGCAAATCTCGACAATTTTACCGTTGCCAGTAGTGGGTATGTAGTTAACAAAAATACTGGAAACGTTGTGATATCCCCTGATAAAAGAACATTGGGTAGTTCTCAGCCAGATTTTGTAATGACTTTTATTAATGACTTTAGTTTCAGCAAAACAGTTTCATTATCATTACAGTTAGACTGGTTTCAAGGTTTAGATGTTTACAACGGAAGTAAGCAAGTGCTTTATAATAATGCACTGCACGAAGATACCGCAGTACCTGTGACCATTGAAGATCCGACAGGAACTCTACAGACAGGTGCCTTTGTTACCTACTATACTTCTATTTATAACACGGGTGTTCCAACATCTCATTTCCTAGAAGACGGTTCTTTCTTGAGACTTAGAAATGTTAGTGTAAATTTTAAACTGAACAATTGGTTTAGGCTCAAAGGAGTTGACAATATTGACTTTACACTATCAGGAAGAAATCTATTAACCTTTACTAACTATACTGGTCTTGATCCAGAAGCTTCCGTATCTTTTGGAAATACTTTCCAGAGAGGTTTTGATTCCTTTACACATCCAAATACAAAAAGCTACAACCTTGGTCTTATTCTTACTTTTTAAACATAAAAATCATGAAAAATTTGAAATTTTTAGGAACTTTGATTTTGATTCTCCTGATTGCTTTTAGCAGCTGTGAGGATAATCTTCTCGACTCAGATATAGAACCTATTAACAATAACGAACCTACTGTTAATGGGACTATCACTAGCTTAAATGGTATGAAATCCTTTGCAAAAGGTGTTTATATTCATACTACCGACTTTACTAGAAGTAATTACTTCTGGTGGGTATATGGATATCATGAAAGTATGGGAGATGTGATGGTTACACCCTGGGGCAATTTGGGCATGCGCTGGGTAAATCAAACAGAGTCTATAACTCTGGATGATGGAACTGTTATTAATCCACCTGTTGGCGGTACGCAACCTATAGAAATAGCTCTTAGAAACACCCGTGCCGCCGGAAGCGATAATATGACTCAGTTTGAATGGTTCGATATGTATGCTTTAAATGCTCACTGTAATGTTATTCTGGAGAATATAGATAATCTAACAGATCCAACTCAAAATCAAAAAGATGTATATAGAGCCTGGGCATTATGGTGGAAAGCATATGCGTATCATAAAATTGGTTTAATATACGAGAAAGGTCTTATCGTAAACTCAATCGGAGAAATTAATAATGAATTCGTAGATTCTGATCAAATAATTGCAGAATCCGAACGCTTATTGACAGAACTGGAAACGTTAATCACTTCGATTTCTGATATTGCTGAGTTTAACTCAATTTTTGATAGCTTACAAATTGATATCATTTCTAGTAACGTAGATTTAGATGCTCTGATAGAAAATATCAATACATTAAAAGCTAGAAATATTGTGTACGCCAATAAAGTTACCGATATGACTGATGCACAATGGAATCAGGTCTTGATGTTGGTTAATAAAGGAGTCAGTGCAAACGATAAGGTATTTACAATGAATTCAGAAAATACGGTATTAAACAATTCTTGGCTACCAGGAGTAGTAACTGGGTTTTGGTATTACCCAAGTCAGCGTTTAATTCAGGATATTAATCCAGATGATGCACGACTTGGCAATTATTTCCTTTTTAACCCAACTCCTAACCCCAGAGGTAGAGGAATTCAATATGGATCTACACATTTCTGGAAACAAGAAACTCCAATTGCATCAACCACCGCAAAAACTATATCTATGTATTATGCTGGCTCTTGGGAGGAGAATCAGTTGCTAAAAGCTGAAGCCAAAATAAGAACTGGAGATATTGAAGGTGGGCTAGAAAACCTTGATGCTGTAAGAACTTTTCAAAATTCTGGCTTGCCTGCAACTGTTGGAACAAGTCTAAGTGAAGCTGATGCTCTGGAAGAAGTGAGGAAAGAGAGAAGATTAGCTCTGATAATGCGTGCTGTATCATTTTATGATGCCAGAAGATATGGTGTTTCTTCCGGCTCAAGAACGGGAGCACACGTATTAGATGCAGAAGGTGTTTTAAATACCAATGCAACGATTAATTACAACTATCTTGATTACTGGCCAGTTCCGGCATTTGAGACAGATTTCAACCCTATAGATAACAACCAAAATTAACACTGGTTATACCTACCCAATCGCTCGAATATGATGGGCAGATTTAGAATCTATGTGGCGTATGCTCAAGAACTAAAGATAAAAAACCAGTTGCAATGATTTGCAACTGGTTTTTTAATATCTAGTCTTCTCTAGTATCCAAATGTTTTGGGCTTTATACCATTGCAAAGACGGCAGAGATCACTCCTGTTTTATTACCCTATTTACAATAAAATGGATCATATGTGGAAAGACATCTACACTAGTATCTAATCAAAAATTCGTAACTATTTGATTAAATAAAATATGTCTACAAAATATAAAGCAACTATACCTGATTCAGGATACTTTATTACCATCACCGCGGTAGGTTGGATAGATGTATTTACCAGATGAAAACAAAAATATATAATCATAAATAGCTACAAGTATTGTCAGGAATAAAAAGATCTAGAAATATACACGTATTGTATTATGCCTAGCCATATACATATGCTTTGTAAAGCAGAAGAAGGACTTGTTTAATCAGGTATCATTAGAAATTTCAAAAAGCTCACCTCTAAAAAGATCGTAAAAACGATTCAAGAATATCCAGAAAGCTGAAGAGAATGGATCTTAGACTATTTTAGTAACCTACCTTGGGGCAAGCCGAGGCATGTATTGAAAAAAACATTTTGATTTCGATTATCGAGTAAAAAATAGATTTTGGGAACTAAATCTGACACATCCAAAAGATTCTTTATTATTCATTTCTTTGACCAGTCTTCCCGAAAGTCCATAGATTTTTAATTTCATTATAATACGATTTATAACTAAAAATTTCGCATATTCATCGTTTCTTTTTCCTTTCTACTTCGTTTAAAAAATAAACCGTAGCTATAGCTATGCTTGATTTTTTTGCCTTGCATAAAGAAAAAATAATTCAATGAATTTATACGAATTTTTTAATCACAAATCGTATAAAAAGCCATATTAAAACAAGCTTGTTCGGTAATCTCTGGGTCAGGATTAGATGTTTCTTTCTTCCATAACTCGGCAACACACTCTCATTCACCAGTTTCTACTTTTCGTTTTGCAATTTCAAAACTTGATATTGCTTTTACGTAGTAATCTCTCACCATACATGTTTTTCTAAATCTGACAGTTATATTAATATTTTACTCAACTTTAACTTCACACAACAGAATAAACTTTATCTTAAACATTCCAAACTAATAATAATTGAAAAACTATAATTACCTCTCATAATCAGATAACGAACTATATTTTATCGAGTATATATGTAATTTATCGATTATTCAACAAATTTAGAGGTAACTAAAAGTATATCAATACTTTACAATTACGATATTTATTAAACATAACAGAAATTGTAATGTCTGTTATGAAAATTGAAAGTATAGTTAAAAAGTTATAAAATAATTACGGATTTAATGTTTAATCTTTAAAAACAAAAAAGTATGATTTTTTTTTTACGGAACTATTTTTATTGATGTAAAAACCTTGAAGAAATTTTTAAAGCAATTACCGGTAGCAAATTGTAATGTCATCCATGGATAAAAAATAATCTACGGTTTGCTTTAAAAATATTATTTAAAGAACAATACATCTGAGAGCCAACCGAAAGTCCTAAGAGAAATTTCGATTGGTTTTATTTATAACGATATCCATAATGATTAAAACTCCATTTTTACTGTAGTTAAATCATAAAGTTAACAACACAGTTTTAATCTATATTTCTCGTTAATTACTGTTAATTATCTTCACTCCATCCCAATATGAAACACAAATCAGTTGATTACTTAGCTTTGGTACTTCCAAAAGTATTGGTATATATCCTATTAACAGGCTTAATTCTACTACTGAATTCTTTTTCAAAGATAAACGCACAATCAAAAGGTAGTATTATTGGAAATATTTCAGATCAGTTTGGAAACCTTCCTGGAGCGAAAATATCCATTGAAGGTCTTGATACAGTTGTTACAACAGATATAGATGGAAACTATAGAATAGAAATTGATCCAGGTAATTATGTATTGACTACAGAATTTATTATGTATGTTACCATTTCTAAACCTGCCATTGTAAAAGCAGGAGAAACTACCACAGTAGATTTTTTACTCGAAACAGGGTTTTCAATTGATCAACCTATTTCATTAGGATCTCGCTCAGTACCAAACTCTTCCCTTAAAAATACTGCCGCCGTTAATATTATTACTCCTAATGAAATAGCCAATATATCAAAAAATGAGTTAAGTCAGGTCTTACATTATCTCATCCCTTCTTTTCACTCTACCAATCAAACCATCGCAGATGGCACAGATCACATAGACCCAGCCTCCTTAAGGGGATTGGGGCCAGATCAGGTTCTTGTCTTAATCAATGGTAAAAGAAGACATAGTAGCTCTTTACTAAATCTTAACGGTACGGTCGGAAAAGGCTCGGTAGGGACTGATTTTAATTCGATACCTATTACTTCTATTGAGCGTATTGAAGTTCTAAGAGACGGAGCTGCATCTCAATACGGTTCTGATGCGATAGCTGGGGTAATCAATATCATACTGAAAAAGCAATCGGAAACAATCGTAGTTGACAACCGAGCCGGAATTACTACAGAAGGGGATGGATTTCAGGTTTTTTCTGCTGTTAATTTTGGGCTAAACATTGGTGAAAAAGGTTTTGTCAATGTTACGGCAGAATACAGAAATAGAGAATCGATTAACAGAGCTGGTGATTATAATGGAGCCGTATATTCTAACGATCCAATAGAAGATCAGCAACTTATCACTGCTAACAATTTTTACCAACAAACTGGATATTCTGGCAGAAGGGTTATGGAGATTGGCAATGCCTCAACTCAAAATTTGGGATTATCCTTTAACGGGGAGTTTACACTATCCGCTGACGCAAATTTCTATTTCCATGGTGGGAGAAACTATAGAGAAGGTAAATCAAAAGGATTCTATAGATTCCCCAAAGATCAAGATAGAGTAGTACTGGAGTTATATCCAAATGGATTTTCTCCTGAAATTTTGACTGATATACAGGATGACGCCATTACTATGGGTATTAAAGGCATGAGAAACAGTTGGAACCTTGATTTTAGCCACACTATTGGAGTTAATAGATTAGACTATACAATAAATCGTTCGAACAATGCATCCCTTGGGATCACCTCCCCTCGTACATTTTATGCGGGAGGCTTTGTTTATCAGCAAAATACTACTAATCTAGATATCTCCAGAACCTTTGGCTGGCTCAAAGGTACCAATATTGCTTTTGGAGGTGAACTACGTGTTGAAAATTATCAAATAATTGCTGGAGAAGAAGCTTCTTATGTTTTTGGTGGAAGTACTTATATTAATGAATTTGACGAAGAGCTACCACGAGCAACGGGTGCTCAAGTGTTTCCTGGTTTTCAACCAGAAAATGAATTGAACAAATTCAGGACTAATACTTCTGGATATTTGGATATTGAAGCAAATATTACTGACAATTTGTTGTTAAAGGGAGCAGCCCGATATGCCTCATACAATGATTTTGGTGATCAAATCATCTGGAAATTATCCAGCAGATATGGCTTTGGTGATAATCTAAGTGCCAGGATCGGTTTTTCAACGGGTTTCAGAGCTCCTTCTCTACACCAGGTTTTCTTTCAAAATATAAGCACGCAATTTATCAATGGAGAAAGCGTACAGGTAGGGACTTTTAATAATGAAAGTGCTATAGTCACGGATGCCTTAGGAGTAGACAAGCTTAAACCCGAACTATCCAATAGCTTTAATGCTGGAGTGAGTGGAAAAATTCATGATAATTTCACCTTTGCTCTAGATTACTATTTAATTGATATTAAAGACAGAGTCGTTCTCTCAGGAAGGTTCTCTGAAGGATATGAGGAAATATTTGAGCCTTTCGGGGTAAGTAGTGTACAGTTTTTAACCAATGCAATTGACTCAAGAACTTCAGGTTTTGATGGAATTTTCGCATTTAAAACCCCTATAAACACAGGTGTAATCAACGCTACTTTAGGGTTTAATATTACTAACACCAAAATTGAAGGTGGTGTTAAGGTTCCTACCTCCCTTTTGGGTGAGGAAAATGTACTGTTTAATAGGGAAGAAATAGCACGTATTGAGTCTGGTCAACCCAATTTTAAATTAAATTCCTTGTTTTCTTATGAAATTAACAAATTTAGATTTCAATTGGTCAACACCTACTTTGGCGAGGTAGAATATTTACATCCTGAAGATGGAAATCTGGATAACTTTGTTTTAAATGAATTTACTGGGAATATTGAAACCCGGGATCAAACATTTATGCCCAAATTAATAACAGATATAGAGGTTTCCTATCAATTTAATAATTATATTAAGTTAGGAATTGGAGGGAATAACATTTTTGATGTATATCCCGACGAACATAGGCATTCTGCCAACACAGAAAATGGAAATTTTATTTACAGTAGAAGGGTACAACAATTCGGAATTCGAGGAGCAAATTATTATTTTAAACTCTTATTACTATTATGAAAAAAGTCTGTTATAGTTTAACTTTTGGTAAAGCGATAAGGTTTAAGAGCGTACTAATACTTTGTTGTTTCTGTTTCATTTCTGTTTCAAATATATATGGACAAGATCTCAATGAAAATGTATTAAGAAGTCAACGAGCTATTTTTATCTTCAATTTTGCTCAACAAATAGGTTGGCCCAATATCGATCAATTGAGTACATTTACTATTGGCGTTTTGGGAACTGACCCTATAATCATAGACCTGGGGTCAATGGCGCAAAGAAGAAAAATATTTGCAAAACCTGTTGAAGTCTTGCGATTTCAAAATGTAAAAGATATTAAAAATGTTCAGCTTTTATATGTGAATCAGAAATATAGCTATGACCTTAGTGCTATTTTCAAGATCATTTCGGAAAAGAATACCTTGTTAGTAACAGAAAATTATAACTACAATTCTTCCATGATCAATATGATTGGCGTTGGTAATTCTTTTGAATATGAAATCAATACACAGCGAATAGAAAATGAAAATTTAATAATCGCTCCTTCCTTAAAGAAATATGCTATAAGTTCTATTAATAAATGGAAAAAACTGTATGAATCCACACAGTTTTCTTTAGAAAAAACAGAAGAAGATATTAAGCAGAAAGAGACTATTATTCAAAATAAGGAAAAACAAATAGAAGGCATTACTCACGAAGTAAAAGATCGAGATAATGTAATTCAACTACTTTTTGATAAAACCGAACTGCAAAGAAAAAAGTATAATGAAAAAGTTCAAATCGCTATTGAATTAGAGCAAAAAATACAAGAACAAGCATCTATTATACAGGATCAACAAAAGGCGATAGTAAATAAAGGCGAAGACATTTTAAAAAGTAATAATACAATTACTGAACAGCAAAAAATATTAAGTAATCTAGAAAATGAAATTAAAGAAAAAGAATCTTTTTTAAGTCAAAGGCTTGCTGAAATAAATACCCAGAAAAAATTCATTTGGCTTTTGATCATATTGGTGGTAATATTTCTTTTGGGAGCATTTATAATCTTCAAAGGGTATTTAATACAGAAAAACTTGCGTAGACAAATAGAAACCAAAAATATTGAAGTTAAAAAGCAGGCTAAGAAATTAATCGAAAAAAACAAAGAATTAAGAAAGAAAAACTATCAAATCAATGAGCAATCGAAAACACTAGAATCTCAAAACAATGACTTAGAACAATTTGCATACATAGCCAGTCATGACCTCCAGGAACCTCTCAATACCATATCCAGTTTTATTGGTTTATTAGTCACAGAGTATGGTGATCGTTTTGATGACGTAGCAAAGAATAGCCTGGAGTACATCAACGATGCCAGTATTCGGATGAAAAAACTTATTAATTCCTTACTTGAATACTCTCGGCTAGGAAGATCAAAGGATCATTGCATCGTAAGCTGTAGTACCTTGATTGACGAACTCAGAGCGGATCTCAAAAGTGCTATAGAGCGAACTAAGGCAAAAATAAATGTGCATGAGTTACCAGAAGTAAACGGTTCTGAAATTGAGCTACGATTACTTTTTCAAAACCTCATTAGTAATGCCATGAAATTTACCAAGCCAGAAGTAATACCTGAAATTTTTATTTCTTGCCAAGAAAACAAAGAAAAAAATGGAGCTTCAACTAACTTTTGGGAATTTTCGGTAAGAGATAATGGAATTGGTATTCCTGAAAAACAAAAACATAAAATTTTTGACCTCTTCCAAAGATTACATTCTAGAGAAGAATATAAAGGTACAGGTATCGGTTTAGCACATTGCAAAAAAATAGTAGAATCTCACGGTGGAAATCTTTGGATAGATTCAGTCGAGCATAAAGGGAGTACTTTTTACTTTACGATCCCTATGAAAAAGGAAGTGTAATTATAACCCTGTCTCAGGGTTAAGCCCCAGGAGGGCTCTGGGAGCTAGCTCCCAGAGCCCTCCTGGGGCTTGGTCGCTAAATCAAGTGCTATCCGATCCCCAAATTTAATATATA
>NZ_VTZU01000083.1 GCF_008370685.1 Aquimarina sp. RZ0
TTTTTCCTTTCTACTTCGTTTAAAAAATAAACCGTAGCTATAGCTATGCTTGATTTTTTTGCCTTGCATAAAGAAAAAATAATTCAATGAATTTATACGAATTTTTTAATCACAAATCGTATTACAGATATTTTTTCATTCCGGATGCAGGATATCCGAACTCATGAAAATTCAAAATAAGGATGTCCTCCTTTCAAAAAAAGAGTTTAAGGTTTTGGTAAAAAAAGGAAGATCTTATGAATATCAAATGAGACCTATTAATAAAAATGTAATTCATCTTTGGGTAGACCTTTTACAATCTTCAAAAGATGATTATCTTTTCTCTAACGACCTTACACCTGGAGAAAAATCTATCAGCGAAAGACAGATTGCCAGAAGATGGAAAAGACACGTAAAAGATAAACTTAACATACAATGTGACTTTTATTCTTTAAAACACCTACACATCGACATAATCACTGCCAGAGAAGGTGTTAAAACTGCTGCCATTATAAACGGTCATAAATCAGATAAAATGGTACTTAAACATTACGCCGTAAATGAAAAACAACGACAAATCGATAAAGCAAAGGATATGGATATAGAATTCTAGTAATTCAAGCTAATAAGTATATTAGGATCTATCTAATTAGCTTAGCACAACCTCTTATTTCTTCATAAAATTTACGGTATTCTTCAAATGATATAAGCTTACCACTTTTATCTAAGAGAATATTACCATTTTTAGGGAAATTTGAAAAATATATTTTTTTTCTAGAATAGCCATAATATACAATTTCAAAAAAACTATCTCTATTAATCATTGATGAATCATAATTTAAAGAAAATAACCTATCAAGATCACTATAAGCATTTACACAAACCGAATCATTTACGGTAAGTTTTATTGCCACTAAGTCTATTAATTTGATATCTTCATTAATAATCCTTCCAGAGATAACATCTGTCCCTAATAACTGGATTTGATCGGTGATTAATTCGTCATCTATAAGATTATCATAAATATGATCAATTGATGGAGCATCTTTTAGCTGCTTGGTTTTACAACCAATAGTAATCAATAAAAGGATGAATACAATAGTTCTCATTTTATTTGTAATATGTATTAATTTCTTGTTGCATCACCAACCATTGCCAATGATAAAAATCTTTACCTTCATTTCTGTAATCCATTAAATTAGTAGTAGAGGATTCTGTAAACTTGTACTTATTATTTTTTAAAATAGACTTATATTCTTCTATTTTTCGTCGTTCTTCTACAATAATTTGGTTTATCTTGGAAATATTATCTAAAACTTGAACTTGATTATACTTTTCATTGCCTTCAAGAGTTTTATTTTTAGTTAGTTCTCCTTCTAAATAAGAAATGTTCTTTTTTCTGTTTTCTATATAATCTTTCTTCTCTTTGAAGATATGTTCTAATCCTAAAATATGACCAATTTCGTGGGGTAAATCTGTCTTCAAAACAGAATTAATATATAAATTTATAAATTGGCCATTTAACGGAAACAATTGTGCATCTGCTCCGGCAGACTTACCACTCTCTAAAGACAAATAAAAGACAACAACACCTTTAAAGTTTTGTACCGATTTACACCTCTCCTGAAGTAAACGCATACCTTTTGAATTTAATATCTTATTATTAAAATATTCATCAGGCACATCATCCAAATTAAGAAACTCAAGATTATCAAAATTCTTTTCCAGAATTTTAGGTTTGATCAACGCCTGATTCAAAGAACCGTTGATTAAAAAATCTTCTATCCTATCTAAATTCCGATCAAACTTATCTTTAAGTCCCTCCAAATGCTGTTCTTTACAAACCTTCACAAACTTAATATCCAAATCATAAACGGTGTCATTCTTCACCACATTAATTTTACCCACAATCGCATCATTCTTATCCAGTAATTCAATACTGGTATCTTTTGTTAATGGGCTGTCACAAAAAACCTTGACCATCACTTCTCCTTTCTCAGCATCCTTCACCTTTACTTCTTCCGGATCAAAACGTATGCCATCTGTTGCAGGTAGCTTTATAACATCATCTCTTTTTGCTTTTCCCTGGGTGATATCCACCTTGAGCAGTAAGGATACATTGTCCTGATCAGGAAACATACTAAGCCAGGGAACAAAATATTCTTTTCCTTCAATAGTAATCGGATTGTATTCTGTTTTTAGCGCTTCATAATTCTCGCAGATCTCCTGATAGTTATCGCGCATCCAGTCAAAACCAAACTCACCATTATAGGTATTCTCATCCCTCTCCAATCGGGCCGTAAATATAACATCTTCTTTTTCTTCAGTATCCTCCTCGTCTCTAACGGTAGGTGTTACATTATTTTCTACAAATGGATTACTAGGGTTTGCTGGAGATACATACAAAGAATCCCTGATTTTCATAATCAAGGCACTAAATTCTACATCCATTAACAGATTTACCGTGCCATCGTGATTAAAACGAGTGTTCGCATTGATAACAAAAGTATTGGCGAATTTGATATCAAAGTCTTTTTGCATTCCATCCCGTTTATAGACTCTAATATATCCCTGAACCATCTGATCCGGTGAAAACATCGCTTCATAAATACCTGAATCATCTTTGGTAGCGGCAAAGGTCGTATAAATCTTTCCTCCCAAAGTTCTGCCTTGCGGACGCCCTGTGTAATCTACAGGTTTCGCTAAGTTGTAATCTAATTTCAGTAGAGGGTATTCTTTATCAAAAATAAAAAGAGTGGCTTTAAAAGACATATGCTAAATTTAAGTTGTAAACTACTATATAAAATTCAGTAAATCAATGCGGTAAATCCGTAAATTAATAGTTCTCCCGGATTAACTGATATTCCGGATTTCCAATAACACGACTTGCACTTACTTCAAAAACGTGATCTTCTCCCTCAAAGCAAATACCTGTTATAAAATCTTCAGACGATAAGACATTGTTAATCCGTATCGCAATGATCTTATAATCGTTACTCCCGATTCTGTATCGCTGACCTTTTTCTATTTCGTCTTGCAAAAAAAGGCTGAAAATTGAGTCAAAAAAGCATTTTTATAGCGATTAAAAATAGTTTAAACCACTTCTTGATTATATCACTGGTTTTTATTATAAGGTATATAATTTGACCATTCCCAAAGTGTATAGCTATCGGCTAAAGCAGCCTCTAATAATTCTTTATATATACTCTCTCCATTATCACTATTGGTCATAATTAATATTCCTTTGCCTGTTTCTAGAAATAAAATTGAATAATGTTGAAATCCATCTCCATGCCCACTTTTAGTAACGGCCTTTCCGTGAGGTGTATCAAAATTTAACCATGCTAATCCACAGCTCAAATTAATAGCATCATATTTATTGGTTAACGTTTTAGAATTAGGGCCAAAATGTGCCAGGGATTTAATTCTAATTTGTGGACTAAAAATCTCAGTGTAAGAATCTTTGTTTAGAATTTGCTCATTCAAGACAGCTGTTAAAAATTTTGTATAATCGTCTGCAGTTGTCTCAAGAGTACTAGCAGCTCTAGGTTCATTGTCAATATCCTTACCATAGATTTTACCTTTTGTATTATGCCCATGAGCGAAATCTTTCTTAAATCGTGGTTGCCATTGGTATGATGTGTTGTGCATATCCAGAGGTTTAAAAATAAGTTCTTGAGCCAATTCCTCGAGAGGCTTGTTTGTGAGTTTTTCGATGACAACTTGCAGATATACTAAGCCTTCTCCACTGTAGAAATATTTCGAACCAGGTTCAAAATTCACCCTTAATTTTCTGTCTGTTTCAAAAAACCTCCAGTTATTAAATCCTGAAGTATGTGCCAGACACATTCTTGCAGTTATTTTATGATACAAACTATCCGTTTTTAAATCTGAATAGTGATCATGCCAGCGGGTTTGTGGTTCATACTCATAAATTTTCTTTGACAAGTAGGATTCGAGTGGTGTATCTAGATCAATTACATTGTTTTCTACCAATTTCATGACAAGTAAGCCAAAGACAGCCTTGCTTAAAGAAGCACCATAGATGTTAGTAGAATCTGTGAGAATAAGTTGTTTAGGTGCATTTTTGTATCCAAAGGTTTTTTTATATACAGGTTGTTTTGCATTGAAAACGGTAATTGCCATTCCGTGGACTTCAGCATCATTCATTAATTGATTGATTTTGTTGGTCAAAGAATCCTTTGAAATTTCAGTACCATCCAGGCGAGTTATTTTATCATTATTTATTGGTGTACAATTAATAAAAACCAACAGTGGAATTACGAATAAAATTACTTTAGTGCCCCTTCTTGTCTTATTTTTTAAAAAAGGTATAGATAAAGGATAATAACATTTAGATTCTTTTACTGCATACATAATATTGATTATAACTACTAATACACAAAGAGGAATAACTAAAATAAAAATTATAAAACCCCATTTTTCTATGGTCAATAATGCTACAAAAGATAATACATATAGTAATAGTACTGTAATCTGAAAATTAACAATTTTAGCACCGTGCCTGTCATAAAGTACATTATCTTCCCTTTTGTGAATCCATAAAAACAATGGGAAAAGCACGTTACAAAAAGGCAGTACAAAGCCTAACAAAGGTGTCCCATGTAATAGTAATAACCACTTTTTTTGGATGGCTTCCTCTCTTGGGTTTTCAAGTTGCAAAAGGTCATCAGCCTCAATTTCGAGTGCAGTTGCTAATAAACTTATAGTTTGTAAATGTGGATTGACTTCTCCCTTCTCGATACGTTGAATAGTGCGCACAGTCACTTCAGTTCTGGCTGATAATTCTTGTTGGGTAAAACCTTTTAATTTCCTTTGATAGATTAAATTTTTTCCGATTGAACTGGTTTTCATATTTTTCGTTTTTTGATACTACAAAGCTACGATCAAGCCTTTGTTTTTATAACGACATTTAGATGTCATCTTTATGTCATTTGTTAATCTGATAGGCAGTTTCATTAAAAATACTGCTATTTTTCTCTCTTATGTTCAGTGAACTCATCTTGAGTAATGCTTTGATCTACAAAACCCAAATTTTTCGTTTGAAAAGCACTACTCAAGATGAGTTTATTAGATATTAAGGTATGAAATAATAGGAAGCCACACCAATTATAATTCATGAGGCCAATATTGAAAAATCTGCGTCAGGTTTTCGATCACCAAAATCCATCTCGAATAAGAAAATCATAACAGAATTGATGCCACTATAAGTAACAACTGCTGACCAAATACTTTTTGAATTGATCGTCAACCAGCCAAAGAAATATTAAAAAAAATAGTTGTTATACGATTTATAACTAAAAATTTCGCATATTCATCGTTTCTTTTTCCTTTCTACTTCGTTTAAAAAATAAACCGTAGCTATAGCTATGCTTGATTTTTTTGCCTTGCATAAAGAAAAAATAATTCAATGAATTTATACGAATTTTTTAATCGCAAATCGTATTAAAGGGAAAATTAAAAAAGCATGAATTCCAGAAAAAAGCATACTGATTCCTATAAAAAAGAGAGATAGAGCAAAGTTTGCTCCATCACATAGAATAGTAATAATCTGAAAAATATATGTGAATAGGAATATCATCAAACGCTTTTTTCTAATTTTATCACCATCATTATATTTTTTTTCATAAGTATTGTTTTTCATTTTGCTAATCTAAAGATGGGCTTACCCCGAGGTAGTTTACAAGCATTTTAAGTTTTTTAGAAATAATACCATTTGAGAATGGTATTAGGCCTTTGCTTTACAGTTAAATTTATTACTGAAAATCTTGTTAAGAGTAATTCATTGATTGTAAGTTAAATACTAAATATAAGTATGAAATTAGGGGTAAAACCGATAGAAACACGATCTATTTTTCGGAGCAACGCTGTATTTAGTTGTGAATTCCCGTCGGGATCAAAACTTTCAATAGCTCTAAAATCTCTTGAAAGAACATTTCTTTGATTTGTAAGGTTTTGAAGTGTAAACCCTAATTTGGTTTTTATTTTCTTTGCTTTATCCAGATAAAAATTATAATCGGCAGTCAAATCCAAACGATGATAATCAGGTAATCGTTCTCCATTATAGGTTTCAAAGACAATAAAATTACTTTGAGGACTGCTTGAGTCTAATGTTTTTTTGAGTATACGGTAACTATGCTAGTTAACCAAAAGAGTGAGAAAAGAATCTTCATTTCTTTTGAAACGAATTCTACGAACAAAGACTGAAAATGATGAAACCATTAGGACGCTGGATAGCATATCAATTCTCCTATAATTTTTTACTCGATAATCGAGATTTAAATGCTCCGAGGCTTGCCTCTAGATCGAAATGATTTTTTTCTAATAAATGCCTCGTGGGCTTGCTCCTAGGTAGTTTAACTTTGTATTCCTGACCCTTTCCATATTTTGTATCTACATAATTAGTGAGTGATAGTCCATTTACTACCTTTTCTTATGTACTTTTTATGCTCTAATTTCAAGAATCTCGATAATCTAAAAGCCTCCAGAAAAAAACCTTCTATTACCTCCTTTGATTTTGGTTGTTCCACATTATTAAACCTAAAAACACCTTTTTCTAAAATTAAGTTATTATTTCGGTGATCCGTAATCTCCAATCGACAATCGTTAAAGGCTTTTTCTATATATTCTTTTATTAATTGTTGGTCTATTTTCATATTGTTTATTTGGTGTTTTAAAGATAAGAAGATAAATAGTTTAATTGCTTGAGGAATTCCGTAATATTATTGGATTTTTCCCTTATTTTATTTTTTTTTGTTTGAACCCTTTTTTATATACTGTATAACCTCAGCACTTTTGTGACTCACCAAAAAAAAGTCATCTTTATTTTGAGTACATATCCCTAAAAAAAAGTATTCATTTTGTATATATCAGAACAAATTTATAGCAGCCTACGATCTATAAAATTAGCCTTTTATTCATACATAAAATGGGGTATATGTGTACTTGATACTACTCTATATTTTATTTTGTCCATCGTTTATATATCAATGAAACCTTAATACTGATGCTTTTCATGCTTAGAATTGAATAATACGATCTCTTAGGTAAAGCGACCCATTCAAACTTGCACTTTTTCATTGATATTTCAAAATAAAAAGAAGCTGTCGCAATGAATATGCTTTAGTTTTCTTTTTTGGCTAAACAAAAATGACTACTTTTTATTAGCGTATTTTTTAAATCAGAAATGGTAAATTACTACGGTATCAATCGGCGCGAATTTTAAGAATCATTCTCATTATTAATATTTTTATGTTGGTCTATATTAAATAAACAGTCAAAAACTAAAATACCCTATATCATTCTACACAAAATAGTTAAGCTTAGGATAAGCAGCTTTCTTATCTCTAAAACATTTTAGCAGGTAATAATATCTGAGAATTGTATTATTTTCCAAAGGTTTTTTTTCATTACATTTAGCGATCTCATCTATATTCTAATAAAAAGTTGAAGTTTTCTCATATACTCAATATAATAACCTGAGATTATTAATATGAAAGATTAAAAACCGTCAATTCGAGACATCCAATAAAAGTTTTAAGCAGTGTCTAAACTGATACACAATAAAATTTTATTAAAATGACCATAAAATCAAGACTTTCAATTGATTGTAATAATTTATCAATGATAGTGATTTGATGTAGAAGAAATATATCGAGAATAGATTTTTAACCCCAAAATGCTCGTTTTCGACACAAAATTCATATCAGAATTTCAAACTGATGCGACTGGAATTAATCGAGTTTCTTACATAATAGGCTCAATTCTGTATATTCTGTGAATAGAGAAATAAAACGTTCGGATACTTGTGATTCAGATTGTAGTATTAATCTCGTCTCGGGTAGTTGTTTCTACAGCTATTATATAGAAAATGCTTAACTATAGAGTTAAGCATTTTCTATATAACTAAGGGTATTATTAAACTTTATAGTTCAGGAGGTGCACCATTTAATCGCTTCTCAATTTTACGCTTTTTAGCGGTAAGAAGTTTCATGATATCCATAATTTCTGAATCTTTTGTTTCTTTATAAATTTCATTGAGAGCTAAAATAAGTTTTTTGGCCTCTCTAGAAGCCGCAACTCTATCACTCGTGGTCATGTTGCTCATTTTCCTAGCTTCAAATTCTAAAGCCTGTTCTACCAATCCCATAATACATATTTTATTTAAAAATAAAAAAACGCTTTACAAAAAACAAACGTATTTTATCATATTCTTATACCATGCTGCTCTTCTTGTCAAAAATTTATTTTTAAGCGCAGCCCTAATTTATGATGCGAAATACGTAAACGATAATTAAATTCACAAGTTTTATTACAAAATCTCTTAAGATTCCGTCAAACTATTGGAGAAATAATGCAATTATACCTAAAAAAATCACCTACTAAACTTCGAAAATATGCGTATCATTGACTTAGTCCCAGCTTATTGATTTCTTTTTTTAAAACAGGTAACACTTCTTTGGTAAACCATTTATTTTTTGCCTGCCAAATATTATTTCTGGGAGAAGGATGTGGCAAAACAAAAAAATCCGGAAGGTAATCCTTAAAATTCTGAACAGTTTCTGTAAGTGTCCTTCTGGTAGTATCACGCAAATAATAATCTTGGGCATATTTTCCTATAAGGATTGTAAGGGTTACACTCTTCATTTGTTCTAATAGTAGTTCATGCCATAAAGGAGCGCATTCTTTTCTGGGAGGTAAATCTCCTGATTTACCTTTTCCAGGATAACAAAATCCCATAGGTACTAATGCTAGTTTTTTAGAATCATAAAACACTTGATTACTTATCCCTAACCAATTTCTTAGATTCTCACCGCTCTTATCATCCCATGGAGTGCCTGTTCTATGCACCACTATCCCTGGTGCCTGACCTATAATAACTACTTTACTTTCTATAGTACCCGTGACCACAGGTTTTGCACCCAATTCAAGATGTTTTTCACATACTGTACACCTTGAAATTTCGTGTAATAATTTTTTCATATCTCTAAAATATAAAATAAAGCACCTCAATTAAATAGAAAATAGAACCGATTAATGAATAAGTTATTATTTTTACTCTTCAAATTCTAATTATGAAGTGTTTTAATACTCTACCGATAGTTATATTCTACCTATTGGTTAATACTTGTTATTCTCAAGAGATAAGGGAAATCAAGAAGACGGATATGACTCGCTGGCAAATGTTAAAACATGATGGAGTATCTGTTTTTGGTGGTGTAAAAAACGCATATACGCAGCCCATACGGTGGAAAGGCAGAGATTGGGCTACTTTTGGTGGAATTGTAGCGGGTTCAGCCCTTATTTATCTTATAGACGAACCTGCAAATGATTTTTTTGCAGATCAGGAAGAAGATATTCCCGATTTTATAAAAGAAACGGGGTTTCGATTTGGAAAACCTTTGGTTAATTATGGATTGACAACTGGTGTATATGCTTTTGGTTTACTCACAAAAAATGAAAAAGTAAGAAAAACAGGAGTGCTACTTATTGCTTCTGCTACGGCTGGCGGAATTATCCAAACTGTCAGTAAAACACTGGCAGGACGTGCCAGACCCTATACAGAAAAAGGAAAGGACAGTTTTAAGTTTTACAGTAGTGAAGCAGGGTATCATTCATTTCCTTCTGGTCATGCCATTCTTTCTTTTACAACTGCTTATGCGATCTCTAAACAATTCAAAAATCCTTATATCAAAGGTGGTATTTATGCTTTAGGGCTCGTATCTCCAGTATCCAGGCTTTGGGCAGGAGCTCATTGGTTAACTGATGTAACCTTAGGAATTGCGTTAAGTGTGGTTATTGTAGATGGGATTGATAATTATCTTAACAAAAATGAACGATATGCATATCGTAAGAAAAAACCTAAGGTTGTGTGGGATATTACATTGGGAGCCAGTCAATTGGGAGTTGTTGGACGTTTTTGATATTGATTTCCAGATAAAAAGAACGTTTTATACCAATTCTAAAATGATATTACTCGATAATCGAGATTTAAATGCTCCGTGGCTTGCCTCGAAATCAACTTGTTTTTTTTAATAAATCCCTCGTGGGCTTGCCCCGAGGTAGTTTACTTATTAAAATCATTTCTTTTTGTTTCACACTTCCAAATAGAAAGCATCGATAGTGCCGCTATCTATGAATTTTCTTTCTCTTCTGATTTTAAAAATAGTTTTTTTATTTTATCAAAGATTTTTTACTTTATATCCTGTGATGCCATAAAACATAAGATAGATATAACATACTAATGGAATAAAAAAAGATAATTGAATCCCTATACTATCTGCAACTGCTCCTTGTAGCAAAGGAATTAATGCGCCTCCTACGATCATCATAACCAATAGAGAAGATGCCTGACTGGTATACCTGCCCAGATCTTTTATAGCTAAAGTGAATATATTTGACCATAAGATTGAATTAAATGCTCCAATAGCGATTGCACTCCAAAAAGCGATTTCGCCACGTCCTATCATCATAATCAATAATAATACAATCACTATACTTGCAAATAAAGTCAATACTTTAGAAGGTTTGGTTCCCCCTATTAAAAAACTTAGATAATTAATAAGTAAGAATACAACAAACAACCAAATCTTAGAAAATGATAGTAACTGTATTGAAAACTCTCCAGCTTCTACTTTTATCGCAGTGATACAATACAATACAAAAAAGAAAAGTATCGATAAACCAGCCATCAACAAGTATTTCTTTATTTTATCATCAATACTGCCCATGGATACTGATCCTAAAAACCGTCCAATCATAGCTCCTCCCCAATAATACGATAAAAACACACCACCTTCTGCTTCATTCATTCCCATAATATTTTCTAAACCGAAAAAATTTATTAAAAAACTACCAATCGAGACTTCTCCTCCTACATAAAAGAAAATAGCAAACATCCCTAAAACTACATGCCTGAATTTTAATACTCCCAATCCTTTCTCTATTTTTTCGGTATTTACAAAAGAAGGTAGCTTTACAAACTTTATGATAACAGCTAACATAAAAAAAAGACTTCCATAAATCAGATATGGCATTTTTAGGGAATCTACCGTAATCTCTCCATCAGAAAATACTTTGTATAACAATACCGCTCCTATTATAGGTGCCAAAGTGGTGCCAAATGAATTAAAACCTTGTGCAAGATTAAGTCTACTCGATGCCGTTTCTGGTGTGCCGAGAATAGCCGCATAAGGATTGGCCGTAATCTGTAGAATAGTAACACCTGAGGCTAAAACAAATAGCGCTCCCAAAAAAATAAAATAGCGCTGATAACTGGCGGCAGGATAAAAAAGACAACAACCAATACCGCATAATAACAGTCCTATAATGATTCCGTTTTTGTACCCTATTCTGGCAATTGGATCTCCTTGTAGTACCGAAATAAAAAAATAGAGTAGTGAAATAACAAAAAAAGCTCCAAAAAAGGCAAATTGTATGAAGGCCGCCTGAAAATAAGAAAGCTCAAAAACAGCTTTTAGATGCGGAATTAATACATCATTCATTACTGTTATAAACCCCCATATAAAAAATAAAAAAGTAATTGTTATAAAAGGCTTTCTATAACGTGTCTTTTTACTATCCATATTGATATAGGTTATATACCAATTCTAATTTAGAAGAGCCAATTTTCAATTAGCTCTTTCTCGTTCATACTTAAAAATAAAAAGAAACCGTATTACGACTTAATTTTCTTTTTGTCTAAACAAAAAATTGCTACTTTCTATTTGAGGATTTTTAAATTAGAATTAGTATCATTTGTTATTTTTTTAGATCTGGAAGATTACGCATAAATAGTTGTAAAGCATCATCATTATTAGCTACCAGTATTAGTTTTTGATCTTTGTATTTCATTATCCTTATTTTTTTAGCGTCTTTATTTGTAAAAAAACCACTTTCTATAGTATCAACAGGAGTAAAGTTTCCATTTCCATTTCCATAAAGTAATAAACCTGTACCTGCATCATTGCGCATGGTTTCTATTTCAGAAACATATAAATTTCCTGTTAGTAGTATATCTAGCGCACCATCATCATTAAAGTCTTCAATAATCATATCGTTTACACTAGAAAACTGTGCTTTATTCGGTAAAGCTGATACCCTAAACTTACCACCCCCCAAATTTTCTATATAAGAAGTAGCGAATGTTTGAGTTTTATAATGCAACGCTTCCTGTAATTTATCATTTTCATATATCTGGTCTATTTTGAGAGAAGCAAAAAGATCATATTTCTTAATTTTTTGCGTGAGTGTTGGCACCTGTTGTGCAGAGCAGGAAAAACCTCTTACTGGGTAATGCTTTCCATAATTATAGTACCCTAAGACGATGTCTTTTTTTCCGTTTCTATCAAAATCTTCATAATAAATATCAAAAGGATACGCTACCGTAGTTTTATATTTATAATTAAGACCTAAATTACCAGCAATATAATCTGTATCTCCATCCTTATCAAAGTCTCCTTTTTCGATACTAAACCACCATCCCGAAGAGTTTTTTATTTCTGAAGTTTTAGTTTTGGTAAATATTCCTTTTTTATTTTCCAAAATTGTAATTGGCATCCATTCTCCTACGATGATAAGATCCTGATCTCCATCCTTGTCAAAATCGTCCCAAAGCCCATCAGTAACCATCCCAATATTTATTAAGTCAGTAGCCTTTTCTCTGGTAACATCAACAAGTGTTCCTTTTTTATTTTCTAAAATATAGCTCGATACAGGTGTGGGATAGGCTCCCGGAGCCAATCTGCTACCAATAAACAAATCGATATCCCCGTCATTATCAAAATCTGACGGAATTACACAAGCTCCGCTACTTAAAGGCAGGTGCAGATTTGAGGATTTTGTAAAACTACCTTGTCCATCATTTATATACAATCGATCTCTATAATTTTCTGATCTCGAAATGTATTCATTTCCTCCACTTACCACATATAAATCAAGATCTCCATCAGTATCTATATCTATAAAAACTGCATCAAGATCTTCTGTAAGTATATCGTTCTCAAAAACTACCTGATCTGATTCTGTAAAGGTTCCTAGTACATTCTGGATATATAAAGAAGCGCTATTTCCTGCCGATCCTCCTATATAAACATCCTGTAAGTTGTCCTGATTAACATCTGCAACTGCCAATGCCGGACCGAATTGTGATAGTTTATGAGGTAATAAAACCTGAGTTTTATAATCATCAAAATTATTTTCTTTATGGACGTGTACCAATTTCTGAAGTCTTGTTATGTCTTTAAAAATAGGGGGCAAACTATTTTTCTTATTTATCTCTTTGTCAATTCCTTCATCCATAAAAAGTTTCAAGACTTGATTGGTTTTTACATTTTTAATTTTCGTTTGCTTACCATTTGACCAATCCACAATGATTGTATCCACCTTTTTTATAGCACCTACTCCAAAATGCACCACTTGTTCACTTGTAGAATAAATCCCTCTAACATTGGTCGTCTCTGCAAATTGTTTTTCATTGTTGTAGTGAATCGTAACTTTTGTTCCTAATGTGCTTTGGTGTTTTTTATCCTTTGTTATTATACGCAAAAAATGATTGTTCAGATTTTCCCGGGCATTATTTTTATATACATATGCTTTTTCATTAATATTATTTACGACGATCTCTATATCTCCATCATTATCCAGGTCTGCATATGCTGCTCCATTAGAAAAGGTTTTCTGGCGCAAGCCCCATGCATCCATTATTTTGGAAAAAGTATAATCTCCATTATTCTTAAAAGCATAATTCTTTAATTTTTCTGAAGGAAGGATATCGATAGTTTTTTTGAGATCCAGGATATCCCAAATACTCACGTCTCCAGCATTTGGATTATTTTTTACAAAAGTATTAGCTACCTCTACTACATAATCTGCAATTTTTTTATTGGCATCAGTATTACGGATATCTCTCAGTAAACCATTTGTTACATAGATATCCTTGAACCCATCATTATCAAAATCAGCTATCAAGTTTGCCCAGCTCCAATCAGTAGAAGAAATATTAGCCAATTCTGCAATTTCACTATATGTTCCGTTTCCGTTATTTAACTGAAGTGTATTGAACATGTATTGATAATGCCCTCCATTATTTGCTACTTTCCAGAAAGATTCTGGATTCATACCACTCATATTCGATTTTAAGCGTACATTATCTTCTGATGCCATATCAGCCACCATAATATCTAATAACCCATCATTATTAATATCCGCATTATCTACGCCCATACTAAAATAGGACATATGATTTAATGCCTCATTGGCTATATTTTTAAAAGTTCCATCTCCATTATTTATATAAAAGAAATCCGGCAGGTAAAAGTCATTTGCAATATACAAATCAGTATATCCATCATTATTGAAATCGCCCGCAGATACACTATTAGCATTACTAGTTCGCAAAACGCCTGCTTCCTGGCTAACATCTACAAAATGTGTATTTTCTATATTTTTAAATAATCTAGAAGCGTATTGTACTTCTTTCTTGAGATCGATTCCAAAAAATTTAGAATAACTACCAGGATTAGGAGGTTGGTTGAGTATAAAAAGATCTAAAAGCCCATCATTATTATAATCAAAAAAAACAGCATGTCTGCTACGCTCATCGGCATCTATTCCATATTTTGCTGCTTGCTCAGAAAAAGTAAGGTCTCCATTATTTATATATAATTTATTTTTTCTTAGTTCTTTATTATCATCATACAGTTCACGGCAAACATATATATCCGCAAACCCGTCACCATTTACATCTGCTATTGCAACTCCAGAAGACCATCCTCCTGTATTCTTGATTCCTGCATTTCTACTAATGTTTTCAAACTTCAGATCTCCACGATTGATATATAGTTCATCTCCAACAAGGTTTCCTGTAAAAAACAGATCCTGTAACCCATCATTATTGAAATCGCCGATACCAACACCTGCTCCTCCATAATAATTAGAATATAATAATATGTTCTTGTCCTTGAGATCAACAACATCATTAGAAAAGGTGATGCCCGTCTGAGCAGAAGGGAGTAGGCTAAATAGTGTCTCTTCCTGAGCTTTTAGGTTTGTAAAAATCAAAAAGCATATCCAAAAAATATGTCGTGTTTCTATATTCATTTTTAAAACAAAAAGAAGGTAGTGTATCACCACCTTCTTTTTTAGCTAATTCAGATTAATTTATGATGCTTGTTAAACTGGGAATTATTCGATATCCCACCACATTCTGGTGGTAAATTCATCAGGTCCTTGTCTGGTTAATGCATCTTGATAATTCTCAGCATTTCTTGTTATTTCTCTTTCATAATATCGTAATCTTCTTGGAATCTGACCATTACTTTCATTGCCGTCAAAATTAACTGGTGTCAGTATAGGCAAACCTGTTCGTCTCCAGTTAGCATATGATTCTATATGATTAAAAAAGGTAACGATCCAATATTGCGTATTAACTTGTTCAAGACCATTAGGAGCATCATAAGGATTTGTTGCCAAAAAATCTGTAATTTCTATATCGGTCACGCTTTCACTTCCTATATCATATAAATCCATCTGTCGCATAGCTGCACTCACTCCTGCTTCATAATGAGCGGCAGGATTACCTCCGGCAATTCCCCAGCGAATGTCTGCTTCTGCCAACATAAACTCAACCTCTGCATAGGATTGAAAAAAATAGGGATCAGTTTCTCCGGTGATAAGATTTCTATTAGGTTCAGAAAATTGATTAATATCAGGAACGGCAGCCAAACCATTTGCCAATCCCTGTTGCAGGGCTGGATCATTACTCCCACTCGTATTTCTATCACCATCTCCATCAGGAAGTGCTGCGTAGATACGTAATCTTGGATCTCCAGATAATGCATTGACAAATGTATCACTTAATCTCATTCCTTCTTCTGCGGTAAATCCTTGGCCATTTCCATTTTGATTTACTCCATCACCGGCCGTATGCTCAATATACGCTATATCATCATTAGAATTCATTACGCCACCTGCAATAGCTCTTTGTACCCACTGTTGTGATGCGGCAGGATCTACTTTTATGAGTCGTAATCCCAAACGCAACATCATAGAATAACCAAATCTTTTCCATTTTCCCTGATCACCTTTAAAAAGAATATCCGCACTCCCAAATTGTGAATCTCCTGTCCCTAAATCTGCAGTAGCCTCTGCTAATTCCTGTAACATATCTGCATAAACCTCACTCTGTAGATCGTATTTAGGTCTAATAATGCCTGAAATAAAACCTTTGCCTGCTTCACTATAAGGAACATCTCCATACAAATCTGTAAATCTATGATAAATAACTACACGCAAAATACGTGTGATTGCCAGCATTTCTCTGCTATATCGACCTTCTTCATTTGTCTGTAATTGAAATAAGAGATCTTCTACGGGACCTACCATAGCTGGATATCCCCTTTCAAACCATGATCCGGATGCATCTGCATTATATGTATATTTGTCACCTGCATAAGCTCCGTCTACAGCCGCCATATGTTGAATCATGGTAGCACAATAAAAGATATTTCCTCTCAAATTCTCAAAACGATCTCCAGCGGTTCTTAGCAGCGTATTTGTTAGTTTCACATCTGGTTCTAATTGTCCTACAGAATTTGGGTCTTCATTAAGCTCTTCAAAACCTTCGTCACAACTGGCAAAGGTTAATAAAAATACAACCGATATAAAAATGCTTACTATTGTTTTCATACTATGATTATTATACTGTTCACTTAAAATTTAAAATTTGCACTAAACCCATAACTACGAGTGGTTGGTAACCCAAAATATTCTATCCCCTGTGCATTACCGGCATTAATTCCTGCTTCTGGATCAATATTACCTGAATCTCTTTTTAGGAAGAATAAATTTCTTCCTACAATGGATATATTGGCAGCGGTAAGAAAGGTTTTTTGTAATATCTGTGATGAAAATGTATACCCTAATGTAAATTCTCTAAATTTAATAAAATCAGCACTATATATTGATGATTCTGCAATATCTGCATTGGCTACATGATAAAGCAATCCGCCTGTAGGGTCTTGATGTGTAAACTCGAATGGAGCTCCTGCTTCATCAACACCACTAACGACTAATGGATTTGCTTCATTTCTACCTGCCAAAGTATTCTTATGTAACCCCAGACGTGTAGCAAACCTATCAGTACCAGAATATATATCTCCACCAAATTTAGCATCAATAAGAAAGCTTAGGTTAAAGTTCTTATACTTGAAATTATTGGTAAACCCTAATGTATAAGGAGCAACACCTTGTCCTAATATCTGTCTTTCGGGATCAGTTACCGGGTTTCCATCTACATCATATACTATCTGCCCAGCATCATTTCTCAGGTATGCCGTCCCTAATATGGTGCCAAAAGGTTCGCCAACAATATGACTGATCTCTGCCTGTTGCGTGCGAGCCTGACCAACAAGCAAGTTATCATTATTCTCATTCGTAGCGACAATTTCGCTATCATTATATCCTAAGTTAAAACTAGTATCCCACTTGAAATTAGTGTTTTGGAAAGGTGTTCCTGTTACTAAAAACTCAATTCCATTATTCTCTAATTCTCCTATATTGGAAGCAATATTCTGAAAACCCGAAGCGCTCGAAATATTAACATTTACAATATCTCTTTTGGTTGAATTTGTATAATAAGCCACATCGAATCCTAATCTACCTCTAAAAAAACGAAAATCAAGCCCAATTTCTGTTTCCTCTTTTGAGAAAGGGGTGATACTACCATTAGGAACAGTATTGGTAGATATTCCACCAAATCCCTGTCCCAGGTGTGACCCGCTGATCTGAAATGGCAGCGATAAACTATAGGGGGCGGGAGCGCCTCCGGCAACTTCAGAATATCCTGCTCTTATTTTACCAAAACTAAACCAGGTTGGCATCTCCATCGCATCTGTAAAAACAAAGCTACCGCTGACGGATGGATAAAAATCATTGTTAGGTGTCGTTTTACCTGCCGCAGAAAGCGTAGAAAACCAATCATTTCTACCAGTTACGGTTAAAAATAAATAATCATCATAAGAGAAACCAACCGTACCATAGATCCCGGAAAGTGCTAATTCATCTAATCTTCTAAAACTATCACGAGTTTCGCGTGTTGCATTTCCCAAAGTTTCAACAAAAGGAATTACAAAATCTCTACCGCTAGATTGTAACCGATCAGAACGTTGAGTGTTTTTATTAATACCAAAAGTAGCATCTACTCCAATTTTTTTTGTAATATTCTTATTGATATTTACTAATAAATCTGCATCTACCTGAGTAATACTTACCTGGTTTTCTTCAATTTGTCCTCTGGGGATAAAAGCAGTTCCAAAACCTTCTATCCTTGTTGATCTTGTAGTATTATGATCTATCCCGGCTCTGGCAGTAATATTTAACCATTTAAAAATTTCATAATTAATTGACGCAGCCGAAATCAATCTATTTCTTCTATCGAATGTTGTGAAATGGTTTGCCGCCCAATAAGGATTGGTGGTAAACGCTCCGGCTATTGGTATTTCTGTACCATCTTCTGTAGCTCCTCCAGTAGTTGATCCAATATCCAATACATTAACATTAGCAGGGATTAATGCCGTAACAAAATTAGAGTTCCCGGGAGAATCGGATACCCTGGGACGATTATTAACTCTTTCTATCACATACCTGGCACTAATATCAGAGGTCAATTTATTTGCCACTTTGAAATTAGAGTTTATAGAAAAAGTTTTTCTGTTCAATTTTGAATTAGGAACAATATCCTGATTATCCAAATTACTAACAGCAAACCTCAAATTATAATCTTTCCCTGATTTACTTAATGCTACCGTATTTATAAGTGTTATTCCTGTTTTATAAAATCTTCTTAGATTATCTCCTACATCTGTATAAGGTCTTTCTACTCCATCAAATTGTATGGATGTAGGTAAACTCCCTAGTCTGGGACCCCAGGAAAAAAGAAACCTTCCTATACCCTGACCTTGATCTTCTGGAGCAATCCCAAAAAGTCCTTGTCCATATTCTCTCTGAAAATCTCTTAGATCATTTAACTGATCAAAATTAACCTGAGTAGAATATTCTACTCCTAAACCTTTCTGACCCTTACCATTTTTGGTGGTAATTAGTATAACACCTCCTGATGCCCTGGAGCCGTATAATGCTGCTGCAGCACCTCCTTTTAAAACATTAATAGAAGCCACATCATCGGGATTAAGACTGGAAATTCCATCGCCAAAATCAGAACCACCCCACTCACTAGCTGCTCCTAATTGAGTATTGTCGATCGTTACTCCATCAACGACATACAAAGGTTGATTATCACTTGTTAAGCCCGAAGCGCCTCTAATAATAACCCTGCTGGTTCCTGCTGTACCTGTAGAAGGTTGCGTTATATTTACACCTGCAATTTTACCTTGCAAAGAATTAATCGCATTCGTAGTTTTTACCTTAGCAATAGCGTCGGATTTTAATTGAGTTATAGAATAGCCTAATGTTTTCTGATTCCTTTTTATATTAAGAGCCGTTACTACTACTTCGTCTAA
The DNA here is from genome assembly GCF_008370685.1 of Aquimarina sp. RZ0. GTDB lineage: Bacteria > Bacteroidota > Bacteroidia > Flavobacteriales > Flavobacteriaceae > Aquimarina. Next base: position 19,518 of record NZ_VTZU01000083.1, read on the forward strand.
TTTTTCTAATTCTTGCATTAAAACGACATTGATAACAGATTGATCAGCTACTATTATTTCTTTAGAAGAAAAACCTAAAGAAGAAAAAACCAAAACTGTACCCTGCGAAGGTACTTTGATCGAATAATTGCCATTAAAATCAGATAATACCCCTATCGATGTACCCTTAACTATAACATTAACACCTGGAAGAGGAATCCCTTCTTTCTCATCAGTTATTTGCCCCGAAATTGTTGAATCTTGTGCTAAGATTGATTGAACATTGATAAGTGACAAAACCAATAAAAACATTAGTAACTTCCTAAACATATTTATTTTTTAAAATTAACACTAAACTTTTGTTGTTTTCCTGAAATCGAAAAAGAAACCCTCATAAATTTTATGATATAGTTAATTTTTTAAAAACTTTTTCGACCAATGACAATATTTTAAAGTTAAATGTCGAGTTTACATTAAGAAATACATAACAGTATTTTGTTTTATGTAATACTATTCCTGATTTAAAAATGCTCGAATAAAAAGCAGTTATTTTTTTGTTTAGACAAATTAAAATTAAAGCATCGTCATAACCTTAGCTTCGGCTTCTTTTTATTTTGAAGTATCAACTAAAAAGAGCAAATTTGGATGAGTAATTTTAAATCAGAAATGACATAATCCACCAAAAGGAGATATGTTTTGAATGTAAGGCTTGCATCGTTTACCTGTTTTAGGTGATTTTTTTGACTATTACAAAAAACGTAAAGAACTTTATTATTAAAGGCTAGTTAAGCTCTTAACATAAATCCATTGCGCATTTAAGGATATTACTTATAGCTAAAAAACAATCATAAATTGGAATATTTATTCCATTACTGTAAATTTGCAAGGTCAATAAAATGTTGTTATACCATTTATTGTTTGAATGTACTCAATCATCGAGATTTAAATGCTCTGGGGCTCACCCCGAAGTAATCTCTATAAAGAAAAAATAGTAAGCATAGCAGGTTACAGTTTATATTGTTCTGAAAATAAGGTGAAACAAGAGGGGTATTCCAGTAAATTCAGATGATAACCAGTATTATTATTAAAGATAACTTTAGAACTATTGTAGTTTTGTTTTTTTGCTGATTGAGACGAATTTTAGGTCAAAAAACTACATCTGAAGAATCTTCTATTTTTATTAGATGTTGTAAAAAATAATTAAATAAAGAAATGAGTGTTCATTTCAAGCTAAGTATGAAAATAATATATTGGATTTCAACAGTTTTAATAGCAATTTTTATTTTATGGAGTGCTTACACATATCTATTCAATAAGACAACAATTGATGGAGTTCGTGAATTGGGGTTTCCAGATCATTTTAGAGTTCAGCTTGCTATTCTAAAAATAGTTGCTGTCGTCATTTTGCTCGTACCAGGAATTCCTATACAGATAAAAGAATGGGGTTATGCAGGAATAGGATTGTTTCTTATTACTGCAATAGTGGCACACACCGCACATAAGGATCCAATTATTATTACGGTTATCAATTTAATTATACTAAGCATACTAATAACTTCTAATATATACTTGCATAAGTTGTTAGTTTTGAAATAGATATCGTGTGTAAGACGGGCGCATAACATTGCCAATATGAGCAAGAAACAAATTAATTTCTTTCAAAATGTATACAATAAGATATTAAGTAGTGGTCTTTTTTGGAGAATTAAATGTAGCTAAAGTTTTGATTAATGTTCATATATGATTTATTAACTGGTTTTAGAAATATCTCAAATGAAATTACCTGTTAAAATCATTTCTTTTAATTCAATTTACGGTCATTTCATCTAAGAAAAAGATATACGGATGCATGATAAGAGTTAAAAATATTTTGTAAAAGTTATACCCATATAAATTATAGCAGATTATTTAAAGATACAATTTTACCGAAAAGGGGAAATTGTATCAGATTTTTATGCCTCTGATATCGTTTTTATAAAATTCCAAAAACGTAAGCATATAATGAAACTATTCAAAGATGTAGAAAAGAAAAAATATATGTAAATAATTGAATATTAAATTCATGAATATTTTTTGTCTACCTATTGTACCCCTTTTTTAGCAGTTGATATTCGTTAGGTCTACTTATTGTATACATCCTTTTTTGTTAGATATGCCTGAGTATAATCTATTTTTGTAGTGTCGGATAATGATGGTAATTACGCTTATTACTTTTATGTCGAATGGCAAAAAAGTAGATTATTCTGGCAGTCAAAAAAACTATATTTTATAAATATTATACTATGAAACCAGATACCAGATATACTAAAAGCGGTCACATTAATATTGCATATCAAGTTTTTGGTTCGGGCACGATTGACCTAGTTTATATTCCAGGATGGGTTTCTAATATTGATTGGATGTGGGCTTGCCCGGAATTGGTGAAATTTTTAAAAGAATTAGGTAAAATAGCTCGAGTTATTCTATTTGATAAACGCGGAACCGGACTCTCTGATCGTGTTGTAGAATTTCCAACATTAGAAGAAAGAATGGACGATATTAGAGCCGTAATGGATGCAGTAGGTTCCCAAAAAGCAGTTTTGTTTGGACATTCTGAAGGAGGATCAGTCTCAGCACTATTTGCTGCTACATACCCCAATAGAACTATTTCTTTGATAGCTTTTGGGATATTCGCCAAACGGATATATACTCCTGATTATCCATGGGCTCCTACCAATGTCGAGCGCCAAGCTGTTTATGATATGATTGAAAAAAGCTGGGGGAGTGGTGCCATGAACTTAGAATCTCTTGCACCTTCAAAGGCTAATGATACCAGATTTATGGATTGGCTGGCCAGTTATTTTCGTTCTGGAGCCAGTCCAAGAGCAGCTTTGATATTAACAAAAATGAATACACAAGTAGATATTGTTGATATTTTGGGTTCTATAAATGTTCCTACCTTACTGTTACAACGTACTCATGATATTGATGTAAAAATTGAAGAAGGTCGTTTTATAGCAGAACGCATCCAGGGAGCAAAATTTGTTGAATTTGAAGGGAGTGATCATCTGTTTTGGACAGGTAACATTGATGAGATTTTAGAAGAAATGAAATCTTTTATTTTGGATATAAAGCCAATACCCGTTTACGAAAAACAACTATTCACAATCGTTGTGGGGCGTATTATAACTTCTGAAACTGATCATTCTGTGCATCAAGAGCTTATAAGGCAATATGTAGCACAATATGGTGGAGGGATCGTTCAATATGATGAAGAACTGTTTACAGCAACTTTTGATGGCCCCAGTAAGGCTGTTCATTGTAGTATGGATTTGGTAAATACTATTCAAGGTTTTAATGCGCAATTGGTTATTGGGATCCATATAAAAGAATGCACCGTAGGAAAACCTGTAAGAAAAGAAACTGAAGATTTGACTGCATTAATATGCGGGCAGCCTATTCCTGGGCAAATATTATTAACCCAAACAGTAAAGAATTTATTGGTAGGGGCAGGTGTAAGTTTTACACCTTACAAAACAGTTCTCAAAACTAAATCCAACGAATCTTTCTTGTTATTTACTATAGCAAAGAAGCTCAGACATGATATACGGGATACTAAGATTGATTATACCGAATTTCCACAAAATGATTCTTTTCTGGAAAAAGTACTTCAAAACATTGATAATCATTTAGGAGATGAGCATTTTGGTGTAAAAACGCTTTGTAGAGAAATTGGTGTTAGCCAGCGACAACTACAACGCAAACTCAAAGCAGTTACTAATAAATCTCCCAACAAATTGATATGCTCAGTGCGTTTGCATCGTGCAAAAGAGCTAATATTAGGTAAACAGAATACTATTTCAGAAATTGCTTTTCAGATAGGTTTTTCTAATCCTTCTTATTTTTCTAAATGCTTTAAAAAGGAATTTGCAGTGAGTCCATCAGAATTAATCAGTTAATGATAAAAAATTACAAATAAAGATTTGATTTCAAAAAGCATTACTTTTGAATAGATCCATATATAAATATCTATCCTTATGTTTACTCGATAATCGAGATTTAAATGCTTCGAGACTTGCCTCGAAATCAACATGTTTTTTTCAATAAATGCCTCGTTTGCCTCGAGGTAGTTTACTTGATTTTTTTTAGACCTCTTAGTTGTGCTACAGTTTATTTTATGCAGAAACTAAAGTTTACACCAAGCCATTATATCATTTCCTGATTAAAATTATTCATTAACACTTGCTTTTTTTATTTTGAAGGAGGATAAAGAAATCGCAGTTTTTTTATTTGAGTGTTTTTAAAACAGCATTGATATTATACGATTTATAACTAAAAATTTCGCATATTCATCGTTTCTTTTTCCTTTCTACTTCGTTTAAAAAATAAACCGTAGCTATAGCTATGCTTGATTTTTTTGCCTTGCATAAAGAAAAAATAATTCAATGAATTTATACGAATTTTTTAATCACAAATCGTATTACCTGTTCAATCGCTGTATTGATACAGTTTATCTCTCGTGAAAAGAAGTAATTCTATGTCGGAAAATTTCTTTTGTTTGTCGTTTTTGTAATAGTGTTCCTATGCATATCCAGGTATATTTGATAGATACAATTACGAGTTAAAAAAAGTCATAATAAACCAAACTAATTATGAAGGCGACAAGTATTGCGAATCATGAGAAAACTTTTTTTGAGACGGGGAGAGATTCGGATGGGAAAGAGTTTGTTTTAACAGCAAAAACAATTGCTGTAAAAGATACTAATGAGGCTATGCTCTATATAAGTTGCAGATCAAAAAATGGTGATGCCTCGTTTTACTACCACGAGAAAAATCCAAAAACACAAATTGTACTCCATCATACAGCGGGATATTTAAAAGGAGATGTAGCTGCTTTGTCAAAACCTAATTACCGTGTATCTGTACCTTTTATTATTGCCAGAAATGGCAAATTCTCAATTTGTGGCCCTCTGCTTATTGGGCATATCATCTAGGTTCTTGCGCTATTGGAGGCAATACTAGTGGCAGCAAACGAACCATTGCAATAGAGATTTCTAATATTGGTTTTTTAAAACGAATTGACGATAAACTGGTGACAGTTTATAATGATAACGATGTATACTGCGATATCAACCAAACACAATTATGTACAAAGTTAGCATCACCCTATAGAGGAGAATTATATTATGCCACATTTACAAAACAACAATATGATAGCGTACTCATATTGTTACGATATCTCACAGCAACGTATTCTATTCCAAGAAAATTTTTATCAGAGGATAAACGATACATTACCGGAGATAAAAATGAATTAATCAATTTTAGGGGGATTGTATCTCACGTAAACTATAGGTCTTCAAGAAAATGGGATATTGGTCCTGCTTTTGATTGGGGAAAAATAATTGATGGTATTTTGTAAAAGGAGATAAAGATATATTAAGTCGGGAAATTACTCTTTTTTGTCGTTTCTGTGATAGCAAGATACCTACTTCTGGACATAACTTTGTAAATAATATAGTTCAGATAAAATATAGAATCTATTTGCAAAAAAATAAAACCATTACACATGAAAAGTTTCTACCAATATAGTTTTACATTTTGTATACTAGTGCTTATGTATGGTTGTGCGAGTTATGCTCCAACAAATAATAAGCTTTCTGGTGTCTTGTCAAAGAGCGAACAAGTAATACTGAATTTATCAGAAAAAATTCTACAAACAAAAGATGATGATCTTATAGTCAAATACAATGCATTAGAAGAAAAGTACAAAGAGTTATTTCCTGTACTAGAAAACTGTAATAAAAAATATGGGCTTACCACAAATTACGTTTTGACATTACAAGAAGCGCAAAAAGCATTAGAACGTTTAGATAAAGGTTTTGCTATAACACAAGATAGAGTTTTTATTTTGGATGCCATCTATCAAGATTATGATGCTAAGTTACAATCGATTCTTAGTAGTGCCCAAAATGATGCAAATACCAAGATCAGAGTTACTGTAAATTCCAGTGTTGATGATGGTTTTTTTGTGTTTGGGAAACTATCATATGAAAATAAACTGGATATCAAAAGATTTCGTTTTAATAAGCCTACACAAAATGCATCTCAGGATTTTGTGCCAGGCTATTACTTGTTTTGGTTAGAAAAAGAAGATCGCATTGGGGAAGCAGAATTACATCTTATTTTGAGTAATGGAAAAGAAGAAGTAAAGCAATTAGTTTTAAAAACTCCAAAATAATGATACTATGCTGGTAACCCGATTAAAAGAAGTTTGGAAAGAAATTACTTTACTGAGTACCTGGATTGCGTCAGTAACAGGGGCTTTTATTATACCATTACCCTCTTGGCATTTTACAGACGAAAACACCTCTTTTCTTATGAAATTTGGTGTGTTTATGGCTACGGTACTTGCAGGATTTCTTATCTTATTTTCGCTCAAAAACAAATTTATTAAAATATGGATGCGCTTGTCTATCATCTTTTTAATACTTTTTATAAGTAGTTATACTGCCTATCATTTTTGTCGGGAAGCCAAAACATTACCGTATATAGAAAAGGATATTGTTATTGGGAATAAAATGTTAGATAAAGATCCTTTTGAAATTTTTAAGGAATCACACGGATTTTTGCCTGATAGAAAAGAACGTATGATGATTATATTGGGAGAACCCGAAAAAGCCTGGACTAAGGAGAGTATAAGGTTTAATAGAGTACTGCTAATGATGCTTTTGTTTTTGTGCTATCTGTTTTCTGCGGGTTTTATTATCTCTTTTTGTAACCTGATCATTTTATATAAAGAAAAGTACACTATTAATGTTGAAAAGAAACCCGCGACTATAGAGTAATTTTTTATTGTCTACTTAATTAAAGTAAGAAATGGAAATATATGAAAAAGTTATGCTCTTACAGATAAAAAAAGGACAAGATAAAGTAACTTGCGGCGCATATTATCAAAGGGTTTTTGTATTTAAAAAATAATTATAAATGTTAACTATTTGGAATGGGCTTTTTTAGATTGTAAACCTGTTACTCCAGATAAATTCTTTTATCAACCAACGCTCAAAAACATTTTTATGGATCAAATGATAAGATCCTTTATTGCATAGCAAATCATGTGTAGATGAAAAATATTACTATTATCCTTCAGATCCTTGCACTATTATTTTTAATCATAATAGGTTATTTGATCTTTAATTCCAGTACAAATTGGAAAATCATAACATCAGAACTAGAGAAGGCAAAAGAAGAACTGAAGGTTTCAAAAAATGTTATCACTGTTACTAAGTCGCAATTAGAAAACTCCAGGAAAGAATTTGAACAAATGAAACTCCAGAAAGATTTGATCATTCATAGACGAGATTCTTTAATCCTTGCATTTAAAAGAAAAAATGCCAAAGATTGGAATGATTTACAACATATTAAGGACTCCATAAAACTCACAAATGATAGGTTGGCAAAAGACCGATTGGTATTGGATGATCTTTTTGGTTTAAACAAATAATGATAAGTACAGTATAAATCAATAGCGGTATGTAATGAGCTATAATAATCAGGTTAGTTAGTTCCAGCCAAAATAATTAGCAGCATACTTTATCTGATAACTGAAAAGCAATAAAAAAATAACAGATGAAAAGATTAGTATTCACACTTTGTATCGTCATGGTTTCTAAAACTTTCTGTCAAGAGATCGATTCTTTAAAAGTAATTGAAATTCCTGAGTCATATAGCAATCATACCGGAGAACCGCTAACAGTAAAAATAGACAGTTTGTACAGGTTTAAAACATCTGATATTTATTTAGTCAATAAAAAATCTTTTTTGGCGATCAAGAATGTGTATCAGACTACGATTGAACAAGATAAAATGACTAAAGAACTCATAAAAAAATATACACAAACGCTTCATAGAAATATTGATCTGGAGCGAAGCTTAAAAATCAATTTTACTAAAAGCGATAGTTTAGATCAGATCGTTTATGAAAAAACCCAGGCGACTTTAAACAATACACAAAAAGCATTGGATTATACTATAAACAGCCTTGAGAAAGCAACAAACAGTCTTGAACTTGTAGAGAAGGCTACCAAACGACAAAGAAGAAAGACGGTTTTTGAAAAAATATTAATTGGCGTTGCCGGAATTGGAGCAGGTGTTTTGGTAGGGATCTCCTTATAATACTCTTAGTTTGATTAATTGTTAAACACGATGTCCTACTTCACTCTTGGGACATCATACGATTGAAAATAAATAATTTATTTTTCAGCAGATTTAAATTAGTAAGATCAAGATGGTTATTTTAAATATACTTCGAAACACCATTCTTTTAGAATATGAACTAACTGATCTAGGTGATCAGATTACCTTATAGTCAAGGTTTTTGATATTTGATTTGAATGTCTAAAATCTTTTATGAGTATTTTAAAACGAGAAATGGTAGTAAATTCAGGATAAATATTTTAAAAATTAATGTTTTTATAGAAGAATTAGCATAGGATGTAAAACGCATGCAGCAAAAATCAGGAGTTGCAAAAGGGTTGTAAAAAGGTTTCATAGTGGTAGCAAAGAGATTATGATGTATTTTTAAATAGTAATCGACAAATATCTCATTAACGATTAAAACCTAATCTTCTTTTGAAAACTAATATTGTATTTATAGTTGTCCTTTTATTATCCATAAGCAGTGTTGCTCAATCTCATGATAGTCTTGCAACCGTATTAAAATATAAAATCGCAAAAGCTACTACCGATTCAGCACGGATTGGTTATAAAATTGAACTGGTCAAACAAATGCATCGGTTTGATTTAGAAGCCTCTAGAATTATTATCAATGATATTTTAAAACAAATTGAAGAAATTCAGGGTACTACACCATACTATCAAAAAAATAAGGCAAAAGCGCTGAATTACCTTGGTATTGTAGACAACAAACAAGGTAATGCAGAAAAAGCCTTAACTACGTATTTAAAAGCCTTGGATATAAGTGAAGGTATTAACGATTCTATTACGATAGGATTGGGGTTTCATAATCTGGGAATGTTTTATAGGAGGCAAAAAGACTATGAAAAATCAAAACAGTATTATAAATTTTATTCTTCTCTTTAAAATTGACGGTTTTGAAAAAAACGAGGGAAGTGTAATTATAACCCTGTCTCAGGGTTAAGCCCCAGGAGGGCTCTGGGAGCTAGCTCCCAGAGCCCTCCTGGGGCTTGGTCGCTAAATCAAGTGCTATCC
>NZ_VTZU01000084.1 GCF_008370685.1 Aquimarina sp. RZ0
TCTTGCCGCTCATAAATTGTTCAAGAGCTTTCTTCTCTAGTTCTTGTTGTTCTGTATTTGTCATCTTATCTGAATAATGTGTAAATTAAAAATTTAGTATTCAGACAAGGTTATATTTACACTCTCTGACCATAAGACCAGCAATTACAAAATTCAAAAAGAACACATATTGATAAGGTTTTATTTCAGGATTACGACGGTCAAATGAATAAAAAGTAAATACTACGATATGTAATATCACCTGAAACCAAACCTCTCTATTTAAGAATATTTTTTTCACAATATCGAAAAGCTGTATAACAAATATAGTTTTTGCTTCTTCAACTATAAGAATTAAAAGGTAATCCTCTTAATAATTACTATAAACGGCAGATTTATCGAGGTCAATTACAATAATGTCGTTTATGGGATTACAATAGTAGTTTACCCAAATGAATTTTTATAAATCTTTTCTTCTCCTTTTCTTTGAGTAATCAAATTATAATTACAATATAATGAACATACGGTTTCTTTTAATCCTATTCTTTTTTACGGTTGGCATCTGTGCTCAAAATAAGGAAATACTAGTTTCCGGATCATTGGTAGAAGCCGAAACAGGTCAACCTATTCCTTATGCCACAGTTGTTTTGAATGATATAAACTCTAAAGCTACAATTGCTGGAGCTATCACCAATGATGACGGTTTATTTGAGATAAAAACTACAAAAAAAGATTTTTATGTAGAGATAAGTTTTATAGGATTTAAAACCATTCAGCTTAGAGATTTTAAAATAAAAGATAATGAAGTTTATTTAGATAAGATTAAGCTTTATCAAGACAGCCAAACACTGGATGAGGTTGTCGTGAGAGGAGAAGTTTCTAAAACAGAGTTTAAATTGGATAAACGTGTTTTTAATGTGGGAAAAGACCTGAGTACCGCAGGAGCTAGTGCATTAGAGGTGCTTAACAATGTACCATCAGTTAATGTGAATATAGAAGGTGAGATAAGTTTGCGAGGAGCTGGAGGAGTCCAAATCTTGATTAATGGAAAACCCTCTGTATTAGCCGATGAATCAAGTAATGCTTTGGGAACTATCACAGCAGATATGATTCAAAGTATCGAGGTAATTACCAACCCATCTGCTAAATATGAGGCTTCAGGTACTTCAGGGATTTTGAATATTATCTTAAAAAAAGAAGAGAAAAAAGGCTGGAACGGTTCTGTTTCACTTAATACTGGTATACCTGACAATCATAGTATAGGAGCTAGTCTTAATCGAAGAACTGAAAAATTTAATCTGTTTACTCAAATGGGTGCAGGTTATCGTTCGCTGCCTAGAGATAATGAGGCGATCAACCGAAACCTTGAAAATGGGGAAGTAATTTTTAGTGAGGGAGAGAACTTTAGAAACGAGACTTTTTTCAACATTACCTTGGGTACAGACTACCATTTGAATAAATACAACGTTTTTACGCTTTCAGGAAACTTCGCCTACGAAATTGAAGACCAACCTTCCGAAACTAGCTTTCGTTTTTTTAACGAAATTAATACCTTGATATCTAGATCGGTACGAGAAGAAACTACTGATGCTACCAATCCCAAATGGCAGTACGAATTTAATTGGAAAAAACAATTTAAAAATAATAAAGACCATACATTCCAACTAAGTGCTTTAGGAAGTTTCTTCGGCAAAGATCAGTCTTCCTTATTTACAGACACTACTTTAGAAGGAGAAGATGTAGATAATAATCAACGGACTGCTACTAATTTTCAGCAAGCAGATTTTACCTTCAAAGCAGATTACACAAATCCATTAACTGAAGTGTATTCCATAGAGACTGGAGCACAATATGTTATAAATGATGTAGGAAATGATTTTGAGGTAAAGGATTTTATTGATGGAGAATTTGTAATCAATGAAAATCTGACCAATGACTTTGAGTGGGATCAAAAGGTATTGGGGATTTATGGAACTTTAGCATATGAAAATAAGATTTGGGGAATCAAGGCAGGCCTGCGTATAGAAAATACTGATTTAGAAACTTTATTAGCAAATACCAACGAAGGTAATTCCCGAAATTTCACCAATTTTTTCCCTAGTTTTCACACCTCTTATACGTTTAGTGAGAAGTTTTCATTGCAGGCTGGATACTCAAAACGTATATTCAGACCTAGACTTTGGGATTTGAATCCTTTTTTTAACATTCGAAATAACTTCAATATCCGCACTGGAAATCCGGAATTACAACCAGAGTTTACTAATTCCTATGAATTAACGAGTATTTATAAAATTGGAAAGGCTAGTATGAGTTCCAGTTTGTACCATCGCTATACAACAGATGTGGTAGAACGCATATCGACTTTTGTAGATAATGTAAATTTTACTACTCCAGAAAATATTGGCACGAATTCTTCTATAGGTTTTGAAACCAATGGAAAGTATAATCCTGTAAAATGGTTGACTTTTACCGGGGATTTTAATTTTAATTATTTTGACCGAAAAGGAACTTTCGATGGTCAGATTTTTGATTTTACAGGCAATCAATGGTCCACTCGATTAGGCTCTAAAATTAGTTTACCCACAGATATTGACTTAGAATTGAATGGTAACTACCGCTCAGGATTTGAAACCGTTCAGGGAGAGCAAAGTGGTTTTGCCTTTCTCGATATAGGGATGCGTAAAAAAATATTAAAGGGAAAAATAGTAGCAAATCTAGGTATCCGTGATGTTTTTGCTTCCAGAATTCAAGAACGCTTTGTGAATCAACCCTCTTTTGAAACTTATAATTTTGGGCAGCGCGGACGCTTTATTACTTTTGGACTAAGCTATGCATTCGGCAAAGGAGAGGCAATGACGTATTCGGGGAGAAGACGCTAAACTATAATATACGCATTCGCTTAAGTATATCCTGATTTTATTTTCTGTTAAAAATAGAGTGCTTACCAATGTTCAGTTCCCATTTCCCCCTTAAAAGGACCTACGATGTCTGGAGTGATCCATCCGGCATAAAATTTACTAGCTTGTGCTTCGACCTGTTTCCCATCTATATAACATTCAAGATGCTGAGGATAGAATGCTATATGATCTTTTAATGCAGAAAATTCTGAAAAGGGATTCGGATATGACCAGGCTATGGGTTGATCGATCAAGGTCTTCAATGTCAAATATATTGCATTTCCTTTCCATTCACACATTGAAGTCTTACCAAGTATTCTTACGAGTGTGTTCATTTCAATATTGCACTTAGGTATATAATATGTTGGCGGACTAGCAGTCTCTAAAACAGCTAAAGAATTGTGAGAGTCTGCTATCTTACCCCCTTGGTAATTGACTATTATTTGTTTGCTGATTTTTTCGATAATCGGAGGACGAGGAAAATCCCAGACAGATCGCTGACCCTTTTTTGGTGCTATTGCAAATGGAGGTCTTTCATTACCTGTATTGCTCCAACTCTCACGAGCCTTTTCCAACCAATTTATCGTCATTCTTCTTTTGTCCTTTCGCATCATAGATTTAGCCTAAATATTCATCGTTTATTAAACTTTAAATTAGTAGTCGTTCCAAAACCAACCTAATCTATTTCAAAATTGAACCGGTTTTCTTAATAAAATAATTAATAAGCTCTTGTTCAAATTCGAGATTAGATATTGGCTTAAATAAAGAAAGTAACTCACTCCCTGCCTTCGTAAATTGAATAACCTTAAAGTAAGTCTCTTTATTCTCACTATTTTTTGTTTTTATAAAATGGTATAAATGCTCCCCAATTCTAACTTTATAAGTATTGTTTTCCTCATTTACTTTATCATAGTTATAAAATCTTGTTCTTAACGTTACTTCTCTTTGATGAATTAAACCTAACTCCGAAATTTTAGTTATTGATTCTGCAGATAGCTCATAATCTTGAAGTGATATCGGAGATATACCATCAAGGTGTTCAAAAAACAAATATGATCTATCAGTTTTTTCATTAAAAAAATAAACAGACAAATTACTCGCAATTTGAAATATTTGAGCTATTTCTGAGTCCATTAAAGATAGTATATGTAGTGTCTGAAGACTAAATGTCCCTGGTCTTTTTATTTCTCCAGTGAGCATTTTGGAAAGCACTATTTGAAATCCTTCATCTGATTTTAATTCTGCTCTATTAGCAAATTCAATTAACCAATCATTTTTTATTTCTTTCTTATTATCAACTGTTTTAAGATTAGAATTCTCTATATCAGCTAAGGAATGATTAAATATATTTTCTCTAATTTTTTGACGATTTTTAAGTTTATTGAAATGATAGACCTTAGTTCGCGAAATAAATTCATTATCCTTTTTTAACTCTTCTTTAGCAATTTGAAGTGATAATTCTTCCATTTGTAATGAACTATTCGTTTTGTTTCTAATAGACGCCGGAAACTTTTCTAACCAAGCTAGTGGAATATCTATAATTCCATAAACAAGTTGACCGAAAGCTTTCCATAAATTTTTCTTTACTTCTGTTGGCAATGGAATACCGTCAACTTGAGCAATTATTTTATTTAAGTCAGTTTGATTAAAAGTATCTTCATTTTCGTTGTAAGCCATTTTGTATTAATCTTTAAGTGATGATCGTTTTATTGGACTTTTATATCTTTTCTTTTTATTGGAATATGGTTCTAATACGATTTATAACTAAAAATTTCGCATATTCATCGTTTCTTTTTCCTTTCTACTTCGTTTAAAAAATAAACCGTAGCTATAGCTATGCTTGATTTTTTTGCCTTGCATAAAGAAAAAATAATTCAATGAATTTATACGAATTTTTTAATCACAAATCGTATAATGTAAGGTCTTCAGTTTTTTAATAGAAATTACAAACATTATCCCAAAAATATGGTTGTTCAGCTACAAACTTTAAACTAACGTCCTCATCATTCAATATTTTATTATCATAAAATATTAATTTAAAGTATTATTCATTATAAAACTAAATATATTATGTTAGAAAAACTGTTAAATTCACAAGAGGTTCACGTTTTAAATAAACAAGAACAACGCTCCGTCAAAGCAGGATCCAACACTAATTGTGTAAAATGGCCAGGTACTTTTCTATGCGTTACCCATGTGTAAAAGATAGAACATAAAAGATGATCCATTTGAGCGGAGTCGAAACTTTATCATTCTGATATTAATAATATGTGTACTGCGCTCAAATGGATCGTTTATTGAACTTTTAATTCTAACAAACAACCCTATACATGAAGAAATCTTCATGAATAGGGTTGTCAATAATTTTACCTTGCAATAAATATACTGTAAAACTTTTAATACTCTAATTTTCCCTTTAATTTTTATACGATTAGTTATATTTTACTGGTGCATCTTGGACAGTAGTTTGTATCTGCCATTCTTTAAAAGGTATTTACATATTAAAAGGACCTATAAACTCATCAGTGTCCATATCAAAGAAAACATATTGGGTTCCTGAGCCGTCAAAGAAAGCAACTATTATTCTACTATCATCTTTAAGGTCAACGCGCATAGCTGCTCCTACAGATTCAAAAGGTATTTCAAATGAACTACCACTTGTTTTTACTTGAAAGTCTTTAATGGATCTAGGAGGTGTAAAAACCGAACTTTCACTAATAGTGTACTGCGTACCTTCTTTATTAAAAAAACATAATAATTTTCGATTGCCTATAGAGGCGTCCATTCCTGCTCCAATTGCAGAAAAAGGCACTCCACTACCTAATAAACTTACACTCTTTGGAGTACTAAACTCTCCTCTTCCGGTGCCGCCACCAATTTGATATAAACTATATTTACTCCCATCGTTATTAAAAAAATAGATACCATCGCTAAAGCTAGCGGATGCACGTCTAAATGCGGTGGCGGCGCATCCATTGAAAGGGTATATTCCGTTTGGACCTATTTCATTTAAACTATACTCAGATGATAGTTCTCCTGTATTTTTAATATGTATTAATCTCCCGTTTTCATCAATAAGCACATTGGTTAATGAATCAACATTGTCGAGCCAGGTCTGTGTATTAATATCTGCATAAAAAGCAGCTTCTACATTGCTACGTAAGTTTGCATATTTAGGGAAGCCTTTACTCCTATTTTCACAATTTACCACATCATATTCGGTGGCAAGATTGGTACTTATAATTTGACTTGGATCTTCTAGGCTATTTACTACATATGATAAAGGTAAGCCACCTGCTATATTGCTAGAAGCGGCCAATCTTTCGATAATTTCTTTTATGTGATTAGTCACGGCTTCTTCTCCCCCAAATGTAGCACCAACAGCATTTAATGTTCCTTCGGAATCACCTCCATATGCAATAACTTTTACCGATAGATTATTATACTCTTTTAAAAAGCTAAGATCTATGCTACCTGATGCTTGATTGCTTATGGTATTATATTCTCCTTCTAAAGCAAGTTTCATATCTTCTGCAGATGCAGTAGATTCATATAGCATATAAAATATGCGCCCATAGGTTACAGATGATATAAAGGTTGCAGGATTATCAGGTTGAATAAATTTAGCTAAATCTTCGGCAGTAACGCTTGGATCAAACACTTCGTCCAAGCTAGTGGGCTTTACATAGCTCATTGTATAATATTGTTGTGTGAGTTTTATCAAAACACTGCTATATTCTTCGCTGGTATTTAGGGAGAAGTTACTGTTAACTTTACTGGCTAAAGTAGATACCGTTAGCCCTAATTCTAGAGCCAACTGTTCCTTTGATTCAATAGCGGTTACATCAAGTACGAAATTTGCAGGAAGAATATCACCATTTTCGGCAATAACTTTATTCATCGCTTGATTGACAGTACCCTGATCTATTTTATCGACTTCAACAGTTGCTTGACGATTTCCAGTTACTAGGTTATATGTTATTGTGCCACCTGCACGTTTTACAACAATATCTGAAGGGGTGGCTTGTGATAAGGTTTTACCTTGAAGCAAGTTTCCCGGAAAAATTACAGAAGCATTTGTATTAAAAAGAGGAAACTTGTCTGTACCTCCTAAAACACTCACTTTTTTTCGGATACATTGCCATTGGTCTATTGTGTCGTTTAAGGTATAATTTTGGCTAAACATTTCTTCGGTATCTGGGATATCCTCTGGAGGTGTAGTGGTAGTTGCAAAACTTTCGAAAGCATCGCCGCTTGCTACCACTTCTTCGATAGTGAGATTGGATAGATTTGGATCCAAATCTATATCGGTATCATCTTTACTACAAGCCAAAGCAGTAATAATTAGTACTGTGCTAAAAATACTCCTTAATACTCTATTAATTGTTTTCATCACTTTTTGTTTTGTGGTTAAACTTTGTTTTGCGTGACTTTGCACATTAGAGGTCTGCAGCCCGTTCAAGCGCAAGACTACACAAAACGGTTTTGCCAATTTAATGACGTTACAAACGTAAAAGGTTAGTTTTAAGAATAAGAAAAAGTAGGGGTGACAAAAGGGTGACAAAAGAAAAAAGCCTTGTTTTACAGGTGCCTTAAAGAGTTTTTTTACTTTGCTCGTTGTAATTATATTGATATGATAAGTGCCTCTAATGATTCTTTAGGGCTAATACCAAGTTTTTTTCTAAGTCTATTTCGCGCTTTCTTAATTCCGGGAACAGAGATGTTTAAGATATTTGCAATTTCTTTTGAACTAAGATTCATTTTCAAAAGTGCCATTAGGCGTAAATCGTTGGTTGTAATTTGGGGATATTTTTGTTGAGCTTTACTATTAAAACCTTTATGAACTTCGTGGAAATATTTACTAAAGTTTTCCCAGTTATTCTCATCTTGTAAATCAAAATTGATGGTTCGAATTAGTTGCTGATACCCACTTTGACCAGTTGAAGAAGTTTTATATTCCCTGGCTTTTTGTTTTAAACCTTCTAAAACTTCATTCTTTTTAGCGAGATGTAAGGCATGAGTAGTGAGTTCTTTCTTTTTAAATGCTAGTTCATTATCAACTTTTTCTTTTTCTAGATTGTTTCGCTTCATTTTTTGGCGTAGTGCATAAAAACCTAATATAGCCAGTAAAAGTCCTATACCCATTAAAAGACGTTGCAGGTTGCTGACCTTTGCTTTTTGTTCAAGAAGAACAATTTCTTTTTCTTGTAGTGCTATCTGTTGCTCTTTTTTTTCAGTTTCAAATATGATCTTTAATTCTTGGGTAGCATTAGTACGTTCAATAGTGAAAATGGAATCGTTCAATACTTTATTTTTCTTATAGCTAAATAATGACTCTTTATATTTATTTTGCCCTTCAAGGGCTAAAGATTTTTCTAAATATGCTTTACGGAGTATTTCTACATCATTTGTAGATTCTGCAATAGCAATACTTTGATTGAGGTAATTAATAGATTGTAAATATTTTTTTTGTGCTAAATAAGTTTTGCCAATATAAAAGAGGTTATTTGATTCATTGTTAGGCGAACCGATAGATTTCCAGACTGTTAAACTTCTTTCAAAAAAAACTATTGCTTCTGGAAGATTTTTTCTTACTAATTCAAGATTACCCCAATTAAAATAGACACGAGCAATATTGGCTTTGTAATCTAGTTTTTCAGATATAAGTAAAGCATTTTTTAGATTTTCTTCTGCATGCTCATAATTTTTAAGCTTTATATTTGACACACCCATATAGTTTAATGCCTGAGCCCTACTTTGATCACTGTCAGTTTTATCATATAATTGTGCACTTTCATTTAAGATTTCAATAGCTTTTTCATGTTCGTCTGTAGATTGGTAAATAATTCCAATTTGTAGTAAATCTTCAGCGATTCTAAAATCGTCCTTCCCGCTTCTACGGAGTTTTAAAGCACTATAGGTTTCTTTAAGTGCGATATTGTAATAGCCATCGGAAATTGCAATTTTGCCCTTCATCAGATATGCGTTGGCCAAATGTAAAGTATCTTTATATTTTTTAAATACGGGGATATTAGTTTTCATTATTTCAGTGGCACTAGAACTATTACCTTGATAATGATCTAAGATGCCTACATTATGTCTAATGACAGCTGCACGCAGCGTGTCAAATGCATGAAGTGATTTTTCAACTGAATTTATAAGGTAATGTCTTGCAGAATCAATTTTTCCGAGCCTGTAATAATAGTTTGCCTTTTGAGCATACAACTTTGCTATTCCTTTATCATTTTTGGATATTTTGTATAATGAATCTGCTTTTTCTAAGTAAGTAAAGGTCTTTTTCTGGTCATTGTACATTGTTAGATTCGATAGTTCCAAATAATTGATTGCTTTAACAGTGTCTACCTTGGTTAGGCTAATGATCAAAAGAATACTGTCTCTTTCTTGTTTATTTTGAGCAGTAATTTTTTCAGGTATAATTAGTAGTATTAATACAATTAGAGGAATAGTTTTCATAAAAGAAAAATTTTACTTCAAGAATATTAAATTTACAACAAAATTTAATATTCTTGAAGTATAGCAACCTACACGTTCCTGCTCTTTATGTCTCTATTATCTATATTAAAGAAAATATTATGTATTAAATATTGAACGCTTTATCTTGAACAAGAGTTTTTAAAGTGATCCGTTTATTGAACTTTAATTCACTTTGTATCTATTTCAAATTTAATTTTTGATTCCGACATAAATTTCTCCATTGACGCTTGTAAATCTTTTTTTCTTTTTTCTATTTCAAGTCTTTCTTGTTTTAATTCTTCTTCGGAATAAGATGGTTCATATAACTGTGCTTCCATATTACTCATGCCAAAATGAAAGCCTTCCAGAGGGCCTTTTTTCTGAATATTATTCTTTGCAATTTCTTCAGTATCTTTAATGATTAAATCTTCAAATAATTTCAAAGTAATTTTGTTAGAATTATTAGCTTTAAAATAACTAATTCTTATATCAAACTCGTTTATAGGGTCTATAACTTTTGGAGATAATTTTTTATTTGTCTCGGAAATAAAAGTCCAATGGATCTTATCGTTTTATTGAGCTACTGATTTAAACTTTTATCTTGGTACTACTATAGTTCGAGCAACTAAATCGCCAACTCTCTGATTTTTCTTAGTACATTTTATCGACAAGACACCAACCCCTCCCAAGGGCCACATATCGATTAAATCAAAACAATGCCTCACAAGGCTTTGCCAAAATTTAAGTTTTTCTCCATTTTGATTCAGAGTTTTAAACCCTACTGTCCAATTTCCAATAGTACTTTGAAAAAGAAATTCAAAATACAATCATAAGAACGGTCCAAATTCCAACAAGAATTAAAATTAAATGATCTCCATTGTATCCTCTCTCTGGTATCTTTTCTCCAAATAGAACACAAGAAATGTAAAAAAGTAGAAGTCACAATCCACAATCTATTATGGCTGCAAAAACTCTTTTTATAATATAATTTTTTGGCATCGTTTTATTGAACTATTATTGAACAATATCAACAATTAATTTGAGTTGAGTTTTGATTTTAGAGTGACCCAAAAGTCAAAATGGTTTATAGACACTTTAGCTGATATTCTTTATGGTTTTTCATATGCAACTAAATCCAACAACCTTTTTGGCATTTCCTCCTCAGTTTTCAATTTCACATTCCATTCCGTTATAAGAGTTTCACACTTGGTTAAACTTTCTAAACAGCTTATACGATTTATATTCGAATGTTTTTTAGATAGGAATTGTATAAAAGACGAAAGGTGTGCCAACCACAGCACACCTCTCTACAACCTAACCAATAAATAAACAAACCAATATCAGCCATATAGACTGACTAAAGGTACTTTTCAAAATTTTTAACACGAATGGTTGATCCTAAATCGTGTAATAAGTTATATAAACCAAAGAATGTTCTATTGATATATAAGAAATGCTTGCTTCCTCTATTGCCATTCATTTTTCGCAATTCGGTATCTTTAGAATATTTTTCACTTAATTCTGTAATTCCGTTCCAGAAGCGCTCATCAGCAAAATCAAAAGTTTCCATCTGAAAAGGCGTTGTAAAAAGACTTAACATTTCATGAAACATTTCAGAGAAAAATGCTCTTTCTTGTGGCGAATCCTGTTCTTTTAATATTTCTAATTCTAACATCTTCTGATTAAAAAACTCAGGATTTTCTATATTTTCTTTTATTGCTAATTCAAAATATGGAGTATAAAATTCTAGCGGAACTTTTTTGACGCAACCAAAGTCAATAGCGACTAGATTATCATCATTATCTACTAAAAAATTTCCAGGATGAGGATCTGCATGCACCGCTTTTAGTACGTGCATTTGATACATATAGAAATCCCAAAGTGCCTGTCCGATTTTATTAGCTGTCTCCTGATTTGTATTTTGTTTAGCAAATTCACTAAGGTGTATTCCGGGCATCCAATCCATTGTAATAATTCGTTTACTGGACAACTCTTCATAATACTTAGGGAAACTGAGATTAGCGATATCACTGCAGGCCTCCGTTATTTCTTTACTTTGCTTTACTTCCAGCACATAATCTGTTTCTTCCAGCAATTTCCCTTCTAATTCTTTAAAATATTTCTCAGAGTCTTTACCTTTTAGATTAAACATTCTGATGGCGATGGGTTTCACCATCGCCAAATCAGAACTTATACTGTCTGCAACTCCAGGATATTGAATTTTCACAGCAAGTTTTTTCCCGTCCTTTACTGCCTTGTGTACCTGACCGATACTAGCAGCATTAACAGATTGAGTTGCAAACGTATCATATAATTCTTCAGGATATTTCCCGTGATATTTTTTAAATGTTTTTCTTACCAATGGTGCTGATAATGGTGGTACGCTGAATTGCGATAATGAGAATCTTTCTACATAGGCATTAGGTAATAAATTCTTTTCCATTGATAGCATTTGCGCCACTTTTAATGCACTTCCCTTTAGATTTTTTAATCCATCATAGATGTCGGTAGCATTGTCTTCATTAAGCTGATCTCTGGTTGTTTTAGGATTCACAGCTTTCTTACTATAATATTTAAGATAATTACCACCTACTTTTACACCAGTCTTTACAAGCTCGGTTGTACGACCTAATTTTGAAGTTGGTATTTTATCTAATGTTTTCATATTTTTTTCTTAAAATTTAATCTACTTTACCTCTTTATATGCTCTAATTCCACATTGATTTTTCTTTCCAAAGAAATTTTCCAAAATCCAATACATTACTCAGAGGTGTATTATCAAACAAATCAAAAATAGCCGTAACTGATTTTTCTATAGCGATGTCAGTCTTTTCAAAACTGACAGATTCATCTTCCATCCAAAATTTCAAAAGAAATAAAAATTGTAACCACGCTCCTTCTGCATAGACCGAAACAGGGTTTTTAGCTATCTTAAAAAGTTTCTCGTCATTATCGATTTCTATCAATTCTTTTGCAAAACTTTTGATATGATTACGCAATCCTTGTAATTGTTTTAAATTTTTGAACGGAACCTGATCATAATTCAATGCCATTAAAACATAACTCCTATTCAATGTTAATAATTCAAACAACGTATAAAAGAAAGTCAGCATCTTATCTTTACTGCTAAGGGCATCATATTCTTCATTCTTATGTATAGCATCCATTGTGGTGCTAAAAAAAGTATTCCAGATTCCCTTCCTAACACTATCAAGACTCCCAAAAAAATTATAAAATTCTTCTTCTTTTATTTTTGACTCTTTACAAAATTTATAAACAGATTTTGGATATTCTTCATGCTCCAGAACATAATTCATATATTTTGTAATTATAGAATGACTATCAATACTTTTCTTTTTATTAGGTGCTGCCATGAGATCCCTTTTTTATGTAAATATAATAATTGTTTAATTTTTTGTATCAAAAGTTAAACAAAAAATATGTTAAAGTTGTTTCAGAAAAAATGAAAGTAGCCTTATAATTTTAAGAGTAGACGTAATTGACATTACATACTTACGTTTTTAGCATAAAATATAAAACTTCAATGCCAGTTTGTCAGCAAAAGCGTCTTGGTATTTTTTTTGACAATAGATGATTCTAAAATGGATAATTAAATTAAAACATATTAAAAATGGCGACAGGAAGTATCAATGTATCTGTAGAAAACATTTTTCCTTTAATTAAAAAATTCTTGTATTCAGACCATGAGATATTTTTACGAGAATTAATATCGAATGCGACAGATGCGACTCTAAAACTTAAACATTTAACCAATATAGGGGAGGCCAAAGTAGAATATGGTAACCCAAGTATTGAAATAAAAATTGACAAGGACAACAAACAGTTGCATATTATTGATCAAGGTCTTGGTATGACAACAGAGGAGGTTCAGAAATATATTAATGAAGTAGCTTTTTCCGGAGCCGAAGAATTTCTGGAAAAATATAAAGATAGCGCAAAGGATTCTGGAATTATAGGTCATTTTGGACTTGGTTTTTACTCTGCCTTTATGGTTGCGGATAAAGTAGAAATCATTACAAAGTCTTATAAAGATGAACCTGCTGCGCATTGGACTTGTGATGGATCTACATCGTATACACTGGAGGCTCACGATAAAGCTGAAAGAGGAACAGAGATTATCCTTCATATCAATGAAGAAGAGGTTGAATTCTTAGAGGATAGTAAGATTACTGAGCTTTTAAAAAAATATAATAAGTTTATGCCTATTCCGATTAAATTCGGAACAAAGACTGAAACACTACCAAAGCCAGAAGACGCTAAAGAAGAGGATCCTGCTCCAACTCAGGAGGTTGACAATATCATCAATAATCCTAATCCTGCCTGGACCAAGCAACCTGCAGACCTCAAGGAAGAAGATTATAAAGGCTTCTATAGAGAATTGTATCCAATGCAGTTCGAAGAACCATTGTTTAACATCCATCTTAATGTAGACTATCCGTTTAACCTAACTGGGATCTTGTATTTCCCTAAACTAGGACAGGATATGAATATCCAGAAGGATAAAATTCAATTATATCAAAATCAGGTTTTTGTAACAGATAATGTAGAAGGTATTGTACCAGAGTTCTTAACGATGCTTCGAGGTGTTATTGATTCTCCGGATATTCCTCTTAATGTTTCTCGTTCTTATCTGCAAGCAGATGGTGCTGTAAAGAAAATATCTAGTTATATCACTCGTAAAGTAGCTGATAAATTAAGTTCATTATTTAAAAATGACAGAGAAGATTTTGAAAAGAAATGGAATGACATCAAAGTAGTTATTGAATATGGAATGCTTTCTGAAGATAAATTCTTTGAAAAAGCAGATAAATTTGCATTATATCCTACTGTTGATGATACCTACCTTACTTTTGAAGAATTAGAAGAAAAAATAAAAGATAATCAAACTGATAAGGATAATAAATTAGTGGTGCTGTATGCTTCTAATAAAGATGAGCAGCATGCCTATATAGCGGCAGCAAAAGACAAAGGATATGAAGTACTATTATTAGACTCTCCTATTGTTTCTCATTTGATTCAGAAACTTGAGACTAGTAAAGAGAATGTTACATTTGCTCGTGTAGACGGAGATCACATCAATAACCTCATCAAAAAAGATGAAGAAACAATCTCTAAATTATCTGATGAAGAAAAAGAAAGTTTAAAAGCAGATCTGGAAAAAGTAATTCCTACTGCGAACTACACAGTGCAGTTAGAAGCAATGGATAGTGATGCCTCTCCTTTTATGATCACACAACCAGAGTTTATGCGTCGTATGAAAGAGATGCAACAAACCGGCGGCGGCGGTATGAATATGTTTGGTAACATGCCGGAGATGCACAATCTGATTGTAAATACAAATCATGAGTTAATTACTCAGATTAAAGACACTAAAACAGAAAAGAAAAAAGAACGTCTTATAAAACAGTCTCTGGATCTTGCCAGACTTTCACAAAATTTATTAAAAGGTGAAGAATTGACAGATTTTATTAAACGTAGTTTTGAAATGATCAAATAATAAGTTAGTATCCGCTCATCGATTGTATGAGAAGGTACTATCTATTATCAACGAGATTAAATAATCCGAAACCGCTTTGTTGTTCGCAGAACAATTGAAGCGGTTTTTTTTGTACATTAACTTTTACCAAGGGTTCTGGGAAATACATATTTTATTACTTTTGTAGTATTCTATAGTCATTGCATATCTCAACAAATGAAAAATATTCTTTATTTTTTACTACTGCTATTCAGCTTAGAAGGCACCAGCCAACACCCTGTTTCTGGCTATGTACATCTAGAAAATCCCGAAGATTGGCAGCAAAAAGTATATTTGAGTCAAGTCGCTTTGGACAATACCAAACCGACATCTGGTTATACTCCAATAACTTCAACTCTTATTTCTAAAGAAGGATACTTTTCTTTTGACAAAAAATGGTTTGATGCGCATGATAACCTTTATAAAGTTCATATAAATCCTAGTAAAGCTCAGATGAAAATATCTGAAAAAGTTAAAAATTTCAAACTATTTATCTTATCAAAAAACGATTCTGTTTTTTTTGAAAAAGGAGATACATTATTTGCAAACTATACCACCAATAGTATAGCTGACAAGGAGTGGCAACAATTAAAAAAGTTTGAATCACAATTTGAAAAATTACACGATAATTTTGACACAGAACAATATTTGCTAAAAACAAAAGGATATATAAAAGATTCTTTACAAATTCTGCTGGTAAAACTAATAAGTATCAAAAAACTGGATGATAAAAAACTTTTGGATAAAGATATAAAAGAGCATACCGAATACTATGTAAATCTCCTTGATGAATTAAAATCAAGCGAAATTGATCCTTCATTGTTCCTATATCTCGAAAACAAACTCTCCTTACTATCCAGAGAGAAAACCAGTAAAAAATATACCATTAGTTTAGTACTCAATGGTCTCACCGTTATAGCGATTATAATACTGGTAATTCTTTTTGCCAGAAGCCGAAAAAGCAGTCCAAAAACAACAACAACACCTCTTAGCAAGCAGGAAAGCACTATAAAAGAATTGATAATTTCCGGGAAAAGCAATAAAGAGATCGCTAATGAGCTTTTTATAAGCATCAGCACTGTAAAAACGCATATCTCTAACATTTACAGTAAATTAAATATCTCTAACAGGAAAGAATTAGTAGTGAAAAAGTAAAATCATACCGGTACTAGTACTTTATTACATCTTCTAAAAAGGGATTATTTCTGCATTTTATTCTTCATTTGATTACTTCATAAAAAAAGTAATCAAATACACTCATGAACACTTCTTTTTTTAAAACCTGGAATCTTATTATAGGTTGGACAACTTTTTGTACTTCCCTTATAATATATATACTCACTGCAGAACCTACCAATAGTTTTTGGGATGTGGGAGAGTATATAGCAACTTCATCAAAATTACAAACCGGCCACCCACCAGGTGCTCCCTTATTTCAGATGATTGGCGCTGTAGCTTCTATTTTTGCTGCAAGTCCAAAAGATATTGCGTATACACTCAATATCACCTCTGGAATAGCGAGTGCCTTTACCATTCTCTTTATGTTTTGGTCTACTACCCTACTTATTAATAAACTGATTCTTGTACGTGGGAAATTAACACAAAGTAAATCCATTGCGGTATTAGGCAGTTCATTTGTAGGTTCTTTGACATTTGCCTTTACCGATAGCTTCTGGTTTAATGCAGTAGAAGCAGAAGTATATGCATTAGCTACCTGCATTGTATCTTTTATGTTTTATCTGGGACTTCTATGGCAGCGTGATATGCATCAACCAGGAGGAAACAAATGGTTGATTCTCATTGCTTTTGTCATAGGATTGTCATTTGGAGTACACTTTATGGGATTACTTTCGATTCCTGCAATTGGTCTGTTATATTTTTTTAAAAACTATAAAACTATGAGTTTTAAAAATTTTATAGCAGCTAATCTGATAGCGATAGCAGTTTTACTATTCATTTTCAAATTATTAGTGCCGTATACATTAGCATATTTTGGTACTGTAGAAATTTTCTTTGTCAACTCGGTTGGCTTACCTTTTCATTCTGGAACTATCATTGCAGGAATTACATTAATGATAGCTTTTTACCTGGTATTATCCTATACAAGAAAACGATCCTATCATATTATGAATACCTCAATACTATGTGTTTTATTTATTTTAATTGGTTTTTCCAGCTGGTTAATGATTCCGGTTAGAGCGAATGCAGGCACGGTAATTAATGAAAATAACCCAAATAATGCCAGAGAATTACTCGCCTATTACAATCTGGAACAATATCCTGAAACGCCTCTTTTTTATGGTCCTCAGTTTACTCAAATCTATGGAAGTCTGGATGAAAAAGAACCCTATCTTGATGAAAAGCCCAAATATGAAAAAGATTTTGATACTGGGAAATATATCATTGTTAATGATTGGAAAAATGCTAAACAGAATATAGAAAATACTCATAAAACTGTATTGCCCAGAATGTGGAGTACAGAGCATGTTGGCAACTATATGAAGTTTACAGGAGCCATAGATTTTACCATAAAACCAGAGTACCAGCAAGAGGAAGAACTATTAAATACTGTAACCGATTTCAGGAAAAAGTATGCTTTAGGAAAACTGGATTATAATGACTATCATAGATTCTTAGAATCATTTGGTAGGTTTTTAAATGTAAAACCACCTACATTTTGGGAGAATATATCTTATTTGTTCCAGTATCAGATCGGATATATGTATTGGCGATATTTTATGTGGAATTTTGTAGGAAGACAGGACGATATCCCTGGTACATTAACACCTCTTCATGGCAATTGGCTCAGTGGGATAGAATTTATTGACGAGTTGCATCTGGGGTCTCAAAATAATCTCCCGGAAGATGTAGTAAAAAATAAAGCCAGAAATACCTATTATTTTATCCCTTTACTTCTAGGTTTAATTGGATGTATGTTTCAGTGTAAACATGATAAAAAAAATTGCTGGGTATTACTCATGTTTTTCTTATTTACAGGGTTGTCTTTAAAAATATACCTCAATGAAAGGCCTTTTGAACCCAGGGAACGAGATTACGCATTAGTAGGTTCATTTTATGTATTTTCTATCTGGATCGGGTTTGGAGTCTATGCATTATTTGATCTTTTAAAAACAAAAATCAATGTAAGAATATCTGCATATCTTGCAATTATTATCCCATTCTTAGGTGCACCGACACTTTTGATTGCTCAAAACTGGGATGATCATGATCGCTCTAATCGGTATACAGCACAATCCATGGCAAAAATGTATTTATCCTCCTGCCAAGACAGTGCTATTCTTTTTTCTATTGGCGATAATGATAGTTTCCCCTTATGGTATGCTCAGGAAATAGAAGAATATCGAACAGATATACGAATTTTGATCACCAGCTTATTAGCTGCCGATTGGTATATAGACCAAATGAAAAAAGCAGCGTATGAAAGCCAGCCAATACCTTCACAATTAGCACACACATTCTATACATATGGCAATAATGATGCAATTTTTTACAAATCAGTTACCAAAGATACGATGCTTATCAAAAACTGGATGCACTGGATTGAATCTGATGATCCCAGAACGCAGGGTGAACTCCAAAATGGAAAAACGGTCAATACATTTCCCAGTAGACATATCAGAATACCTGTAAACAAAGAGGCTGTTCTTAAAAACGGAATTGTTCCGGCAAAAGATGCTGATAAAATTCTGCCATATATCGATATTCACCTAAAAGGAGATTATATCTCAAAACATAGACTTATAATGCTGGATATTATTGCTAATAATAACTGGGAGCGACCTATTTATTTTACAGGAGGGAGTTTTGGGGAGGATGATTATATATGGATGAAAGATTATTTACAACTGGACGGATTAACCTATAAGCTGGTTCCTATTCGTAGCAAAATTGATCCGACAAATCCGTATGAAATGGGTAGAATTGATACTGAAGTGATGTATCAAAATGTAAAAAACTGGAATTGGGGGAATGGAGAGAGCTCAGAAATATATCAGGATATTGAGACCAGACGGAATGGTATATCTTATAGAACCAATCTTGGCAGACTTGCAAAAACTTTACTTAATGAAAATCAAAATACTAAAGCAGAAGAAATTCTGGATTTAGGCATCGAAAAGGTGCCATTAGAATTGTACGAATATTACACCCCATTAAACTTATTTATAGAAGGGTATTATCGATTAGGCAAAAAAACAAAAGCTCAAACACTGTGGAAACAAGTTGCCAAAAAGTATCAGGAGCAATTAACATATTTTGGAAATCTGGAGTTCTCTGATCAACATACTTACATCGAAGAAATCGTAACAAATGTAGCATATTACAGAAACTTGATTGATATCCTGTCAACGCATAAAGATCTGGAAATCATTACATATGAAATTATTCATTTTAATCAATACCTGAATTTATTCCCAATGTTGTATGGTACAAAAGAGGACTATTCCAATACAGAATTGACAAATAAACAAGATAATCTAGCAAAAGAATTTAAATCTGATCAAAACATTCTTGATACTTTGAATAAATGATAGAACAAACAACATCCTCATTTTACACGATAATTGAGATTTATTAATGAGAGCATTAGTTATTTTCATGAACAAATATCTAAGTAATTACAAAACAGAATTTTATGAATTTAAAAGACCAACTAATTAACTAAACGATGAACTCATCTTGCATAGTGGTTTTCAACCGAAAAGTTTGGCTTTTGTAGGTCAAAGTATTACGCAAGATGAGTTCTATCAATAAATGCTACAATACTTGCCTCAAAATTGAAGTGTTTTTCCCAATAAATGCCTCGCAGGCATGCGAGGTAGTTAGCATTCATCTAGTCTTCAAAAAAAATAAAAATAAACTTTAATTAGTTAGGAATCCTTACTATATTTGTATTGCAATTTTGCATAAAACTTTAAATTATTAAAATGAGTAAGTCAATTTTTTATCACGCAGGATGTCCAGTTTGTATAAGTGCAGAACACGACATTATAAATTTGGTAGGAGCCTCTAATGTTGAAGTTATACATTTGGGAGAAGATCGATCTCAAATTGATGTTGCAGAAAAAGCAGGTGTAAAATCGGTTCCTGCACTATTAACAACCAATGGAAATGTATTACATCTCAATTTTGGAGCATCCATGGCAGATGTAAAGGGTTAAAAAAAATTAATTAAAAAAGTTAGGACTCCTCATTAAAAAAAAGTGATGTATTTAGTAACATAGCTAAGCGTTTTTTTTTAACAGGATTTACCTCGATTCTGCAAGCGAATCTTTTACCAAAAGAAGTAGATCCATGATAATCCTAACTTTTTTAATTTTTATCCAGACACCTGATTATTAGAGTCAAACTATAAAATAAATAACATGAAAATAGCCGTTTGGGACACCTATGTACAACGCAATGATGGAATTATTGCTCATTTTGATATTCTTGTACCTCATTTTGTAGAGGATTCGAATGTTGTTTTTCGATATGGAGATCACTATCTTAAATCCAAAGCGTTTAGCACCAAGAGTATTTCTACGAATGAGTGTAAATTGTGTCATATAGAAAGTGCTACAGAAGACATGATTCGTGATATAAAATCCAAGGGATACTCCATTATAGAAATGGAAAATTGTAATTAATCATTTCAGGATTAATTAGGATTGCTAACTTTGTAAGTATTAACGAAAACCTTTCTAACCAGAGTTCGATTATTCATATAGAAGATTAAAAACCTTCAATTAGAGTGCTTAGATAAAGGAAAAGTGTGTTGAGAATAGGTTTTTTAAATCCAAAACGCTTGTTTTTGGATACAAAATTCTTATCAGAATATCACTCAACCTGACGCGCTTGTGGTTAGTCGAGCTCAGGTTTCTAACTAGTTATTCTTATTATGGATCCGGATTTTTTTAATATTTTATCTCAGCAACAGGATATCAGCAATAAAATTATTATTGGACTGGAGCGTATCTCTGAAGCTTTCAAGTCATTATTGCGGGATCATGCAAAGACTATTGGATTAAGTCCCATACAGATACAAATCCTTATTTTTATTGCATACCATAAAGAAGATTTATGTAAAGTAAGCTATTTAGCAAATGAGTTTAATGTTACAAAACCTACGATCAGTGATGCTGTAAAGATATTAGAGAAGAAGGAAATGATTTTTAAAACAAAAGCTTCTGCTGATAGCAGAAGTTATTATATTTCTTTGACTGATACAGGTAAAAAAGCTGTGTTAGAAACCGAAAGCTTTGCGACTCCTATAAAAAAACAACTTTCAAACTTTAATCTGGAAGAACAGGAGTCTTTACTAAAAACAATTACTACATTAATATTCAAACTTAATCAAACAGGGATATTAACCATACAGCGCACTTGTTACAACTGTAAGTTTTATGAGAAATCAAAAAGTAATCATTATTGTAATCTAATGCAAACAGCTTTGAGAGACACTGAGATTAGATTAGATTGTCCAGAATTTCAAAAATTGAATTGATATTATTTTCCGATTTAAAAATTGTATAAAAAAAGCCTCTTGTTTTTTAAAAATTTACAAGAGGCTTTTTCTTAGTAAGAATAATCAACCTTTTACAGGTTTAGTAGTTTCCTTTTTGCCTATATGCTTGGCATAGAATCCCATCATTGCTTTATACATAGCAACCGAATTTTCTTCTTTACC
This sequence comes from Aquimarina sp. RZ0, assembly GCF_008370685.1. GTDB lineage: Bacteria > Bacteroidota > Bacteroidia > Flavobacteriales > Flavobacteriaceae > Aquimarina. Next base: position 21,575 of record NZ_VTZU01000084.1, read on the forward strand.
AAATCCGTGTCCTTCATCATATCTCACCATATAAGGGACATCATATCCTTTATCACGTAATGCTTTTACGATCTGATCAGATTCATCAATATTTACACGTGGATCATTTGCTCCCTGAACCACAAACAATGGTTTCTTAATCTTATCTATTTGATAAACGGGAGATACTTCTTCCATAATGGCTTTTTCTTCCGCAATATCTTCATCATACCAGATTTCTTTAATTATCTTTAAATAAGGTTTCCAATAGGGGGGAATTGTTTTCATAAATGTAAAAAGATTAGACACCCCAACATAATCCACACCGCAGGCATACAAATCTGGTGTTTTTGTCAAACCTCTTAATACTGCATATCCACCGTGGCTTCCTCCATAAATAGCAACATTATCTTTGTCTACCCACCCTTGATCAATTACATATTGTAATCCATCTTCTACATCATCCATTGCCTTTCTTCCGATTTGTTTGAATCCAGCTTCCAGAAATTCTTTCCCGTATCCCCCGGATATTCTAAAATTAACTTGTAATGTGGCATACCCTCTACTGGCAAATAATTGAGACTCTGGATTAAACCCCCAGGAATCTCTTATACCCTGAGGCCCTCCGTGCGGATTTACAATCAAAGGTACTTTTTTTCCTGCTACTGCCTCTTTGGGCAATGTAATATACCCATGAATGGTTAATCCATCTCTACTTTTAAAAGTAATAGGACGCATTTCTGCCATATCATTTTCTTTAAGTTGTGGCATCAGATTATACAGCAACTTAAACTCATCTTTTATAGCATCATAAGAATAATAAACACCATATAACTTATCGCTTTGCAAAAAGATGAGATATTGATCTTCGTTATCTGTTTTATCCGCAATTGAATACTGGTGATCAGGGAATTTTTTTGTGATTCTTTTATGTAATTTTTTATAGTAATCACTTACTGGAATTACTACTTGTTTCTCCCCCTGATATGAGAAAAAATCCAATTCATACCCACGTTTTCTGGATAATGAAAGATTTGACACATCGTATTTATCATTAGAATATAACTTTTTAATTACTTTATCTGCTTTTAAATCATACAGAAATATCTCAGTTTTATCAGAATTCAGGTTAGATACAACATAAGCATCATGAGGATTCTTTGATGCATAATCAAAACTGAGGATTGAGAAGGTGTCTTTCCAGTTTAATTGTTTTACGATTTCGAATTTCCCATCTTCTTTGGCATAATAAAAATCAATATTCACACCATCCCTCATCTTAGCATACCCTTTTAACTTTCCATCTTTATCAAAGTTATATCCGGCAATTGGGTTAGCAGCATCTTCATTTTTAAACAATTGTTTAATATCACCAGTAAGAATATTTATCTTATAAGGTTCAAAAATTTGTTTGTTATTTTTATTCATTGATATGATCATATGATCTTCATCTTCTCTTAACCCTTCCAAAATACTAACCTGAACTCCATCATAAGGTGTTAATTCTTTTTGGTTTGTTCCATCTATGTCAGCCGCAAAAAGGTGATAATCCTCATTTCCACCCTTATCCATTACATAGACTAAGCGCTCATTATTTGCCCAGCCATATCCTCGAATCAGTTCTTCTTTCTCTTCAATAACACGAGTTACTTTGCCGGTTGCTATTTCTTTTACATATACATGGTTTTTGCTATTTTCATCTTTTTCCCGGTATGACAAGTATTTACCGTTACGAGAGAACTGGAAACTTCTTGCTTTTGGTCTTGCAAAGTAGTCCTCTACAGAATACGTATAATTACCTTTATCATAGTCACTTAATTTTACTAATTCCACATCAGAGGTGACCAATTCAGGGTTCCCTGGTATCGTTTTTTCTGTTTTCTCCATTTCTAATGGTAATTCCATTCCTCCTTGATAAAAAGTTCCTTTTAATTTTGCTGATTTCAGAGATGCTATGTACTTAATCCCTGCCTTTTTAAATATCAAAGTTAATTGATTATTTTCTAAAACAGTACTATCCATTTGCATTCCTGTAGCTCCCTGAGACGGACTATCCATTTTAGTCGATAACACTCCATCTTTTTCTTCAATATGAAATAATAGAGGCACTTCTGTTCCTTGAACTGATATGTTACCTTTCCAGGTTCCTTTTACTTCTTGTCCAAATACTTGAACAAATGACATGCACATAAGTACTATGCACATGCTCCAGATTCTTTTACACATTTGTTTCATTAGTTTAGAGTTTTTGATTTGATGATTACACTAACTTTTTTAATATACTTAGTCTTACTTAAGTACTCCATATTTTAGTAAAAATACTTAAGGCAATATATGACTGTAAGATGTTAGTAACCAAATTTTTATTTTTGTTACACTAGAATTCGTTTTTTTTCAAAAAAAACAAACTAATTAGTAAGATCTATGTCATCTGTTACAATTGTCATAAAATTGATCATACACTTCAGAGATTTATTAATTTTAAGTCGATAACACAAATAACCATATAATGAAAAGAATTTTAATCGCATTAGTAACATTTATCATCATTAGTTGTAATCAAGACAAGAAACAGAAAGAAACAGAATCAGAAATCCCTGTTGAGCAAGAAAAAGTAACGCCTGTAGAACCTGATGGTGGCATAGGTGGTGGTGCTTTATCAATTTCTGAGAATTTGATTAAAAATATTGAAAAAGCTCACAAAAAAGAAGATTTCCTAAATTATAAAGCGATAAGTTTTAATATCAATGTCTTGTTTGGAGGAAAAGAACATCTTACGGGAAAGGTTACCATGCTCACAAATTCTACAAAAATAAGGATTGACAAAAAAGATAAAAGTACATTACTATATGACGGTCAGGATGTGTATTTAAGTCCTGCAGAAGCTAATGATAAAGGTGCGCGTTTTGATATGTTTACCTGGACATATTTTTTTTGTATGCCATATAAGTTAGATGACCCCGGAACCAGTTTAACAATACAAGAAGACAGAAAACTTAATAATATACCTCATAGTACAGCCAAACTCACTTTTGATAGCGGTACTGGTGATGCTCCAGATGATTGGTACATCCTTTATGCCGATCAGGTGATTAGCTCCTTACAGGCTGCAGCATATATTGTAACCTTTGGAAGTGATGGAAATACAACTAAGGCAGAAGCAGATCCGCACGTAATTCGTTATAAAGGTTTTAAAAATGTAAACAGGATTCCTTTTGCTACTAGCTGGGAGTTTTATGGATGGACCAAAGAAAAAGGGATGACGGATACTAAGTTAGGAGAAGCTACTATCTCTGATATTACTTTTTTAAATGAGGAAGGAACAGTATTCACTATTCCCGAAAATGCTAAAAAAATTCTTCTTTAATTTTTTTATACATTTAAAAACGTAAAAGTGTACAGCTATGTTACTTTAGAGTTCAATGATTCAGCGCTACTATATTAATTATAATACATAGTATAGAAAATTACAGATTTTAATATAATTAACAGATTTTTTTTATTATGCAAATGGGTTTTGTTTTAAATTCGCATTGAGTCCATCTTGATTTTTTTGTTTTTGACGGTAACTGTTTTTATATTTTGGATACATAAATCACGTTTTGAAGATAGCAATAGTGTTGTAGACCAGAAAAGTAACTGAAATGTAGGTACATTCTTTTTTGTTTTTAGAAAATATAAAATTCAGGATATATTCAATATTAAAAAATAATTAAAAGTTGATTTCATTATGTTCCCTCCCTACTATTGAATCAATTTTATAACATCATAAATATGCTTTATTTTATAAGTTAACAACATCTTCATTATTAACTAAACACACAAACTCATGAGAACAATGAACTATTCACTGAATTTTTCTTACTTTTTCTATGCTATATTTAGAAATAAAGATTGTAAAAAAATACGTATCATACTTTTTTTAGGTTTCTTGTCTACTTTCCAAACCATTATGGCAAAAGAAATTTATGTAGCAAAAAACGGAGATGATTCTAATGCAGGAACTATAGAAAACCCTTATAAAACTATTGCTAAGGCTGCCTCAGAGGCTATTGCAGGAGATGTTGTATTCATACGCGAGGGAACTTATGAAGAAATTCTAAGACCTGCAAATTCTGGAACTACAGGCAATCCAATTGTTTTTCAATCCTACCCAGGCGAAAAAGTAATTATTACCGCTATGGAAGCTCTAAACGGTTTTACGTTGGATGAGAATGGAATCTACAAGACCGATGTAGGATGGGATCTGGAGCAGAAGAATTTTGTGATGAATAAAACTACGGTACTTGATCTTGCCAGGTGGCCTAATAATATAGATGGTGATCGATTCACTCTGAATTCATTTAGAAATGATGGCGGGAGTCAGGATAATGTGCAAGTAAATGCTTTCCTTACAGATGCCGACATTCCTAATTGGAATTGGTCCAATGGAGGATCAATAATGTTTTATGGAGACAGACCTGGCTCTGGATGGACTACCTGGAGAGCTTGGATTAAGGGAGAATCATCAGGAAGAGTAAATTTTGATGCGATCAAAAATCAAAACTGGATCATCAGTTCCCACTCTCCAGGAGATTTGGGAGATTATTTTCTAGAAGGTATTAAAGAAGCTCTGGATTATGAAAATGAGTGGTATTTTGATAAAGACACTAAAACTCTCTATGTGAAATTACCAAATAATGAAGCCCCGGTTGATGGTCAAATTCAAATGTCAAGAAGATCATTAACAGCTGACTTGTCTAATAGAAACTTTATAACGATACGACAAATGGCTCTTTTTGGAGGTTCTGTCAAGATAAAAGGCAATAGTAATAAACTTAATGAGGTTACACTATTGTATGGTAGTATGACCAGAGGAATTAATCCTAATTTTAATTCAGGAGTTAATGCCGTTGATATTCAATCGGGATCAAGAGATACGGTTATCGAAAAATGTGAAATCGGTTTTGGTGATGCCACAGGAGTTTGGGATGCTGGAAATAATTCTTTGATTAAAAATAACTATATACACGATTTTGATTTCTTAGGTTCTTATGATGCTCCAATAATGGCGAGAGGCGGTAATAACTCAAAAATAATAAATAATCAAATTAGCGGAGGCGGAAGAGATGGTATCCAGATAGTCAATAAAAATTCTGAAGTGGCCTGGAATGATATTTCAAAAAGTAATTTGATTGCTGATGACTGCGCCTTGATTTATACTATCGGTCCCAACCTTAATATGAGCATTCATCATAACTGGTTTCACGAAGCAGAAGGAAGAGGTAAATTAAAAAAAGCAGCGGGTATTTATCTGGATAATGATGCTGGTAATGTAAGAGTTTATAGAAATGTAGTGTGGGATGTAGAATGGACAAATATCCAAATCAACTGGAATGGGGCAGATATTGACATTTTCAATAATACTTTTGTAAAGAATGATGGTGGTACTATGGGTGCCTGGCACAAAGAAGGAACCAGTTTTTCTAATGTCAATGTTTGGAACAATATTACAGATGAAGAAGCGATGGATCAGCAAGGAAATCAAGAGAGTGAATCCACTTGGGAACCACAATCGGATAAGCAAAATAACCTTGTAGATAAAACATCTTTTGTGAATTATGCCAACAATGATTTTAAACTGAAAGCAAATGTACCTGCGATAGATTTTGGTAGAAGTATTAATAAAGACGGGATTGATTATACAGCTGGTTTTGTGGGGAGTAACCCTGATGTTGGAGCCTATGAATTAGGGGACAACTGGGTTCCCGGAGTAGATTGGGATACTGATCAGGGACCTTCTGGTATATGTTATGGGTTACCTGGTGAATCACAAAACTGTGCAGACTCATGTACAAATCCTGTTGTTTGGTATGGAGATACTGACAACGATAACCTGGGAGATCCATCTCAAACAATAAGCAGTTGTTCCCAACCTTCGGGTTATGTGTCAAATTCTGATGATGAATGCCCTTCAGACACTATAAATACCTGTACAATTGTACACAACATACCAGGCATTGTAGAAGCTGAAGAATATTTTCAACATTTTGGAATTCAGCGAGAAACAACTGCTGATACCGGAGGAGGAATGAATATTGGTTTTATTGAAGATGGAGACTTTAGCGAGTACCAGATTTCTGCACCAGCCGCAGGGTCCTATAATATTGCATTCAGAGTAGCGTCAGAGTCTCAAGGAGGGACAGTTAGGCTAGTAAGAGAAACCGTTTCTTTGGGGACGATCGATATTGATAATACCGGTGGTTGGCAAAACTGGAATACTGTTAATATCCCGGTTGATTTACGTCAGGGAAATCAAAAAATTCGCTTTGAATATACAGGTGGTAATGGCTATCTTTTTAATATCAATTATTTTGAGTTTTCTAATCCTTTGCTTTCGGTTGATGAGTTTACTGAATATAGTTTTACGGTCTACCCCAATCCAGCTCAACGCTTTATTACAATAGATGGCATCAAAGAGGATAGCATATTAAATATCCGAGATATTACCGGAAAAAAACTAAAAACTATTACTATAACGCCAAACACTCCTAATAAAATAAATATTTCTTCTTTAACAGAAGGGATGTATTGGTTAATAGATCCGATAACAAAAAGTGTACAGAAGTTCATTAAGTATTAAGAAAATTAAGAACGTATTTTTTATTTCAAAATAAGGTAGCTTACAACTAATAAGACGCGTAGTCATAGAATCCCATAGTATATCAGTTTTGTATAATACTATGGGGTTTTTGTATAAATCTAAAAATTCACTAAAAAGATAAAGTTTTGAGTGGTTATAAGTGCAATCATACATAAGTTGTTTACTCGATAATCAAGATTTAATACGATTTATAACTAAAAATTTCGCATATTCATCGTTTCTTTTTCCTTTCTACTTCGTTTAAAAAATAAACCGTAGCTATAGCTATGCTTGATTTTTTTGCCTTGCATAAAGAAAAAAT
>NZ_VTZU01000085.1 GCF_008370685.1 Aquimarina sp. RZ0
TTTTTCCTTTCTACTTCGTTTAAAAAATAAACCGTAGCTATAGCTATGCTTGATTTTTTTGCCTTGCATAAAGAAAAAATAATTCAATGAATTTATACGAATTTTTTAATCACAAATCGTATAACTCACCTTGGGCACAAATATTTTAAAAATTTAGTATCGTTATTAACAAGTGTTTATCTATATGATGTATAGTGTATTACAAGAAAAAATTACTAGTCCCGCTAATTTTAGTTATTATATAGATTGCTATTTATTTTGTATTGATTTTAAGAAATCCTTTTATTAATAGTGCTTAACAGCAACTCTCAATGGTATCATTTTTTAAGTAAAAAGAGACTTGTCAACAAGTTTTTTTTAGTAAAAACAAGAAAAAAGCTTCGCTCATTGCATAAGGTGAGTTATCCAAATTATTTGAACAAACACGCGCTTCGAGAACTTACTAACTTTATCTATTATAAAATATCAAAAGTGGTATCAATTCTTTTGATGACAACAAGAAGCGTATAGAAAACAAAAAATAGAGGACCAATTACACCATCTAATCAAATTAATTTAAAATAAATCAAAATTTCGAAAAAAGGTACAAATTTGATTTTGCTGTATTTCCAACTGGACACTAAATAATAAATTCATAGGGTATCGACACTTTAAAATTGTTTTAAGAATAACTATAGCTATGAAAAATAGCCGCTGTTTTACTTATTTAATAACTAAGCAAAAATTCAAAAAATAACATTCAGGTCATGAAACAAAAAAAATTACTATATTTTTTACTATTGATTCTTGCTATGCAATTAGCCTACACTAATAGTATCCTACCAAATACTAGTCCTATATCAAGATTTTTTTACCGTTCTAACTCATATCAAAGATATTCACCCAATGCATATGACGATACCGCCACAGTATTTGAAAATAGTTTAGATAATTCAATTGAAGTTCTTTTAAATGATTCTTTTGGTTCCACCGGTCCTAATCCAGGAAATGCACTACAAGTAACCGGAGTTTCTAACTCTGGTGGGACTACACTTATAGATTATAATGGCACTCCAAACAATCCATTAGATGATAAGGTTCTATATCATCCTCCCCAAAATTTTACCGGACTTGATATTTTTGTCTACACCATTGTCGATGCAAAAGGAAATACCGATTCATCATTAGTGAGAGTATTAGTCATAAAAAAACCAAACGATCAGCCCATGGCAGTAGATGATCTTGTAGCTCTTGATGAAGATACCACCACAACTATTGAAGTATTGATCAATGACAGTTTTGGCGGAGATGGTCCTTCTGATACTCCGATTTCTGTGGTATTAAATCCAGAAAATGGTACCGCAACGGTAAACCAGAACGGAACGCCAGAAGATCCTACAGATGATACCATAGAATATACACCAGCTACTGATT
>NZ_VTZU01000086.1 GCF_008370685.1 Aquimarina sp. RZ0
TTTTGGCGGAGATGGTCCTTCTGATACTCCGATTTCTGTGGTATTAAATCCAGAAAATGGTACCGCAACGGTAAACCAGAACGGAACGCCAGAAGATCCTACAGATGATACCATAGAATATACACCAGCTACTGATTTTTTTGGTACGGATGAATTTACATATCAAATATGTGATGCTGATGGAGATTGCGATACTGCAATCGTAACAATAGATATACAAAATCAGGATGATCAGCCCATGGCAGTAGATGATCTTGTAGCTCTTGATGAAGATACCACCACAACTATTGAAGTATTGATCAATGACAGTTTTGGCGGAGATGGTCCTTCTGATACTCCGATTTCTGTGGTATTAAATCCAGAAAATGGTACCGCAACGGTAAACCAGAACGGAACGCCAGAAGATCCTACAGATGATACCATAGAATATACACCAACTACTGATTTTTTTGGTACGGATGAATTTACATATCAAATATGCGATGCTGATGGAGATTGCGATACTGCAATCGTAACAATAAATGTAACCACTACTAATGGTTTAACAGGAAATCTAAACTTGATAAAAGAGGGAGTTTATCTGGATGTAAACAAAGACTGTATTATTGGTCCGGGAGATGTTATCGAGTATAAATTCATTGTTGAAAATAATGGAGAGCTAGATATTGAAAACATCATGATTGAAGACCCTTTACCTGGATTAGAAATTTATGGAGATCCAATAAATCTGGAAGCTGGAGAAAAAGATGAATTTAGTTTTACTGCAAAATATATAATTACAGAAAGTGATGTTCTTGCGAAACAGGTAATTAATCAAGCAAAAGCGTTAGGTGTAGATACCACAGGAAATATAATATGTGATCTTTCTGATGATCCATCCAACTTAGAAAATATTGATCCCGATGAAGATGGGGATCCTGAAGATCCCACAATTGTAGTTCTTAAAGACCAGGAAGGAATAATTATTTATGAAAGTTTTAGTCCAAACGGTGACGGCACAAATGACGAATTTGTAATCAAAAGGTTAAAGAAATACCCAAAAAATCATTTACAAATATTTAATAGATGGGGAGTAAAAGTATTTGATAAAGATCAATACGAGCAAAATGGAGTAGAAAGATTTAAAGGATTCAGCGATGGAAGAGTTACCATAGAAAGAGGAAAGTATCTGCCTGTGGGTACCTATTATTATATGCTAAATTATATAGATGAAACCGGAAACTCACAGATAAGCTCAGGACAAGTATACTTAGTTAGGTAAACCCAAATAATATTATGATAATGAAATTACAAAAACAAACCGTCATACTACTATTATTGCTTGTACTTCCTTTTTTTACGAATGCACAACAAGATGCACAGTATACCCAATATATGTACAATACAAGTAGTATTAACCCAGCATATTCAGGAAGTCGAGAAATAATGAGTCTTTCTGCGTTACATCGAAAACAATGGCTTAATATTGATGGAACACCAACAACTCAGACTGTAACTTTTGATACTCCTCTAAGTAAAAAAAACAATATCGGACTCGGTTTCTCCATTATAAATGATAAAATCAACCCTACTTCTGAAACCTATTTCAATATTGATTTGGCCTATGCAATTACAGTTGGGAACAATAAAAAAATAAGTTTTGGAACCAAAATTGGAGGGCATCTGCTTAATGTTGACCTTATTAACCTTTCCAGAGAAAACACCAATGATATTGCGTATGAGAATAATATTGAAAATCAATTCAATCCGAATCTAGGGTTTGGTCTTTACTATCATACCAATCGATTCTATTTTGGTATTAGTGTTCCAAACCTTTTAGAAACCAAATATTTTGACCAGAATGCACTCTCTGGAAATGGTTCTGGAGAACTTTTAGCAAAAGAAAGGGTAAATTATTATTTAATAACGGGTCACACTTTTGATTTAAATTCCAATATAAAATTTAAACCAGCGCTATTGACCAAAATGGTATATGGAGCTCCACTCCAAATAGACATTTCTACTAATTTTCTTTTTTATGAAAAACTTACTTTGGGAGCTGCCTATAGGTGGAGTGCAGCGGTTAGTGGAATTGTAGGTTTTCAACTGCTTAAAAACCTAATGATTGGATTTTCTTTTGACTATGAAACTACTGAACTCTCCAAAACTCAATTTAATAAGGGAAGCTTTGAATTCTTACTACGATTTGATATCCTCAATAAGATAGATCGAAACTCTAGCCGAATGTTAACTCCCAGGTTCTTTTAATCATGAAACATCCATTTATTATTCAGCATTTGATTCGTATCTTATGTATATTAATTATCACAACTTCTGGTACAAATGCGCAAGAAAAGCTTATAGCTAAGGCTAATGAAAACTTTGATCAATATGCTTTTATTGATGCACGAGAAATCTATTTGGAAGTAGCAAAAAGAGGATATTCTTCTGCCGATCTATTAAGAAAAATTGCGGATTCCTATTATTATAATGCGGATTTCGAAAATGCCGTAATTTGGTATGAAAGACTCGTAAAAAAGTACGAAAAGCAACTAGATTCTGAATATCTATATAGATATGCTCAATGCCTGAAAAGCATTGAAAAATATGATAAATCTGACAAGATCATGGAAAAATTTAATGTACTACACGGCGAATATGACAAACGTGCAGCTTTTTTTCGATCTACAAGATATTACTTAGAATTTATTGAAAAACAATCTGGGAAATTTGAATTAAAGAAAATAGACATTAATAGCCCTTTTTCTGAACATTCTCCAAGCTTTGACCCTAATGGAAGCTTGGTGTTTTCATCTTCGAGAGGCGGAGGAATCATTTATGAATGGGACAAAATGCCTTTTCTGGACCTGTACACAACCCGGATAGAAAAAGGTGAAATAAAAGATGCTCCTAAACTGCTCAAAGGAGATATCAATACACCAGTGCATGAATCGTCTGTAACATTTAGTAAAGATGGAAAAACAATGTATTTTACAAGAAACAACTACCTAAATAAAAAACTAGGAACGGATGGTATGGGAACCACCCTGCTAAAGTTATATAGAGCTACTTTGATAGATAATAAATGGAGTAATATTGAAGAATTACCATTCAATAGTAATGAATATTCAATTGCGCATCCTACTATTACTTCCGATGGAAAAAAACTTTATTTTTCCAGTGATATGCCTGGGTCTTATGGTAATTCGGACATCTATGAAGTTTTCATTCATGAAAATGGCACTTTTAGTACACCAAAAAATTTAGGTGATCATATTAACACCGAAGGAAGAGAAAGTTTTCCTTATATAAGTAAAAATGGAGATCTTTATTTTTCCAGTGATGGTCACGTAGGTTTAGGAGGACTGGATGTTTTTATTGCCAAAGGCGGAAATGATATATTTTCACCTCCTTATAATGTTGGCAGACCTATTAATAGTCCTTATGATGATTTTTCGTTTATTATCGATAATGATTCCAGTAACGGGTATTTTTCCAGCAACCGTCCAGAAGGTAAAGGCAGTGATGATATTTATTATTTTACACAAATATCTCCTTTGGATCCAAAATGTGGACAATACATTGAAGGGCTGGTTATAGATCAACAAACACAAAAAATAATTCCTAATTCAGAGGTTATATTGTTTAATAAAAATATGAAAGAAATCAATCGATCAATAACCGATGATAAAGGAAGTTATATTTTTTATGTAGCCTGTACTGAAAAATTTATAGTAAGAGCTCAACAAATTGGTTACATTCCTAATCAAATTTTGTTTGAGACAACTATGACCAAAAATAAAATAATCCAGCAAAATATTGCGCTTGCAAAAAGTGAATCCTACACCAAAAAAATTCAAAAAGGAGTCGACTTGTCAAAGACACTCGAAATACCTAATATTTATTTTGATTTAGATAAATTTAAAATAAGAAAAGATGCTGAAATAGAACTACAAAAAATTATTGTTATGCTACAAAAATTTCCAAAACTTGAAATAGACATACGATCTCATACTGATAGTAGGGCAAATGATGAATACAACTTAAAATTAAGTAAAAAAAGAGCTAACTCAACTCGTAATTATTTAATCAAAAAAGGAAATATTGATCCCACAAGAATCACAAAAAAAGGATTTGGCGAAACCCAATTGATAAATCAATGCACCAATGGCGTTCCTTGTAATAAAGAACAGCATGAAATGAATCGCAGAAGTGAATTCATTATTACAAATACCGAGTTTAATAATTTTTTTCAAGTTTTTACGAATAATTAATTAGGTAAAATCAATGAACTGTCCTATATGCTTGCATATAGGACAGTTCAGTTGGTATATGTCCTCTGGTCTCTTCAAATTCGAGTTCTTTTATTGTTGCGTCATACCTTAATTTAGCTATTCTTTTCAGACGTTCAAAACGTGTGCTGACCAGGGCAAAAGCATTTAAACCCCGAGCACTTTTTCTCGATATTCTTTATTAATCAAAGCTTTGAATCTCTTATTGTTTTTTCTCGATAATCGAGATTTAAATGCTCCGAGGCTTGCCTCGAAATCAACATGTTTTTTCCAATAAATGCCTCGTGGACTTGCCCCGAGGTAGTTTGCTTTTTTTGAGTGTAGTTTCTTTATTGATAAGCGTTAAGGCTGTTTTTAAAACAATGTTGAAATTTTCTGCGGAGTTTTGAACTCTCTTTCTAGCAGAATCCTCGTTAAATACCACATCGAACACCCAATGTTATTGATTTTCTATTGACCAATGCTTTCTGATAGCAGTATTTATAGTTGTAGCATCTTGTGCTAAATTTGAAATATAGAAACGAGTTTCATTACTTGTTTTTTGTGATGATTTATAGATATACTTCTTTTTCAATAACTATAAATGACTTCAAATCTTTCCACTTTTCAGCATTTTCAAGATGGCTTAAATTTGTATAGATTTTACAGCTTCGCTTTTCTACTCTTCCATGGCCGCAATCATTTTGCACAACAATTTCAGCAGGTTTTTCTAATTGTAATGTATCTTTTATAGCTAAATGAAGTGTTCCTTGATTTGCTTTAGTCGCGATAATATAATTGGCATTTTTAGATTTTATTTGTTCTACAATTGCGTTTTGACAACCCATCGCATCAATGGAGACAATACTTTTTTCAATGAATAATACGATTTACGAATAAAAATTTCGCATCTAATGACATTCTTTTTCTACTATATTTTCTTCATAAAATTAAACAATAGCTATGGCTATTCTTTAATTTGATTCATCAATCTAGCGAAAAATCCTTGCCATTATTTTTACGAAATTCTCATCCGTAAATCGTATAACATATCTAATGCGATTTATAACTAAAAATTTCGCATATTCATCGTTTCTTTTTCCTTTCTACTTCGTTTAAAAAATAAACCGTAGCTATAGCTATGCTTGATTTTTTTGCCTTGCATAAAGAAAAAATAATTCAATGAATTTATACGAATTTTTTAATCGCAAATCGTATTATACTTTGTGGAGCTGAAGAATTTTTTGCTCCCCGAATTGTTTTTCCATCCAAAGCTATAACCTCTAAAGTACTTGGATCACGAAGTGAATCTATCCAATTTCTAAAACATTTTTCAAAACTTGATGGATCTAGTGCCATAAAAAATCTGCGCAGCGTGTCTTTGGATGGAAGCCCATTAGAAAAGGAACCATGTTTCTTTAGCCAATCTATTTCATGTTCACCAAACATTAGTATACGATCCCATTCTTGACAACCACAAAGTACAGCACTAAAAGTAAGCAATAGAATGTCTTAAATTTCCTTTGTTCGTATGGCGAGGATCTTGCAAGTTTGAAAAATAATGATTAAGAAAATTCCTGTTAAATTTTGAATTTGAAGATGCTTACATTTTTTTTAATTCCCCTTTTGGAGAACAATGCCATAATCACATCCCAAAGTTAAAGAAATGCTACATCTTTTCAAAAGTTAAATGCTTTTGTGCTGTTATCGTCCACCAATTTTATATTTATGACATATTTTGTTCTTATATTGTACTTTTATTGTTCATTTAACTGATAATCAGAGTTATTTATTTTCTTTTCATTATAAATTAAAACAACAACTAGTACTATTAGAATTTGATTCAAAATGAAGTGCCTGGAATTAATCGAACTCAGATTTCTAGATAATTTTTAATCAGATAAAAAGGAGATTCCAAATGACATAGTATCATTCGGTTTGAGAATTGAGATTAATCTATAATATATTTTTCAACCAATTCGATATATTTCAATTTTGCTTCATCAGGAGTAAGGTTTTTTACCTGAAATAACGCATTAAGCTTAAATGCATTTCTTAGTTCGCTATCACCAGACGGAGTGTAAAAACCTTCTGTATGTGTGGCTTGTTTGTAATAGGCATAAAAATGCAGTTTAACATCAGGGGGTAATTGTATTTTTGTATTACTAGCTTTTTCAAAAGCCTTTTTAAAATTGATATGCAGCTCTTCTTCGGTCATTTATACTTTTGCTAAAATACTTTCCCCTCCTTTAACTTTTTGATTTAAAAAGACATTTATTTCTGTACCTATAGGAAGAAAAACGTCTACTCTGGAACCAAATTTGATAAATCCACTATCAGAGCCCTGTACTACTTTTTCGCCCTCGTGCGCATAATTTACGATGCGTTTTGCCAGTGCTCCTGCGATTTGTCTATAGAGAACTTCTACGTTGTTATTTTTTACCACGACAGTAGTCCTTTCATTTTCTTCAGAGGCTTTAGGGTGCCAGGCAACAAGATATTTCCCCGGGTGATATTTGCTAAACTGGACAGCTCCATTAATAGGGTGTCTTGTAACGTGGACATTGATAGGTGACATGAAAACAGAAACTTGTAATCTATTTTCATTAAAATATTCTTTCTCAAAAACTTCTTCAATAACCACAACCTTGCCATCTACAGGAGAAACCACAGTATGGTCATTTACATCTGTAATTCTTTTAGGATTTCTGAAAAACTGCAAGATGGCTATTAGGAATAGCAACGAAACTATAAAAATAAGTAGAATCCACTCATCAACTTGAATTGCAACGTAAGAAGCAACATTAATACCTAGAAAAAGTACTAAGGCAACTGATATAATTTTATAACCTTCTTTATGGAACATGTTTTAGAATTTGTAAAAATGCAAATAAAAACGGACTGGCAAATATTATACTATCTAAACGATCAAAAATACCGCCGTGTCCCGGCATTATAGATCCACTATCTTTAACTCCGGCCTGTCTCTTAAATTTTGACTCTATAAGATCACCAAGAGTGCCAAAAATACTCATAATTATACTTATAATCAACCATACTGAAATAGATAATGTATTCGTAAAATATGCAATTAGATATCCAGCGATTAATGTAAAAAGAAAACCACCAAAGAATCCTTCAATAGTCTTTTTTGGGGATATTCGTTCTAATAATTTATGTTTTCCAAAATTTTTGCCTACCAGATATGCAAAAGTATCATTTGTCCAAATCATGAACAAAGGCGCCGCTATCATTATAGGATCATATTCCATATCATAAGAAGGAAGCAGTGTTAGAAATACGATCGAGGTGATAAGAAAAAATATACTCGTAAAATATTTTCGCTTTTCAAACATAGGTATTATTCTTATGGTAAGGAGGTCTCTTACCAGAAATAATTGTGTAAGAATTGTAAGCCCTAATATGATAAGAGTCATTGATAAGGGTATAGTAAGTGTATGAAATAATAGGAGGAAGCCTAAAAAAACGAAGTATAACCAGGTTTTTTTTAGATGAATCAATTTCTGAAATTCATAAATACAAATCACACCGAATATAACAAAAACCCCGATGAATGTATATTTGTTTATGAATATAGAAATTAATAATATCAAGATATATAAAAATCCTGACAAAGATCTTGTAAGCAGTTCCTTCATGTTATAAATCTTCCAACAGCAGCAAATATAGATTTTTTGAGCTACTTCCATAGCTTAGGAAGTCTTTTTCTTTCTGCGGTTCAAAGTTTTTAATTGTAGTGATATTAGAAGGAATAGTGTTCTTGTTTTTTTCTTTAATACCTTTTAAACCTTCGCCAATATTATTAACTAATTGACTTGTAGCTGCTAGTATGATAAAGTTGTCAGGTAATTCCGTGAGTTTCTTTTCTTTCAGCTGATTGGACGAAATAAGAATTGAGCCATTGTCTGCAATTAAATACTCACAGGTAGCAAAAAAGAATGATGCAGAAGTGTTTTTGACAAATGTAAGGTTGAATCCGGAAAATTTATGTTCTAAGCCCATGTCAAAACAACAAACATCTTGTTCATACCAGTCATTTTCTAAAAGGATTTTGTCAAAAGAATCAAGAACTTCATCTTCGTGATCACAGTATAAAAATTTACCACCATTTCTTTTGAAATTAATCATAAAGCTCTCATCAATCGGAAGATTGATCTCTGGCATATATTTACTACGATCTTCTTCGAGACGTTCGGCATTCTTTTGGTCTGATTTAGATTTTGATGAAAATAATCTTCTAAATAGACTCATTTTTTTATATTCGATTGGGGATTACGGTTTTACAATACTATCAAAGATAAAAAAATCTTAATCTAATATTCTCATTAGATTAAGATTTTTTAAATCATAAATGCAAAAATAGTTATTTATTAAGAAGGTTCTATAATAATTTCTTCTTTTTTACCAAAAGGGCGTTCTCCAAAAATCTTTTCCAGATTATCTTTAAAAATCACTTCTTTCTCGAGTAGTACTTCTGCAAGTTCAGTAAGTTTATCTTTATGATTCTCTAATAATTTGATAGCGCGTTGATATTGTTCTTCTATAATATTAGAAATTTCCTTATCTATCAGTTCACTGGTTTGTTCACTATAGGGTTTCGTAAAACCATATTCATTCTCACCAGAAGAGTCATAATAGGTTAGATTACCAATCTTATCATTTAGTCCATAAACGGTAACCATGGCACGTGCTTGTTTGGTTACTTTTTCTAAATCACTTAAAGCTCCTGTAGAGATTTCATCAAATATAACTTTTTCTGCAGCACGTCCTCCGAGAGTGGCACACATTTCATCAAGCATTTGATTAGGTCTCACAATGAGTCTCTCTTCTGGCAGATACCAGGCGGCACCTAGTGATTGTCCTCTGGGAACAATGGTAACTTTTACCAGTGGAGCAGCGTGCTCCAGCATCCAGCTTACCGTAGCGTGACCTGCTTCATGAAAAGCGATTGCTCTTTTTTCGCCAGGGGTGATAATTTTATTTTTCTTTTCCAGACCGCCTACAATTCTATCAACAGCATCTAGAAAATCTTGTTTGCCTACAGCTTTATTACCTTTACGCGCGGCAATAAGGGCAGCTTCATTACAAACATTAGCGATATCAGCACCAGAAAATCCTGGAGTTTGTTTGGATAAGAAATCAGTATCTAATCCATCATCCTTTTTTAAGGGCTTGAGATGAACTTCAAAAATTTCTTTACGTTCTCGTACATCCGGAAGATCTACATAAATCTGTCTGTCAAAACGTCCTGCGCGCATCAGCGCTTTATCTAATACATCAGCTCTATTGGTTGCAGCAATAACAATTACGTTGGTGTTTGTGCCAAAACCGTCCATCTCTGTAAGGAGTTGGTTTAGGGTGTTCTCTCTTTCATCATTTGATCCTGAGAAATTACTTTTCCCTCTTGCTCGACCTATAGCGTCTATCTCATCAATAAAAATAATTGCAGGAGATTTCTCTTTTGCTTGTTTAAACAAATCTCTAACACGAGAAGCACCTACCCCTACAAACATTTCAACAAAGTCTGATCCGGATAAGGAGAAAAAAGGGACTTTAGCTTCGCCTGCAACAGCTTTTGCCAATAAGGTTTTACCAGTCCCCGGAGGACCAACAAGTAATGCCCCTTTGGGTATTTTACCACCCAGAGAAGTGTATTTTTCGGGGTTTTTCAGAAAATCAACTATTTCCTGAACTTCTTCCTTAGCGCCTTCTAAACCTGCAACATTCTCAAAAGAAACTTTTACATCTGTATTTTGATCAAAAAGTTTTGCTTTGGATTTTCCGATATTAAATATCTGACCACCGGCTCCGCCTCCAGCTCCGCCACTCATTCTTCGCATAATAAAAATCCAAACACCAATAATTAGTGCAAAAGGTAATAACGTGATAAAAATATCTCCCCACATATTACTTTCTGTGTCATACCCAACTTCTGTAGATAATCCATTTTCAGTTTTTATTCTTGCAATTTCATTTTCAAAATTTTGAAGATCTCCAAACTCAAATTCATAGTCTGGATCATTAGTACTCGCTGGTAAAATAGAGTTGCCTTTTCTCAAATGTTTTTCCTGAGCTTTAGCTTCCTGAGTAAGAAAAACTTTTGCTTTACGCCTGTTGATTATTAACACACGTTGTACTTCTCCGTTTCTTAAAAAGCTATTAAAATCAGAAGGAGTAGTTTTTGGAGCATTTCCTATACCTGATCCGTTTATAAAATTTAATGCAAAAAAACCAATAATGATAACTGCATAAATCCAATATGCACTAAACTTAGGTTTTTTGTTTGGTTCTGATTTTTTATTGTCTTTCGCCATTTACTTTTTTTTAATAATTTGTTTCAATAGTTGTTGTTCTCGCATCGCCCCATAACCCTTCTATATCATAGAATTCTCTAATATGTTTTTGAAAAACATGAACAACCACATTTACATAATCAATTAATACCCACTCAGCATTTTCACTACCTTCTACATGCCAAGGTTTATCTTTAAGAGATTTGCTTACCGTTTTTTGGATGGAATTGACAATAGCATTCACTTGAGTATTAGAGGTTCCGTTGCAGATAACAAAATAATTACAAACGGTATTTTCGATCTCTCGTAGATCTAATATACTTATATTATTACCTTTTACTTCTTCAATACCTTTAATAATTTGTGTTATTAATTGATCAGTATCAATTTCTTTTTTAGTCATGCAATTTTTTAATTTGTGTAAAGTTATTACTTTTTATGATTTTAATGTCTGTATTTGCTGACATTTGTAAAACTTTCACATCATTAATTATGCATATTATCAAAGTTAATGCCATTGGCTCCACAAATACTTTTCTCAGAGATAAGAATCGAGTGGAATATTTGACTACACCTATTTGTGTCGTTGCAAAAGAACAACATAAAGGTAAAGGGCAAATGGGAACAATCTGGCAAAGTAATCCCGGAGAAAACCTTACTTGTAGTGTGTTTATGCCTATTGGTGAGATCAGTATAAGTGATCAGTTTTATGTTTCTATGGGGGTCTCATTAGCTGTTTGTGATGTATTACAAAGGTTAGTTTTACCAAAATTGTCTATAAAATGGCCTAACGACATTCTGTCAGATAGATTTAAGATATGTGGTATTTTAATAGAAAACGTAGTTAATAATGGCAGATTGAGAGGTAGTATTATTGGTGTTGGAATGAATGTAAATCAGTTAGAGTTTGATAACCTCCCGATGGCAGGATCCATAAAACAGTTGCTTGGTAAGAATTTTGATTTAGACGAAATATTATTTTCACTGCTTTCTGCATTAGAATATCGTTTTTCTACTTTATGCTATGCAAATTTTAAAGAAATAAAGGAAGAGTATGAATCATTGTTATTTAGAAAAAATAAACCCTCTACATTTAAGGATATTGACGGGAATTCTTTTGTAGGTATTATTCAAAATGTTACATCATTGGGAAAGCTGCAAGTTTTATTAGAGGATGAGGTAATTCAGGACTTTGATCTTAAAGAGATAAAATTATTATATTAACCTTTTGATATTTACCTTTTGGTAAAAGCGTCACAATAGAAATAACCCATAGCTGAGCTATAGGTATTAATTTTCTTTATTGTCCTAAACGAAAATCAGCTATTTTTTTGGTACTTCTAAAAACAGAAATGGTACTTAAATCTTACTTATATTATCGCTAAGGGTATTGATAAAATTCTGAATTGGATTTTTAATCATCATTCCCATCATTGCATTAAATGTACCTTCAAAAATCAATTTTGTAGTACTTTTTCCATCGCCAGTATCAAGTATATCTGCTGTTAATGTGAAAGGAAGTTTATCACTTGCGGCACCGAGAACGACATTAGAATAGGCGGTGCTTTCTTTTTGTTCCAAAACAATTTCTGGCATTCCTTTTAATTGAAAAAGAAATCTGGAATCATTCAGTTTTTCGAATTTTTGCTTGCTTTCGGGCATTAATTGTTCAAAATTTTCAACTTTAGTTAAAAAGTCAAATACTTCTTGTTGAGTTTTTTCTACAGTTACTGTAGGGCTTTCTAAATTCATAGATGTTAGAGTTTATTGATTCCACCCGGCAGGATTTGTTCTCCAGCTTTGAAGTGTTTTTTGTTGCGCTCCGGTAATATAATTAGTATCTAATGCTTGTTCCAGAAGGTTTTCGTAATTACTTAGTGTGTGCAATGCTAATGCTGCTTCTTTAAAATTTTCTGAAGCAATATCAAAGCCATAATTAAAAATTGCAACCATTCCTTTGACATTGGCATCGACTTCCTGAAGAGCTTTTACTGCATTTAGGCTACTTTTTCCCGTACTGATTAAGTCTTCTACTACGATTACATTTTTTCCACTAGGGATAATACCTTCTATTTGATTTTTCCTTCCGTGTTTTTTTGCCTCGGGTCGTACATAGATAAAAGGTAAGTTTAATTGCTCTGCAACGAGCATCCCAATACCAATAGCTCCAGTAGCTACACCCGCGATAACATCAGGTTTACCATACTCTTCTTCTATGAATTTAGCAAGGTTTTCCCTAAGGTAGTTACGGATTACTGGATATGATAGTGTGATACGGTTATCACAATAAATTGGGGATTTCCATCCTGAAGCCCATGTAAAAGGTTCTTGTGGTTGTAATTTAATTGCATTAATTTGCAAAAGTAATTCAGCTGTTTTTTTTGCTGTATTTTTATCAAAAATCATAGTGCAAATGTATAAAGTTTTTGTGAATAATACTCCAATTATTCTCTCTACAAAAAAGAGTATTGAGAATTATCACACAATTCATATCAAAGAAGTAGAGTTTCCTGAAATTATAAGGGATATTTTGAGGAATGAAAGTGACGGAAAAGAAGCCAGATATCATTTCTATCATAAAAGTGAAGAAAAACTTTTGGAGCATCTGTACGCTAAGTTACCTGTAGTTTTGGCAGGAGGAGGAAAGGTTTATAATGCTCAGAAAGATGTTCTTTTTATCCATCGCAATGGGAAATGGGATCTCCCCAAGGGAAAAGCAGAAAAAAAAGAAGACATGGAAACTACCGCTATCCGCGAAGTTGAAGAAGAAACAGGTGTAACAGGATTAGAAATTACCAAATTTTTATATAGAACATATCATATTTTTAAAAGGAATGGAGAGTTTAGGCTTAAAGTTACTTATTGGTTTGAAATGAAAACTGCATATGATGGAGTCTTGATACCGCAAAAAGATGAAGGAATCATGAAGGTAAGGTGGAAGAATGCAAAAAAAGCAAAAAAAGCTTTGAAAGATTCTTATGCTAATATCCGGCAATTATTTTCTCATGAATACCTGACCTAGTTTTTCAAAAAAATAAAGTATTGTTTACTCGGTAATCGTGATTTAAATGTTTTGCTATTCTATTTCAAAATTCTATAAACAGGGTATCTCATATGAGCTTTTTCATAGTTATCTGATTGTTTATGTATCCAATCCAATTGCGCATACCAGTTTTTAGCAAAGGAGGTATCCTTCTTTTTTTCTTCAAATTGGGTTTTCAATTCGGGATTTGCTCTTAATAATTCCACAGCTTTATCTTCCCAGGCATATGGGGAAAACCCTTCTTTTTGTTGTAAGATAGTGTCAAAAAAGTTCCAGTTAAAAAAAGAATCCGGAGCCTCAGGTTCCAGTGTTTCTAATAAATATCTACATCCTTTTTGATTCGTAGGCACTATAAGGTCCCCCTGATGAATGGTGATGGTTTCTATGCTCTTTTTTACAGCAGTATTCTCATGCAGATAATGACCTTCATAAGGCATGTCTCTACTTTTGAAATCATTGATATGATATACCTGAACAGTAGCAGAAGAATCTTTTTTTAAGATTTTATATTGAATTTGATTTAGCGTTAACCTTTCGACAATATTCCACCATCCTTTTGGTATTACATATGCTTTGGGGACTTTGATTTCCAGAGCAGGAGTAAAATAGTTTTGATAATTGATTTCTTTGCTATAGGGTTTACTTTGGTCGTACTTTAGTCTTTTTGCACCCGTTATTTCACTTAAGATGTATTCACCCTGATATCCATTGAACTTAAATTTGCTAACTTGTGTGGTATCAACTTTCCAGTGTACGGGATATATTTTTTGCTTTGGAAGATCTGTAAATGCTTGATTGCGTAGTGATCTTATTTTTTCTCCATCTTTTTCAGTAATTTCTATCATTGATTTCATGAGTTCATACGTGCCTTCAACTCTTAGTTTATAGGGTTTTAGCATATGAGTTTCGACCATCATACCCAGGGTGTTCCAGAGCGTTGTATATCCTGTGGAGTATCTGGGAGAATCCATAAATTGTATCCAGCCATTATCAGGAGTCGTTCCCCAAACATTAACGTAGGGAGTGATATCCCAGTTTTTAGAGGAAAGTGAGGTTTCTAGCTGCGGGTGCATTTCTTTATGTAAATAGTTGCCTAATTTGCCATTTAGTTTATTATGTTGTGTAAATAGATGTGTTAAAACATATTGATAATCAGCACCATTACTTACATGGTTATCAATGAAAACATCCGGTTGTACCAAGTGGAAAATTTTAGCAAAAGCTCTGGAGTTTCTAGAGTCATTTTTGATAAAATCCCGGTTTAGATCATAGTTTTGAGAATTTCCTCTAAAACCATAAGATTTAGGACCATTTTGATTTGTTCTGGTGCCAGAATTACGATTTAGGGCTCCTCCGATGTTATAGACCGGGATAGTCGTTAATACAGTGTTTTTTGGGTGTTCTATTTTACCTTGTACAATATCTCTGAATAGCAACATAGTAGCGTCGATCCCGTCACTTTCTCCCGGATGAATCCCATTATTAATTAAAAGAATACGTTTTGTTTTCCGTATCGTTTCAAAGTTGAAATTTTTATCAGGGTTTAATGAAATAATATGCAAAGGGTTACCACTATCAGTCATTCCGATTTCTCTTATGTCAATTTCTGGATAATGAGTTGCTAATTTTTGATAATAGGCAATTACTTCTGGGTATGTAGGGGTTTCTGTACCATTGCTTTTTTCGAAATGAGTAGTAAAATCAGGCACTTTCAACTGTTCTGGATTGTTATTCTTACAAGAGTATATTAGTATAGCCAGTACTAAAATTGAAATCTTTTTTAGATGTTTTTTGAGTTGTTTTGTGTGCATTTTTTGATAGTAACGGTTTTTTTGCACTAAAGTAAAGAAGACCTTTTGTATAGTAAAAGTCTTTATGCCTTTTAACAAAAAAAAATAGCAGACTGGATTTAATCAGTCTGCTATTTACGATATAAAAGATAATGAATTTGTGATGTTATTGTTTAATAAAGCTTTGTTGACTTATCAGCTCATTATTATTTCGGATTTTAATAAAGTACATTCCAGGAGATAAGCTTTCTACCTGAATTGATAGCTCTTGGTTCTTAAATGTATTAGAAAGAATAGTGCGACCTAATTTATCATAGACATTAATGCTGGTTTGCTTAGATATTTCACCATCATATTTTATATTGAGTAAATTATTTACTGGGTTAGGGAATATGGTTACTATTGATGTTTTAGAATCATTAATTCCCGAATCTCGAGAAGATCCTGTTGATAATATAATTTTATCTAAGTTCCATTGCCAGGTTGTATCACTTGATCCAACTATCCTTATGGTATGTAATCCTGCAGATAGCGTTATTCTGTCATTTGAAGTTAATGAAGTAAAACTATCCCAACTGCCAGTATTAGGAACATTAGTTGTAGAAACTACAGTGCCATCAACTGATAATTGGATTTGTGAACCGTCCGATGGTGTAGTAATCAAATATTCGATGCTATAACTACCTGTTTCTGGAACGTCAACACGATATTCTGCCCAATCCCCGTTATTTACATAATTAATTGTAGTAGCAGTTCTATTTACTCCAAGTCCAGAACCTCCTGCAAAAGCATCATCAAATGTTCCTCCTGTATTTGTGAAATCTTCTGCTTCTATAATGAGGCCAGAATTACCACCAGGAGGGGGAGAAGGTGCATTCACTTTACGCAACCATATTCTGGTTACAGACCATCTGTTATTACGTCCTCCATCATCAATGAAATCAAGATTTAATTTTCTGTCTGTTACTTCAATAGTAAAATCACTGTTTTTAAATTGCCCTGCGTTTGTACTGATATCTCTTTGCATAGTTTTTCCTTCTGCCATCACTCTCATATTATCTCTAGGGTCTTTTGCATCTCCCCAAGTCACCACAACTCTCCAGAAACCATTTTTAACATTGTGAATCAATGTGTTATTAATACCTTCGCCAAATAAGAAGTCACGATTAATATTATTAGCACCATTTATATTTCCCCGATCTGCAATTTTTAGATCATTAAGTTTTGTCCAGGAATACACCCCAGGTTTATTAGTATTAGTCATTCTGGTGTATTCATTAAATACAGGAGAGCTGGAAGTACCTAAATCATATCGGTATTCTGAAGCCGTTACAGGCGGGTTTGTTGGGTTTCCCTGATTATAACACGGTAAAAGGTCTAAAACCATTTTACCAGAGTTATAATAAATCAAACTGTTTACAGTATTTCTATTATATCTAGCCTTGTCATCATGTACAGGTCTGTTTTCAAAATGTTGTTTTATTGTTTTTCTATATTGATCTTTACTGGGAACAGCGCAACGGAAACTATCTTTATATAATCCTATTTTTTGGAAAGGAATGTCAGGAAAATCAGCAGGTCTGTTTTTGAATTTAAAATTGAGATTGGCAGGGCTTTGAAAAATATCTAAATTAATATCCTTATTATTTCTTTCTGCAGTACCTGGAGTAAAAACACCGAATTTATTTTTGGTATTTCCATTAAATAAATTATCATAATACCTACTCTCATAGGCGTGCATATTCTTGTTATTTTGATATTTCTTGAAAAGAATATCCATCGTCGGATACCTGTTTTTCCAATAATCAGAAACTTTCGAGTACCAATTGTTCTCGTTCAGACCATTTTGCCATCCAGGTTTTCCAATTGCTTGCAGCATGCGTCCTATATAATTAGGCTTACCGGTGTTATTAGGATCATTTTCAATAAGATCGATAGAGATGTCATAAAAAGATTGCCTGTAGGTATTATTTCTAACACCTAGAAAGCCTTTAATAAAGATATTATTTTGAACTGTTTGACCACCACTTTTATTAAATTTTACAGCAGCCCAGCCTCCTTTATAAAATACATTTTCTTTAATTTTTTCACCCGCATCAAAGTCATCACAATGAAAGCCACCTTTACCTAATAACCCAGGTACAGACATATTATGATGGATAAAATTATGTTTTAATACAGTTCCAAAAGACCAGATACTATTTCCCGTATAAAACACGCCTCCATCACCTTCTTCTATACCAGTATTAAAAGCTTCATTAAGTTCTATTTTATGATCTACTCCAGAATAGCTAAAAGGTTGTCCATTGGTATTATGGATTAAATTATTT
This sequence comes from Aquimarina sp. RZ0, assembly GCF_008370685.1. Classification (GTDB taxonomy): domain Bacteria; phylum Bacteroidota; class Bacteroidia; order Flavobacteriales; family Flavobacteriaceae; genus Aquimarina. The sequence continues at coordinate 17,728 of NZ_VTZU01000086.1, forward strand.
CTAAAAGAATTCCCAGCACCTTTAACAGCAGCTATTTTTCCATAAAAATCTTTAGAGTAAATATGAGTATAATGGCAGTTTTCAACGTAATTCTTACCATGTATAATTTCGTTTTGGGTTACAGTTCCTCCGTAGCATCTAAATCCTCCTTCGCAATCAAATATATCACAGCTTTTAATACCACATTCTTTACCATCAATGATGTTGGCAACTGCTATGTTTGCAATATATCTAAAAGTAACTCCAGCTATTTCGCAAGATTCACTGCTTCTGATATCGATCGTAGCATCTCCTCCTCTTTTTCCTCTGCTTACATGCTGTATGGTGATTTTTTGTATTTTGATATCTCTGGCATTTGTAATGTTAATAAGCTCAGAGCCTGCCCAGATACCAATATTAGATGTGTCATTGATTGGGGATAAAGGCCATAGATATAGTTTTTTATCTATGCTATCATAGTACCATTCCCCAGGTTGATCTACCTCACATAATAAATGTTTTACATACAGTCTGTTAGGGCGTCCTCGGTCTTTTAACCCATATCTGGAACCATCCATTAGATGAACCTGACCACCATTGATAGAAAAAATACGAGAAGATTCACTCAACCAATCGGCAGAATAATACCCTGTAACTTCAGCTTTTTTATTTCTTCTGATCTCTGCAATCCACTTACTGGAATTTATATTTTCATAGAGTTTAAATTTAGCTCCTTTAGGTTGAGAATCACTTCCATCTGTATTTACGGTTTCAGAAGAATTCTGAATTGAGCCAGGATTGATATGTGCATAGCCGATATTAGGAAATCTGGATGCGTGGATCATAATATTATCCATAGAAAGTTGCGTAGTAGACTGATTTAGCAAATCTCTGATATCATTTTTGTTAATTTTTATTTCAAAAACTTTTCCTTTTGCTCTTTCATGCAATCGATTTAGTGTATTGCCATCATTTACTTTTTTAAAATCTGTTGGTTTTAAATATTCTGCTCCATCAAAGATGGCTTTTTCATCCTTATATCCGCTTATTTTTAATCCAGAGTCTTTGGCATCTAAGTCGCAACTACTGTCAAAACTATAATTACCACCACGTACCCAAATGGTTTTTGCTCCTGTGGATCTTGCTTTATCTCTTGCCCCTGTTAGTGTAGCCAGTGGTCTATCTCTGGTGCCCGGGTTATTATCATTACCATTGGTGGCTATAAAAAGTTCTGATTGTGCTGATATAGAGGTGCTTGAAAAAATTACAAGCATGATCAGTACGATCTTAAAATAAATTTGTGTTTTCATGAGGTAAGTCTTGGTTAATTATGTTAGTTAAAAAAGTTTGTGTTACGAAAAATATGTTTTTTTAGTTTGACTTTTAAAGGTATGGATTATAGCTACAGGTTTCTTCTGGAATATATTCAACGTAAGCAAAAGGCTAGAATTTGTAGATTTTTCATGAGTATTTGGAATTTAATAATGTTAAGGTAAGATTGTCAGGTGTTTAGGTTGTGAATTGGTGCTTTACACAGGAATGATATTAAGATAAAATAAGGCTATTTTTATTAAAAGTAATTTCTTGCTTACCCATAAAATAACTGTATTTTTGCACCCTCAAAATAGACTGATTATGACTGAGTTTGTAAGAAAAAGAGTGGCAAATGCCAAAAATGATATCCTATCTGGATTAACAGTGGCATTAGCTTTAGTGCCAGAAGCTGTTGCTTTCGCTTTTGTAGCTGGTGTAGATCCATTAGTAGGATTATATGCTGCATTTATGATTGGATTGATTACCTCTATTTTTGGAGGACGTCCAGGGATGATTTCCGGAGCAACGGGAGCACTGGCGGTAGTTATGGTGAGTCTGGTTGCAGAAGGAAATGCGATGGGAGTAGTAGGAGAAGAATTAGGGTTGTATTACCTTTTTGCTACCGTGATCCTTATGGGAATTATACAGATGCTAGCTGGTGTTTTTAAACTGGGAAAATTTGTTAGATTAATACCGCATCCGGTGATGATGGGATTTGTTAATGGTCTGGCAATTGTAATTTTTCTCTCTCAGTTGGGGATGTTCAAGGAGTATGTGCATGGAGAAAAATCTTGGATGAATGGATCAGATTTATTGTTAATGGTTGGTTTAGTATTACTTACGATGGCTATTATGTGGGGATTACCTAAAATCAAGGCAACGTCCAAATTTCCAGAAGCATTAATAGCAATCCTAGTAGTTTCTGCGATTGTAATTTTAGGAAAATTAGACGTGGCTACTGTAGGTAGTTTTATTAAAGATGGAGGAGGAGAGGGGCTTAAAGGCGGACTGCCTCAATTTCAGTTTGATATTTTTAATAAAATACCACTAAACTGGGAAACATTCAAATTTATAGGACCTTATGCGTTAATTCTGGCAGCTATTGGATTAATAGAATCTTTGATGACACTTAATCTTATTGATGAATTGACAGAAACTCGTGGTAATTCTAACAGAGAATGTTTAGCACAAGGAGGAGCCAATATCATAACAGGGCTTTTTGGTGGAATGGGCGGTTGTGCAATGATTGGTCAATCTATTATTAATATAAAGGGAGGAGGGCGTAATCGCTTATCCGGAATTGTAGCAGCAGTTACTTTACTAATGTTTATACTTTTTGCCTCTGGATTGATAGAACAAGTTCCTATTGCGGCGCTGGTAGGGGTTATGTTTATGGTGGTGATTGGTACTTTTGCCTGGTCTAGTTTTAGGATTCTTACTAAAATTCCGTTGACAGATGCCATTGTACTTATTGCTGTATCATTATTAACGGTCTTTTTTGATTTGGCAGTTGCAGTAATTGCAGGAGTAATAATGTCAGCTTTAGCCTTTGCATGGGAAAATGCCAAAAAAATTCGTGCCAGAAAACATTTTAAAGAAGATGGAACTAAGGTGTATGAAATTTGGGGACCTTTATTTTTTGGCAGTATACAAGCATTTAATAGTAAGTTTGATGTAGCAAATGATCCAGAGAATATCGAAATTGATTTTATCGAGTCCAGAGTAAGTGACCATTCTGCGCTAGAAGCTATTTTTAATTTGGTAGGTAAATATGAAGAGGCTGGCAAAAATGTGAGAGTCAAGCATCTTAGCGAAGAATGTCAGGCATTAATGATCAAAGCTTCTCCCAGATTAGCCAATGTGATTGAACACGATATTGATGATCCACGATATCACGTAATGGCCAAGGTAATGGAGTAAACTTATCATAAGTACTGATTTTGTTACAAAATTAATATTTAATACTCTGATTTTTGACAATTTTTTAGTCTTAACTCCAGCCATGGTTTCTTTTTATGTTGAAGTGTATAGATTGCGAGTAAATTTGAATTGTTACTTTATAAATCAGAAATGATAGTATTTTGTAAAAGTCAAACTTTTCAACGTACTGGTATTCCCCGGAATTAGTTCCATAAATAAAACGTATATTTCGATGTATAAATAGAGATAAGCGCATATGAATATTCCTTTTGAACCTATATTTTTTGGTGTAAAAGTGAATATCCATTTAATTCTGGAATATGCTGCTTTTTTTATAGGTTTTAGATATTATGTGTATCTAAAAAGAAATTCCAGTGATCTAATATCTTCTTCAAATAGATTATCCATTATTATAGGTGCTGTTTTTGGAGCGTTCTTGGGATCCAGAGTCGTGGGTTTTTTAGAGAACCCCGTATTTACTTCTTTTGATCTGAGATATATTCTTCAATTATTGAACGCTAAAACTATTATGGGAGGGCTTTTTGGAGGGCTATTAGGCGTAGAACTAGCCAAAAGAATCATTGGAGAAAAACGATCTTCCGGGGATTTGTTTACATTTCCAATCATTTTGGGAATTATCATAGGGAGAGTAGGGTGTTTTCTGGCAGGAATAAAAGAGTTTACCTATGGTGTAGAAACTACTTCATTTTTAGGATTAGATCTTGGAGATGGGGTAAAAAGATATCCAATTGCGCTATTCGAGGTGATATTTTTAATAATACTGTGGGTGGTACTGAAACGGTTTCAGCATAAAATAACAGGAGAAAATGGGCTGTTGTTTAAATATTTTATGATTGCTTATTTCCTGTTTCGCTTTTTGATTGAGTATATAAAACCGACTACTTTTTTAATACTAGGGCTGAGTAGTATTCAGTATTTGTGTATCTTATGCTTAATTTATTATCAGAAAACAATTAGAAAGCTATTGTATGCCCACTAGAAATTATACGTATTACGATTTTACTCTAAGTTTATGTCCCACCTGTCTTAAGAGAATTGATGCCAAGATTGTTTTTGAAAAAGATAAGGTCTTTATGCTCAAACGGTGTCCTGAACATGGGAGGTCTAAGGTATTAATTGCTGATGATATTGAATATTACAAAAACATAAGAAATTACAATAAACCTTCAGAGTTTCCTCATAAGTTCAATACCTCTACAGATTATGGATGTCCATATGATTGTGGATTGTGTCCTGATCATGAGCAGCATTCCTGCTTATCCATTGTCGAGGTAACAGATCGGTGTAATCTAACCTGTCCTACTTGTTATGCTGGATCTTCTCCACATTACGGCAGGCATCGTACCCTGGAAGAAATCAAAAAAATGCTAGATACGATTGTAGAAAATGAGAAAGAACCTGATGTAGTGCAAATCAGTGGGGGAGAACCTACGATACACCCACAATTTTTTGAGATCCTTGACTATGCAAAACAATTACCAATAAGACATCTGATGGTGAACACTAATGGGATAAGAATCGCTAGGGATATTAAATTTACGGAGCAATTAGCAGGATATATGCCAGATTTTGAGATCTATCTGCAATTTGATTCTCTTAAAGCCGAAGTTTTAGAAAAATTAAGAGGTGAAGATCTTACTATGATCAGGAAGCAAGCGATATTACACCTAAACCAGTTTAATCTTTCTACTACGCTGGTTGTTACCTTAGAAAAAGGATTGAATGATCAGGAGATAGGAGATATCATCACATATGCTGCGCAACAAAAATGTGTGAGAGGAGTGACATTACAACCCACTCAGATTGCCGGTCGATTAGAGGATTTTGATGCCCAAATCAATCGAATAACCTTAACAGAGGTACGGAGAAAGATATTAGAGCAATTCCCTGTTTTTGAATCTGATGACTTGATTCCTGTACCTTGTAATCCAGATGCATTGGTAATGGGATATGCGGTGAAAAATGAAGAAGGAATCATCCCGTTAACACGATATATTAATCCAGCAGATTTATTGAATGCTGGTAAAAACACGATTGTTTATGAGCAGGATACTGAGTTACACAGTAAAATGATTGAGCTTTTCAGTACGGGAAATTCGGTAGATACAGCTTCAGAAAATCTAAAATCCATTATGTGTTGTTTACCAGAGATTGATGCACCTGATCTAGGATATGACAATCTATTCAGGATTATTATTATGCAGTTTATCGATGCATATAATTTTGATGTACGATCAATCAAAAAATCGTGCGTACATATTGTAAACAAAGACTATAAGATTATTCCTTTTGAGACCATGAATTTGTTCTACAGGGATGATAAAAAAGAGTATTTGGAAGAACTGAAAAAAGGCATTTAATACCAGTAAATTGAAAAGGTGGGATAGTATTATATCTGACAATAAAAAAACAATAAAAATGAACAGATGAAACAGTTATTATTTTTTGAACCCGGAAACCTGAACGGGATAGTGTTTCTAATCTTGGCAATATTATTGGCGCCTCCTTTATTGCTGGCAGTCATAGGGTTGATACTTTTTAAAATTAAAAATCGTAAAGCGGGAAAAGTCTTCTTTATCCTGGCAGGCGTATACCTTGTCGTTGGGTTAGGGATTTGTGGAGCTATGATGGCTGGGTTTTAGTTTTTACAGCTGAATATTTTACTTTTTATATTTATTGTTAATACTAGAAGCAGGAGAACATCGTTCTATAAGCTACTATCGTATTAATTAACTAAATAGAATACCCACAAATTATGAGAAAACTAAGACTCTTTTATCTTTTTATTGCCTTTTCTTCTGTAATAACCACTGTAGAAGCTCAAATAACGAATGAAAGTACGGGACAAAACTATGAGTTTCTGGAAGGACCTGTATGGGACGGAAGCGAGTTTATTTATTTTACCGATATCCCTAATAATACTATCGTAAAATACTCAATAACACAAAAAACATTTGCGCCAATAACTACAAGTTCTAATCGTGGTAATGGTTTGATGTTTAATAGAGATATGAATCTGGTAGTTTGTGAAGGTACCACCAGCAGAATTACAGAACGTAATACAAACGGAGACGTGATCAATACGATTACTTCAGAATATCAAGGGATCCGTTTTAATAGCCCTAATGATTTATGCATTGATGCCAAAGGAGGGATCTATTTTACAGATCCTAATTTTGGAACACCAGAATATCAGCCAAAGAACAGAGTATATTATCTAAATCCGGCAGGAACAGTTATCGAACTTGTAGATGACATGGAAAAACCAAACGGAGTTTTATTGTCTAATGATGGAGAAGTATTATATATCAGTAATACCTTTAGTGATAAAGTAAGGGCATATGATGTGTCAGGAGATGGGACTTTGACCAATCAGAGAGATTTTGGTACATTACAGGTAGCTGCTGGTGGAGTAAGCAATACAGGAGCTGATGGTATGGCAACAGATGTAGATGGTAACTTATATGTAACCAGTGAAGCAGGAGTACAAGTTTTTGATAAAAACGGTAACCGTACACAAGTCATTGCTTTTCCTGAGAAAACGACGAACTGTACTTTTGGAGGTGTTAACAAAGATATCCTTTTTGTAACCGCAGGAAAGAATTTATATTCTATGCCGTCACCAGTGCAAGGATTCCAACACCCCTTTGACTTACCAACTCCTAATTTATCGGTCAATGATTTTTCTGATTCAGAGACTATCTTTTTTCCTAATCCGATAATTAATAATACAGTAGTAATCAAGAATACTGGAGAAGATCTTAGTAATGCTACTTTCAGACTATTTGACCTTAAAGGAAAAAAAGTTTCGGATCTTGATTTTCATATAGAAAAAAAATCAGGGATTATCAAGTTTGATGATTCTCTATCCAGAGGAACCTATTTACTAAAAATAGAGAACGAGAAACATCAGGTGATTAGCAAAAAGATTATCTTGAAATAACGAGATACGCTAAAACAATACTACTAATACTCAAGAAAGCACTTAACATAAACTGTTGAGTGTTTTTTTTGATCAAATTAAGCTAAGATTTCTGTAGGATATACATATGTTCATTAAGGATTTGTGTGCGATCTCTGATTTCAGCATCAGGAGCATAGATTTTTGACAAATCAAATTCGTCTATATGCTTTTTTAACTGGTATCTATCAAGGTTTTCATAAAATGAATGTGGTAAGGTCTGATGATAAAAAGGATCATCAGTATCATTATGCGTATCAAAATAGTGCAGCAATCGTTTATATACATCCGTATTTTCTATTTCGGGAATATAAGAGACACTACCTACAAGATCTCCCTTGCTTTGTATCTCTTTAAAAATGTTCCATAGTTTATGGGTTGTATCAGGCCCCAGAAAAAACAGTACCCCTTCCAGCAAAATAAAAGTAGGTGTTTTATGGATCATAGGCTGTATAGTAGTATGTATATCTTGTTCAGAACTGTTATTAAAATCTATTGCAGTATATTGAATATCTCGCTGAGGTAATTTTCCTTCCCGAATCCAATGCATCGTTTTTTCTTTTTTGTAGGCGATAATATCTTTTTTATCTATTTCTATGGTATCGACTGTATTGTTTAGTAGAAATGGATACATGCTAAACCCTGCACCAAAATTGATGAGTGTGCCACCATTATTTTTAGAAAAAAAAGCATACATCTGTTCATAAAAGAATCGATTTCTCAGGCTATGCAGAATGGCTTCATCTTTAGAAATAGATTCTAAAATAGAAGGAATTAAAAGGTCTGTGTTAGGATTGTTCCACAGTCGGGCATAGATATCCTTACTCAGTTCTTGGTGATAAGACCTGTAGGTAGAAACGATAAAAGCAGTTTCGTGGATTTGCATGTCATAAAAATAGCAGCTTATCTTGTAAAATATAAAATGAGAGGTGCTAATTATATGTTAAGTATTGATTGTTATGTAGTACAATAGCAAGATGAGTTCCATTTCTGATTTAAAATTATCTATCAGAACTTGCTCTTTTCCATTGATACTTGAACATAAAAGGAAACTGAAGCTATTTTTTGCTCAAACAAGAAATTGATGCTTTTCATTTTGAGTAGTTTCCAATTAGAATTGAGATGCATCATAGTTGAATTCTAATCTTTTTTCATATTTTAAATTGCATCATTTTGTTCCTGTTTTTAAACTTATTATTACGAATAAAAAGACCCTTGACACACCTATGACATTTAATCAATTTATCTTTGTTATACTTAATAATACGATTTGTGATTAAAAAATTCGTATAAATTCATTGAATTATTTTTTCTTTATGCAAGGCAAAAAAATCAAGCATAGCTATAGCTACGGTTTATTTTTTAAACGAAGTAGAAAGGAGAAAGAAACGATGAATATGCGAAATTTTTAGTTATAAATCGTATAAATAGTTTATTGTAGTGATAACTCAGAAGAATTGTAAGTGAGAATATTATGAAAAAAATAGATTGTTATTATCTAAATATGGAAGAACCAAATAAGAGTTGCTTACTTGCATTAAGAAGTATCATTCTAAAACAAGATCCTGAAATTTCTGAAACAAAGAAATGGGGGATGCCATGTTTTTGTTTTAAGAAAAAAATGTTTTGCTATCTATGGACAGATAAAAAGACCCAAGACCCTTATATTCTTTTTGTAGAAGGAAATTATCTTAAGGGGGGAAGTGTAATTATAACCCTGTCTCAGGGTTAAGCCCCAGGAGGGCTCTGGGAGCTAGCTCCCAGAGCCCTCCTGGGGCTTGGTCGCT
>NZ_VTZU01000087.1 GCF_008370685.1 Aquimarina sp. RZ0
GTGGGTGAATCGTTAAGAAAAGGAAAATTAAAAAACCAATAATAATAAAATTTAACTATAATTGCAGTATCTCTCAAAGTGGCACCATTTGACCGAAATAGGTGGCACGGTCACTCCGAAATAGCCAAGATTGATGAATCAAATTAAAGAATAGCCATAGCTATTGTTTCATTTTATGAAGAAAATATAGTAGAAAAAGAATGTCATTAGATGCGAAATTTTTATTCGTAAATCGTATTACAGGGTTTTAACCACTCAACTGATACCAACAAAGCTTTGTACTCAACTTAGAAACATTTTCTACATCCATATAAATACACTCCCAACTCATCTATTAATTAGAAGTCTTTAGAAAACCAAACCATAGGTAGAACTACAATCTTAGCTTTTTTTATAAGATTTTGTTATAAAAAACTATTCAGATATAGGTATAAACACTTAGAGTATCAACGACTACTTGCTTTTTCTTTATAAATGAATTTAAGATCCAGTTTTACTCTTAAAAATAGTTATAATGATCTCAGGAAATTTTAAATCAATTGTTGAAATATTAGATTACAGAGGTAAAATAGAGGGCGATAAGAAAGCAATTACCTTTTTACAATCTAAAGATAAAAAACAGGAAATTACTTATTGGGAACTATCCAATAGGGCAAAATCAATTGCTCAACAATTAAAGGAACAACCGGACTTAGTATTTGGAGATCGCGTATTGTTATTATACCCTCCAGGAATAGAATATATATGTGCTTTTTTTGGATGTTTGTATGCAGGAATTGTTCCTGTACCTGCATATCCTCCAGATAGAAGAAATACAGAAAGGCTAATGATGATCATTAAAGATTCTGAATCTAAATATGCACTAAGTAATTCCAAAATAGTAAACAATGTAAAATCATTTTCGGAAGAAAAGCTCCTTAATAAAAACGGAGCGAGTATGAATAGGTTAAAAAAGATAGAATGGATTGCAACAGATCTTATTGATAGCTCAATAATTATAGCGTATGATTTAATACCGATTAAGCCTACAGATATTGTCTTTTTACAGTACACTTCGGGATCTACAGGAAATCCAAAAGGAGTAATTCTTAATAATATCAATTTATTAAATAATTTAATCGCAGCTAGAAAATCTTTTGGAACATATTCAGATTCTCATGTTATAAGTTGGTTACCTCCTTACCACGATATGGGGCTAATAGGAGGTATTCTTCAACCATTATTTAGTGGGGTAGAATTAACTACTATGGCTCCGATTACATTTTTAAAAAACCCTTATATCTGGCTAGATGAAATATCTAAAAGAAAGGAGAAAAATATAATTAGTGGAGCTCCGGACTTTGCTTATAAATTATGTACTAGAAGAATACCAGAAGAAAAACTAAAATCATTAGATCTTAGTAATTGGAAAGTTGCATTTAGTGGAGCAGAACCTATAAGAAAATCTACTTTGGATAATTTTTATGAAAAATTCAAGAAATCTAATTTCAGTAAAACATCATTTTTTCCTGTATACGGTTTAGCTGAAGCTACGTTATTAGTTTCTTCTGGGAAAAGAGGACACGAATTCAAAAACATAACGATTGATCAAGAAGCATTTAAAAATAAAATTGTAAAAAGCATTGTAAACGAAGATAAGAATAGTATTCCATTTATATCATGTGGAACAAAAGAGGAAGATCACGAAATTTATATTGTTGATCCGGAAACTCTAAAAATTTGTGATTTTAATCGTGTAGGAGAAATATGGATACATGGTCCAAGTATATCAAAAGGGTATTGGAGAAAAGAACAGTTAACCAAAAAGGTGTTTCATGCTTATACCAAGGATAATAAGGGACCATTTTTCAGAACCGGAGATCTAGGCTTTATAATAGAAGATAATCTATACATCTCTGGAAGACTGAAGGACTTAATCATTATCAGAGGTAAAAATTATTATCCTCAGGATATAGAACATACGGTTCAATCTACTCATGAATCTTTAAGAGAAGGTTGTGGATCAGCATTTTCTGTAGAAAACAATGGAGAAGAAGAATTAATAATCATGCAGGAAGTGAAACGAGAATTTAGAAAAAAAATTAATATAGAAGAGGTTCAAGAATTAGTACAAAATTCAATATTTAGAGAATATCAATTAAGAATTAAGGAGATTGTTTTTTTAGAACCTTCAACTTTTCCAAAAACAAGCAGTGGAAAATTACAAAGATTGGCGTCAAAAAAAATGTACCTGGATAGAAAATTCACGTCTGTAAAACCTGTTGTCTTCTTTAGCTAATAAATTTTGTAGAAAATTAGTAAATAATGGTAAAAATTTGATAGAATGTCCATAGACAACATAAAAACAAAAACTCCTTTCATTATTAATAAACTTTGTAAAGTTGAAGAATTGGAGCAGTTTTTGAAAAATCCATTTGATGAAAAATCTTCTATTTCATTTAAAAAGTCAGCAATTTTGGATGAGAAAGAGTTTTTTCCTCATCAGGAAATAAAAGAGTTACACAAATGGGGGTATCATAAATATTATATTCCTGAGTATTTAGGAGGAAAGTTAAAATCCTTTGAAGAATTATTATTTTTATCTCGGGTAGTTTCAAGAAGAGATTTATCTATTTCTATAACTGATGAGCATACTCTTTTAGGAGCTTTACCTGTTTGGTTGGCTGGATCAGAAAAACAAAAAAAGAAACTTGCTAAATTAATAGAAAAAAGTAAATCTTCTTGTTTAGCTGTGACAGAAAAAAATCACGGGAGTGATCTTAATGCAAATGGTTTATTGGCTATAAAGGATGAAGACAAATATTCTCTTACCGGAGAAAAATGGCCTATCAACAAAGCTACCTTATCTAATGTTATATGTGTTCTTGCCAGAACTAATGATAAAAAAGATTCTCGTAGTTCGTCAATTTTTTTAATAGACAAAGATAAACTTCCAGAAAATGTATATTCTTATTCACCTAAAATAAAAACGCTAGGGATAAGAGGATGTGATATCAGTGGAATATCATTTGATAAAGCAATATTATCATCACAAGACCTTGTTGGTAAAGAAGGTGCTGGTCTAGAAATTACATTAAAAGGTTTTCAAATTACAAGAACTCTTTGTGCAGGTTTATCCCTGGGAGCTATGGATACTACAATCAGAACCACATTAAACTTTGTTTTAAAAAGACAACTCTATGGGAATACAGTCTTTGATGTAAAACATTCGAGACATGCGTTAGCAAAAATATTTATAGATACTATCAGTTGTGATTGTCTGGCTATAGCATCATCAAGAGGATTACATGAGGTAACTTCACAATTTAGTGTATGGTCTGCTATTGTGAAAAACTATATCCCCAAGAAAGTTGAAGAAAATATTCAAAACCTCTCAGTTATTTTAGGTTCTAGATTCTACCTTAGAGATGAACATGATTTTGGAATATTTCAAAAAATGATGAGATATAATTCGATTATTAGTCTTGTTGATGGTAGTACAATTATTAATAAACATGCATTAGCACTACAACTAAAATTTCTTGCAAAAAAAAGAAGCCAACATACCAATGTACGATTAGAAAATAAGTTAGAAACAATATTTTCTTTAGACAAAGAAGTATCAGAGTTTGAATATCATAAACTAGATCTTTTTAGTAAAGGGAATAATGAAGTTTTACAAGGAATAGAATTAATATTTCCTAAACTAGAAAAATTAAAGGGAAAGCAAAATTTATCTCCAACAACATTAAGAGAAATTATTAATTTATCTATTGACCTTTTTAATATCCTAGTAGATTTAGAAAATAAAATAACAAAACTACCTGCAGCAGAATCAGGACATAATCTAGAAACAGAATATTTCGATCTTGCAGAAAATTATTGCAAGTTACATACAGCGGCTAGTTGTATTTTTATGTGGATTTATAACAGAGAAAATATTGGAAGTTATTTTGAAAGGGGAGAGTGGTTAGTACTATCAATTCAGAGAACCTTATCCTCATTTAATATCTATAAAAATCACTTAGACAAAAAGTATTTAGAAAATGCTACAGAGTATTTACTAAAACTACATCGAGAAAATAAGTTATTCTCAATTGTACCTTTTCAACTTTTAAATTAAAAAAAAATAAAAATATGGAACCATTTATAAAGAATAAAACGTTATTAATTGAATTAGAAGACTGGTTATTAGATAAGATAGCAGAGCATTTGGATCTTACTAAAAATGACATTTCTCCACACAAAGAATTATCTACATATGGCCTGGATTCTATGAGTGCAATAATGATTTCTGGAGATATCGAAGAAAAATTTAATATAGAACTACCATCCACTATTTTATGGGATTATCCAACAATAAATGACATTCTTGATTACTTAGAAGATAAAATCTAAATACCCTAATTTATAATCCATCGTTAAATTGCTACGCATAGCTTCGTTTGTACTTTTTTTCGAGTTCACTCTGAAATGTCAGTTTAAAAATTAAGATGTCTTTACAAATAGTAATAGTAGTTCAATATTAATGAGTAAACTTAAAAACAAACTTCTATATAAAATGAGAATGTATTCACCTATTAAAAAATTCACAAAATGATCACTAGTGATTCTATCAAAACAACAACTGATTTATTTTTTCTAAGAGTTATAGAAAACCCGGAAGATATTGCTATTTCAATAAACAAAAAACATTTCACTTATAGTGAAATTGACATTTTATCCAATAAATTCAGTAATTATTTAAGAATAAAAAAAAAGAATGATCAAAATGAATCATATAAAATACAATTGCCTAAAAATGAATGGTTTATAATTTGTGTCTTAGCCATTTGGAAATGTGGAAAAACTTTGATTGATGATGATTCATTAAAACAAGATCAAGAAATAAATAAATTCAATTTTTCTGTTATTGGCATAAAGGAAATCCAAGAGTTCAAGACAAACTATCATACATATTCAGAAAAAACTAAAACGATAAATGTATCAGGAGATGATCTTGCTTATCTGGTATTGAAAGAACATAATAATTCTATAATAAAGACATCTATTTCTCACGATTTTTTTAAAGATATACTCTTTAGTTTGGATTACACAAAGCTAGAGCTGCCAGATAATAACACAATAGATTCATCATTAGTTATAGAAGAGTTTCTTGCAGAGGTGTTTTGGAGGTTTAAGAAAGGAGACACCGTACTCTTAGAACTTCCAGAAATTAAAAATAAAAAACTCAGTTTTGGTTTATTTTATTTTGGAAGCCAAAGTACCAGTCAGAACAATAAGAATTATAGGTTTTTATTGGATTCTGCAAAATTTGCAGATGCACATGATTTTTCTTCTGTCTGGTTACCAGAAAGGCACTTTCATGAATTTGGAGCAATATATCCAAGTCCCTCAGTATTAGGTGCAGCAATTGCAACTATAACTGATAAGATAAGAATTCATTCAGGTAGTGTAGTATTACCTCTTCATGATACTGTTAGAGTTGCAGAACAATGGTCTGTTGTAGATAAACTCTCAAATGGAAGAGTTTCTTTATCTATAGCATCAGGATGGCATGCGGATGACTTTGTTTTAATACCTGAAAATTATGAGAATAGATATACTATAATGTATGATCAAATTAAAGAATTAAAAAAACTTTGGACGGGAAAAAAAATATCAAGAAAAAATGGATTAGGTGATCAGGTTTCTTTTAAGATATTTCCAAAACCTATTCAGGAAGAATTACCAATTTGGATAACTTCTGGAGGAAACCCAGAAACTTTTAAAAAAGCAGGAAAAATTGGTGCGAATATACTTACTCACCTATTAGGGCAAGATATTAATACATTAAAAGAAAATATCAGTCTATATAAGGAAGAATTAAAAGTAAACGGTCACGACCAAAATAATGCCAAGATTTCTTTAATGCTTCATACCTATATAGGAACTGAACTAAGTGAAGTAAAGAAAACAGTCGAAATTCCTTTTAAAAACTATTTAAAATCTAATTTAGGTCTATTGAAAAACTTAGTACAAGAAAAGATTAATCAAGATAGATTAGATGAACTTATTGAACTGGCTTTTGAACGTTATTGGAACACAGCTGCGTTATTTGGCACTATAGAAAGTTGTATACCGCTTCTAACCAAAATTTCTGAGATAGGTGTTACAGAAATAGGGTGCTTAATTGATTTTGGTATAGAAGAAAACACCGTGTTGAATGGGCTTAATCATCTTAATAAACTATATAAAAATGTCTCTCAAGTTACTGAAAATATAGTGTGAAATATGAGGTTTATAATTACCCTAATGTTTTAGATACAGAATATTAAAAATAGCGTGTTAATGATGTTGAAAGAGAGGAGTTGGGGAAGGAAGGCTAATAATATTACTTCATTAGTAGGTACTTAAAACTCATTGATTTTCAATTGTTTACTGTTTGGTTCTTTGGTGTTTTTGTAATTACACTTGCTAAGTGTCTCTCTTACAGGAGTTTTGTCGAGTAATGAGATGCTTAAAATTTGTAATATTTCGTAGATTGAGCGTTCAACTCTTAAAGTATTCCCAACTATCGCCACAAGACAATATGCAATTAGCCCTCAATAGACTTGGACTTTGACCGCATTAATCGAATTTCCCCAAAAGGACTTGATTTTTAAATGTTGTTTCATCCACTTGAAAAATAGCTCAACTTCCCAGCGTTTTTTGTAGAGATAATACGATTTGTGATTAAAAAATTCGTATAAATTCATTGAATTATTTTTTCTTTATGCAAGGCAAAAAAATCAAGCATAGCTATAGCTACGGTTTATTTTTTAAACGAAGTAGAAAGGAAAAAGAAACGATGAATATGCGAAATTTTTAGTTATAAATCGTATAACATATTTCTTCGGCTTTTAAATCCATATTATTAGTCAAGAAAATGAATATACTCTTGGACTCATTGTCATAATACTTGATACGTCTGAGTTTTTCAGGGTATGACTTTTTAGTATAATAAGAAGCCAACTTGCCTATTTGATCGTACTTTATGCCTTTGGTTTTTTCGATGGTGTTAGAATACATTCGGTTAAATTTCATATTGGTTTTTGCACGGGTGACAAAAAACGCTTGTTGCCTGTGTAAAAGGTATAAGCGTTCAAAATCAACATAAGCTCTATCCAACACGTAAAAGCTTCCTACTTCATAAACCAGCAAATCCAGTTCACTGACATCATGTGCTCTAGCATTTGTTATATGCACAAAAGCTGGGATTGATGTTTTTACATCATAAAGTGTATGAAGTTTGATACCTGCTTTAGTTTTTCTAAACTCAGCCCACCAAAATACACCTAAGCATGAATCTATAGTAGAGGAATCAAAAGCATACACATTACCCTTGATATTGAGTTCAAAATCTGATTTATAACAACTCTCCCTTGTTTTTTCAATTAAGACATAAGCAAATGCTTCAAAGATTTTATAGTTACGTTTTTGATTTGCTTTACCAAGGTTACGCCTTGATATGGATGAACCAAAACCTAAATGATAGTATTTTGATGTATGTGCCTCAAGACTTAACATCAAATCTCTCATACTTTCCCTAGCTGTTAGCTGTCCAAAAACCATACATAACATTTGGTTCCAACATGTCAACTCCTTACATACTTATTGCCATCGTATTGCTTAACAATCCTGTCAAAAATGCGCCGAGGTAAAAAATCGGTGAGTTGAGCGAATATATATTTTCCTTGGTTCGTGGTTTTTGATTTTAAAAACCAAAAAATCCGTGAATCATTTCAAATCGTCACGCTACAAAAAATCGCTACAGCTACCATTAACAAAGAATTTCAAAGAACTTTAATTTATTTTTAGTGCCCACTAATGATATTACTTTTTTATTGAAACCTCACCCTTTCGGTTAATTGTCATTATGACACTGGTCTTAAATTTTGTAGTAAATTTTCTTCATATCATATACCCATAAACTTAAACCTGCTTTATGTGTTAGAACTTCGTGATAAAGCTGTGAGATACAATGAATACTGCTCTTTTTTGATTTTAACATAGCAGTTTACCCTGAGCTGGTTCGAAGGGCTATGGCGAAATTAAAAAAAGTAGCGAAGTGGTAGTACCTGACTGCTAACCAGCGGCAGGCAGGTTTGCAGGAGTTCACAGATGTAATAGGTTTTCTATTGCATGATCCAGGTTTAACAAAGTTTGGGAGGCTTTTAGAAAAGAATGTTTCATAATAACTGTGAAGCGGTTTACACTATTTTCAATTTGTTAAAAAATATATTGAAAATTCAAAAAAAGAGAAAATTCCTATGTAAATAAGTGTATACCCTTAGTACAGTATAAACATTATAACCTTCCTTTGAGCATGTGAAAACATTATTAAAATACTAATAAGCAGACCGATTTTTCATAAAACAATTCAAATAATTACTTGTCATGGGTTATATATATATGTTAAAAACTGAACTGTTAAAAGTTTTTTAATCCATGGATAAATAATAATCAAAAAAACTATAAATATGTTTAACGCTAAAAGACATTTTCTTTCTGAAGGGCAAAAGGGGCTTTATTTTATACAAAAATTAAACCCTGATTCAACCATATACAATTTACCCATAACTATAAGTATTGATCATATTGTTAATGATGAAGAATTGTATTTAATAGGAGAAAAATTAATACGAAAATACCCTGTTCTGAGGACAGTATTTAAGTTAGATAACCAAAGTAACAATTTATTTCAGGAAGTAAAACCTGTAGCTAATTTTTTTAAAAAACACACTCAAGAATTATATAAAGATGAAAGCATAAAGGAAGAATTAAAAAAACTTTTACACCATCCATTGGATTTATCTAATGCTGCTTTTTGTATGCATATTGTACAAGATAAAGAGAATAATAAAACATACCTCCTTTTTGTTGCACATCATATTATTATTGATGGCTTTTCATCAATATTACTATTTCAAGAGTTTGCGAAATTATTTCAAGAATATCAAGGTGCAAAAGAGGAGGAAGATCAGGTTATTGAACATAATTTTATAGACTATATAGATTGGGAAAGAAAGTATATAAAAAGTGAAGAAGGCTTAAAAGATCTTTCATACTGGAGAAAAAAATTTGAGAATACTGTTAATAGAATAGAACTCCCTTATGATAGTATTTCTGATATAAAAAAAACTAATAAGAATATATCCGGGGGACAAGAGCAAATAACATTCTCAGGAGAATTTGTAAAAGATCTAAAATTAAAAGCTAAAGATTATAATATCAATTTATTTATACTGCTATTAGCTGCTTTTAAAATCTTACTATATAGATTATCTAATACAACAGATTCTATAATGTCTATCCCCACAAAAGGAAGACGTCCTCTGAAAAAATATGGAAAAAGTATAGGTTATTACTCTAATGTAATGCTTTCTAGGACAAAAATTGATGGTAGTCAAACCGTTTTAGATTTAATAAGACAAATCAAATCAAATATAAATTCAGATATTCGACATCTTAAATATCCACACTCCAAATTATTATCAGAATTAAAATTAACCAATGGAAATGCTAAAACATTATTTCCCGTTTCTTTCTTTTATCAAAATGATTATGAAAAAAATGATTATCAAAATATAGAAACCTTTATCGATATTCTGCCAAGCTCAACAAGTGAATATACATTAGAGGTCTTAGAATTAGAAGATAAACTTTCCATATTTCTGAAATATAGAAAAGACTTATTCTTAAAAAATTCTATCGAAAGGCACTTATCATATTTCAAACAAATACTTACTGAAATTACTTCTAAACCTGAAACCAAAATTGATAACCTGATAATGCTCCAAGAAGAAGAAAAAAATAAATTATTATTTAGTTTTAATTCTACAACGGTGGATTATCCCAACAAAACATGTATTCATAAGTTATTTGATATTCAGGTAGAAAAAACACCAAATGAAACAGCTGTACTATTTGACAATGAAAAAATTACTTATGAAGAATTAAAGATTCAAAGTGAAAAACTAGCGATATATCTGCAAAATAAAGGTGTAAAACAAAGCGTACTAGTTGGAGTATTTATGGATAGATCTATAGAAATGGTAATAACCATTATGGCTATTCTAAAATCTGGAGGAGCTTATGTTCCTTTAGATCCTAATTATCCTGAAAAAAGAATTAGATATATTATAGAGGATGGAATTCTAAACGGGAATGAAAAACTTTTGCCTAAACTAGTTGTAATCCAGGATAATTACAAAGAAAAAATAGAAAGTTATTTAAAAAATGAAAAAATAGAATTGGTTCTATTTCAAGACTATTTAGGCACTGTCCAATCAAACAACGGACAGGTTAATAATAAAGAAATAACTACTTCAGGTGAATTACAAAAAAAAATAGATGTTTTAGCAAATCACTTGATTAACAGAGGAGTAATTTCTGATTCTGTTGTAGGTCTATGTGTAGAACAGTCTTTAGAAATGATTATATCTATTCGGGCAATACAAAAAATAGGAGGTAGATACGTGCCGATTAATAGCAACTGGGATGCCAAAAAGATTAAAGATATCATTAAAAATTCAATAGTAACCGAAAATGGTAATCAATCAAATAATATCATTTTATTTAAACAAGAAGAAGGTGAAGGTATTGATATTTTAAAAAAGATAGAACATAATGATATAACAGTAATTCCTTTTTCAGAAAACTGGAATGATAATGATTGGATAAAAGAAAATAATACTTTAAAAGAATTAGCCTCTTCATCTGATTTAGCCTATATAATTTATACCTCTGGATCTACAGGAAAACCAAAAGGGGTTATGGTAGATCATTCTAATGTTGTAAATTTTTTAAATGCAATGAAATCTGAATACCCCCTAACTCACAAAGATTGTATGATTAGTGTTACTCCCATATCATTCGATATCCATATTTTAGAGCTATTCCTACCATTAATAACGGGTGCAAAACTTACAATTACTTCTTCTGATGATGCTAAATTACCATCATCCCTAAAAAAAGTAATTGAAGAAAAACAAGGTACAATCATGCAAGCAACTCCAGTAATCTGGAAAATGCTTTTAAAATCAAATTGGACACCAAATAGACCTTTTATAGCATTATGTGGAGGAGAAGCCATGCCTCCAGAAATATTTAAAGGACTAAAATCTCTTACTAATGTTTCTTCATGGAATATGTATGGTCCTACAGAAACTACAGTATGGTCTTGCACAGAAAACCTAAATACAAAGAAAAGTAAAACTATAGGTACACCTATTGGTAACACACAAATATATATCCTTGAAAAGGATAATCTAAACCTCCAACCAATAGGAGTTCCAGGAGAAATATGTATTGCAGGTCATGGAGTTTCAAGAGGCTATCTAAATAGAGAAAATTTGACCAAAGAAAAGTTTATTGACAATCCATATAAAGAAGGTAAATTATATAAAACAGGAGATCTTGGAAGGTGGTTAAATGATGGAACAATTGAGTTTTTAGGTCGTATAGATCAGCAAATAAAAATTCGAGGATTTAGAATAGAACTAGAAGAAATAGAAATGATTCTTAATAAATATCCAGATATAGAAACCTCTGTTGTTGTGTTAACAGTAAAGAAAGACGTTAAATATCTGGTAGCATATTATCTTTCAGAAAATAAAACAAGTATTAATTCATTAGACATAAAAAATTATTTATCAGAATTTTTACCAGAATATATGATTCCATCATTTATTAGACCAATAAATGAAATGCCTCTTACTCCTAATGGAAAAATTGATAGAAAAGCCTTACAACTAAAAAAGATAGAAGTTAAAAGCACTAATAGATATATAGAAGCTTTCAGTAGTATAGAAAAACAACTTGTAACTATCTGGAAAGAAGTATTAGCAATAGATAAAATAGGAGTTCAAGATAATTTTATGGAATTAGGAGGGAATTCAATATTAAGCATGTCCCTTGCTGAAAAAATAGCTAAAAACATGAAAAAAGAAGTTTCTGTAGTTGATATTTTTCAATATCCTACGATACAAAGTTTTGCAAAATATTTATTGGATAAAAACGAACAGGATATAAAAGAAGTTTCATTAAAAAATAAAGAAAGAAGAAACAAGAGAAGAGAAATTCTTAATAAACTGAATTAATAATAAGCAAATTGAAAAAAGTTTAAACCACTTCTAATTCAAAAAAATGAAAATAAGCAAGATATTAATTAGAGTTTCATATCAATAAACTGAGAATTCGAGATTTCTATTTTGAAAGAAAAATTATAGAAATCAATCTTTATAAATTAACAATAATCCCATCATATACGTACGAAATGAAAAATACAGATATAGCAATAATCGGTCTTTCATCCAGGTTTCCCGGTTCAAAAAATCATTTAGAGTTTTGGGATATGCTCCAAGATGGAAGAGAAGGTATATCATTTTTAAATAATACTGAATTAATAAATTTAGGAGTTGATAAGTCAACATTAGAAAAAGATAATTATGTAAAAGCTTCTGCTTTAATTAAGGATATAGATCTTTTTGATGCTTCTTATTTTGGTTTTAGCCCTTTAGAAGCTAGTATATTATCCCCTCAGCACCGATTAGCACTTGAATGTTCTATGGAAGCACTGGAAAACGCAGGATATGGTATGGAAAATCAAGAAGATAGGACTGGAGTATATCTAGGTGTTGGAGCTAATAGTTATTTGATAAATAATGTATTACCAAATATTGATGATTTATCTAAAAGGATAGGATATTTTCAGATCCGAGCATATAACTTAGACGATACAATTTCTTCATTTGTATCATATAAACTTAATCTAAAAGGCCCTTCAATAAGTGTAAAAACTGCTTGTTCTTCTTCTCTAGTAGCCATTCATCAAGCCTGTCAATCTTTGATAACATATGAATCTGATATGGCAATTTCTGGAGGAGTTTCTTTAGAGGTACTGTCCAGAACTGGTTATTTATATGAACCAGGTAATGTTGCATCACCTGATGGACATTGCAGGACTTTTGATGCGGATGGAAAAGGTACAATTATGGGTGGAGGAATTGGAATTGTAGTGCTAAAAAGACTATCAGAAGCGATAAAGGATAATGATACCATTTATGGAGTTATAGAGGGTTCTGCAATTAATAATGATGGGATAGAAAAAGTAGGGTTTACAGCACCAAGCGTGCAAGGTCAAGCAGATGTTATTATAGAAGCACAAGAAATGGCAGATATACATCCTGAAGAAATCAGTTACATAGAAGCCCATGGAACTGGTACTATTATAGGAGATCCTATCGAATTTTCTGCTTTGACAAATGCTTTCCGACAGAAAACAAATAATAAATCATATTGTGCTCTTGGGTCGGTAAAAACAAATATTGGGCATATGGATGTAGCGGCTGGTGTTGCGGGTTTAATTAAAACAACATTGGCATTAAACCATAAAAAAATACCTCCTAGTTTGCATTTTAATAAAGTCAATCCAAATATAGATTTAGACAAAAGCCCATTTTATGTCAATACAAAACTAAGAAAATGGGACAATAACAATCAACTTTGTCGAGCTGGTGTTAGCTCATTTGGAATTGGTGGAACCAATGCACATCTAATTGTTCGTGAAGCTCCTATTATTTATAGTGAAGAATCTAAAAGACCAGTACAAATTGTTACTTTATCTGCTAAAACAGATACCGCATTAAAGGATTTCAAAAAAAGACTTTGTCTTTCATTAAAAAATGATACTAGTAGATTACTTGAAGATATTGCATATACACTTGCCGTAGGGAGAAAAGCATATCAAAAAAAATGTTTTATTATATGTTCCAGTATTCAAGAATTAATTGACAAACTTGATATAGACAGCATTGATTATAAATCAGACAGCCAAGATACTATTGATAAATCCTTAGCTCTTTATCCAAATATAAATCCTGAAAAAATGATATGGGAGCAATTTTTCGAATTATATGATACAGAACCTCTATTTAAAGAAAGTTGTGATAAGAATGTAGAGAAGATCTACGAAATAGTAGCTATCGACATTTCTATATTGTTTCTAAGAACAATGAAAGTAGAAGAACTATATACATTTATTCAATCTCAACAAATACAGTCTATAGTAAGCTTTGCAATTTCATTATCGCTATTCGAATTCTATGAATATTTAGGAATCATTCCAGAAGTAATTATAACAAAAGGAAAAAATCTTTTCGCATCTGCTTGCTTTACAAAAATACTTTCTATTGAAGAAGCTATACTGATATTATGTAATAAGGAAAAAAATGATATGCTCGGGACTCCCAAAAAACCAAGACTCCCAATCTTATTAGATAACAATATTGAACTCTCTCCTAAACTATATGAAGATATAATATTTTGGACATATTATAGAGATCACGGTAAATATGATAATATAAGTGATGATAGTTATCAGTTTGACACTGAAAAATTGGCAACAATGAATTCGGTGGATATGCAAGAACTACTGCAAGAAGGAATAAAAACTGTTTATGAAGAATTAGGAAAGAACTGGTTATTAGGACACTCCATCAATTGGGAATTGTTTTATCAAAAAGAAAAACGAAAGCGAATACCTCTTCCTACTTATTCTTTTGAGAAAAAACGTTATTGGATAGAACAAATAAAAAAAGAAAAAGGGGATATTGATAACACAAATACTAAACAACCCATCGGAAACAAAATATTTGAACCATCTAAAACAGATATTCTTGTTTCTAAAGAGGATATAGAACAAGAGCTTATTGAACTATATAGATTTTCACTAGGAATTCATACAATCAACACCCAAGATGATTTTTTTCAATTTGGAGGAAATTCATTGCTGGCGGTCAAGGTAATATCAAATATCAATCAAAAATTCAATATAGAACTTCAAACAAGCATTTTAATCAATACACCAACAATACATGAATTAGCTTCATATATTAAGAAAAAATATTATACGAAGCAAAAAAGTATTTCACAAGAGTCATCCACAACAGAAGTAATAGATGCATCCTTAGTAGTATTACAAAATGGTGAAAAATATCGTTCGCCATTAGTTTTCATCCATGACATTAGTGGAGATATATATTCATATCAGGATTTACTACAAAATATTGAAAAAACGATTCCAATAATTGGGTTTATTGCTAAAGGATTAAACAATAGTAGTAACCCTACAGAAAGTATTTCAGAAATGGCTTCTAATTATCTGAAGTCATTATTAAATCACCAACCTATAGGTCCATACAACCTAGTAGGATATTCCTTTGGTGGCATTGTTGCTTATGAAATGGCACAACAATTAAATAAGATAGGGAAAAACGTAAGTTCTTTAACACTAATTGACACTCCTTTAGCAAGAGAAATACCACATGAAAAACCATCAGAAGAAGATTTGTTAGCAGTCATGATTGAAACTTTGTTTGAGGGGACAGTTTTTTCTGTACAAGATCTAAAAAATATACCATTTCAGGAACGTATGGAATATATCTCAAAAAAAATACAAGGTTCTGCTGATATTTATAGCAATACAAGTTCGGATATCACAATTACTCCCTCACATTTAGAAAAAATGTTTAAGATATATAAAGCAAATGTTTCTGCTTTAGTAAAATATGACAAAGAAATAAAACCCTATGATGGAAAAATAACATTCTTAAAAGCAGAAAAAAGAAGAGAAAAATATGATCCGATACGACCTGAAATACCTTGGATAGAGTTAACGAATCAAAATTGTGAGGTACAGTTAATTACTGAAGCAAATCATATGAATATTATAAAGGGTGATAATGCTCGCGAAATTGCAAAGCATATCAACAAATCTTTAATACCTATAGCAACAAAAAACAGGAAGCTAGAGCGAACAGCGATAATGTTTCCAGGTCAAGGTTCGCAATATAGAGGAATGGGAAAAGGGTTATTTCAGAAATATCCTGACGAAACTAAATTAGCCTCATCGATACTAGGATACGATATAAAAGAGCTTTGTCTTTTTGATCATAATTGGCAGTTAACAAAAACAAAATATACGCAACCAGCAGTATTTGTAGTAAATAGTCTCCATTATTTAGAAAAAACCAAAAACATGACTCCTAGTTATTTATTAGGACATAGTCTTGGGGAAATAAACGCTTTACTAGCAGCAGAAACTTTCGATTTTACAACAGGAATAAAAATTGTAAAAAAACGAGCGGATATAATGCACAATATTAAAGGAGGTGGTATGGCAGCTGTATTAGGAATTGATAAGAAACAATTACATAAAATATTGATAGAAGAAGGGTTTTATGATATAGAGATAGTAAATTATAATTCTCCTAGCCAAACGGTAATTGCAGGAATAGAAGATAGAGTGTATCTAGCTGTTAAAACTTTTACTCGTTTAGGAATCAAAATAGTTCCTTTATTCATTACAGCAGCAGGGCATTCAAGCCATATGAAATTAGCTGCAGAAGAATTTGGAAATTTCTTAAAAGAGTTCACTTTTTCACCATTAAAAATACCGGTTATATCTAATTATACCGCTTTACCTTATACAAATGAAAATATTGCCAATTTATTAAGTGATCAATTGTATAAGCCTGTCAAATGGATAGATTCAATCCATTACTTATTAAATAATGGAATATTAACTTATGAAGAAATAAGAAGTAACAAATTAATAAAAATGGTTGATGAAATCAAAAATGAATATAATACACAACCAGAAATGGTATTCTAAAAATTGTTTTAGCTAATTATTTATATAATTAATATTCATTTTCAGTACACTACTAAAACTTACAATAATTATGTCCAAAATTATTATGCTTATAGAACCCGCCGATGGTCATTTTAATCAATTATCTTTTATAATGAAAGAACTTATTGCCAGAAATAATGAAGTAGTATGCGTCGCAGGAAGACGCTTTAAAGATAAAGTACAGGAGATTGGAGCAACCTTCCATCCTTTTCCATCAAAATGGGATCCTATCGATAAAGAATTGTACGATTTCTTTCCGGCATTAAAAGCAAAAAAAGGAATCGATCAAGTTAAATATTACTTTAAGCATATCATGTTTGATTCTGCACCGGATGTATTAAAAACACTAAAAAATGTACTTAAAACTTTCAAAGCTGATGTAATCATTAACGATTCTTTCTTAGTAGCAGGTGATTGGTTGTCTGAATTAGAGGGAATCCCTAATATACAAATATCTACTTTACCATTAGGAATTCCTGGAAAAAACATGGCTCCTTTTGGGTTTGGATTATTGCCTGGAAAAACATTCTTAACAAAACTAAGAAATAATATTTTAAGCAAAATCTTTGATAGAATTGTCCTAAAAGAAATTCATGAATATGTGAACAAAACCAGGGTAAAAGTTGGCTTACCTATTTTTAATAAGTCCTTCTTACGACAAGGACTTAAAGTTCCTGATCTAATACTTCAAATGTCGATACCTGATGTTGAGTATCGCCGTAAGGATTTGCCATCCAACCTTAAATTTATAGGAACTGCAAAGATACCCCCTAAACATGATTATGTAGAACCATATTGGTGGAGATCGATCATCCATAATGATAGACCGGTTGTTCTTGTGAATCAGGGAACCGTAGCCAAAAATTACGATGATCTCATTTATCCAGCGATAGAAGCATTAAAAGATGAAAACGTAATTGTTATTTTATTAGTCCCCGTAGAAAACGGAAATATAGATAATCTCCCTGAACACATATATGTAGAACCTTATATCCCCTTTGGAAATCTTTTCCCGCATATAGATATCATGATCACGAATGGAGGTTTTGGAGGTACTCAAAATGCACTTGCACATGGGATTCCTGTCATTATTTCTGGCGATACGGAAGATAAAATGGAAGTAGGAAGTCGTGTTCAATATTCCGGAGCCGGTATTAATATTGGAACAGGTAAAAAAACTGTAAAGAATATAAAAAAAGCAGTGAGAACTATTTTATCAGACTCATCCTTTAAACAAAAAGCAGAAGAACTACAAACTGAATTTGCTAAGTATAATCCCTCTGCATTAACAATCAAATTATTAGATGAATTGGTAAAGAGTAACTAGTAAAAACCTTCATTTTTCATAAATAGCCTAGTGATAGATCCTTATCAAAAAGCATAATTTATAACCTTAAAACTGTTAGTGTAATGAAAAATAATATCCCACATCCTCCCAGGAAACCGATCATAGGTAATCTTCATCAGATATTAGGAAAAGAACCTATTAAAAGACTCAGCAAATTTAGTGAACAATACGGTCCTATTTTTGAAATGAAAGTATTAAAGAATCATTTACTGTTTACTGGTGACCCTTCAATTATAAATGAGTTATCTGATGATAAATTATTTTACAAAAAAATTGTAGGAGGTACAGAAACATTAAGAAAACTTGCGGGAGATGGATTATTTACAGCATATGATCAAGAGCCAAATTGGGAAAAAGCTCACAATATATTATTACCTGGTTTTGGGTCATCTGCTATGAAATCGTATTTTCCGGCAATGCTCGAAATTACCAACCAATTAATCAAAAAATGGGAACAAACTGCAAAAAATGAATCGCCTTTATGTGTACCAGAGGATATGACTCGATTGACCTTGGATGTTATTGGGTTATGTGGTTTTGATTATAGATTCAATTCTTTCAAAAGAGAAAACCCCCATCCATTTATCAATCACATGAATGTTTGTCTTGAAGAAATTTCTGCAAGCATATATCGATTACCAATTATAAATAAGCTAAATTTTTCAGCAAAAAAAAGACTGCGCGGGAGTATAATAGCATTAAACAAAATTGTTGATAACGTAATAACCAAAAGGAAATCGAATCGAGATAAAGAACAGAAAAGTGATTTTTTGAGTTTAATGCTGAAAGGTAAGGATAAATTGACAGGTGAAAAACTAAGTGATGAGAATATTCGATATCAAATAATCACGCTTTTAATCGCAGGGCATGAGACAACAGGAGGATTATTATCGTTTGCGTTATATTACATTTTAAAGAATCCAGAAGTTTTACGAAAAGCTGTAAAGGAAGTGAATAGTGTCTTAGGCACAGATCCATCGATCAATCCTAAATATGAAGATATCATCAAGCTAAAGTATCTCAATCAAATATTAAAAGAAACATTACGTCTTCAACCTACAGTACCTAGTTATAGAGTTGCTCCATATAAAGATGTGGTCTTAGGAGGAAAGTTTAAAGTCAAAAAAGATCAATCAATCTTAGTGCTAAATACTAGTTTACATAGACACCCTGAAGTTTGGGGAGATAATGCTGGTTTATTTGACCCTGAAAATTTTTCAGAGGAAAATGAAAGAAAACGAAGCAGTAATTGTTATAAACCTTTTGGCAGTGGAATGAGAGCCTGTCTTGGCAGTCAATTTGCTAGTATTGAAGCGCAATTAGTTCTAGCGATGATAATACGTAGGTTTAAACTTATTAACTATAAAAACTATAATCTCAAAGTAAAAGCCGGACTCACACTTAGACCAGAAGATTTTTTCATAAAACTAAAACTTAAAGAAAATAAAGAACCCATAAAACAAGAGACTCAGAAAAATTCTAATGTGCCAATCCCAAAAATAATAATAAAAAACAAGCAAGAGTATCACGGTACTCCGCTAAGAATCTTGTTCGGATCAGAAATGGGATTGTCAGAGAATTTAGCTACTAGGTTATTAGATGATGCTTTACAAAAAGGTTTTGATGCACAAGCTACCTATTTAGATAACTGGAAAGAAAAAATACCCAAAAAAGGAATTGTTGTAATAATATGTTCAACCTATAATGGAAACCCTCCCAACAATGCGTCTATTTTTTTTGAATCAATAACCTCTAAAAAGCATGATTTTGGCGGAGTTTCTTATGCAGTGTTTGGATGCGGCAACAAGGATTGGAACACGTTTCAGAAAGTGCCTAGAACAATACATCAAAAGTTTCTAGAATTCGGAGCAAATAAAATACTCGATCTCGAGGAATGCGATGTAAGTTCTGGGTATGAATCACAATACAAAAATTGGTCAGAAAAATTTTGGTTAGCTATATATCAAAAAAAATCATCAATTGATATTGAAGAAAAAGAAGTTGAAAAAAAAATAAAAATAACAACCATAAATAAAAATTCTACAGCTAATTACAGCATGACTCATAAACATTCAAAAACAATAGCATTATCTGTAAAAGCAGTAGAAGAGCTACAAAAAATTGAACTATCAAAAAGATCTACCAAGCATATAGAATTTTTATTACCTGAAAATGCAAGTTATCAAATAGGAGATTATCTAGCTATTTACCCAAAGAATTCGGATAGATTAGTTAATAAAGTTTTAGATCATTTTCATTTGGATGGTAACAAAATAATAAAGCTTGAAAAACTATCACCTTTTACTACCACGTTGCCTATTGATAGTCCAATAAAAATATCAGATTTGTTAATGAATTATATTGAATTAGAAGATGTTGCTACATCTAAACAAATTAATTTATTAGAAAAACATACCAAATGTCCTCCAGAAAAAGAACGTCTTAAAGAATTGTTATTAAATGAATCGGAGAAATTCGAAGATTACATTGTAAAAGGGAAAAGAAGTTTTTTAGATCTATTAGAAGAATTTCCTGCTAGTGAAATTAGTTTTGAGCAATTTATATTACTTATGCCCTCTATACGACCACGATATTATTCAATTTCTTCTGCACCTTCTATAAAAAAAAATTCGTTATCGATTACAGCATCCTTAAATAATAAATTTACAGAAAATGAAAAATCAGAACTAAAAGGAACTTGTTCTAACTATTTAAGTCAACTAAAGAAGAATCATCAAGTAAAAGCGTTTATTGAAAAAAATAATATTTTTCAATCCCCCATTAATTTTCAATCCCCGATAATTATGATTGCTAATGGTACAGGTTTGGCACCTTTTAGAGGGGTTATACAAAATCGTATGTACTTAAAAAATATGGGGAAAAAATTAGGAAAAGCATATTTGTTTTTTGGAATCAAAAACACTGATTATGATTTTCTTTATAAAGAAGAACTCAGAAAATACGAAGAAATAGGTATCGTAAAAATTATTCCCGCATTTTCAATGCCTAATCAGGGGGAAAAAGAATATATACAGAATAAAATTAAAGAATATGCTAATGAAATAATAGAGGTAATACAAATGAAGGGAAAGATTTATGTATGTGGGGATGGAAAAAGAATGGAACCTAATGTTAGAAGTACTATTAATGAAATAATAAAGTTTTCAAAATTACGTGATTCTTTTAGTCCTGAGTATATAAATAAGTTAATAGCCAATAAACAATACTTATTGGATGTTTGGACGTAATCTAATTATGAGATACATACTATTTATTGGATCTAAAATCAGAAAAGCTCCGCTTTGATAATCACAAAAAGAATCACTTCGCAAGTTTCAAAAAAAGAAGCGAGCTTCATTTCTGAAACTCGCTTTGTAATTCACCTTTTTTGTGATTCATTCGTGACCTCGGCGGGAAAAAGTTCAAACTTTTTAGTACAAGATTTAAAAGAGATAAACACTTTTATAAACAAATATGCAGTATAGTATAACAAATAGAATTTTGAAGGATACGATTCTATTTTGTCCACCATTAAAAGAGCAAACCCAAATAGCAAATTATCTAGACCACAAAACTAACTTCGTTGAAAACATCATTGCCCAAAAAGAACAATTAATAATAAAACTTAAAGAGCAACGACAAGCCATTATTAAAGAATTGGTAACGAAAGGTTTAAATCCTAATGTTCTTGTTAAAGACTCTGTCATTGATTGGGTTGATAAAATACCAAAAAAGTGGAACGAAATAAAAATGAGGTATGTCTTTGAAATCATAAAGAATATATCAGGAGAACTTGGTTATGATGTTCTTTCAGTAACCCAGAGAGGTCTTAAGGTAAAAGATATAACCAATTATAAGGGTCAGTTTTCAATGGATTATTCAAAATATCAAATAGTAGAAAAAGGTGATTTTGTTATGAATCATATGGATTTATTGACAGGATATGTTGATATATCTAAACAAATTGGTGTTACAAGTCCCGATTATAGAGTATTCCGCCAATTAAAAGACGATGTGGATCCAGAGTATTTTCTTTACTTATTTCAGATGGCGTATAAGCAAAGAATTTTTTATTCATACGGACAAGGTGTGTCTCAGTTAGGACGATGGAGATTACTATATGGCTATAGATGCGAGACTGTATATGTAGTTATACCAAGATCTTGTGAAAAGAAAAACGATTTGATAAAGAGGGGTGGGGTGTCACTTTTAGAATGTTCCTATAAGATTTTGACTTTTTGTTATGAGATCGATAGAGATATTTGAAGCGTTAACTAATTCAAATTGTCACCCATTTTGTCACCTAAAAATTAAAAGCCTTGTATAATAATAGATACAAGGCTTTTTTGTGGAGTCGGAGGGTCTAACTGAAAAAATTTAAACTACTGTAAATCAATGTATTGTTTTGGTGTTTTGAAAGTTACTCACCGAATTACGCACCGATTATGTAATTTTAACTTTTACTTGGTTTTACAACAGTAAATATCATCATTTAAAGGCGAAATTTATTTACGCATCTGCTTTTTTTTTAAAGATTCAATTCACAAATAAAATGTGATCATCCCCTAATCATTGGTATAGCTATTTTTATTATTAAATGTTTAATAAGAATCTTATATAATCCTATTTTTTTATCCTCCAATTCAGGACTACTTCATTATAATGGAGAGCAATGGACTTTAAACAAGTTACCTAATGAAAAGATCATACGTTCCGTGGCAGTTGTGGATGATAAAATTTATACATGCTTTTATGAAGAATTTGAATTCTGGAAGAAAAATGACATAAACTTACTTGAATATTTTTCACTTACACATCTGATTAAAGATTACCTATTCACTAGCGAAGAATTCTGGCAGATCGTTCCTTATGAAAGCACAATAATTTTCCGATCGTTTTTCGGAATCTATTTGTATCAAAATGATAAAATTGATGTGCTGGATTCAGATATTATTGTCACCTTTTATTATTTTAATTAACACTACATGATTATTTCCAATTTTATATAATAACACAAAAAGTGCGTTATGACGCACTTTTTGTGTTATTTAATTATTGTGGCAATTATAATCAGTTGAATAGTGCTTTAAAAAGCACTTATTGTGTTTTTTTTAGATAAAATTGCGTATATTTACATTAAAAGAGCCATATAATGCACTCGCAACAATTAATAGAAACTATAAAAACGCGTAGGGATATGTTAAACGTGACACAAGATATGCTTGCAGATCTTTCTGGTGTAGGTTTACGCACACTTAAGCAGTTTGAAAGTGGTAAAGGAAATCCAACTTTAGAAACCCTAAATAAGCTTGGTAATGCATTGGGTATGGAATTGACATTTACAATAAAAGATATGACAGCTAAATAATGAGACAAGCAGAAGTGTTATATAAAAAAGAAACAGCTGGATTGATAACGCAATTAGACGATGGTAGTTTTGTATTTCGTTATCATGACCATTGGTTTAATGAAACTGATAAGCCAGCGATTAGTTTAACCTTACCTAAAGCACAGCAAGAATATCAGTCTAAATTCCTATTTTCTTTTTTTTATAATATGTTACCCGAAGGTTCCAATAAGCAAACCGTTTGCTTTGAAAATCGTATTGACACCAAAGATCATTTCGGATTATTAATGACTACTGCAAAATATGATACTATTGGTGCTGTTCAAATTATAAAAATGGATGTGTAATGGAAAACCTAAAACTAATTAATTGCCCAGGTACGCTTGCAGCAGGTTATAGCACATATAGCAATACCGCATTAAGACGTGTCTTTAAAGGGAAAAAGGTAAGTCCAATTTTACCCTATGATTCACCTGCAACGAATGAGATTACGGATGCCTTGTTTACGGAAAACCGAAAACGCATGTCAATTTCTGGTGTGCAAGAAAAATTTTCGGTTTTATTAGAAAATAATAAGTTAGGCTTAATACAAGAGGGAGAGCAAGGACAGTACATTTTAAAACCAATACCTAATGTAGGTAAAAATACTGATCAAATGCCAGCCAATGAGCATGTAACTATGCAAATAGCACGTCAGGTATTTAATATTGAAACCGCAGAGAATGCTTTAATTTTTTTTAAAAATGGTTCACCTGCTTACATTACCAAACGTTTTGATGTTAAAGCGGATGGGAGTAAATGGGCTCAAGAGGATTTTGCCTCTTTAGGTGGCAGGACACCGCAAACCTATGGTGAAGATTTTAAATATATTGGTAATTATTTAGAGCTTTTTAAATTACTTGAGCGCTATACACCAGCTTATAAGGTAGAGTCTATTAAGTTATTTAAGCTCATACTTTTTAATTATTTATTTTCTAATGGAGATGCCCACTACAAAAACTTTTCTTTAATAGAAACCCCTTTGGCAGATTATAGATTAAGTCCTGCTTACGATCTTCTAAATAGTAGATTACATATTGATGATAATGATTTTGCTCTAGAAGATGGCCTGCTACCAAGATCATTGGCACAAGGAAAAATCAGCAAGCAATTTTATATTTTAGGTGAACAGGCAGATATTTCCAAAAAACAAATAGAAAAAGTGTACAGTGATTTAACGTCAAATTCAGATGACATATTAACACTAATTAAAGCTTCCTATCTCAATGAAAAATCAAAAAGAAATTATATACAAGCTTACCAGACGCGTTTGAAAAAATTATTAAGCAAATAAAGTCCCTAAGTAACGTGGCTACTAAAATTGAGATAACGTTACAGTAAATGTATCGTCTATTCTGAATTACTGGACTTGCAACAAAAAACTAGACTATTATTTAAGAGTGGGTCTGTAAAGATTTAAAAATTTAAAAAACCTTGGTTTAATGATTAATGATGAGCAAATACGGCTTTGATCGGTGCGTAAATTATCTTTTAAAAATACGCACCGAATCACTCACCATTTTCATCAGATTCTAACTCTTTATTTGATATCAGATGATATTAAATAAAATTAAAAAAGCCCATAAACATTTAATTTACGGGCAAATGATATCATTTGATATCAAATTTCAGTGGAGTCGGAGGGTCTAATCAATAATTTTTAGTACACTGATAACCAGTATATTGATTACTTGTTTTGAAATATAAGCACCGAATTACGCACCGATTAGGTAATTTTAACCTTTACTTGGTTTTATAAGGATATATATCATCAATTTAAGCCAAGATTTATTTAGACATATAATTCCTAAAACAAAAAAAGTGATCTTATTTTTCAAAAGCTTTAAGCTAAGTTCTAATTTAAATATGTATTATCTTTGTTTTAAACGTAAAGAGATATGATACCAGAAGATTTTAAGGATTTTTTCGTGAATTCAGATGTTTCCACACAGCAGGAAATAGTTTCTAGTTTACTAGCTATGTCTACTGAGTCCTCATCTTTAATTGAACCTAGAGAAGATAAAGTTGTTACTTGCCCTCATTGTCAAGATGTTCGTATTCGTGCCAATGGTAAACTCAAAGGAGTGCAACGCTATCTATGTAATGGCTGCGGAAAGAATTTTAGTGAGACTACTGGTAAATTCTGGTATAATATCAAAAAGAAAGACAAGATAACCCGCTATTTGTTTTGCCTATTATCAGGGTACAGCATTCGTAAAAG
This sequence comes from Aquimarina sp. RZ0, assembly GCF_008370685.1. Classification (GTDB taxonomy): domain Bacteria; phylum Bacteroidota; class Bacteroidia; order Flavobacteriales; family Flavobacteriaceae; genus Aquimarina. Next base: position 25,652 of record NZ_VTZU01000087.1, read on the forward strand.
CGCAAAAGAGACGGGTATTTCCATTCAAACATCTTTTGACTGGCGGCATAAATTATTGACTTCCTTTGACAGTGTATCTGTAGAAGAGTTTCAGGGCATTGTAGAGAGTGATGATCTTTTCTTCGCCTATTCTGAGAAAGGGAATCGAAATTTAGATCGTCCTGCCAAAAAACGAGGAGAAAAAGCTGGTAAGCGAGGTATTAGTAATGAGAAAGTTGCAGTTGTTGCTACTTGTGACAGATCGGGAAACAAAGATTTTAAGGTCGCCACCAAAGGACGTATTAGTAAAAAGGACTTGGATAAGGTCTTAAAAGGAAAACTAGATAAGGTAGAAGTGCTCTGTAGTGATAGCCACAGAAGTTACAATGCATTTGCAAAGAGTTTGGATATTAATCATAAAAAATTTAATGCTTCTAAAGGACAACGGGCAGTAGAAAAAATCTATCACGTGCAAAATGTCAATAATATGGATATGAGATTAAGAAAATTCTTAGCCTCTTTTAACGGAGTAGCTACTAAATACTTGCAGAACTATCTGAATTGGTTCTTAGTACTTGAAAAAATTAAAAACTCAACTACTAGAATTACAACAGTAGCTGCAATAGCTTTTGCATCAAATACTGCATGGATGGAATTTAAAAATATAGCTGTAAACCATATCCTTTTCAGAACTTAGCTAAGCTTTATAGTTTACTCCTTCAACACCTTATGATACATATCTGCTAAACGTACTTCAATAAAATTGACGGTTTTATCTTCAGGTCGTTTTTCAACATACATATTGTAGATTTTGTTTTCATATTTATCCTTAAGTTGTTTAAGTGTCCCTTCAGGATTTTGAATATCTTCCATTGTTAAATTCTGTTTTTTCATAGAAGCTAACATATCAGAATGAGCAATAAATTTCTTTTCTACAATTTTTAACGCCTTAACATCTTCTGGATTCCTATTGGTATTAACTTTTGCTTTTAACAGAATATACTCATAACTTAATGCTGAATTGACTTCCTGCCCCTTCTGAATCAATTTTTGAGATGCAGCATAAATCCATTAATTATATTGTTTTTTAAAGTTCCCATAATCATAAAGGGATTTTAAATAGTCAAATGCAGCATCCTTATAAGTCTTAGTATGTTTAAACTTCAGATTTTTTTAAAACCACTTGTAATAATTCCAGTTCTTCTCTTTTTCTTGAGATCATTTGATTTTTACCTAGCTCTTTTGCAACTGCTTCTAACTGAACAGTAATTTCAGGAGGAGTTCCCTCATAAGTACGTTTTTTATAGGAAAAACTTATGAATGGTAAAATCAATAAAAGTGAAATTGAGATAATATTTTTCATAAAGATAATTTGATTAATAATTCCCCAAAAATAACAATTATATTGAATGTGTTATTGTAAAAAAAGTATATCAATATAACTACATGGATGAAAGGTTAAAAGTAATAAATAAAAATGCTGAAAATGCTAAAAGAAATTTGGGATAATCCTATGTCAAAGTTTGCAAAAAGATTAATCAATATAATGTTCTTCTTATTTTGATTAGGTTTTAAAGTTTATATACAAAAAAATGATGAAATTTCCCCTTAATATAAAATGATTTAGTAACTTGATTTTTATAATAGATATATAGTTACTATGGTAACTATATATTATTGTTGAACTAAACCTTCGGTAACTTTTTTCTGCTGGATTTCGTAATTTAATAGAAATAATTAAAATCTATAACTTATGTATCAAAAAAAAGAGTTGAGTCTTGCTGTGAAAAAGCAAAA
>NZ_VTZU01000088.1 GCF_008370685.1 Aquimarina sp. RZ0
GCGATAAGGTAATTACTTGATCTCTCGTAGTGGCACAAATCGAACCGATATAAATGGCACAGTTTGAACCGAAATGACTGGCACTATAACTCCGAAATCATTGGCACAAATCGAACCGAATTAACCATTTCTCAATTTCTGAGGTTCTCCCCTTTTTTTTTAAAAACGATTGGACTTCACTCCAAATTATTGTGAATTCATTTTTAAAATAATCTCTTTCTAATGCCAATCTAATTTTAGCTGGAATTTCTTCATAGGAGTTATATTGTTTATAAAGTTCATATAATTTATTTGCTCTTGAAGGAAACAATACTCCTTTTCTTAATACTTGCACTTTTGCTCCTAATTCGAACATATCACCAGCAGGTGCATAAGTGGTATCCTGAACATTAATATTTTGTAAGAGGTCTTTTACCAAATCACTTGTGCCCGCTTCAATCGTACATTGATTGATAGATCCGGTAAGTACAAAGTCTGCTCCCATCACAAAAGCACAAGCAGCTGCTTGTGGAGTCCCTATTCCTCCTGCTAATCCAACTCTAATCCTCTTATTATACGCATGTTCTTTACAGATACCATCTCTTAGCGTCTGTATAGCAGGAAGTAACACCAAAGGAATCCCTCTATCCGTATGACCTCCAGAGTCTGCCTCTACACAGATATCCCAACTCACAGGTATTTCTGTAGCCATTGAGATTTGTTCTTTAGAAACTAAGTTCTCGTCTAATAATTTTTTGAGTATCCTTTGCGGAATTGGACTCATAAATAATTCTGCTATTTCTGGTCTTGATACCTTTGCTATAATTTTATTACTTGCAATGACCTTTCCTTGAACTTTTTTAAGCCCACTAACCATATAATATGCAAGTGCTTTGGTGATGTTCATAAAAGCGGAAGCTTCTACTAGTCGTATATTATACTTAATAAAAAGTTCTACTGTTTTAAATTCTACCTCAGGTTCTACCAAATTATGCAGTAGATTCATCCCATAAGGTTCATTTTTTTGTAAAACCTTTTGTATGGATTGAATATTTTCTTCAATTTTAGATAAAGACATGCCACCCGTTCCTAAAAAAGAAAGCATAGATGCTTTTGCCATAGTAATCACAAGTTCCTTTGATGCAATTCCACGATACATCGATCCTGCTACATAAGCATATTTAGTATTATGATCTCTTTTAAATTCTTTACTACCAATATCTTCTGATCTTAATTCATTGTTTGGCTGCGATTGGATATGACTAATTTGTTTTTCTTCTTCTTTATTTGTAAATAACTTATTATTAGATAGTTTTTTATATTCATGTTTTGAAACTATAGGTTTTTTAGAGATTTCATTCACCATTTTAGTAAGAATCGTACTCTGAATTTCCACAAAATCCATAGCTCCTTTTTGTCTTAAAAATTGTATACTATCCATCCAACGAACAGGTTTTACAATTTGTTGACAAAGCACAGGTTTAATTTCTTCATCATAAGGCAATGCCTCAGAATTAGAAATAACAGGAATTTTAGGCCTTACAAGCTTAAATTGTTTTAGAAACTCCTCAAATCTGGTCGCTGCTGATTTCATATATCGAGAATGAAAAGCAGCATTAACAAATAGTGGTATTATTCGTATTTTTTTTGTTTCAAAATCCTTTACCAAAGCATTTATTCCCTCTGTTGGACCAGACACTACTATCTGTGTAGGTGTATTAATATTGGCGATATCAATGGCATCATACTTCTTATCTGACAGCAATAATTTCAACGTTTCTATATCAATATCTAATACTGCAGCCATACCTCCTCCTGAGGCTTCTTGCATGAGCTCTCCTCTTTTTTTTACAAGTTTAAGTCCTGTCTCAAAATCAAAACATCCGGCTGCTAGTAATGCATTATATTCTCCAAGACTATGTCCTATCAAAAAATCAGGATTTCCTTTTTCTTTTTTATATGCCAAGGCATTTACGACATAAAGTGCAGGTTGTGCATATTGTGTCTGACTTAACTTTTTTTCCGGATCTCGAACACATAACTCCTCAATATCATATCCCAAAATTTCTGAAGCAATAGTTTTTTCTGCCGAAAAAGAGGCAAACAGTTCTTTTCCCATTCCTTTATATTGAGACCCCTGACCTGGAAACATAATAGTTTTCATAAATATTCTCCTTTTAAAATTATCTGATTATTCAATAAAGAACTCGGAAGGTTATTAAAAGCTTGTCTAAAACCCTGCTGCCTGCAGATCATCACTTTGACAACCTTGACTTTACTTCAAATAAGCAACGTATCTCGATATGTTGTCGATTTGAAGTATCGTCAGAACCTAACAATCAGTTTGCATTGTTTTTAAACATGCTTTAATTTGTTCTATTCTTTTATCCATTAAATAATTTCTCTATACGTTCAGCTACCTCTGGTCTATGAAAAGTGGCATCGTGCATTGCTAACTCATCTCCAATTATTTGATCTATTTTGCTTTTCGCTTCAATTGTTAGCTGTTTTTTTAAAGTAATTAATGAAATTCTGGGTTTTTCTGCTAATTGACGAGCAAGCTTAAATGCTTCTGCCATCACTTCTGATTTTGGGACTACTTTCTGAGGGATTCCACGTTCTAATAGCTCAATCCCTCTATAATTTTCTGCAGTGTATAACATTTCATTTCCTATAACACTTCCTAGCTTTTGAGGAACCATATATGTTCCTCCCATACCAGGAGTAAAACCATATTTCATAAAATTAGTTGTGTATATATTTTCTTTTCCTAAAATCATGAAATCCGCATAACATCCAAATACAAAACCTCCTCCAATTCCATGACCTTGCATAGCAGAAATCACAGGTAAATCACACATAAGAGGCTCAACAAAAAATTTCAATACAGCAAATGTAATCTCTTTATTATAGATTGCTAATAACTCTTTTTTTGTGCCTCCACAACAAAAGTAGTTATCATACCCTGTAAGAATAACCACTTTAGCATCTGGATCTTTTTTTATTTCTTTAAAAGAATTAGAAATCCCCTCAACTAGTGCTGTAGAAAAGGTATTTTTAGAATCTCTATCTTCCATTTTTATTTGTACAATGTCGTTGCCTAATTTTGATATTTTAACTACTTGTCCCATGGTAATTTTCCATTATTTACAAATTGAGTAATATTATTTTGTACCTCTTGAGAGTTGATAAGTCCTTTGATTTTATTAACCGCTATTTTTTGAGTATCCTCGTCAATAATCCAAAGTTTCCACATATATTTTTTTAATTCTGAAATGGTTTCTATTTCCAACTTTGTCAAACGGATTAATAATCTTTTTATATATGTATCTACATTTGTATTTAATTCATCAACCAATCCGATTTCATAGGCTCTTTTTGCCTTTATTTCATGAGAGACCAAAGTCATCCATTGCGCTTTTTGATGCCCTATACGACGAATTAAAAATGGCAATACACAAGCAGGTATTAAACCAAATAACATTTCGGAGAGACTAAATAATGCGTTTTCTCCGGCTACAGCAATATCACTTACTGCGACAAATCCAATGCCTCCAGCATTTACTTTTCCTTCTATTTTTGTGATGATTACTTTGGAACATGTTGCCATTTTTTTTAATAACTCATAATATATATCCATTTCATCATTATGGGCTGAAGATTCTTCTACGTTAATAATTTGCTGAAAATCCATTCCATTACAAAAAATTGATGTTTGTCCTTCTAAAATGACAACTTTAACCAAGGGATTGCCCTCAATACTATTAAAAACTTCAAACAATTCACTTAATAGAACTTTATTGATTCCATTACCTATATCCGGTCTATTTAATGTTATGGTTACTGCTTGTTGGTTAAAGTTTACTAAAATACTTTTATATGAATTCATTGTTCAATCTATTAGACCCATTTATATTTTCTATGAAAATCCTGAATACCTGTAAACACAAGTCTATTTTTGCCTTTTACGTGATTAAACGCTGTAGTATATTGATCCAAATCAACTTCAAAGTTTTTTGTCCCAAATTTTAATTTAGAGTTCGTTTCGAATGTACTTTCATATTCTTCCATGTTTAGCAATAATCGAGCAGCTAAATGTTTAGCGATTTGAAATTGTTTTAACTTTTCTTGACCCTGTTGTGTAACTACTCCGCTATAAAACTCAGAGCAACATCCAGAACCATAAGAAAATATCCCAAGCCTTTTTGGTGTTTCAAAAGATCCATTATCTATAGCGCTAATTAGTGAAAGATGCGTACTTGCCCCCATGATATTACCCACACGTTTGCAATATGCTAAAGAGGGTTCTACTCTAAGCTGAAAATCTTGTTCAATTCCTTCTGGTTTAGCTTTTTTAAACTTGCGCATATTGGTTCGATGCGCACCCTTAACCATACCTCCGAAAGGGGTGTGAAACACCAAATATTGAAACGTAGAAACATAATCTGCACCTTGTACTCTTTTTTCATATTCTTTATAGCTGTTTTCGCAACAATCTAAATACGACAATAGTGATAAATCAGAATCTCCAACTTCTTCATCAGGAATAGGGCGACACGTATCCATCACTTCATAACCATAATAACCATTAGCGCCTTTATCTATTTGGAATATATCAGGTTTTTCACTGATAAGCATAGCCACCGCTCCTGAACCTGAGCTGGGTTCTACAAAATTTACATCCAAAGTACCTACTGCATTCATACGCATGATATCTGTTGCTATAACAAGTGCTTTTTTACCCGGTGCTGCTTGTGATAGTACAAAATTAATCGCCATTTGAAAACCTGCGGTACCTGAGTAACAAGCATTTTTGATTTCGAACAGACGACAATTTCGATTCAATTCTAAATGGTGTTGAATATAGGTACTCATCGATTTGCCAAAATCGATACCCGATTCTGTACAGGTAATTAAAAGATCTATATCATTTTTCTCTTTATCTGTTAGTTTGTCTAAAATTGGTTTGGCGGCATTTACTGCGTTTGAAATTGGGTCTTCATACGGCATTGGAACTGTTTTTTGTTCCATTAGTAAATTAGAAAAACGAGTCGTATTTAAATTCCTATGCTTAGCTAATGTAAATACATCTAATACTGCAGATCCGCAATATGTATTCATTGATTCTATTCCTGCTTTAATCATTTATTTAATTTTTTAATTTTTTCAAAATAAGTGAGGTATTTATACCTCCAAAACCAAAACTATTACTCAAAACTGTATTGATGTTCAGACCACTACTCTTTTCCTTTATCCAATTAATTTCATTATTAATGGGATTGGATAGATTATTCGATTTATGAATAAACCCATGATTTAACTGAATCAAACATGCAATTGCCTCGATCACTCCGGCTGCCGAAAGCCCATGTCCCGTTAGAGACTTAGTGCTATTCGCTTTTACATCTTGTAATCCTACATCTAACATGGCTTCTACTTCTGTAGTATCTCCTATCACTGATCCTGTACCGTGGGTATTTACATAATCAATATGTGCTGCTTTTAAACCACTATTATATATTGCCATCCTCATTGCTTCAGCTTCTCCTTTTTTAGAAGGCTTTGCTCCTCTATTTCCATCCATAACAACACCATAACCCGAAAGGATTCCATACCCCTTTTTTTTCCTATCAGAAGCATGCTCACTGGATTCTAAAACAATACATCCAGCACATTGACCATATATAAATCCGCTATGTTTTTCATCAAAAGGGCGATACGCATTGTTAGGAGCCAAAGTTTCATCAATAGCTTTCATAGCACCTATATTGATAAATCCCTGATACTCAAAAATGGAAAGATCCATTAGAGGTGCTACCACAATAACAATATCATGAGATTGATACGATATCAACCTTTTACCGTGTATAATTGCCATATTCCCACTTGCAGATGCTGACCCAATACTATAGCCTTCTCCTTTTATTTGTAAAAGTTCAGACAACACTCCAACGATATCTGTATCAAAAAAATTAATCGCATAATTGGGATTAATAAAAGTTACCTTTTCTCTATATTTTTCTTGAATCTTATGAAGATTAGACTGTTGTGTATTACTACCTGCACTAACGATAGCAACTTTACTTGAGTTCATTACTTTTTCTACTAACCCGGCATCCACCAGAGATTCTAAAGCACAATAGGTTCCAAACAAAACACTTTTTGATAGATGCCGTAATCGTAAGGCTTTTTTTAAGACCTCTTCCGGAAGGTCTAATTTTTTAACTTCTGTTTTAAAATCAAAATCAGGAGCCATCCCAATAATGTATTGATATGAAGCATTAGATTGCTCTAATGAAATCTTTGAAAAATTACTTTGACCTATTTTTAAATTATTAGCAAAAGATGCTGCCCCAATACCTAATGGAGTTATCGCTCCGATTCCACTTATTATTACATTATCTTCCATGGTGTGTTTTATCTAAAATTGTTCATCAAATGAACATCATCTTGATTAGGTTTTTTAGTTATTCATTTTTTTAAGACTGATCAATTCGGCTAATTCATTAATAGTTTGTGCTTTTGCTAATTCTATTCTTGGAATATCCAAATTGATATGTTCTAAAGTAAGCGTGATTAACTCTCCTCTATCTAGTGAATTCGCTCCTAAGTCAACAAAACTGTCATCATTAGAAAATTCTTCATCCGCTAATTCTGGAATAATGTCTAAAAGATTTTCTTTTATTATTGCTATAACTTTTTCCATAATTGATAATTGATTTATGTTCTTTATTTTTTTAATTTATATGAATTGGATTGCTTATTAAAGTTTTACAACTTCTGAATTTTCTTCAATTTCGCGAATTAGTTTATTGAGGTTTTGTTGCGCCGGAAAAATATTTTTTCTAATTCTATCTGCCAAGCTTCTTTTTTTTATGTCATTAGTTGAAATCTTTTTAAAGTCAAGGGTAAAACCTGCATCAAGTCTAGATTCTAGTATCCATTTTGAAAGCTTGATATCTGTACTCCACGTAATTTGATTGGTAAATCCTGTCGCCATAAATTTTAACCAATCGATATCTTCATTCGGAATAATTACAGGAGTACAAAATTCATTCTTCAACTTTTCATCTTCCTCAAAATATGCTTCTACATACCCTATTAATGAGGCGCTAAAGGGAATAAGACATTGTTTAATGGACTGAAGCGTAATCAAGTTTCCAGAAAAAATTGCTTTTAAATTCCGATGTTTGGAAGCTCCGCTCCCAGTGCAATCGATATGAATAGTATCAGAATTCGTTTCAATAATTCCTTCCTCTAATACAATTTGATTTCTTTCGATTCTTTTTACATGTCCTTTTCTAACAATGCTTTTAATTTTTCTTAATAGATCTAATTCACTTTGATTTATTGTAGCACAACGAAACATCTTTGGTCTCACCGTTTTATCAAGTCGAACCAAACAACCTTTTTCTTCAAGCAAATTAAAAAGATGATCTACTGATTTGGCTGATACCAAAGATTCATATTGTAAAGCCTGATTATTTAAAAAAGCTTCTAAATTGCTCTTTGGAGAAAGGTTATTTCTATCATAAAACCAAGCATCTCTAGGTGTTATCCAAGTGATTAACTCAGGTGCAACGTGATTACTTAAAAGCCATAAACAAGCATCAACTCCTGTTTTTCCCGATCCTATTACGACATAACTACTAGGTTTCTTTCTTATCTTTACAATATCATTAATTGGCATAAAAGAAACTCCAGGGTCTACATCAAAATTTGGTTTATGAGTTGCAGGTATACTAACTCCAAAATATGTAGCATCTACTATTTTTTTGGCTACTTTTACTTGATATTTTTCATTAGTTACATAAGAAACAAACTTGCCAGAACCTATATATTGGCATAAAGGAAAATATTTAACCCTATTTGATGGTAAGAATTTATGGTTCATCAATTCCTCTATATAAGCACAGATTTCATCTCCTGTTGCTAATTCATCAAAGCCTTTATTGATACCTACTTTTTCTTTACGTCCTTTACTTAATTCTAATGAATTTACACCATAGGAATAAGAAGCTTGATGAAGACGAACAAAGGGATACGCATAATTCCAATGACCACCGGCTTTATGATTTTTATCCACAAGGATAACAGTGTAATCTGTTTCTGTTAGAATCGTATCAACAAATGCTAAACCCGTAATTCCTGCTCCAATAACTAAGTAATCTGTTTCAAATATTTGCATTTTATTTTATTGTGTTTTTAAGAATAGAAATTTTTACATATCATTTATTTCTGATCTAAAGTTATATCTTAATGTTTCCTCTTTTTGTTTGAGTCTTTTTTAAAGTAACATTGGTTTCATATGACTTCTCTGAATTTTGAAAATTCTTCATTATTTAATTCCGGGATAATTTCTAGATGGTTTTCTTTCATTATTTCTATAGTTTCATCCATTGTTAATTCTTTATATTTTTTGTATCCATTCTTTTACAAATGGTTTTTTTATTATTGAAAAATGATCTCCATCAGCCACTATATGATTAGCGTTCTTAAAATGTTCCTGCCAGTCCTTTAGCTTGAATATTTTATGATTTGTATCTGAAGCAGTCACTATATAAATCGGAGTTTTTTTATCAATATAATTATAGGTAACTTTTGCATCTAACGAGGCTACGAGTATACTCCACAAATTCATAAAAATTTCGACTTTTTTAGAATGCTTTTCTTTGGTAAAAAGCTTTTTTAAATTTGACTCCCAATCTCTTTTGGGTAGTTTCAAGAGTTTCAAAAATTCATTTTCATATTTTTCTTTTGGCAATCCAGAAAAATCCGATATCATATCAATAAAAAGTAATGTCATCTTTTTGGTAATTCCTCTTTTCCCTGATAAGTCAGGGGTATCAATGAATACTATTTTATCAACTTTTATATTTTTGTTTTTCTTTAGTTTTTTCATCATTTCCAGGACAACACTACCTCCAAAACTGTGAGCATACAAACTGATTTCTCCTTGTGCACCCGATTTTTCTATTAGTTCAATATTATGAGATGCCATTTTGGTTATCGAATTTAATGGTGTATCCCCATAAACTCCTTTCATTTGTAATCCATATACAATATTATCTTCTGAAATTTCTTTTGCCAGTTCAAAATAGCCGTCTGAAATCCCCGGCATTCCCGGAATAATAAAACTTGCTTTCTCTATCAACCCATCACTTAATAAAAGTAAATGCCTGTCTGGTTCTACATCTTTGGGGTGTACATTTGCTTTAAACAATTTTAAAACTTCGTTTAAATTTTCTTTACCAAATACCTGACCTACAGGAATATCTATATCTAAAACTTCATTCAAATTTTGTGTAAACTGGATTACTTCTACAGAACTCAGACCTAAATTAAACAAGGGCTCATACGGATCAAATTCAAAAAAATCTTTTTTAAATACTTGTTTAGAGACACTTGATATCAAAGATTTATATTGAGGCGTAAGTTTTACTTGTTCGTTTTTTAGGGTACTAACATCGTTAGTTTCTTCAGGTTGTTGAATATCAGAGCTGTTATTTTTTGTTGTATATTCTTCTAAAATGATATGTGCATTTACTCCTCCCACAGTATAACTATTTAGAGCAGCTCTCCTTGGGTGATTACCATTTTTCCAGTACCTAGATTCCTGTGTTAAAGTTATGTACTGATTATTAGCAAGTTCAGAATTAACCTTACCTAAACCTACAATTCCCGGAATCATTTTATTTTCAAAAGCCTTAATTACTTTTATTAGAGAAGCCATACCTGAAGCAAATTCGGGATGACCTACTACTGGTTTTATAGTACTAACTTGCCATTTCTTAGTATGATCATCGGTTATAAGCTCATTATAAACTTCACTAATAGCGGTTAATTCTATTGCATCTGCCATTTTATTGGCAATACCATGTGCTTCAATATAATCGATTGTTTCTGGAGCTATTTTTGATTTTTGTAAACTTTTCTTAACTACACGTTTAATACCTTCAGCACTTGGTGCTTCTAAAGAGAAGCCTCTTCCGTTATGTGATACAGAACTTCCTTTTAGTACTGCTAATACTTTATTTCCATCTTTGATTGCCTTTTTTAACCTTTTCATAATGATTATTCCTGCTCCTTCACTTCTGACAAAACCACTGGCATCATCACAAAAACTTTGGGTCAAACCATTGTTACTAAATAAGCGTTGCATTTTAGGGTCCTCTTTCCCAAATACATTATCAAATACTATATTCACCGCTCCAACAATTGCCTGGTTGCATTCTCCAAGCTCTATATTTTGTATTGCTTTATGGATGGCTACATAACTACTGCTACAATATGAATTCACTACTTCACTTGGACCTTTGAGGTTTAAAAGAAATGATATCTTATTAGGAATAAGATATGTTGCCGTTTCTTCAAAACCAGCAAATTCTTTTTCGTTATTCTTTGACAAAACTTGTTGAGCGCCTATGAATATGCCTGTTGGAGCTGATGACATCTCTTGTACAGATACTTCATTTTTTACAAATGCATCCGCTAATACGCTATAAATAAGTTTTTGTTGATCATTCAGTTTACCGAATGCTTCTTTTGATAGTCCAAGAACTGAAATATTTTCTCCTAAACTTGTTGTATCTAACCTACCAAACTGTTCTGTCGGCTCTTTTTGCGTTTTTATATTTTGATCTTGAAGCATTTTCTCCCATAATTCATTCGAATCATTCACCTCATAAAAAACACCCTCTGCTGCTACGATTACTATGCTATCTTCTTTTAAGTTCGATTCTTCAGATTGGTTTTTTTTTCTTTTTCCTACAGGTTGTGGCACGGTTGACACATTATTTACTTTAATTGAATCGTTACCTAATCTCATCTCTGATTTATTTTGGATAAGACTCGCTAGATTTTTTAAAGTATCCGAATTGTAAAGCTCCTCAATAGAAACTCTAATAGTAAAATCATCGTAAATAGTATTTATCCAGTTTGTAGTAATAAGTTCGTCTAAACCGTAATGTTCGAATGAGTCCGTAATATCAATTTCTGAATCTTCTAAATACAACAATTGCTGAAACTGCTTTTTTAATGTATCAATTACATTTCCATGTGCAGTATCCTGATGATTTTCTGTAATCTCAACCTGTTGCTCAATACTACTTTTTGATTCATTTAATGAAACTAACTCAATCTTACTTACACCTATATTTTCTGGGTTTTTATGGTCTTTTGGAGATATGATCAACTTATTTTTTAGATATTTTTTTAACTCATCTAAGTTGTTATATCCATAAAGTTTTGAAGCAGCGATATCTAAATCAAATTCGTTATTTATTTGTTTAACCAATTCTACTCCTAAAATAGAGTCAATACCGTATTCCTGAAATGATTTAAAAACATCAACTTCAGGTTCATCCAGAAATAAAACTTCTTGAAATAATATTTTCAGTTTACTTTCTATTTGATCATCCTCTATACTATTTATTACATGATTTAATGTATCGATTACATTTCCTTGTGCAGTATCCTGATGATTTTCTGTAATCTCAACCTGTTGCTTAATACTACTTTTTGATTCATTTAATGAAACTAATCCTATCTTACTTACACCTACATTTTCTGATTTTTTATGGTCTTGGGAAGATATAATCAGCTTATTTTTTAGATAATTTTTTAACTCATCTAAATTATTATATTCATAAAGTTTTGAAGCAGCTATATCTAAACCAAATTCGTTGTTTACTTGTTTAATCAATTCTACTCCTAAAATAGAGTCTATACCGTATTCCTGAAATGATTTAAACATATCAACTTCTGGTTCATCCAAGAATAAAACTTCTTGAAATAATATCCTCAGTTTACTTTCTATTTGATCATCATCTATACTATTTGTTAGGGACATTAAAGTAGTACTATCTTCATCATTAGAGAGCAAGTTTGACTTCTCTGTTTTTGTTAGTAAAGAATCTTTATTTATAGTATTATTATTTTCTTCTTCTTGAACCTCTAATTGATCTAAAACATAGTTTATGAACGTATTCAGATTTGTAAATTCATATAACTTGGAGGCTGCAATATTTAATTTAAATTCGTCATTTATTTTTTTTATCAATTCAACACCTATTATAGAATCAATTCCATAATCCATGAAAGACTTAAAAACATCTACATCTTCTGGACTTAGATATAATACTTTTTCAAAAAGTATTTTAGTTCTATTGGTAACCTGATTCTTGGTCAAAATAGTATTATTTTCAAAATTCAAATCTGGGACTCTACGTTCTTCTAGTTGTAATTCTTGGAGTTGTTTCTGCTCTATATGTATAGTGTCATTATTACCCTTTTCATTCACATTAACTAATTCTTCTAATATTATTTTTCCTGATCCTGAGATGATATTATTTGTTTCTGTAGTTTCTGGAACAATAAAGCTTTCTTGTTTACTTTCTAGTCTGTTTTGATTAGATTCATATAAAACCTTATCACTACTCGAAATCCAACAACGTTTTTTTGCAAATGGATATGTCGGTAAGCTTACCTTCGATGGAATAACTGAATCATATAGTAGATTCCAGTCTATAGAAATACCTGAAGCCCATAATCGAGCTAGATCACTCAGCTCTTTATTTGCTATTGCTGCGGTTAGGAAGTTTTTATCTATAGTATCTTCTACAAGATCCCCTGAAGAGTCATCCCTCGTACTACCTGTATATAAGCCAGACATAGATCCTGATAAATAGGATCCCAACTTCTCTAGCAATGAATCCTTACTCGAAGCTACAAACGATAATCGTTCCTGCATCGACTCTCGACCTATCTGAAGCGTATAAGCAACAGAGGATAAAGTTACTGAATCCTGAGACTCTAAATATAAACGCAAGTTTTCTACCAGAACAATCAAACGATCAACATTACGAGCAGATACTACAAAGACATAAGGACTCTGTATTTTTGAATCTATATCAGCATCAGAAACTGTTCTCTGGTATTCTTTTACTATCAAATGAGCATTACCTCCTCCTGCTCCAAAACTACTAATCCCAGCTAGCCTGGGCTTATTATCTTCTACAGACCATTCCTCTAACGTTTGTTGTACTTTGAATGGGGTTCGCTCAAAATCTATATTTTTATTCAAACTACTAGAATGTAAACTCGGAACCAGTTGCTTATGCTTAAATTGTAACAATACCTTAGTCAACCCAGAGATACCCGCTGCTGATTCGGCATGACCGATATTACTCTTTACACTACCGATAGCACAATATTGACCAGTTTTATTACTACTCTTAAAAGCCTTACTCAATCCTGAAATCTCTATTGGGTCTCCTAAGCTTGTACCCGTGCCATGAGCCTCTATATAGCTAAAATCTTCTAACTTTACACCTGCTCGATCTATTGCCTCTCTGATCACCGCTGCCTGTGCATTGGGGTTAGGAACTGTATACCCATTGGTCTTACCTCCATGATTGAGACTACTCCCCTTAATTACACCATAGATCTGATCGCCATCTGTTTCTGCCTGACTCAGTGGTTTTAAGACAACTGCTCCTACGCCTTCTGAAGGAACATATCCTTCTCCACCTTCTCCGAAACTCTCACACCTACCTTTATCTGAGACAAACATATTCTGACTCAGTATTTTATACTTGTTAGGATGTACACTTACATTAACACCTCCAGCAATAGCCATACTACAATGACCATTATGAAGCGCATCAACTGCCAAATGAATAGCTGTCAGTGAGCTTGAACACATCGTGTCTACTGCCATACTAGGACCATGTAAATTCAGATAATAAGAAACACGATTAGCAATACTACTTGGACTACTAAAAGTAGCCAGTGGGTTACCCTTTAAGGTTTCCTCTACACCAAATAATTGGTATTCATTATACATTACCCCTGCATAAACACCAACATGCCCTCCGGTTATCGAATTCTCAGAAGATTGTATTTGCTGAAGACTTTCTCGAGTATAACCACTATCTTCTAAACTCTCCCAAACCGTTTGTAAAAACAAACGTTCCTGAGGGTCTATAAACTTAGCTTCTCGTGGCGAGATATTGAAAAATAATGGATCAAATTTATCTACATCTTCTATAAAACCACCCCACTTACTATAGCTCTTACCTGTCTCATCCTTATCTGGGTCATAAAAATTATCTAAATCCCAACGTTCTAATGGGATCTCCGTGATACTATCAACTCCATTGCGTAGGTTTGACCAAAAATCTTCTAAACTAGAAGCTCCGGGATAACGACCACTTAATCCTATAATCGCGATATCTTCAAATTTTACTGAATCAGAAGATTGAATACCTTGTTGCACGTCTGGTGAAAGGCGATAACGTCTACTTACTCTATTTTTTGAAACAACATTACTAAAGTCATAAGCTGGCTTGCCTTCTGTATCTAAACTTAGCCCAGTAACTTCTAGTAAACGATCAGGATATTCTGATACAAAAAAAGTGATCAAATCATCTAAATTCTGATACTCAAAAAATAAAGTGCTCGGTAGATTTTCAAAAAAATCGTCTAAATAACTAGTAAGCTTAACAGCCATTATAGAATCAACTCCATACTTCTCAAAATCATCTGTTATTTTAATTCTAGTAATCGGTAACTTTAAGACAGAAGATAGTACTGTTTTTAGATAAGCAGTTGCGGTTTCTCTTAATTTTTCTTGCCCTATTATTTTTGAAATCTTATTATCAGATTGTTTGATTTTTACTGATTTCTTTAAAAATATCTGGTCTAACAGGCTCTTTTTACCATATACGACAATACCTTGATCATAATGATGTGCTAATAATTTCTCAAAAACCTCAATCCCTATAGTTGTAGGTAATGCAAACATCCCTTGTTTCTTTTCTATATAGGTTCTACTATCTGCTTGTATGTGCATACTTCCTTCTTCCCACAAAGGCCAATTGATACTTAATGTATGTCCTTTTCGTTTGCCTTTATGTACCAAGTCATTTCTGTAAGAAGCATACTGATCTAACCAAGCATTAGCACTAGCATAATCACACTGTCCTACATTACCTAAAACACCTGCAATACTACTAAAGTAAACCATGAAGTCCAGATTCAAATTATCTGTTGCCTCATCTAAATATTGAACACCTGATATCTTAGGCGATAATACCAAAGAAGCGTCTTCTGGAGTCTTATTTTTTATAAGCTCATCCTTAATAATGCCCGCACTGTGAATAATACCATCCAAATGACCATATTTATCCAACACATCCTTGATTAGTAATGATACAGAATCTTGATCCGTAACATCGCAAGAATGATAAACAGCATTTAGATTATGTAATGCTTCCTCAGATAACCTACTGGTCATACTACGACCTGTTAAAATCAAACGAGTAGCACTTGTCTGTGAAATGTAATTTGCGAATAATTGACCTAATCCTCCCATACCTCCTGTGATCAAATAAACACCACCTTCTTTAATCTGTAAATGCGTTGGTGTTTCATCTATCGTATCCAAGACATCTGAAATCTCAAGAACTTCACGAGTCCCTGAGATATATCGAACTTCTGCACTGCTATCTGATACTTCTTGCTCTATGATAGAAACCAAAACATCTATCGCCGAAATAGATAGGCTAGGAACTCCAAGTGTTTTTCCTGTAAACCTAGAATTTTCTATAGATGCTGTTTTTAGCAAACCGCTAATAAATCCATAAGAAATATAATCTTCATTAGCATAGAGTACCGTAACACTTATAGCCTCTTTTAATTCTAAACGATCTTGTACAATGGATAAAACCTCATTATAATAACTTAATGCTGATCCTTCTTTTAGAGAAATAACTTCCAGAACTAAGGAAGATCTTAAGCTATCGGCTAGTGCTATTGAACCGCCAGCAAGTAAAATTAAATGACTCGTGTCTAGCCTGTCTTTTATGGCGTTTTCTGATTGAGTAACCCATTGGTTTTTATATAAATGAAGCCCCAGTTCTTCTTTTAAAGCTATATCTACCGAAGCTTGTTCTTGCTCCGAAAAACCATCTAATGAGATCGTTTCTAGCTCAATAAAACTCAATAAAACATCACCTGATTTTGATAACATATAAATATCATAACTCCCAATAGTACTTGCTGAATTATGAGCACTACGTTTACAGACATAGCACCATGCCGTATCCTCTACAGCTCCGTATATATTTACTTCTTTTACACTAAAAGGTAGACTCAAAACCTTTTTTTGATCTCCTAAACTCATCCCTATACACGTCTGTAAAGCACTATCTAATAAACCTGGGGGTAATACATAGCCTTCTTCTAGATCAAGATGAATCTTGCTTAAGGATTCTGTAGTACTATAATATAACTTTTCTATACCTTGAAAACTACTACCGTAATCTAAGCCTATTTCCTTGAACAATTGATAACAAATTATGCCTTGCTTCTCTTCATCTAAACGAGATTGAATCTCAGTAATACTAAAAGAAGGTACTGCTCCTAATTTTTCTGAAGCTAAACGACCTTGACTATGAATAACCCCTGAATCTGGGGAACCACTATAAAGTTCATACCCTACTAAATCTCCTTCTTCAAACAAACTAATCTGAACTTCTTGTGGGCTGCCATTAACGCGTACAGGACTTAACCAAGTGATATCTTTTAACTGAGTTATGGGTTTATGAATACTCTGAACTCCTGCTTCTCTGGCTAATTCTAAGTATGCTACTCCTGGCAAAAACTTCTCTGAGTGAACCTGATGGTCTCTCAAAAATGATTCCTCTCCTGTATAGGTACTCTTATATTTTTGTTCTTTAAGATCTGAATTGTTGATATGTAATAATGGGTGAAGATGATTTTTAACACTCAGTACCACACCTTCTTGTTGTTCAGGAATCCAATACCGATCCTTTGCAAATGGATAGGTAGGTAAACTAATTCTATTGGGATAGTCATCTCCTAGATAAAGTAAATCCCAATCAATCTTTATACCTTCTGCCCATAATTGAGATAAGGAATCTAATTCTTTATCTCGTACTGCAATTTCTATATATCCTTTTCCGGCATTGCCTTTTAGAACGAAATGATTCTTACCATTAGAAATATTACCCGTATATACAGCTGATAATTCTCCTGCTTTGTAGTTCTCTAATCGTGTAGTAAGCTCCTCTAAACTAGTAACTACAAAAGCTAATCGCTCTTCCATAGCTTCACGACCAACTTGTAATGTATAAGCGATATCATGCAAGTTTAGATCATGGCTAACACTATCCAAATATGTTTTCAAATTAACAACCTGAGCCGTTAATCGCTCCTTATTACGAGCTGACAAAACAATCACGGCAGGAACATCTTTTGTATAGGCTTTCTTTTTCTTTGAGCTATATTCCTCTACAACCAAATGAGCATTACTCCCTCCTGCTCCAAAACTACTAATCCCAGCTAACCTAGGCTTATTATCTTCTACAGACCATTCCTCTAACGTTTGTTGTACTTTGAATGGGGTTCGCTCAAAATCTATATTTTTATTCAAACTACTAGAATGTAAACTCGGAACCAACTGTTTATGCTTAAATTGTAGCAATATCTTGGTCAACCCAGAGATACCTGCTGCTGATTCGGCATGACCGATATTACTCTTTACACTACCGATAGCACAATATTGACCTCCTTTATTACTACTCTTAAAAGCCTTACTCAATCCTGAAATCTCTATTGGATCTCCTAAGCTTGTACCTGTACCATGAGCCTCTATATAGCTAAAATCTTCTGACTTTACACCTGCTCGATCTATTGCTTCTTTGATCACCGCTGCCTGTGCATTGGGGTTAGGGACTGTATACCCATTGGTCTTACCTCCATGATTGAGACTACTTCCCTTAATTACACCATAGATCTGATCACCATCTGCTTCTGCCTGACTCAGTGGTTTTAAGACAACTGCTCCAACACCTTCTGAGGGAACAAATCCTTCGCCACCTTCACCGAAACTCTCACATAGACCTCTTTCTGATAAGAAAGTATTTTGACTAAGTAAAAGATATTTATTGGGATGTATACTTACATTGACACCTCCTGCAATAGCAACATTGGCCTCTCCATCCCGCAAATCTTTACACGCTAAATGGATAGCTGTTAGTGAGCTTGAACACATAGTATCCACAGCCATGCTCGGACCATTGAAGTCACATACATAAGATACTCTATTAGCGATACTACTAGGACTAGCTCCTACTGCCAATATGCTCTCTTTTAAGTATCCTTCTACTCCAAATAATTGGTATTCATTATACATTACCCCTGCATAGACTCCTGTTTTTATTTTAGCATCGGTACTGTAATAAGATAACTTCTCCTTTGTGTATCCAGCATCTTCTATTGCTTCCCAAGTTGTTTGTAAAAACAAACGCTCCTGAGGATCCATCAATTCTGCTTCTCGTGGAGAAATATTAAAAAATAGAGGATCAAATTGATCTACACCTTCTATAAAACCGCCCCATTTACTATTCATTTTACCAGACTCTCCCTTCTTAACATCGTAGTAAGCACTTGCATCCCAGCGACCTACTGGTATTTCTGTAATACAATCTTTACCTCCTTTTAAATTTTCCCAGAACTCATTAACATTTTTGGCTCCTGGATAACGACCACTTATACCTATAATGGCAATATCATCCTGGATAACGTTATGCTGTCCCTTAATTTTAGTTCGTTCTGTCTCAGAAAATGTTTTAAATGATGACCCTTTTAATCTATGACCTCTTGTTTTTTGTAATACGGGACTAGTGTAGTCCTTTTCATAAACCGCCTTTTCTTTTTTACTTTCTTTAAGAGTATCTACCAAAAAATTGTTATGTTCTTCTGCAAGATATACCGCCAATTCACGAATATTTCTATATTCAAAAAATAATGTAGGGGAGATATATTCTAAGTCTTTTGAAAGCTCTTTACTTAAAACTCCTACTAATAAAGAATCTACTCCCATAACATGAAAAGAAGCCTCTACATCAATACTCTCTTTTTTTAGTTTTAAAACTCGGTTAAAGATATCTTTTAGATATGTTTCTGCTCTCTCCTGTATCTCATCATTTATCAAAAAATTATGTTCATTATTTTTTTCTGCAAACTCTTTAAAATACTGATTCTTTGCTTTTTCTAGTATTACCTCTCCATCGCTTGCTGCCACAATAATTTGTTGCGGTAAGTTTTGTTGTTCTGGAGAAATCATTACATTATAATACCCCAAATGTTCTAAGACATGCCTCCAGCTATTAGAAGATAAACCTGGACTACCTTCTAATCGATACTCTTTATCATCATATAACCACCATCCATCCAACAACCCAAAAGTAAGTGTGCTGAATATCTCTGTTTTTGCAATTTCATTAAGTAATATTAGTCCGTTTTCTTTTAAAACACCTTTGATATTGCATAAAGCGTCTGAGATATCTTTTGTTGCGTGTACGACATTTGTCGCTATTACTAAATCACAACTCCCTAAATCAACTTCTTGATCTTCTGGGGTCATTTCTATATTAAAAAGCTTCGTTTCTAAATATGGAGCTACCCCCTTATAGGTATTCTCCGCATATAATAAAAAACTCTTAGAAATATCAGTATATATATAACGAATATGTTCCTTGTACTTTTGTAAAGTACTAAATAGTAAAGCACTAGTTCCTCCAGTACCTGCACCAACTTCTAAAATGGTTATTTTCTTCCCCTGTCCACTATTTTTTATGCTATTTTCAATACTACTCTTGACTATATCACATATTATATTATTAAAATAATCTGCTTGATAATTATTCTTATAAATAGCTGATGCCAAGTCTATATTACCCATAGGAAAGATAATATCAATAGCCTTAGTCACCCCCTTTAAAATAGATACAAAAGACTGGAGACAAACCTTTAACAATTCTGAATATGCCTTATAATCAGGATAGGTAGCTACAACAACATTCATTTCCTTTTGTATATCAAAAGTATGCAGTCTTTGTTTTTCCTTTTCGGAAATACGTATCGATTCTCCTTCTAGGGAGATATAACCTCCCATATCTAACATTCGAATTAATTCGGTAAATAAACGTTCATATTTATCTATAACCCCTAGTTCTCTTCTAAGTTCTGGCAGCTTTATTTTAGTATAATTTTCGACACCTAACGTATTTAAAACCTGTAAGACTCCCATATAACAAACATCCTTAAAAGTATTTTCGCCTTCTGGAACTGTAAAGCGAATAGGTGTTGTTTGCTTATCGAATTCTATATATGAACTTTCTTTCTGGTTGAATATGATCCTATCTTCGTTTATTGGCAGACTTGTACGAGAATTATCTTGCACTAGTTTTATAATTGATAACTGTCTACCTCTTCCTGAAAGTAATGTTTCTAGTGCTTCCATACCTTCTTCACTAGTTATACTTCCAACCCCTATTTGGGACATATAATCATTATAACTCTCATCAGAGACAATTCCAACTTCTCCCCAATACCCCCAATTCATAGTATAGCTAGGAATCTTCAATTCTTGTTCTACTTCTCTAGCATAACTATCTTTATATGTACAGCCTGCTGAGTAATTACTTTGCCCAAAAGCGTTCTGATAACTTTCTATGGAAGAGTAAAAACATATAAAATCTAAAGGTTCTTTTTTAAAAGTTTCTACCAGATAGTGACTAGATATGGATTTAGGCATAAAGGATGCTTTAAAATCTGAAACCTTCATATTAGAAATCATCATATCATGAAGTACCATTGCTGAATGAAATACTCCATGTATGGTATTTTCTTTTAACTTGATTTGATCGTAAGCTGATAATATACTTGATTCATCAGTTGCGTCACATTGAATATACTCAGGGATTGAACCATATTTAGAAAAAGTCTGAACTAAATCTTCTATTTCTTGATTTTTTTCTCTCCTTCCAAGCCAATAAACTTTTGATTTATATTTCTTTATCAAATATTCTGTAGTCACGCTACCTAAACCTCCGGCTCCTCCTAAAATAAGGTAGACTCCAGAATTTCTGAATTTACTTTTTAGCAATGAACTTGAGACTTCTACAGAAATTAGTTTTGATCTATAGCATACCTTTTTTCTTAATGCTTGTACACTTACTTGAGTAGCTTTTGAAAATGGAACTCTTAAAATATCACCTATTCCCGCTATTTCTTTTTCATCAATGTCAATGATTCGAATAGACCAATTCGGTTCTTCTTTGGCTAGTGAACTCACAAAACCTATAATTCCTGAACCTGCCGAGTTGACAGTATCTGTAGTACATACCAACTGTGTTTTAAAACTTACAACTGTGAGTTGTAATGCTCTTAAATCTTTTGATTGAAGCTTTTTAATACTTCTAAAAACAGAAAGTTCTTGACTATCTATTTGATCTATAATTTTAGCTGAAGACTTGATATCCTGATCAAGACCTTGTAAAAGGTATACAGAATCGATTCTCTCCAGATCCGATAATAATCCAAACTCTTCTATAACAATAACCTCTGCTCCTAATGATTTTAATTTTTGTTCTAATTGGTCGGTGAATGTGTTTTTTTGACCAATAATTACAGTTACACCTGATGCTGTTTCAGAAATAGATTCTTTTTCCAACATAATCGACCGCTCCCAAACAGGCTTATAACACCTATTACTATTTTCTAATATAGGCATAGATGCTTTCTGTGAATCTTTCCCCGATATTGAGGTAGATGGATCAAACTCTTTTAAAGGTAAAATAGTAAGCTCAATAAAACTCAATAAAACATCACCTGATTTTGATAACATATAAATATCATAACTCCCAATAGTACTTGCTGAATTATGAGCACTACGTTTACAGACATAGCACCATGCCGTATCCTCTACAGCTCCGTATATATTTACTTCTTTTACACTAAAAGGTAGACTCAAAACCTTTTTTTGATCTCCTAAACTCATCCCTATACACGTCTGTAAAGCACTATCTAATAAACCTGGGGGTAATACATAGCCTTCTTCTAGATCAAGATGAATCTTGCTTAAGGATTCTGTAGTACTATAATATAACTTTTCTATACCTTGAAAACTACTACCGTAATCTAAGCCTATTTCCTTGAACAATTGATAACAAATTATGCCTTGCTTCTCTTCATCTAAACGAGATTGAATCTCAGTAATACTAAAAGAAGGTACTGCTCCTAATTTTTCTGAAGCTAAACGACCTTGACTATGAATAACCCCTGAATCTGGGGAACCACTATAAAGTTCATACCCTACTAAATCTCCTTCTTCAAACAAACTAATCTGAACTTCTTGTGGGCTGCCATTAACGCGTACAGGACTTAACCAAGTGATATCTTTTAACTGAGTTATGGGTTTATGAATACTCTGAACTCCTGCTTCTCTGGCTAATTCTAAGTATGCTACTCCTGGCAAAAACTTCTCTGAGTGAACCTGATGGTCTCTCAAAAATGATTCCTCTCCTGTATAGGTACTCTTATATTTTTGTTCTTTAAGATCTGAATTGTTGATATGTAATAATGGGTGAAGATGATTTTTAACACTCAGTACCACACCTTCTTGTTGTTCAGGAATCCAATACCGATCCTTTGCAAATGGATAGGTAGGTAAACTAATTCTATTGGGATAGTCATCTCCTAGATAAAGTAAATCCCAATCAATCTTTATACCTTCTGCCCATAATTGAGATAAGGAATCTAATTCTTTATCTCGTACTGCAATTTCTATATATCCTTTTCCGGCATTGCCTTTTAGAACGAAATGATTCTTACCATTAGAAATATTACCCGTATATACAGCTGATAATTCTCCTGCTTTGTAGTTCTCTAATCGTGTAGTAAGCTCCTCTAAACTAGTAACTACAAAAGCTAATCGCTCTTCCATAGCTTCACGACCAACTTGTAATGTATAAGCGATATCATGCAAGTTTAGATCATGGCTAACACTATCCAAATATGTTTTCAAATTAACAACCTGAGCCGTTAATCGCTCCTTATTACGAGCTGACAAAACAATCACGGCAGGAACATCTTTTGTATAGGCTTTCTTTTTCTTTGAGCTATATTCCTCTACAACCAAATGAGCATTACTCCCTCCGAAACCAAAACTACTAACTCCGGCTACTCTTGGTTTTTCTGATGCTACAATCCATTCCTTTGTCTGTTGTTGTAAATAAAAAGGACTCTCTTCTAATTGTAAATATTTGTTAGGCTCTTTTAAATGGACATTACCTGGTATTTTTTTATGTTTCATTGATAAAATCACTTTTATAAAACCTGCAATGCCCGCTGCTGATTCTAAATGACCTATATTAGTCTTTACACTTCCTAAACCTATATGAGGAACTACAGAACCTGAATCAACTCCATAATCCGAATACAATGCCTCAAAAGAACTCTTTAATGCCTCTACCTCTATAGGGTCTCCTAATTTAGTACCCGTACCGTGTGCCTCTATATAATTTACTGATCGTGGATCTATTTTTGCTTCACGGTATGTTTTTAATAATAAATCATGCTGAGCTTTGGGGTTGGGAGAAGTTAATGTATTAGCACGACCTCCATGATTCTCTCCTGTATTGAGAATAACTCCTTGAATACGATCACCATCTAATTCTGCTTGCTTTAAAGATTTTAAGATAACAATACCTACACCTTCACCTCGTACATAACCATTGGCTTGTTGATCAAAAGTCTTACATCTACCATCTGAACTTAACATACCTGCCTTAGCAAAGGATTGAGTAATTCCAGAATTTAATATCGTATTTACACCTCCGGCTATAGCCATAGAACAAGCCCCAGAACGAATATTTTCTACTGCTCGATGAATTGCTATTAAAGCACTTGAGCAAGCTGTATCTATCGGTTCACTAGGGCCTTGTAAATCTAAATAATAGGAAATACGATTAGCAATCATCGTATGAGCTATTCCCATAGAATATTGTGCCTCTTGATATAGATTGATAGCGCTTTTATTTGATAAACTTGAATAGTCCGTCCCAGAAACTCCTATAAAAACTCCTGTCTTACTACCCTTTAAGGACCCTGGAGCTATACCTCCATTTTCCAATGCATGCCAGACAGACTCCATGGTGATACGCTGTTGTGGATCCATTAACTCGGCTTCCCTTGGGGAAATGTTAAAAAATAATGGATCAAACTTATCTATATCCGTTAGGTAACCTCCCCATTCTAGAGTTTCTGGCCTAGTAGCTTTATTTACTGATGCCTCCCCTGTAGATTCTAAGGATAATCGCTCTTCTGTCACTCTGGTTATTAGATCTGTATTATTCTCTATATTATTCCAAAATGAAACCAAATCTTCACTCCCCGGAAAACGACAATTCATCCCAACAACTGCTATTGGCTCATGCATCTCTGAAGAAATAGCAACTGATCCTGTTTTATTTTCTTTGTCTTCAGAAATAAAACGAAACTTAGAATTTCTTAATAATACTGGTGACAAATCTTTTTTGTGAGATATTTCTATATCCTTCTTAGTAGTAATAGATTCTCTATAATAATAGAGTATAAACTCTTGATACTCCTCCAATAAAAATGAACTTAAGGATACTATTGTTGGATAATTATAAAATATTGTTGGTAGTAAATCTAAATTATAATATTCATTAAGTAAATTAGAAAACTTAGTTAATAAAAT
This sequence comes from Aquimarina sp. RZ0, assembly GCF_008370685.1. GTDB lineage: Bacteria > Bacteroidota > Bacteroidia > Flavobacteriales > Flavobacteriaceae > Aquimarina. The sequence continues at coordinate 24,575 of NZ_VTZU01000088.1, forward strand.
AGAATCAAATCCATAATAGCCTAATTCTTCATTAATAGAAATATGTTTTGATTCTAATTTTAATAGTTTAGACACTAAATCAAGTAATGTTGTCTGTACTTTTTCTAACAAAATAGTTTGATCTGGTATAGTCGTAGTTGATTTTTCTTCTAAAACACCTCTTCCAGATAAACGCTCATAAAATCGAAACCCATCTCCATAAATAACAGCCACCTGAGAAAAACTTGTTGATAACAAATCCTCTAAAATCGATAAGCCTAAAGGCTCTGGAAGTATATCTAGACCCCAATAACGACTAAAATAAGTCTTAACATCCTGAGAAACATTCATCCCTGAACCTGACCATAAAGGCCAATTAATACTCAGCGTGTGCCCCTTACAAACTCCTTGACTAACTAAGTCATTTCGATAATCAGCATATCGATCCATCCAGGCATTTGCCGAAGCATAACAACCCTGACCTATATTACCTAAAACACTCGAAATTGATGAATATAAAACTAGAAAATCTAAAGAAATATCGCGACTCAACTCATCCAAATAACGTGCTCCTAATATCTTGGGCTTTAAAACTAATAAAGAATTTGAAATATCTTTTTCTGGTAACAAACTATCTCGTAATACTCCTGCGGTGTGTACAATACCATTTAATTTACCGTAGCTCGTCACAATATCTGATAATAGCACTTCTATAAAAGAACGATCAGTAACATCTCCTTGTTTGTAAACCATACCTGAATGTGAAGAAACCCAAGAATTTTCCTCTTCACTCAATGAACGACGACCAATAAGAACAACGATACATTTTTTATATCCTGAAAGAATATGAGAACCTAATAACTTTCCTAAACCTCCCATACCGCCAGTGATCAGATAAACTCCTTCATCCTGAAACGATACCCGGTTTGAACTGGTGACCATAGAAGATAATGAAGATTCTATATAAAACTTCTCTTGACGAATACCGTCGCGATAACGAACCTCTGTAGAAATAGCATCCTTGGATAACTCTTGTTTTAATTGAGTCTCTAGTAAAGTGAAATTAGAAATCGATGCATCTGACACCTCTAATGACCTACCCCTAAGCTTGTTACTCTCTAAATGTAAACTCTTTAATAATCCTGAGATAAACCCATAATCCAAGGAATCTGATTCACCATAAACTAATAATAACTGCGAAACATCTAAAGACAATAATCGCTCTTGAACCAGATTCAATATGATTTCAAAATAAGCAAATGAATCCTCTGGAGTGACACATAAAACCTCCTGACCTAGAGAAGAACACAACTTATCACCCAGAGAGGAAGAAACCCCTAATAATATAATCAAAGTAGGAACAGCTTCAACATTGGATACGTCCGAGGAAGACAGCAATGAATCCTTCCAGATACCGCTATAATAATAATGAGAACTCCAAACCATATCACTACTAGCACTAGAAAAAGTGCCTCCTCCCGATAATAACAACAATCCCTTAAAATCACAGACAACCACTCCTTCTAAATCCAAAAACAAAACATCATACATCAAGCTACCTGATCCAGCACCTTCTGCAACTTCAACATACACCCAAACATCTTCAGGAAATGTGTCTCGATAAAGGTGAAATGATTCTATACTATAGGGAAATAACAAAGAATCTATATCCTCTCCTGATCCAATAAGAACTCCTAAACAACTCTGAAGACCACTATCTAAAATCCCTAAAGGGAGCCCATACCCTGATACTAAGCCTAGATGAACTCGAGACAAACTACTCCTTGATCCACAATATATTCTTTCTATACCCTGAAAATGAGAACCATAAAAAACACCCAAATCTAAAAACTTTGAATATATTTCATCCTTAGATAATACAATAGAATAGCTTGATTTTAAGTCAGAAATATCAAACCTCAATGAATTAGCTCCTACTTCGGTATCCAAAATACCTTCACTATGAACTACCTCTGAATCTCCAGAATTACTATACACTTCAAAACTAGCACTCCCAGAAGACGATGGGAATAATCGAATCAATAATTCCTGACTATACTCTGGCGCTTCAAATGGATGTAACAAACGAACTTCTCTAAAACAATATATCAAATGTCCTAAAGAAAGTCTTCCTGACTCCCGAGCAAGTTCTAAATAACCTACGCCGGGAAATAACTTTTTTCCACCCAATTGATGGTCTGAAAAGAAAAACTCTTTTCCTGTAAAAACACTACGAAAACATTGCTGGTGTAAATCTGAAATGTTTTGATGAACTAATGGATGTAAATGATTCAAAAAGACGGAAGAGTCTAAAAAAGCATCAGAAGTTTCTGATACCCAATAATGCTCTCTCGAAAATGGATATGTAGGTAAACCTACCTTCATAGGAACAACGGAATCATACAACAAATTCCAGTCTATAGAAATACCCGAAGCCCATAATCGAGCAAGATTATCCAGCTCTTTATTTGCTATTGCTGTGGAGACATAACTCTTTTCTGATTCATCTTGTAAGAGAAATTCTGAAGCGTTATCCCTCGTATTACCTGTATATAAACCTGATGTAGATCCCGACAAGTAAGATTCTAACTTCTCTAATACTGCATCCTTAGTCGATGCTATAAACGATAATCGTTCCTGCATCGATTCTCGACCTATCTGAAGCGTATAAGCTACAGAGGATAACGCCACAGAATCCT
>NZ_VTZU01000089.1 GCF_008370685.1 Aquimarina sp. RZ0
GGTGAATCGTTAAGAAAAGGAAAATTAAAAAACCAATAATAATAAAATTTAACTATAATTGCAGTATCTCTCAAAGTGGCACCATTTGACCGAAATAGGTGGCACGGTCACTCCGAAATAGCCAAGAAAGCAAACCAAAACCCCAAACATAAAATGGCATTGCTTTTTAGGTGGTATTTTGGATTTAGTAATCACATAGCCTTAATGGGAAAAGAAGAAAATAAAGTAGATTTTCAGGTGCATACAGGTCCATCTTTAGGCTCGTTTAATCAATGGGTCAAAGGAACACAGTTAGAAAACTGGAGAAATAGACATGTACATACTATTGGAGTCAAACTAATGACAGAAACTGCAGAAATATTAGAAAAAGGATATCGTTCAAAAATCTGATACTAATTTATTGACTATTCTTTATCAAAATTGATACTAAAAGCATAAAAATAATAGGGTTACCTATTTAGTTCCCAAAGTATTGAAAATAAGATGCGAAATTTTTAGTTATAAATCGTATTATTAATCAGTTCACGAGACTTAACCCGAAAAATTCAAAAGTGTTATTTTTTCTATTATGCACTTAAATTTAACACTTTATACCAATTTACTTTTTAAATGACGCATAGAATGCATCTATATAATGATGATTAGAAGTAATAGATTTTATAAGTTGATTATCCATTTTTTTCACAAATTGATGTAGCCAATCTTTAAGCTCTTCCATATTTTTAAATCGTTGATTTTTGTACCTATTTTTTATATACTGCCAGACCTGTTCACAGGGATTAAGTTCGGGTGAATATGGAGGTATATTTAGAAGATAAATATTATCAGGTATTTCAATATTTTTGACAGAATGAAACCCAGCATTATTTATCACTACAATTTTGTATTCATTAGGTTTGTATAAAGAAAACTCTTTTAGATAGGCTTCGAATATAGTAGTGTTTACACCATTAATCTCCCAAACAAAGCTATCACCATTAATTGGAGAATAACTGCCATACAAATATGTTGTTTTAAAAACATGCTGGTATTCTACAATTGGTTTGACTCCTGAAGCTGTCAAAAACTTTCCTAAATGTGTCATTAAACCAAACCTTGCTTCATCTTGAAAATATAGATTTACATCAACATACCTCTTTTTATTCAGACTTAATCTAATGTTATCTAGGGTATTAGGTAGTTTTTAAAAAAGCATTTACTGCTTGCTCATCCTTTTTATAATGTGATTTTCTTGGACTTTTTAACTTGGTCTTGAAATGTTTAATTAGATATGCTCTAAGCCAATGATATTTTACTTCAACTCCAAACTCTTTGGCAACCCAATCTACAGCATCCCAATACCCTAAAAATGGATTATCACTAGAATGGACTCGTTTAACTAAGGCTTCATGAATTTCTGTAGTGAATATCTTAGATTTTTTTTGACTAGGAGCATCTGTTAACAAACCTCCAACTCCACCTGATAGATATTTTTTTATCCATCGTTCTTGAGTTCGTAAACTAATTCCATTCTTTGTAGCTGTTTCTTCTCTATTTGTTGAAGAATTTTCTTTCATCCAAATCAACCATAATATGCGACGCTCTTTATGGATACTACTTTGTTTTTTACGGAGCTTTTTTAACTCTTCTAACCCTTCATTTACTTTAAAATATAATCTTTTTGCCATATACTAATATAACAAAAATAAACGTCAAATAATAATTAAATTGGTATTACACCCTTTTTCTAGCTATAGCAGTGAATTTTTCGGGTTAAGAATTATTTATAATGTATAATAAAAGCGTAACAATTAATTATTTAACGATTAATAACACTGACTTTTTGTTCTGTAATCCTTAATTTTTGAATTGTAAAAAAACGAATATCTATTTGCACTAAGAGTAAATTTTTTGGATAAATGATTTTCATTTTGGAACTCAAAATAATTGTCATATCGCAAAACATTGGAGGGAGGTTTTAAAGGGGTGTTTTTGATAGATATTGATAGTTTTTTAAAATTTTATTCCCCTAACCTCTTGAAATAAAGAGGTTAGGGAAATTTACAAAAATTAAGATGATTTGTGTGAAGAAAAAGAGCGTGGAGACGCTCTTTTTTGTTTTACAGTATTTAATCCTTTGTTATAGAGTGAATTGTAATTTTGAATTTTACTGAGACAAACAAATCGAGAATCTTTATTTCAGTATAGAAAACCACCGTCTTTGACGGTGGTAATGTTTTAAAGGCTTTGCCATTTTTAGGTTTACCATCTAAAACTTTTTAAGATGGGTAAATATAGAAAATTAACACACGTATACTACAAATGCGACTATCACATTGTGTTCACACCCAAGTATCGTTTCCGTATTCTTGAAGGGATGATCAAATCATTAGTAGAACATGATTTGCAAACTATTTGCAGTTGGAAAGATGTTGAAATTCAGGAAGCAAACATTCAGCCAGATCATATACATTTGGTTTGTTCAATCCCTCCAAAGTTATCCGTTTCAGAATTCATGGGTATTCTCAAAGGCAAGATTGCAATAAAATTATTCAAGACTTATCCTAAATTAAAGCAAAAGCCATATTGGGGTAACCATTTTTGGTCTCGGGGTTATTTTGTAAGTACGATCGGATTAGATGAAGAGATGATTAAGAGGTCCTCCAGGTTTCTTAAAGATTTCTTCCGGAGAGTTTTAGGCTTCTTAAATGGGTCTTGAGAAGGAGCAACACTACTGTTGCCACTATTTTTTGGATGCTCATATTTAGACAATCGTAATTCCAGTTCTTTGACACGGGTAGTCAAGATGGTAACTTGTTCCAGAAGTTGAGCGATAAGTTCCTTGTCTGTCATTATGATCACTAAAATCTGAAATTTTAAACTAAATTCCAAATAATCAAAGGATAACAATACAACCCGGTGAATAGTTACTGCTGCAGTTATAGAAGGTTTCAATTCAATCGTAGACTTAAATTTTTTTAGGGCAAATTGATTTTAAAACAGTCTTTATTACAGTAGTACATTATGAGCTCAATGTATTAGGATTAATTTCAAACATTTAATATAAATTAAAATAAAGTAAAAATGGATTACAGAGGATCAAATAGGGAGCAAGGAAGCAGTAGTAATAGAAGACCCGGCAAAGGTCCCGGCAAAGGCCCCGGTCGAACAATTCAACAAACGGTAGACAATTACAGAACCAAAGGTAATTTGAATAGATCTAAGGAAATTAAATCAATCATTAGCGACATACCTGGTTTTGATGAAACTGTTAACAACCCTCAAATGCACATAGGTCACGGAATAAGTAGGCAGTCGATAAAAAATCTTATGAATTCGGGAGCTTTAACTGCAAAGCAGGCTCAGGCTTTAAGTAGGAGTCCCAATAATCATTTCACTATTCCATCTGATCAAAGAAGGCATAATAAAGGGAGGGCCACAGACACACATTATCACACATATGATGATGGTTCGCTAACACCTAGATCTAGAGCATTAAGAGAAACTGAAGCAAGTTTGCAAAGGAATTCTCCCAATGCAAGTCGTCGTCTCGAAGAACTTTTAAATCTTCCTCCTTATAGCCCAAAAAGTACCGCAAAACACACTGCTACTCATTACCAATATTCTCCTAAAAGTAACAAGTACAGACAGAGAAGCAGACCCAAATCTCCTGGAAGGAGATAAATTAAATAATTTTTAAAAAGATAACAAGAACCTCTCTAAGGATTTGTGAGAGGTTCTTATTTAACAGTATACGCCCTTACTTACTTATTAATAGTTAACTCTTTAGGTTGTATTACTCTTGATAAAAGTTTTTTATTTATGGGGTCTGAAAGCAATTACTAGTAGCATTAATTATTAAACGATTACTATATCCATTTTCAAGGTCGAATCTTTTTTAGAAGAGTATAAACTGAAAAACCAATAGTTTCAGGTTACAAGTACACTGATATTCAAGTGTTTGTAATACGATTTATAACTAAAAATTTCGCATATTCATCGTTTCTTTTTCCTTTCTACTTCGTTTAAAAAATAAACCGTAGCTATAGCTATGCTTGATTTTTTTGCCTTGCATAAAGAAAAAATAATTCAATGAATTTATACGAATTTTTTAATCACAAATCTTATAAGAGTGTTTGTAAAGATGTTTTTGGATTATTTAAAGAAACCTGACAATTCTTAAAAATACTTATTTTCAACAAATAAGTAAGTACATAAGTTTTTTTGGATAAATTCTAAAGATAAAAAGACTATAACATACTACATTTTATAAAAAAATAATATTAACGTAATGAAAATTAAAACTTACATTGTAAATCTTAATCGTAGAGGTGATAGAAAAAAGGAACTCATCACTAAAATTCCTAGAATCCTGGATTATCAATTCATCTCTGATTTAGGTCTTGACTGCGACGGAAATTTATTAACTGAAAATGATTTTGACACGATAAACTGTTTTGATTGGCAACTGCATGAATCAAATAACGGATACTATAACAGGCCTCTTAAATTAGGGGAAGTGGGGTGTAGCTTATCTCACCTTAATACTTGGAAAGAAGCTGTAAAACAGGATGTACCCTATGTTATGGTTTTGGAAGATGATGTGATTTTTAGAGATGATTTTTCTGAGCAGATAAATAAAGCATTAAAATTTTTGCAAACCAATTATCCAAAGTGGGACCTATTATATTTAGGTAGAATTCCATTAGAAAAGGACAAAAAAATAATAAATGAGCAAATTGTTGCTCCTGGTTATTCTTATGGAGCATATGCCTATATCGTATCCAAAAAGGGAATTGAGAAGCTTTTAAAATCGAATTTAGAAAGTAACATTATTCCTAGTGATGAGTTTTTACCAGCAATGTATATTGATCATCCAAGAGAAGATATACAAAAGATATTTAAAAAATCTTTACAAGCGTATGCCTTGCATGAAAGCATTGTATTTCCGGGTGATCCCAATATTATTGGAAGTGATACAGAAGAATCATCTTATATAATGAAAGAAAGACAGGAGATAAAAAAAGATCATAATTGGCTTAATAACAACCTTGAAAATCCGGTAATTGAAAATACTCTTTTGGATATATCTGACTGGAAGCTATGGTGTGAGCGATATGTGGATCCTTTAATTTTAAAAAATTTCGGATCAGCATTGGTACAGGAAGTAGCTGAAGATGTGATTCAATTCCCTTTATTTACAGAAAAATTCTGTCAGGATCTTCTTGATTTAGTATCAAAACATGATTGGATTGAATATCCAAAATTTGCTCCTGAATTTCAAAGTTTTGAAACATTAAATATTGATTTCCATTCTTTCAAATCATTATTATCTCAATTTATAGTTCCAATTATTGAAAGCTTCTGGCACACTGTGCCAGCAAGTGAAATGGCTATCAGAGCAGATGTTGAAAAATTCGATAGTCAAAAAAAGACATTTTCTAATTTACATCATGATGACTGTTTTTTAAGTCTTTCTATTAGATTAAATGAAGACTTTTATGGTGGAGGAACTTTTTTTCCGAGGCTAAATAAAACAATAACACCCAAAAAAATAGGTTGGGCAATTTGCTATCCTGGTTCTGTTACACATAGACATGCGGAATATCCATTGGATTTTGGTGATCAATATTCTTTAAAAATACATATCTATGATAGTATAGGTGGATACTAAAATGTGATATAATAATAGTAAGTAATACAAGTAACAATGGAAAATAATTCAAAAAAATTGAACATAACAAATACAAGAAACTGGTATACCTGGTGCTCATCATATATTAACCCTATTGTCCTTAGAGGAGAATTGGAGTTGATGATTGATAAAATAGATACAGATATAATTGAGTTTCCTTTGTTTACAAAACAGTTCTGCGATGAAATAATACAACTTGCAGAACAAAATACCTGGTTGACAGACAGGCATGGTAGCTACCCTACTACAGATCAAGAGCTGTCTACCTTAAAAATGAACAGCATCTACCAAAAAGTGTTAGAAGAGTTTGTCTATCCGATTTGGAAAAAGTTTTGGGATTTAAATGACCAATATCTTTATTTAGATAGTGAAAATTTTATTGTAAAATATGATATTCATAATCAAGGAAGCCTTAATCTACACCACGACGGATCACTAATTACGATGAATCTACGATTGAATGATGATTTTGAAGGAGGAGGCACTTTTATTCCAAAATTTAATAAAGTAATCAATCCTTCAGAAATTGGATCTATAATTGCACATCCTGGCAGAATAACACATAAGCATGGTGGACGACCTGTAAAATCTGGCACTCGTTATATTTTGATAACGTTTACTAAAAATAGAAGATTACAATACGATCTAAACAGATTTGTATGACATGTCATTTTATATATAATACATAATAATTAATAATTTAAAAATTAATAATATGGGAAGACCAACACTTAAACCATTAGACCTATCAAAGGCTACAAAACCGATGTTAAATAATGAAGCAAACCAAGGTAGAATACCTGAAAAGATCAAATTAATGCAGGAGATAGAATAAAAGGTATCCAAGAGCTTATAGACCTAAAGCTCCTAATACTCCTAATACTCCTAAAACTCCTAAAAAGAACAGGGGTAATCGTATCTAAAATCAAGGAGCTGTTAGTCAATGAATTGGATATGCCATTCTTCTGTTGAGCACTCAAGAAAATGATGGACAGCAAGTGTTCAATAGAATTGAATAGAAATTTTATTAACTCACCTTACACAATTAGAGAAGTTTTTTCTTGTTTTCATTAAAAAACCTGTTGAGAAATCTCTTCTTCTTAAAAAAATAACATTCTCTGTGTTTTCAGCGATCAAAATAGGTTTATCTAGAATTAGGAAAACCAATAAGTCTAATGTGTAATATTATGAAAAACAAATAAATACACGTTTGTTAACACTGGTGCTAAATTTTCAAAATAGTTGTGTGTAAGGTGAGTTAATAAATATTTTCAGTAAACTAAAAAAATAAAACAAATGAAACCTTATCACATTGATTTTTATAAAGTATTGGGTATTAGTAATACTGCAACTAATAAACAAATACAGGAAGGGTATCAACATGCGGTAAGTCATTATCAATCCTTAAAAACAATTGATACTAAGATTACGATTCGTTTTTTTGATCAGGTAATGAAAATCCTGATTAGTGCAAGACATACCCTGATGCTTACAGAAATCAAAACACCTTATCTGCTTGCCTATGCCAAAAATCATGGAGGTCTCTTGCCTCAGGGCATAACAAGCAATGGAAATACGTATGAAAGAGAACTATATCTGCAGCAATTAATAGATTAGTTAGAGATCAGAAAAACTAAAAAAAATATGGACTCACTTCTGATGGTTTTGGTCACCAGAGCAACAAACCGAAAAATAAATTTCTTCAAATGAGAAGCGTTAGTCAGTTCATTAATAAATTCACTGAATATAGAAAGTATTCATTTATAAATAATATGTGCCATTGACATACTAATCTAATAGACTGTGTTTTATTCTAAAAAGCTATGTGACAAATACTTCCAGTTAAAATTATTGTTCTGGATGTCAACTACTTTTTCGCTAACTCCCGTTGGTTATAGAACTCAATGACTTGTTTTTTAATTATATCCCAATCATTGGTGATGCTAAACATAATAATTGAAATCATCTTTGGTGATCGTGTCAATTTATTTTATTAGGAACTCTGTAGGGAACCATTCGATGTACTGCATCGCCAAAAAGATAGACTAAATAAGTTACTTGTATGTCTTGAAAACCAAATCAGTAGATGTACTCCACCTCTCGCCCACAGAAGCTACCTCAAGCAGTGTATTTGATTGATTCGCCCGAATGCTAAATAAGTTTTTACTGTTAAAAAAACTCACCACTTCTTTACAATAAGAGTCAGTATCTATATGTGCCCGGTTAGGGTATAGCTCTTTATCAAATACTACATCAAAGATTCTTCGATGAGTGGCTAATTGCTCGGTTTTAACATTGCAGTTATCATTTCTACCTTCAATATAGATAGGATTTTTTTAACCCTAGCTACTCTGGAGAAATGCCTTTTTTTATTCTTGTAACTACAGGTAATATCATGTTTTTATGTGATAATAAATTGATTTTCAAAATTATATGTCAATTCTGAAGCTTCACTTGTAGTATCAAAAATATCAAAATGTTTTACACAACGAATCAATAGTTCTATTCATTCGCGGATTGGTTGTTATCTCCAGACGTGAGATTCTGAACAACAAAGAAGGTGAATGCCCTCACTGTTCTGAGAAAACCTACTTCGTACAATCATAGATAAGAGGGCTAAGTGCAAATCCCGTATGCATAGCTTCACAGAATACACAGAATCGTATAGTTTTGACACCCTTAACCTGGGTTTATTCATGGTTTTTAATGAAACTATATGAAATCACTTGATATTATTGATTTTTATAAAATCTTGAAGTAGCCTAAATTTGGGCTATATTATTTCACTCCTCAACCATTGTAAGTCCTTGTAATTCATATCGTTTTGAAAAACAAATGAATCTCGATGAATAATCCGGGTTAAAACTTTAGTTTAACCATTATACATTTTTTTATCAAATTGATAGGGTGTATAAGCTTTTTAACTGTCTTTATAGAGTAGTACAGAGTAGTACAGTTGTCAATTATCTATAAATAGAGATAAAAATGAAAAAAATTGTTAAAAAAATCGTTAAAAAAATTAAAGAACTTTGTAAAGATTTACCAGCAGCATGCAGTTATTCGATTCGAAGATAAAATGTGTCTTTTAAAAAATAAAAAATGATGAAACAGAAAGTAAACATACTCCCGACCATTGAGAAAGAATATACCAATATTTTCAACCAGTATTCAGACCAACTTTGCAAACTCTTATATAACAGGTTTGGAGATTATGAAAAAGCAAAGGATATCACTCAGGAAAGTTTTTTAAAGTTATGGAACAATCGATATAAAGTCTCTTATAACAAAGTAAAAGGATATCTTTTTGTAGTTGCCAATAATACTTATATCAATAGTTTGTATAAAAATAAAGTAAGAAATAACTATGCCAAAGAGATAGAGTCAGAGAGACATCCAGTATCCATTATGGAAGCCCCAGATTATAAAATGGAAGAAAAAGACTTTTTGACAGCTTTGCAAGCAGCAATCAATAAATTACCTACTAAGCAACGTGAGGTTTTGATTATGAATCGTTTTGATCAAAAAAGTTACAAAGAGGTCGCCACCGAACTTAATATATCCATCAAAACTGTAGAAAAACGCATGCAGGCTGCATTTATAGCTATTACTAAAGCTGTAGGTACGGATATAAAGAAGTATAGGCTTTAAGTGATAACTATCCTGGGGCGAGTTCCTGTAGTAAATTTCTGAGACAAAAATCATATGGCTATCAGAAATTTCACATAATGTTTATTTTTTGAGAACACGATCCTACTCTAATCCTACTTTGTCATCTTATAAAAAGAAGGCGAAATATTTTAGTAAATGATAGTAAACGCCTTATTTTAGTCATATAATATAGTATTACAAATTAAACACAAGTGGGCTAGACTAGATAGCACCCGCCAAAAAAAATGATTCAGAAACTTTAAAATTTCTGGATTCTATTGAATCTGAGTTCACTTCTTTCTTTTCAAAATTCACAGATCGATTTAAGGTCGTTAAATTTTCATATTGACAACATGCCTTCGATTATTTTCAATCACTTTTCAAATTTGAGAAGAAGAAGGCTAATTGCCAATATATTGCAGATCACTTGTCAACTCTGAATCAGCAAAGTATTAATCATTTTGTTAATAGCGATTTATGGTCTTATAGAGTATTGATGTATCAAGTAGCTTTAGCTTCTTCCGAGTTGTTTTTACAGAGCAACCCACCTACTGCATTATTGATTGATGAAGTGGGTTTTCGTAAAAAAGGTAAGATGTCTGCCTGTGTTTCCAGGCAATATTTAGGTTGTATTGGAAAAACAGATAATGGTCAAATAGCTGTAGCGGTAGGACTTTCACAGTCAGAATATTATACCCTTATAGATATGCGTTTGTTCATGCCAAAGGAATGGGAATCTGATACAATAAGGAGAGAAAAATGCAATATCCCTGAACAAGAAAAGCATCTTAGTAAACCAGAAATAGCCAAGAAAATAATAGAAGATGCGCTGGCTAAAGGAGTAAAATCCGATTATATAAACTTTGACGCACTTTATGGTAGTGCTATTTTTTTATTGGAATATTTAGTGGATAAACAGCTTAATTTTATAGGTGATATCCGAAGTGATCAACGGATTTATTTCAATTATGATCCTGATGAAAAATGTAGGGTGGATAAATACATAGTCAGTTTATCAGAAGATGATTTTCAGAAAATTGATATCCGAAAGTCCACCAAAGGAATCCTAAAGGAAAAATTCCATTATACTAAGGTACAGGTGTTGACTACCAATCATAGGTGGCTGGATCTGATATTAGTAGTCAGAAAAGATGCGGATGGAAAAACCAAATATTCTTTAACAAATATGGAAGATGACCATCTTATACGATTTATAACTAAAAATTTCGCATATTCATCGTTTCTTTTTCCTTTCTACTTCGTTTAAAAAATAAACCGTAGCTATAGCTATGCTTGATTTTTTTGCCTTGCATAAAGAAAAAATAATTCAATGAATTTATACGAATTTTTTAATCACAAATCGTATTAAAGAGTTAGCTCAAAAACAGGGACAAAGGATATTGATAGAACAAATTTTTAAAGAAGGTAAAAACTTAGTAGGAATGGAAGATTATCAAATCAGAGGATGGCATGGCTTTCATAATCATATGGCAATTTGTATGATGGCTATGTTATTGATTACTAAAGTCAAACTAAAAAACAGTAAAGAAAAATATACTGCCGCTACAATTAAGAAAATTGTCAACCTGTGCATAAAAACTAAAATAGAAGAACCACAACTAGCTATCAAGTTAATTTTGGAACAGCATCAAAGGTATATAAATCAGCTTTTAAGGAATCAGAAAAAATATAAAACATAAGATGACAAAGTAGGATTAGGCATGATTCAACATTTAGAAAAAAACAAACTGATTAGTTACGATGATTTTACAGTATTTTGTATTCATAAGTTTTCGATTTCAGAGTGTTTTATTGAGTATTTTGGTTGAGTTTTACTTACTCACCTTACGCAAAATTGGGATTATATTTTTTAATTTTAACATTTGAATTGTTGACTACTATATTTGTATTTCTATGGAGAATTTTGCTGACCTCTACACGGATTATTTACTCACATCAAGTTCATATACTACAGCAACAGGCATGTATTCTAAGGAGTTTAATATTATTTGGTATTAGCATATCTTTTGTCGAATGAAATCCTACATTATCAATTACTACTATTTTTAACTCATTAGGTTTATGTTCTGATAATTGTTTTAAATAGTTATGAAAAATTTCTTTGTTCACATTTTCTACCTCTAAGACCATACTCTCACCATTGATTGGGGAATACGCACCATAGAGGTATGTGTTTCTTAACCTTAGGGGCAACAGCTTTAGCCGTGATAACTGTACCTACTTGGGTTTTTAAGCCAAAACGGGCTTCATCTTGAAAATAAAGATTTATTGAATCGTAGATATCTTTATTTAGACTTAATCTTAATTCAGAAATTAGATTTGGTAAGTTTTAAAAAATCAGCCTGAGCTTCTGGATCTTTTTTAATATGAGATTTTCTTGGTTGTTTGATTTTACAACCAAAAACATCAATCATATATTCGCGTAGTGTATTGTATGGGTAGCTAATACCGTATTGCTCTATAACCCAATTTACTGTCTGAACATAACTCTCAAAACCTTGATAGCTATCATTCAACCTTTTGGATAAACCAGTATGAACAGCTTTGGTAATTTTACGCTTTTTAGCCTTCCTAGGTTTTGAACCAATTAACATAGCTTCAATACCCTCCTGTTTATATGTTTTTAACCATAACTCCATGGTTCGAACATTATAACCTAAATGAGTTGATAAATCAGATTACTTTTTAAAGGTCTTTTCTTTTATATGAAGCAACGATTGTAATTGTAAAACATTCTTAGAATCTGACTCTTTACGAATCATAGAACGTAGTTATAATGAAGTCTCTAATACGATTTACGGGTGAGAATTTCGTAAAAATAATGGCAAGGATTTTTCGCTAGATTGATGAATCAAATTAAAGAATAGCCATAGCTATTGTTTCATTTTATGAAGAAAATATAGTAGAAAAAGAATATCATTAGATGCGAAATTTTTATTCGTAAATCATATAATACCTCAAATGATATGTGTTTGCCCATATTCAAATATACGAAATATTATCTCGTAAATGGTGTTATTTCCTTTATATCTAAAAAACTGAATAAAAAAGTAGGGATATTGTGTTTTAAGCTGTTATTGATATATAACTTTTAAATATCTAATACTCTTTAAAACATGAAAAATTTAATTTCTCCATTTTATTTTTATCATTGTCTCATTTGCATTTATTCTTTTTTTGAAAAGATAGCACCTCATTAGCTGCAAATTCCTTCTCTGTAGAAATTCTTAGATAGACTAAGGATTCTGAATAATCATGAAAGGGAACGTTTTAATTCCTGAGGGTTTAATTCCCCGAGGCTTGTCTCGTTCCAGGAGGAAATTTTGAAAACCTTAGGTTTTCAATCAAGTCCACTGAAATTCAAACAAACATCTCGTATGCTTGCATCGAGGAAATTTATTAGGGATACTTTAAGAGCATGTTTAAAAACTCTAAATTTTATATCCTAATACTGATTACCCTAGCTATTAAGAATTCAAACTACAAATTATATGCGTAATTTATCAGATTTTCATTTAACGGAAGCTCCAAGAATTATTTCCAAGAATATCCCAGACAAAAACTCAAAACATCTTCTTCAAAGGCAAAAAGAAATAGAAGGAGCAGTTGTTTCTTATCCGGTGATTATGCCTATAGGTATAGCTCGTGCCCAAGGTGCGATTATTGAAGATGTAGACGGCAATCAGTTTATTGATTTTTTTGCGGGTTGTGGAGTTTTGAATGTTGGCCATAGTAATCCTTTTGTTTTAAAGTATGTCCAGGAACAGCAAGAATATTTGATCCATGCGTTGGATTTTCCAACCGAAAACAAGATTGATTTTATAGAAAATCTTCTAAGTAGATTACCCATTAGTTTAAGAAATGATTACAAGGTATCCTTTGGAGGTCCTACAGGTTCAGATGCGGTGGAATCAGCAATTAAATTAGCTAAAATTAAAACAGGTCGTGATGGTATTATCGCCTTTACCGGAGGTTATCATGGGATGAGTTCCGGAGCTTTGGCAGTTACCTCAAATAAGACTTTTAGGAACAGATTTACCTCTCTTATTCCGAATGTTAGTTTTGTTCCGTATAGTTATTGCTATCGTTGTCCTTTTGGTAAGGAAGTATCGAGTTGTTCTTATGATTGTGTTGATCATTTTAGCTGGATATTGGAGAATTCTCATTCGGGAGTAGTTAAGCCCGCAGCGATCATTCTAGAACCTCTGCAAGGAGAAGGGGGGAATATTTTACCAAAGTCAGGATATCTTAAGAAAATTACACAAATAGCTCAAGAACACGGAGTCATTGTAATTTTAGATGAAATTCAGAGTGGTTTTTATAGAACAGGATCTTTTCTGGAGTTTATGAATTCTGATGTAGTTCCAGATATTATCACTTTTTCCAAGGGTTTTGGTGGTATTGGTTTTCCTCTTTCAGGGTTGATATATCGCAAAGATATTGAAGCTTGGGGGGAAGCGTCTCATATAGGTACTTTTAGAGCGAACCAGGTAAGTATTGCGGCTGCTAGGGGGGCTTTAGATTTTATAGACGCTTATGAAATTGCGACTCATGTAGAAATGATTAGTAAATATGTGTTCGATAAACTAAACATTTTACAATCCATATCTTCTTGTATTGGGGATATACGTGGTAAGGGACTTATGATCGGTGTGGAGTTTGTAAAAGACAAGAATACAAAGAAACCTTTTCCAGAATTTTTAAAAGAGTTTAGAAAGGTTTGTTTTCAAAAAGGGTTATTGTTCGAGGTTGGAGGTCACTATAATAATGTTATGCGATTAGTTCCACCACTGATCATTACCAAAAAAATAGTGGATCAGGCTATCAAAATTATGACCACTAGCCTTTTGGAATGTCAAAAAAATAAAACACTAAACCCTGAATTTCAAATATGACTTTCTCTTTACATTGGAAACAAAAACCAGGTAGGGAACTATATAAAAGACTCACAAAGAACAATTATAAAACTTTCTTAACAAAGATTTTGATAAATAATAAACCTATTCATTGTCTTGAGAATTTAAAAATCATACAAAAACAAAACAGAAAAAAATGTCGTCATACTCATCAAAATTGCACAAAGAAACATTAGTAACAATTTTTGACAAACATTTAAAAGAGACACCTGAAAAAGTTATTTACACTTTTTTAGAAGATGGGGAACGGGAGTTGGGTTCCAGAACATACAAAGAATTGTATGAAAGATCCGGTATGATCGCCTCTCATATATTAGCATATGCAAATCCAGGGGATCGGGTATTATTAATATACCCTACAAATCTTGATTTTATAGATGTCTTTTTTGGATGTGTAAGAGCTGGGGTTATTGCGGTTCCTAGTTCTCCCCCAGAAGGAAAAAGGCGTATAGGGAGGTTAGAAAATATAGTATCAGATTGTAAGCCTACTCTTATTTTTACCAATTCTGTAATGTATAAGAGAATCAAGAAATGGTTTGATCATACGGAGTTATCAGAGCTCAAATGGTTGGTCACAGATGAGATAGAAGTTTCTTTAGACAAGGTTTTTCTAAAAGAGATTACTCCAAGTTCCACAGCCTTTCTTCAATATACTTCTGGTTCTACAGGAGACTCTAAAGGAGTAATTATTAGTCATTCTAATGTACTGCATAGCAGTGATCTTATTCAAAAATCATTTGATCATTCAAAAGAATCTGTAGGTGTAGGGTGGTTACCAGCATTTCATGATATGGGGCTTATTGGTAATATGATACAACCCTTTTATGTGGGTTTTCCTCTTTATTTTATGGCTCCCATTGACTTTATAAAAAAACCTGTTCGTTGGTTAAAGGCTATTTCAAAATATAAAGCCACGGGAAGTGGAGGTCCTAACTTTGCCTATGATTTATGTATAGATCAAATTAGTGATGAAGACATCAAAGAATTGGATTTAAGTAGTTGGAAGGTAGCATTTAATGGGTCTGAGCCGATACGCCCATTAAGTTTAGATAATTTTGTTAAACGTTTTGGGAAATATAATTTGAAGAGAAGTAGCCTATTTCCTTGTTATGGTATCGCAGAGGCTACCTTGATCATTAGCGGAACGGATTATCGTAAAGCTCCAAATACTCTTACTTTGGACAAGGGAAAACTTCTTAATGGCCAGGTAGAAGCATCTCAAAACACCGAAGATCTAACAAAGATTACTACTCTGGTAAGTAATGGTGCTATTTTGGCTCCTATGAGAGTCAAAATTGTAAATCCTATCACCAAGAGAGTTTGTAAGAAAAATGAGGTAGGAGAAATTTGGATCAAAGGGCCTTGTGTTGGAGATGGTTATTGGAACAGAGAAGAGCTCACCAAAGAAGTGTTTAAAGCACAAATACAATATGCCAATGGAAAAGTCAATACCCGATTAGGTACTTTTCTAAGAACAGGCGATATGGGTTTTTTAAAGGAAGGAGAGTTGTTTATATCAGGACGCTTAAAAGAAATGTTCATTATCAACGGGACGAATCACTTTCCTCAGGATATCGAACGGGTTGCCCAGCGTTCTCATCCAGATCTGGTAGCTAATTCCGGGGCAGCATTTAGTATTGATAAAGACGGGAAGGAAGAGGTTATCCTAGTACAGGAACTAAATCGAAATGTAATTAGAAATTATGATTTTAAAGAAATCGTAAATGCCATTAGTAAGGAGGTACTTTATGAGCACAAGATTCCCTTACATGAAATTATATTGGTAGGTCCGGGAGGAGTAGAAAAGACGACTAGCGGAAAAATAAAAAGAGTACGAACCAAGCAGCTTTACCTGTCAGATTCACTATATCAAGAGCTAGATCGATGGAACAGCAAAGCAGATCATATTGCCGATAAGACATTGGATGAAAGCATAAATCTTACGGAAAGTATTACCGAGGATTCAATTGAGATTATGAAGTGGATTCAGGAAAAAATTGCTACAGTAGTTAATGTGCCCGTTCATGAAATAGATATAGCTTCTTCTTTCGCCTCTTTTGGTATTACATCGATACAAGGGATTCGATTGGTAGGTGAATTATCGGAGTTTTTGAATATGAATCTTTCTCCTATATTATTATATGAATATCAGAATATCAGTAGCTTAACAGCTTATTTGTTGAACGAGTCATCAGCTACTCTAAAGGAAGAAGTTTCTATACGAACACATAAAAATGAGCCTGTGGCTATTATCAGTATGGCGTGTCAGTTTCCTCAGGCAAAAAATGTGCAAGCTTTTTGGGAAAATCTAATAGCTGGTAAAGATGCTATTACTGAAGTTCCTGAGGAGCGATGGAGTTTAGATACTTATTACAGTGAGACCCTTGATGGATATACGATGAATACCAAATGGGGAGGTTTTATCGACGATATCGATAAGTTTGACGCTTCTTTTTTTGGAATTTCTCCATCAGAGGCAGAAAAAATGGATCCTCAGCAACGCTTGCTTTTGGAAGTTTGTTATCACCTGTTTGAAAACTCTCAAAAACCACCTTCAAAGTATTCAGGAAGTAATACGGGAGTATTTATAGGTGTAGGAGAAAGCAGATATGGAGACTTATTAAAAGATGCAGGAGGGAAGCAAAATGCTTATTCAGGAGCTGGAATTTCTAATAGTATTGCGGCTAATAGACTATCTTTTTTCTATGACCTTAAGGGGCCAAGTATGACCATCGATTCTGCTTGTTCTTCTTCTTTGACCTGCGTTGATATGGCTGTGAAAAATCTAAGGGATGGGGATTGTGATGTAGCCGTAGCTGGAGGTGTAAATTTAGTAGTATCTCCTTATGTGTCCATTGCATTATCACAATCAGGTATGATGTCTGTAGATGGTCATTGCAAAACCTTTGATAGTAATGCCAATGGCTATGTAAGAGGAGATGGTTGTGGTTTGGTATTATTAAAACCGCTGTCTAAAGCGAAAGAAGATGGTAATGATATTTTGGCAATAATAAGAGGTACTGCAGTCAATCAAGACGGAAACAGTAATGGTTTGACCGCTCCTAATGGTTTGGCGCAACAGGCGGTAATAAGAAAAGCTTTATCAAAGGCCAATGTTACTCCGTCTAGTATCACATATGTAGAAACCCATGGTACAGGAACTTCATTAGGAGATCCTATAGAGGTGAAGGCACTGGATCAAGTATATAATGAAGGTAGAACAAATCCGTTGATTTTGGGGTCAGTAAAGTCGAATATAGGGCATTTAGAAGCTACCGCTGGGATTGCAGGATTCATAAAAACAGTATTGTGCCTCAATCACCATCAAATACCTAAGCAACTTCATTACCATACTCCAAACCCATATATTGACTGGAAAAATACGAATGTCTTTATTCCAAAAGAACACATTCCATGGGAGATTACTAAGGAGCATCAAAAACGCAGGGCAGGAGTAAGTTCTTTTGGTTTTGGAGGAACAAATGTTCATGTAATCTTAGAGGAAGCCAATGATATAGTATCATCCTTTGGTTCTAATTCTGAAGCTGAAAATGGCAATTTTAAGAGTATAGCAATCTCCGCAAAAACAGATACTTCCTTGTTTTTCAGAAAAAAGGAGCTGGTATCTTATTTAGAAAAACATCCTGAAGTTGATATGTCATCATTAGCTTACAGTCTTGTTACTACCAGGGATACACACGAGAAAAGATTTATGACTGTTTGTAAAGATAAAAATGAACTTATAGCGGCTTTGAACGAAAAGACATCTGATACTGAACATTCACAAAATAGCATGACAAGTTTTGAAAAGCTAAAGGTTGCCTTTCTATTTACGGGTCAGAGTTCTCAATATATAGGTATGGGAAGCAGTCTATATAAGCATTTTCCGATATTTAAGAATGCCATGGATCGTTGTTTTGCAATATTGAAAGGTATCATTGATATTGATCTTAAAGAATTGATATTTTCGACAGCTGAAGAGAATAATAAGATCTTAAAAAAAACACAATATACCCAACCGGCTTTGTTTTGTTTAGGGTATAGTTTGAGTCAACTCTGGAAACATTGGGGTATTCAACCAAAAGCTTTATTAGGTCATAGTATTGGTGAATTGACTGCTGCCTGTGTAGCAGGAATTTTCAGTTTGGAAGATGGATTGAAACTAGTAGTTTCCAGAGGGAAATTGATGCAATCGTTACCAGAAAATGGGGGTATGATCTCTTTATTTTGTTCAAAAGAAGAAACGAAAGCTTTCCTCATAGGATATGAAGACAAAATCACAATAGCTGCCATCAATAGTGAAAAACAAACCGTAGTATCTGGTAAAAAAGAAGCACTTGTTAGATTAAAAAAGGAACTTACCAAGAAATCGATCACTTTTAAAGCATTGGAAGTTTCCCATGCATTTCATTCACCTCTTATGGAACCTATGCTTGAGGATTTCAAAAAAGTAGCATCTTCTATTGTGTATTATAAACCTAATAATAGAATCATCAGTAATATAACTGGAAGTGAAGAAATTTTTAAAATGTGTGATGCCTCCTATTGGGTCGATCAGATTCGTTCTTCGGTACAATTTTCCGAAGGAGTCAAGACCTTGGAGAATATGGATATCAATACTTTTATAGAAATGGGGCCATCACCTGTTTTGATTAATTTTGGTAAACAAATTATAGATTCCCCCAATACCTTATGGCTACCTTCTTTGTGGCATTATGAAATAGAAGAAAAAACCATTCTGGAAAGTTTAGCGAATTGGTACAGGGCAGGAGGAGCAATAAACTGGAAAGAATACTACTTTGGAAAGGCTATAAAATCAATATCCTTACCTAATTACCCTTTTGATGGTCAATCCTATTGGGTAAATAGCAGTAGCAATAAAGAGATCGAGAATAATAAGGCAGAGATCATAAAAGAATCTAACCTTTCTGATGATTTCCTATATAATCTTAGCTGGAAACCACTTATTCATTATAAAACCTTGGATGGAGCAGGTTCAAGTAATTGGTTAATTATATGCGAAGACAACTCAGTTTTTGATGCTTTGTACAAGGCTATCGAGCAAAAAACACCAGCATTAACTAGTATTACATTTGAAGAATTTCACGACCTGAAAAAACTAAGTGACTATACGCATATTGCAGTGATTTGGCCTTCACTATTTAAAAAAGATATCAGCGATCTCTATAAGTATTCTGAGGAATTGACATGTAAAGGGATGCGTCAACTTCAAAAATTAGGCTTATTGCTAAATACTAAGAAACATAAGCTAACCCATCTATGGTGGATTACCTCCGAGGTATATGATAAAGTTTCTGATCAAGGGTTAGCTTTATCTCCTTTATGGTCCTTATCCAGAGTATTTAGAAATGAGTATCCACAAATCTCGACCAATATATTAGATGTTGGAGGGAATAATGAAGATACCAACAAGTTGTCTAATATCTTGTTTAATGATGAAGCACACCAACAAGTATTGTATAAAGATAATGAGCTGTTTACTTTACGATTAGAAGCAACAAGACACACAAAAAAGCCCTCCATTCATTTAACTTTTAATTCACAAAAAACAGTTTTGATTACTGGAGCCCTTGGTGATATGGGCCTACAAATGACTAAATGGCTACTTCTTCATACTCCCATTACCCGTTTTTTATTATTAGGAAGAAACAATCCCACACCAAAGACACTATCTGTAGTAGAGGAATTAGAAAGCTTAGGCGGTCATATTATGGTAAAAAAGGTTGATGTAACTAATAAAGAGGAACTTTCTAGAGCTATAGCTGTAGTACCAACGACCAACCGTTTAGGAGGTGTCATACATCTGGCAAGTACTACAGATACAGGTTTGATCAAAGATCAGACTATAGAAAAAATTAAGCGTGTTTTTGCTCCAAAAGCTCAGGATACCTGGAATTTACATGAAATTACCAAAGATGAAGAATTAGATTTTTTTGTTTTGTTTTCTTCTATTGCTTCTCTTTTTGGAACCATAGGACAAGCGGGCTATGCCGCTGCAAATGGTTTTTTAGATGGTTTGGCGAACTACCGAAAAGAAAAAGGATTAGCTGTTAGTACGATCAATTGGGGACAATGGATAGGTATGGGCAAACTGAAAAATCTAGATGAACAACAAGAGAAATTATTACGATCTGATGGTACCCAACCTATCGAAAATAGTGTTGATAGTTTTGCTTTGATGATTTCCATCATCAATAGCAAAGCTTCTCAAATGCTATGTACAAAGATCGATCACGAAAAATTCCTGGAAAAGATCAACATGGATTTAGGGATGATCCCTGGTTTTTATGAGTTACTGACTGATAGGAAAGAAGAGATTAATTTTCGGGAGTACCCAATGCTTGTTCAGGAGTTGTTATTACTTCCTGAACATAACAGGTTAAAGTTCTTATACGAAAAATTAAAAAAAGAAGTCTGCCAGTTATTAGTATTAGAGGATATTGATATCGATCAGCCATTAATGGAATTAGGATTGGATTCTTTGATGGCCATAGAACTAAAAAACCGGTTTTCACAAGCTTTAGGCAAACGTATTCCTATTACATTACTATTGGATTACCCTACTATAGAAGCTTGTGCAGAGCATATTCTGAGTGAGGTTTTAGGTTTTGAGGGAGGACAAGAAGGGAAGACAAAATCATTACAGATTGGAGACCTCAAAAGACCATCAAGGATACCATTATCATATGCACAAGAAAGACTATGGTTTTTGGATCAGTTAAGTGGTAGTGGGGAGTATCACATTTTCACCACATTAAAATTATCGGGAGAACCTAAGGTGTCTTTGATAGAAAAAACGATTCTGCAAATTATTCAAAGACATGAGGTATTACGTTCTGTTGTAAAAATGGATCAGAAGGGAGAGGTTTATCAAGAGGTTTTAAATGTTAATTCTTTCCTATTGAACCATATTAAGTTAGAAAAAGGAGCTGATTTGGATAAGTCATTCAAGCAGGTGATTTTTGCACCTTTCGATTTATCCACAGATCTGATGATTCGTGTTGCTCTGGTAACATCCTATGAAAATCAGCATTACCTTATTTTAAGTGTACATCATATTGCTGCTGATGGTTGGTCTGAGACCCTGATTTTAGGTGAATTTATAAAACGTTATGAGTGTTTGTTAAATAATACCCAACCTTCATTACACGAACAAGAGTTTCAATATGCTGATTATAGTGTCTGGCAACGAGAATATCTACAGGGAGAAGTATTAGATAAGATGCTCGCTTATTGGGAAGAACAACTAATGGGATTATCTCCATTAGAACTTCCTTATGATTATCAAAGACCAGCAGTTCAGAGTGCGATAGGAAAAACCTCAAGTTTTAGGATTGATGCTGCATTAACAAAACGGTTGATAGAATTTTCCCAGGCAGAAGGAAATACCTTATTTATCACTTTGCTAGCTGCCTTTAAGGTTTTATTGCATAAATATAGCGGCCAAAACGATATTTGTGTAGGGATACCAATTGCAAACCGTACCCAGTCTGAAGAAGAGCAAATGGTTGGTGTTTTTATGAATACACTGGCTTTACGGAATTCAATAGATAGCAAAGAAACATTTAAGGAGTTTTTAAGTCAGGTTAGAAAAACTACTTTAAAAGCGTATGATTATCAATCGACCCCTTTTGAAAAAGTAGTAGAGAGATTATCTCCTGAACGTGACCTGAGCCGAAGTCCTATATTTCAGGTAATGTTTGGGATACAAAACTCTCCTGATGTTAGAAAATTAGATTTTGGAGATATTACCCTTACTAAATATGAAATAGAAAATACCACTTCAAAATTTGATCTTTCATTTACCATTATTGAAGAAGATGATTATATGGCACTGGATGTGGAATATTGTACTGCTCTTTTTACAGTAGAAACTATCGAACGTTTCGCGGCTCATTATAAATTGTTATTAAACAATATTTTAAACCATCCATCAAGTACTATTTCAGAAATAACTTTATTGTCAACGGCAGAAAAGAAGCAGATTCTTATAGATTTCAATTCGACCACAAAAACATTAGTTTCTAAGAAAATCACTTTTGTTGATCTATTTCAGGAACAAGTAAAGCTTACACCAACTGCTATAGCCATTGTTTGTGATCAAGAAGAGATTACCTATGATGAACTGGATAGGAGATCGAATAAAATTGCAAATTACCTGATTAAACGAAAAGTAGGTAAAGATAGTTTAATAGGTATCTGTATGGAACGGTCTATAGATATGATCGAGGCAGTATTAGGAGTTTTAAAATCAGGAGATGCCTATGTTCCTATTGGTTCTAATTATCCGGAATCGCGTATCTCTTATATTTTGGAAGAAACCCAGTGCAAGGTTGTTATTACCGATCAATCCGCTATAGAGAATATCCCTCGACAGTTAGATCTAGATGTGATCACAGGTACTGAGATTACCTCAGAAACTTCAAGTTACAAAGAGGTGATGCCTGATATTCCTATTTCAGGATCATCTCTTGCCTATGTGATTTATACTTCGGGCAGTACAGGTAGACCAAAAGGAGCTATGATCGAGCATGACGGAATGTTAAATCATCTGCTGGTGATGGTGGAGAAGTTTGCTATGAATGCGAATACAATTATTGGTTTTACTGCTCCCTTTACTTTTGATATTTCTGTATGGCAAATGCTCAGTGCCTTATTAAGTGGAGGAAAAGTTATTATATATAAAGAAACCCTCATTCAAGATGGGGTTGCCTTTTTAGAACGGTTTTATGATGATAAGATTACTTTATTACAATTAGTTCCATCGTATTTGTCAGCTTTACTGGATACCCCTTCCATAAAAGACTTTAGTAGATTGAAGTACTTGTTAGTAACAGGAGAATCTGTCCATAAATCGTTGCTTTCTACTTGGTTTGAAAAATACCCTAAAATACCAGTCTCAAATGCGTATGGTCCTACTGAGGCGGCAGATGATGTAAGTCTTTATTTTATGGATCAAGTGCCTTTATCAGGAAGAATACCTATTGGGAAACCCATTGCCAATACCAAATTATATGTGATGAGTGATAACAATACCTTATGTCCAATAGGAGTTATTGGTGAATTATGGGTTTCTGGTATCGGTGTGGGTAGAGGGTATCTAAATGATGATGATAAAACAGAAGTAAATTTTATTGCTGATCCTTTTAATCCAGGCCAAGGTGTTTATAAAACTGGAGATTTAGCCAGATGGTTACCAGATGGTAATTTAGAGTTTATAGGTAGAAAAGATAATCAGGTAAAAATAAGAGGATATCGGATTGAATTAGGAGAGATTGAGAATGTATTATCGAGTATAGATCCTATCAAAGAATGTGCTGTATTGGTCAAGGAAGATATTTATGGAAATACATATTTAATAGGTTTTGTAACCCTTCATTCTACCTTTGATAAGAAGTATATTGATATGATGCTTAAGCAACTATTACCAGAGTATATGATTCCAACAGTTTGGTTAGCTATAGAAGAAATGCCAATTACCAGACATGGAAAAATTGACAGAAAAGCATTAGCAGCTACAGAAGTAGAAGTAAAAGAAGAAGAATTGCTTGCTCCAACTACCGAATTGGAAAAACAGTTGGTTGCTATTTTTGCAGACTTACTGTCCCTGAAACAAATAGGAGTCAATCAAAATTTGTACAGTTTAGGGTTGCACTCTCTCTTGATTATAAAAGTAGCAGCGAGGGTAAAGCAGGAGTTAGACATCCGCATTCCAGTTAAGATGTTTTTTGAATTTCCTACTATAAAACAACTAGCATTCACCCTGTCCTATTCGATAAATAAAATTAGGAATGCTGGTGCAAATCATAAAGTAACTATTAACATTTAGACGTAGATGAAAAATAATATTATAACATTTTTAGATGCTCTTAAAATAGAAGGTATAATCTTAGAACTTGAAGAAGGTAGATTAAAATTAATGTCCGATGATACGATACCTCCTGAGTTATTAGACCAAATAAAAGGACACAAAAAGGAAATAGTTACTTACCTAAACAAGGTTGAAGAGTTTGTTCCTTCTTTTAGCGGTTTGAATTTTAAGATTCCTGAAAATGGAATATCCCAGGATTGTAAATATCTTATGCCCTCGATGTTACCTTTGGTAGATTTGACACAAAAGCAGTTAGATACCATTATGGATGTGATTCCGGGAGGAGGAGCCAATATTCAGGATATTTATCCTTTGTCACCTTTACAGGAAGGAATCTACTATCATCATTTAATGAGTAATCAACAAGATGGGGATCCTTATATTTTGCCTTCTTTTTTACGCTTTTCAAGTGTATCACAACGTAGTGAATTTGTAAAGGCATTAAAACTGATAATACAACGTCATGATGTTTTAAGAACCTGTATATTCTCCAAAGGTCTTGAAAACCCGGTACAGATAGTATTGCGCAAAGCAGAATTAGTAACTACAGTTGTTGGTTTGGATGTTATAGAAAAAATATTACCGAAAAGTGAATGTACATCCGTTTCAGAGGGATTGTGGATTGATATATCAAAGGCACCTTTGCTGGATTTGAAAACCGCCGATGACCCTAGGCATGATATCTATTATTTAGTAATCAAGTGTCATCATCTGATTACCGATCATATTGGGGTTGAAAAAATTATAGAAGAAATTATTCAATATATCTCGGGTAAGGAGGAAGATATAGTCCAACCAGCATTATATCGCGATTTTATAGCCTACATACAATATCAGCAGGCTATCAACGATGGCAAAGATGAAAGGTATTTTCGATCTCTTTTTGAAAATGTGGAAGAATCTACCTATCCTTTTGAGCTTAAAAACACTTTAGGTCATGGAAGTACGAGTGTTTCTACTTCTGGGAATCTGTTAACCAGTGCTTTAAATAGACGTATCAGGAAGGCGTCTGAGACTCTACAAATCAGTCCAGCTGTTTTGTTTCATGCCGCTTTTGGAAAGGTTGTTGCTATTTTGAGTAATAGTAATTATGCGATTTTTGGCTCCCTGTTTCTGGGACGTTTACAAGGAGCAGAAATTACCGAAGGTTCGGTTGGTTTATTTATCAATACACTTCCAGTGTATCTCAGCATTGAAGGAACTATCACAGAATATATAGTGCAAGTAAAAGACAGGTTACAAGAGTTACAGCTTTTTGAACAAACTTCTTTATCCTCTATTCATAAATGGAGTCAGATCCCTAATAATGTCCCCTTGTTTAGTACTTTGCTTAATTACCGTTTTTCTCGATCTTATTCTCAGGTTGATTTGGATATGGAAATTATAGAAGGAGAGGAACGTACCAATTATCCTTTTACCTTGGATGTGGATGATTATGGAGATGATTTTCGCTTGATAGCAAAAATAGCAGATGTAGAAATTGATGCCATCAGAGTGGTTGCTTATATGGAAGAAACTTTAGAATTATTTTTAGAATTGCTGGAAAATGATAGTGATATATCAGTAGCTGAACTTTCTATTTTACCTGTTGCAGAAAGAAAACAATTATTAGAAGTGTTCAATGATACGGCGGTTGCTTATCCAACAGACAAGACAATAGTTGATTTATTTGAGGAGCAGGTTGCAAAGACACCGAATAATGTTGCTTTGGTATTTGAGGGAGAAGAGTTGACGTATCAAGAATTAAATGAGCGTTCGAATCAGTTAGCCCATTATCTACAAGGTACTTATGCTTTGGGTTCGAATGATTTGGCAGGTATTATGCTAGAGCATTCCTTATGGTCGATTGTTTCTATTTTAGGTATTTTAAAGTCAGGAGCAGCGTATGTTCCTATAGATATAGACTATCCTGAATCCAGAAAATCTTTTATAATAACTGATACGGATTTAAAAGTATTGATTGTAGAATCATCAAGTTTGTCATCTGTAGTTGATTTTGATGTTTCTATTTTCTCGATAGATATTGAGTTAGAAGGTTTATCTAATACTACTTATGCGAACAATCCTAGGTTTGATATTTCTACACAAGATTTGGCTTATGTTATATATACATCTGGTAGTACAGGTAAGCCTAAGGGTGTAATGATTGACCAATGTAGCTTGATAAATTATATTTTATATAGTGTTTCAAGTTATGGATCAGAAGATTGTGAGTATAATTTTCCACTGTTTACTTCTTTGTCATTTGATTTAACGCAGACCAGTCTTTATATGAGTTTACTCACAGGAGGATCGTTATTTATTTATAGAGAGAATGATATTTCTGAAGTTTTAAGCATCATATTAAAAACGAGAAGGGTTACTTCTATTAAATTGACACCTAGTCATTTATTGTTTTTAAAGAATATGTCTTGTCCACACTTATTACAGATTATTATTGGAGGAGAGGAATTACTTTCTTTCCATTTGGAATGTTTAGAAGATATGCATCCCCAAGTCTGTATTTATAACGAATATGGACCTACAGAAACTACTATAGGTTGTAGTGTACTAAAAGTTAAAGACCACAATGTATCTGGAACTATTCCTATAGGTAGTCCTATTTCTAATACTCAGGTTTACATTTTAGATTCAAATGAGAATCTACAGCCCATAGGTGTAGTTGGAGAATTATGTGTTTCGGGTTCAGGCTTAGCCAGAGGTTATCTAAACAGAGTAGAATTAAGCAGGGAGAAATTTATTGTTCATCCATTTAAGGAAGGTGAACGATTATATAAGACAGGAGATTTGGCAAGATGGTTACCGGATGGTAATTTGGAGTTTATAGGCAGGAAGGATGAACAGGTCAAGATTCGGGGATACCGTATAGAGTTAG
>NZ_VTZU01000090.1 GCF_008370685.1 Aquimarina sp. RZ0
TGGGTGAATCGTTAAGAAAAGGAAAATTAAAAAACCAATAATAATAAAATTTAACTATAATTGCAGTATCTCTCAAAGTGGCACCATTTGACCGAAATAGGTGGCACGGTCACTCCGAAATAGCCAACTGCACCTAATGCAAAAAAATGTTGATATCCAGATTCTGGCACTTTCTTCGGATAAGGATAGTATACAAAACTTTGATTCTCCTAACGGCAAAAATGGATTAGAAATTATAGAATTGCCTATATCCAGGACGGGTATATACACTTTTGAGGTAACCCCATTGATCTATAAAAACCTTAAAGATTCAGCTAGACAGACTTTTATTAACAATATCAACGGGAGTTATGTTGTAGAAAAATTTAAAGTCTTATCTCCCAAAGAATACAAAGCAATAGTAGCTTTTAGAAAAGCACAACAGGATAGTGTAATTAGGTGGATCAAAAAGAAATCCATACCACTTAACAGTGTGCGTGCAGAAACTGGGTTTAGTGATCTATCCTATTTAAAACCCATTTTACAGAATGCACACATTGTGGGTATGGGGGAGACCAGTCATGGGACCAAAGAAATCTTCCGGATGAAGCATCGTATGCTGGAATTTTTGGTCAAAGAAATGGGCTTTACCCTTTTTGGTATCGAAGCCAGTCATATTGGTTGCCGCCCTATTAATGATTATGTACTCTATGGCAAAGGCAATAGCAGAGAGGCATTATCTGCCCAGGGGTTTTGGGTCTGGAATGTGGAGTCAGTAATTGATATGATCGAGTGGATGCATCGCTATAATAAAACAGTGCCAGAAGCCAAAAAAGTAAAGTTTATTGGTATCGATACCCAAACCAATGGATTGGATTTGGCATATCAAAAAATCAACGATTTTATCGACAAGACTGCCCCTCATCCCTTACTAGAGGTACAGGTGGATTCCTTATTTCAGGATATTAAAACCATTACAGACAGAAGTGACTTATCTACCCAACGGCAACAACTATATAAACTATTATCCTATCTCTATATTAATGAGATGCACTTGACGGCTACAAGTTCTATGCAAGAATATCGTAGCGTATTAGCCGATCTTAGAAAAATTATTCAAGGCATAGAAGTAGGGGATCGCAAATTTAGAAAAAAGGTAGATTACAATATTAGAGATAGGTATATGGCACAAACCATCCTGGAGGTATTACAAAAAGAAGGGCCAGATGCTAAAATGATGCTATGGGCGCATAATGCTCATATCAATAAAGCCCTCGATTTTTATGTTAATGGTAGTCAAGAGCCGTTAGGCAGTGTCTTAGAAAGATACCTGGGGGATACAGCATATTACGCCATTGGATTTTCTAACTATCAGGGAAGTTTTCAAGCAAGAAATCGTCTTCTTAAGGAAAAGAAATATGCAAATGTAGAATCTTTTAATATACCTCCTGCAGAAAAAGGAACCTTGGACTGGTATTTTGCACAATCGAAAAAAGAGATTTTTTTCCTGAATTTTAAAGAGAATAAGATCCCAAACGCAATTCGCTCATTCTTGGATCAAGAAAGAAGAATGTATTCTGCAGGGGCTAGTTGGAGTTATGAGTATACGGTACAACCTAGAAGATGGGTTACCCCCGGAAAATCTTTTGATGGGATGATTTTTATCAAAAAAACCTCTAGTGCAGTGCTTACTCCCGGAGGAGAAAAAGAAATTGAAAAGCGAATAAAGAATGGCAAATAGGTGTAGGAATGACAAAATATATTTCTTGTCATTCCGGGTCTGACCCGGAATCCAAAGTATAGCAGCAAGTTTTATAATGTGCAGTGTGCACGTGATAATAAGACATTTTCATAAGTGGATTCCTACCGGAGTCTATCCTGAACGATAGTCGGGGCAGGAATGACAAATCAATCATTTCTAACACTTCAAACCAGAAATCAGTAATGATAGACCAGAAAATGGTATAAGAAAATAAAAATATAAAAACAGGGTAACATATGGCTATGTTATGACACATATATTAAATGATATATCTTAAAATTATAAACCTAATTATGAAATGAGCCATAACAATTGGACTGATACCAATCAAAATGATTATTGGCGAATTTCATATGACCTTAAAAAAACAAAACATATAAACAGATGAAGAAAACAATTGTAGTACTCCTAACAGCAATCTTATTAAGTGCTTGTAACTCTGATGATGGCAATAGCATTATAGAACAACAAAGTTTTGTAGTACCGCCCCCGGCACTATTGCTAAATACATGGTCGTTAACAGGAGGTGAGCGTGATGATGGGGGGATCTTACTTATAGATGATTGCATTAGTGAAGAACTGGACTTTATGACCAATCGGGATTTTTATCGTAAGTTTATCGCCACACGAGCAGATTCTGATCCCATAACATGTATAACAACAGAATCTGAAGGGATTTTTTATGTAAATCCAGAAAAAACAGAGGTGACCACGATCATAGGTCTTAATAAAGTGGTACGTAAAATTGTGAAACTAGATGAAAATGAGTTACATCTTAAAATGATATCTAGTACTAACAATGAACTATTTATAGATTTTACAATCTTTTATACCAAAGTAAATTAATCCAGGTCTTGTTTGTAAGTAGATTCCGCATCCTTGTCTACTAGATGGCTAGGAAGTGTGGAATGACAAAGCGCACTTCTTGTCATTCCGGGAGAATAGTTCCTGTAATCCAAAATCCGTATTCCTTGTCATTCCGGACTTTTTATCTACCGTAACTTTAGTGAAGGTAGAGACCCGGAATCCAACCCCTTTGCTGTCATTCCGGGCATAGACCCGGAATCCAAAGTATAGCAGTAAGCCATATCATATGCAATATGCTATTACTAACCAATCATCAAAACCTCATCCCATTTAGTATCAAAATCTGCCAGTAGAGACAGTATCCCTAACCCTACACCTGCAATACCATCTAATAAGCAATCATGCTGTTCCCAGGAATCATCATGACCAAACAGATATCCTGCATAGCCATCAGAGTGTATTGCCATATCCAGTGCTGCAGTAGCCCAATGCTCGGCAGTTTCTTTAAATACGGGATCTCCGGTATTTTTAAATACATAATGATAGATGTGCATAAGCCCAAAAGCCCCGTGACATAATCCGGCATCTTTTAATCCTGCTTCTGTGATATCTCGCCTTTGGGTAGATCGTTTGAGTATACCAATTGCTTCGGCTATCAATTCTTTGTTACCTAATACTTCTCCTGCCCGTAATACAGAAATCCCAATACCCAAATCCCCATAACACCAGGCCAATCTAGAGTTATAACCATTAGGGTCTTCTTCTGTAATCCAATTAGGAAAAGATGAGGTAAACTCAGGCTTGGTATGCCTACAACTTAGTATATGATGTGTTGCAGGTTTTAGTAATGGCAGGGTATGCTCAGAAAAATCAGGATATACTGCAAGCCTGGACAAGAAATTAATAATACTGGCAACTCCATGAGATAAACCCAGATTATAGCCTGTAAACTTTTGTTCTCCTACTCTAATTTCTGACTGCCACCAGATACCAGTGTCACTTTGTATAGCAGTTGCTGCAAAATAAGTAATGAGCTGGTTTATATAGGTTTTGTATCTTTTTTTTGATACATCAGAGTTTGTGTTTTGATATCGTTTTAGAAAATAGTATCCATAGCCAATGGCTCCGTGTAGAAAGTCGTAATTACCTTTCAGGAGATCTTCATTCATTTTTTTTAATAAGTAATCATCTAGTTCCAGGGTAATGATATCCTCTTCCAGTTCTATAAACTGTTCTTCTGTAAGCAATTCTAACGCCCAGCAAGCACCTGCTATACCATCACAGAATGTGGGATAAGAAAATCCTTCCTGGATACAATCAAAGGTCTTAGCTATAATTTCGGCTCCCTTATCTGCATGGGTATCGTCATTAGCGAATTTAGCATAATAAAAATGAAATAAAGCAACCCCAGAACTGCCTCCCAGGACTCCAATAGTATCATAGTTATGATCATGATGTATTAATACTTCAGCTATTTCTTCTAGTTTATCTTTTAATCTGTTTTTTAAATCCATATTTTGTTATCCTGAACTTGATAATTCTAATATTTGAACAATATAATTAAAATAGTTTCTACAAAAATTTGAAACCAAAAAATCCATATACCTTTTTTGATCAGTATTGCCTAAGAACCCCTTTAGTAGGACTAAATGAGTTACATAATATAAGTAGTACGTCAGAAATTAGAAAAATTTGGAAAGATCCAATAATAAAGGAAGCTATATTTTTAGGATCTCCTGATCTATATACCGAGATCGATAAGGTCATAACAGCAAAACATAATTTACCTTCAGACAGATTACTAGATTCATTACTAAAATACTTGTCCCGTATCTCCTCGCGTTGTACACCATTTGGATTATTTGCTGGCTGTAGTGTGGGTCGTTTTGGTAATGATACCCATATAGAAATTGTATCTTCGGATAATCATAAGAGGCAAACTAGATTAGATATGAACTTTGTAGTAGCCTGGGCACAAAACCTGGCTAAGCTACCTGAGATTAAACAACAATTGCTATGGTATCCTAACAATAGTTTGTATAAAATTGGTGATCAATTTAGATATGTAGAGTATAGCTACAATAAGTTTAATCACAGAGAACATTCATTAGAAGCGATTACCTATACCGAGTACTTAGAAACCATAGTAGAGAAAGCCAAATCAGGAGCTACTATTAATATGTTAACCAAGCTTCTGGTCGATGATGAAATCACCATAGATGAAGCAACAGGATTTATTGAAGAATTAATCGATAACCAGGTATTGGTAAGTCAATTAGAACCTACCGTTACTGGAAATGATTTTTTAGTACAGATACAAAAAGTGTTATCAGGATTAAAGGAAACAGAAGGTGTAGTAGCGTTTATTACACAACTTTCTGCATTGCTTGGAGATCTTGATGCACAAATAGGAAACCCAACAGAAAAATATTATAAAATAAGTAAGGGTATTGAGAACAACCATATATCCTTTGAGTTAAAATATCTTTTCCAAACAGATCTATACCCAAAACACATAAACAATGAGCTAAACAAAAAATGGGCATATAAGATTAAGAAATTATTACCTGTCTTAAATAAAATGACAGCGCCTCAGAAAGATACTAACCTGGATCGATTTATAGCCGCTTATACCAAAAGGTACGAAACTCGAGAAATGAAATTAACAACAGTACTGGATACAGAAATAGGTATAGGGTATCTACAACACCAGGATGCATCAGATTCAACTCCTTTTCTGGATGGATTACACATTCCGGTTAGCGTACAAAAAGAGCAACAAATCACTTGGAATCCTTTTTATAACCTATTGCAGCAAAAACTTAAAAAAACCGAGTACACTATAGAAATAGAAGACACAGATCTAGAAGAATTTGAAGAAAATTGGAATGATCTACCCGATACCATAAGTACTATGGCAGAAATGCTACAATTGGACGGAGAAGAAAGAATGGTATTAGGATCTATTGGCGGGTCTTCTGCTACGAATCTTTTAGGGAGGTTCACCACTGGTAGTCCAGAATTATTTTCATTGGTTAAAGAAATAACAGATACCGAACAGCAGATGAATCCTGATGCTATATTAGTAGAAATCATTCATTTGCCAGAATCCAGGACAGGTAATGTGATCAGAAGAGAGACTTTAAGAGAGTATGAAATTCCTTATTTAGGTAAATCTAGTGTAGCTGCAGAGAATCAGATCCCAATTGATGATTTGATGATATCGATAAAAGGAGGAAAAGTACGTTTGAGATCCAAAAAGCATAACAAAAATGTGCTACCTAGACTGAGCAACGCGCATAACTATAGTGCTAATGCATTGCCTATTTATCATTTTTTGTGTGATGTACAAAAACAGAAGTTAAGATCCGGTATAGGGTTTAATTGGGGTGTGATGTTAGAAAAAAGAGCATTTCTGCCAAGAGTAGTATATAAGGATTTTATCTTATCAAAAGCCAGATGGATGATCAAAAAAGAAGATATCACCGGGTTTCTAAACAACAATAAAGAAACATTAATTGAGGCTATTACTTCTTGGAGAATCCAATTACAAATACCTAAGTTGGTTCAATTGGTAGATGGGGATAATACATTGCTTATTGATTTAGAAAATTATAACATGATCCGGATGTGGCTAGATACGGTGAAGAAAAGAAAAGATTTCATATTAGAAGAATTCTTATTTACAGAAGAATGTATAGTTAAAAGAGGAAATGAAGGATTCACCAATCAATTTGTAATCTCATTGTATAATGAAGAAAAACTAAAAAAAGCCTCCAAAGGCTCTCCCCTTTAAAAAAGGGGAGAATGAATTCGTCCAGATCATCTGGACGGAGAAAGAGGGGTTCAACTGGAAGCAGCAAGCAAAAAATAAATACCAAAACACCAAAAGCACGGAACATAAATGAAACCCAAAAGAATATTCATACCAGGAGACGAGTGGTTGTATTATAAAATATATTGCGGTGCCAGAACCTCGGATTTGGTATTGATAGAAACCATAAAACCACTAGTAGACGCTCTCCAACAAAAAGGGTGGATAGACAAATGGTTTTTTATACGATATAACGATCCGGATTTTCATATAAGAATACGTTTTCATCTCACAGATACAAAACATATTGGTAGGGTAATCTTGGCTTTTAATGAGGTTATCAAATCTTATGTGGATGATGATATTATATATAAAGTACAAACTGATACCTACATACGCGAATTAGAACGTTATGGCACGAAAAACATAGAGAATTCCGAATATTTATTTCATCATGAAAGCGAAATGCTGCTCCAGGCTATGGAGCTTATAGAAGATGATCATTTATATTTCTTATTCATCTTAAAGGCGATTGATGAGCTATTAGAGTCTTTTCATTACACTTTAGAAGACAAACTGAGTTTAGCTAAAACTAATAAAGAGCTTTTTTGGAAAGAATTTAATGGTAACAAACAATTAACTAAACAGCTGGACAAAAAATACAGGCTGCATAAAGAACAACTACTATCATTTATGTCAAATCAAAATCCGGATGCTAAACCATTATATCAAATTCTGGAAGCCACTAAGAATATATCCTCAGAAACTATACAACATATACTTACCTATTTTGATGAGAGTCGTACCTTATCAAAAAATCAATTAATCAGCAGCTATATTCATATGCTAGTCAATCGAGCATTCCGGTCCAAACAACGTTTTTATGAATTGGTCTGTTATGATTTTTTAGTGAAGTATTATAGAAGCCAGAAATTCAAACCAAATATTGACCAATTATAAAAAAACTACCAATTTATTTATCCTTTAATAACTCTCCTGCTAAATTGGCAAAGCTAAAACCAATGCCCCAATAAAAAGGATTTTGTTCATCGTTCCCGGTGCTATTAAGGTTTATCCCACCTGTAAAAAATATTTTGTTGTTGAACAAACCTAATGTAATACCTGAACCCACTTCCACATCATCATTAATATTAAAATCTATGTATGAAACATTTACCCCAAAAGATGGTTCTAAATAGTTAATAAAGGATTTTTCTCTTTTACCATTATTTCTATAAGTTAAAAGAAGAGAAACTCCAGCAGCCCCTTTAAAGTTAGTTGGAGAAATATTTTCTCTATCAGATGGTTCATTTATTCGATTGATGAGAAGAAAAGAATCGGTTATTTTTACCTGCCAATTAGTATTTTTTATTTCAAAGTTTCCAATAGGCAAGACTCTTTGTATAGTTTCCGGGTTCTTACTACTACTGCGTCTTTTACTTTCCTCCAAAATTAAATAAAGGTATAAATAATCCCCTTCCTGTGCCCGTTCTTTTTGTAAATTTATAGTAGCAAAGTTAAGATCTCGGTAAATTATTTTACTAGCCGCAAAAGCTAAATCATTAATCAGATCTTCTTTTGTGTTATTAACATATGGTTTTTGTTGATTGTTGTTGTTAGTGACAATAGAATCTAACAACTTATTTGTTTTTAATCTCGATTTTTTTGAAGAAGTATTTTTATTTTTTACTCTCTTATAATAGTTTATTAATTCTTCAATATCAGTGCCTTCAAGATTTGTAAGTCTAGAGATTTCATTTCGGGCTTCAATTTGAAGCAATTTAATATCGAAAAGATCAAGTTTTTTGTATTCACTTTTTACCTTAATTAATGATTCTGCAGTGTTACTATATGCCTGAAGTTTATTATATATCGATAATAAATTGGCTTCTATCTGATCCAAAGCAAGATGATCCAGTAGTATGGTCGATAAAAAGGCATCCTCCGCTTGCTCACCAGAGGACTTGA
The DNA here is from genome assembly GCF_008370685.1 of Aquimarina sp. RZ0. GTDB lineage: Bacteria > Bacteroidota > Bacteroidia > Flavobacteriales > Flavobacteriaceae > Aquimarina. The sequence continues at coordinate 8,331 of NZ_VTZU01000090.1, forward strand.
AGTAATCAATATAATTTAAAATAATCTTTAATCGTTTATTAAATAATTTCGTCTGGTATCTTACTTTATTAGTGTCTTCATTAATTTCCTTTTTAGATTGAGCCTCAATCCTATCTCTGGTAGAATTTAAATCATTTAAAAAGTCTTTATCCTTAAAGTATTTTCCTTTCAGTGCCAGTGAAAATGTAATTGGGAAGTCTTTTATTTTAATGATTCCAATATTATCAATTTTTTCAAGGAAGTTTTTAAATTTAGTTTTTACATGGTTATAATCTTCGCCATAATATGAATCATATTCATTACTAAATATGGAGTTTATCTCTTCAGGAGTATTATTTTTAAATTCCATAAACTGATCAATAAGACCGTTTAATTGCTTCAATAATATCACATTATTTGGATCCCCAATAGCATTTTCATTTATTGTTTCATTTGTATCTAAACATTCAAGAATTAAATTCACGAAAATAGTTGCAATTTCTTTTGGAGGTCTATTTGTTATACCAATTTTGGTTCTTTCCTCTCCTATCCTAGAATAAGGATAGACTTCTACTGGATCTTCTCCGCCAGAATTGCTTACAATTTTCCCCTCAATTGTTATGTTTCCTTTAAAATTTGGATTTTCAGATATTTGTTCTCTATTGAATTCAATTTGGATTTTACTACGTTTATCTACCAATTTCCTAAGTTGATTTACTAAAGTATCGTTATGTTGAAATTTCCAAATTTTTATTTTTTTATCTCCTCTAATTTCATTTACATGAACATATTGTCTGGGGTCAAGACTAACCTGATTGGAATCTCTCCATTTAGAAGACTCTTTTGAATTATTATGAATTCTATTTTTTAGATTGTTTGATTCAATTAAATTACTTCTGTTTTGCGCTATAGAAGTCTGGAAGAATCCCAACGTAGCAATCATTATAATTAATGTCATAAGATTTTTCATTTTACTTGAATTTGATGATTAATAATATTCTTGATTCGGGATAGTAAGTCATATTGTTTTGTAAAATTGATTTAGAGTAAACCAGAATTTTCCATGACACTATATATTCAGATTTTTTAAATTTGATCAAACAATCTAAATCAAGATATTGCTTGTATCAATGTATTATTAATATTGCCCTGAAGATTTGGATAACCTAAAAAATCACATTAACACTTTGTTGTTAATAATCTATTTTTGAATACGTTAGATTTAAATTTGGTAATCGGATATGAGGAAATCTGATTTAAAAAATGGGGAAATATTAGTACAATTATAATAATTAAATTCGAATTTAGTATTAAATTGATATTAAAATTAATTACCATTTTAGCACACCATTTTGTCATTCCTGAGAATGCAGGAATCCAAAACAACTATAATAATCCAAAAGAAAGAAGTATCAGACCTTTATACTATTCAGTTAACAACAGGTGGGTAATTCCCGGTGGTTTATTTTATTGGTATAATTTTAAGTTTATCTTTAAGGGATTAATTATACCCCACTATGTTATTCGGTTATGCCAGAATAAGCACAAGTTCTCAAAATTTAGATTTACAAGTTGATACTTTATTAAAAGCTGGAGTAGATAAAAAGAATATTTATAAAGATATTTCTTCTGTAGTAAAAGCGCATCGTAAGAATTTAGATGTAATGCTGGATAAACTCCAGAAGGATGATATTGTTGTTGTTTGGAAGATGGATTAGATCGTCAGGAGTGTTTCTCATATGTTGAAGTTGGTGGATCAGTTTAAAGAGCTGGGAGTTGATTTTAGAAGTATCCAAGAACCTTTTATGGACACTACTTCTGCTCATGGTAAATTTATTTTTACGTTGTTTATTACTATCGCTCAAATGGAAAAACCTATATGCTTTCAAGCACATTTCATTTTGCTCGTACCTAACAAAATAAAAAGAGCTTTCACTTGCCCATCAATAAACTAAAGAAACATACATAAAGTAAATTTTATTCCGAATAAGTTAATATATTTGCGTTAAATACAAATAAATTAGCTAAAGTGGAAATCAATAGGATTAAAGTTGCTCTTGCCGAGACAAGAAGAAAAAACAAATGGTTAGCTGAACAAATTGGAAAAGACGAATCAACAATTTCCCAATGGTGTACTAATGCAAGGCAACCATCACTTGAAAACCTATTGAAAATAGCCAAAATATTGGACATTGACATTCGTGAATTGTTATACTCAACAAAAAATTCTACTGATTAAATATGAGTGAGAAAAAAAAATATATCGATTTATTCGCTGGCTGTGGCGGTCTCTCACTTGGATTATTCAACTCTGGACATTGGAAAGGAAAATTTGCAGTTGAGAAAAGCCCTGATGCTTTTAAAACTTTGGAGTACAATTTAATTGAAAACAATAATCATTTCGACTGGCCAAATTGGCTTCCAAAGTCAAATCACGATATTAACAAAGTAATCAAAAACTATCCAAAGCAGCTAAAAGAACTACGAAACAAAATCGATCTTGTTGCTGGTGGTCCACCATGTCAAGGGTTTTCAACTGCTGGAAGAAGAGTTGAAAATGATAATCGAAATAGACTTATAATATCTTACATCAAATTTATCCGGCTTGTTCAGCCGAAGGTGATTTTTTTTGAAAATGTAAAAGGCTTTACTCAACAATTTGATAGAAATAAAATAAGAGGTCGGGTCTACTCTGAATACGTTCAAAAAGAATTGAAGAAAAGCTCCAAGGTTAAAGACTTTGAAGGGTATAATGTTTATGGTGAATTAGTTGATTTTTCTGAATTCGGCATTCCGCAAAAAAGAACAAGATTTATTCTTGTTGGAATTAGAAAAGATATTGCAAAGGATAAGTCTCCAAAAGACTTTTTCGATCTGATTAAGAGTAACCGAACAGAATTCTTATCAAAAAAAGGAATAAGTCTTATAAGCACACTTGAAGATGCGATTTCGGATTTATTGAGAATAAATGAAATTCAATCACCTGATTTCAAGAACTTCAAAGAAGGATTGTACAATCCAATCCAATCACATTATCAGAGATTATTAAAAGGAGGGTTAAAAGGCCCTTTACCTGATAGCCACCGTTTTTCGAATCATTCTGAACTAACAAAGGAGCGATTTAAATTCATTTTAAAATATGCTGAACGAAATAAAACTGTTTCAAAAGAAATTAAGCAAAGATTTAATCTAAAAAAGCACACTGTTATTCCTTTAGATGGAAAGTTACCAACTCCTACAATCACTACTCTTCCCGACGACTATGTGCATTACTGTGAGCCTAGAATTTTTACTGTTCGAGAATATGCTAGAATTCAATCGTTTAATGACTGGTATGAATTCAAAGGGAAATACACTACAGGAGGAAAACAGAGAACTAAGGAAGTTCCTAGATATTCACAAATTGGTAACGCAATTCCCCCTTTGTTTGGGGAGCAAAGTGCATTGGTTCTTAATCAACTTATTAGTAATTAGAATATGGAGCCTTTACACTTTAAAACAAACGTACAACTTAAAAGTATCATTGGAAAGGATTTAATCAATGATGATAATATTGCTATTCTGGAATTAGTAAAAAATTCATTTGATGCTGATTCAAAAAGAGTAACTGTAGAGTATGTAAACATCAAAGGTAATAATGATCAAACTATTGACACTTTTTCCAATAGCACTTCAAGACTGGTAATTCAAGATGATGGTTTGGGAATGGATATAGATGATGTTCAGAACAAATGGTTAAATATTGCCTATTCCGAGAAAAAAGAAAACACCAAACAGCACAAACGGTTGATGGCAGGCGCAAAAGGTGTTGGTCGATTTTCTTGTGATAGACTAGGCGAATATTTAATCTTATATGCAAAAAAGAAGCAAGAGACTAGGTATATCAAACTCACAATTGATTGGAAAAAATTCGAAATTCAAGATGAATCGAAAGAGATTCAATCGATACCTATTAAGTATGAATATCTCTCCAAAAACGAGCTTAATAATTCATTCATTAAACCATTTGACCAAGGTGTAGCTTTGGAGATAATTAAATTGAGAAGTGCATGGGTATACCCTCCAAAAAATGTGAATGAAAAAAAATGGGATGTTTCTAAATTAATTAAACTCAAAAAGTACTTAGAAAAACTAATAAATCCCAATCAAGCATTTGAAAGTGATGATTTTGGAATCTATGTGTCAGCTCCGGAATTTGAAACTGAAAACGAACTGCTTCCAGAACATGATAGATTTATTGGCAAAGTCGAGAATAAAATTTTTGACAAACTTGATTTTAAATCAACAAGTATAGAAGCAAAAACGATTGACAATGGAGAGTCTTTATATGTAGAGTTAAAAGATAAAGGAGAAACAATTTTTTGGATTAAAGAGAAGAACTCTTTTTTTCCTTTTATCAAAAATGCTCGAATTTCTCTCTATTACTTAAACCCTTATGCCAAAGCTTTCTTCACAAGACAAACAGGTATACAAGCAGTAAATTACGGGTCAGTCTTTTTGTTTGTTAATGGATTTAGAATTCCTCCCTATGGAGATGTTGGTGATGATTGGTTAGGGTTAGATGTACGAAAAGGACAAGGAATAAATAGACGTATTGGTGTAAGAGAAATTGTTGGGCATATAGAGATACTAGATGACCACAATGATTTTCAAATCATTTCTAGCAGAGAAGGAATTGTAAGAAACGATAGTTACAAGAAACTAACAAATTCTGAGCAAAACAACAGTTTGTTTTTCAAAACTCTTACAAGACTTGAAAGGTATGTAGTAGATGGTCTTGCTTGGGATAGTTCAATATATGATGTAAGGGATCCAAAATTTAAAGAATTAGAGCAAAAAATAATAGCTGGTGAAACCGAAGAAGAGGATTTACAATACAGAGAGAGTTCTGAAATAAAAAAAGGACGAATTTATGGAGCAATACATTCTATTATTGCAGCAAAACCAGATGATGTAATTAAGCTTTATATTAATGAGGACTTAATCCTAAATAAGATTGAGGAAGAAAGGAAACGGTCTGAACGAGAATTTGAACAACTTATTGAAGACTTTGATAACAAAAAAATTGACGTTGATACATTAAGTAGAATTCTTGAAAGAAAAGCACTTCAAAACAAAGAACTTGAGAAACAGATTAGAAAGTTCTCAAAATATTCAACAACAGAATCTACCACTAAAGCATTATTAGAACTTCAAAAATATAGAGACACTGTCGAGAAACAAACCAAGCTAATTGAAGAGTTACAAAGAGAATTACAGAGTCTGAGGAATGAAAAGGAAAAGGCAGAAAATAAAGTTCAAGATTACAAAGATAGAGTTGAACAAGCAGAGAATGATTTAAGTATTGAAAAGCAAAAAAGCTTATATCTACTTGCAACAAGAAGAACCTTGAGTCCTGATGCCGATGGACTCATTCACACAATCAAAATCAATAATATTGAAATTAGGGATGGGATAGAAAATTTGGTTGAAGATATACATTATGGAGTATTTGAAAAAGGTGAAATCCTCAGGAGACTTGGAAATATTAAGGTAAATGCGGAACGCTCACTTAAGCTTACAGAAATAGCTTCAAGGTCTGATTTTAATGAGGACATTGAAAAGAGAAATATTGATATCATAAAGTATGTTCAAGAATATTTAGATATTTATGGCGATACCTTTACCACTAATAATTTAGAATTTGAAGTAGATACAAATCAAATAGAATATATTAAAACAGTAAGTATTCTAAACTTATCTATTGTGTTAGATAATATGATATCAAATGCTGTCAAATGGGGAGCTGATAAAATAGCATTCGTTTTCAAAAAAGGCTCTGCCAACAAACTCAGTCTATTTATCTCCGACAATGGCAATGGACTATCAAAAAAGTTTGCGAAAAATTCGGATAGAATTTTTGAATTAAGTGTTCGAGAAACATCTCCCACGTATAATGGAGGATCTGGTATAGGATTGTATTACTCAAGAAAACTACTCAAAGATATGGGCTGTGAAATCGAATTTGTTGGTAACAATCAAGTTTTATCTGGAGCAACATTCAAATTAACTTTTTAAGGTATGAGCGTAAAAAGAGTATTATTTATAGATGATGGTTCGATTGACGAAATTGTTGAAAGGTTACGCAGGAACCTAAAAAGAAGGGGGTTTACGCTTATAAAATCAATGATTGACTTAAATCAGCCAAAATTCAAAAAGAAGTCCGGAGTTGGTAGCAAAGAAACTTTAGACTTTCAGGCAATTAAAGATGAGTTAATCGAAAGTTATGCGAATGAACCTCTTGATCTGATAGCTTGTGACTATCATTATGCAAATGATGAGCTGGATGGATATAAAATATTGGGATGGCTTAAGAATGAAAGTCGTAGCAAAAAGCATCGTATAAGAAGAGCAAAATTTTGCCTTTATTCTTCTGAAGGAGATAAACTGGCAAAAAAGACAAATTCCATTGAGGATTTAAGCAAACTAATTAGGCACCGATTTGACGATTTTCTAAAAAGAGAAAATCTTGCCAATGATCTATCCGGAATCCTTTTGAAAGAGGAAGAAAAATTTGATTTCTCTAAAGCTTTAGATAATGAACTATCAAAATTTCCAGATTTCAAATTTAAGAGTGTATACCCTAAGTTCGAAGGAAAGGAAATTTCTGAAATCATTCAAGAAATGACAAAAGAAACCCATCATGGAATAAAGTTCCAACAAAACCTTGTCGAACTGACAATTGCTCATTTCATTGAACTTAATAAGGAAGAAAAATGATTTATTTAATTCTTCCTATAGATCCAACTACAATTTTTCTGAATCAGATCCCAGAAAAACTAAAAAATAATGGTATTGACTTTAATTTGATTGAAGTTTATGAGACTAAAGAATCATACGACGCGGCTAAACAAAAATTGACCGAAATACCTAATGGAGCAACAGTTTTATTTCTTGGACATGGTCAGGATAATCAATTGTATGGAGGAGCTAGTTCTACAATTGAAAAACAACCTATTATTAGAACCAATGAAATGAAGATCTTTGCAAAGAAAAAATTGTTTGCTCTTTCGTGTCATTCCGCATCTCTATTAAAAAACTCATTAGGCAATGCTCAAATTATTAATTCCATTGGCTTTGGTGCTTTGCCGACAGAAATGGCTGAAGTAGAAAGCAACAATAGATTAAATGAACTGGGAATTACAGAGGAAACTATTGATGCATATAAACAAACTCTTGTAGATTGTGTTGTACAGTCAGTTACTCGTTATGCCCAAACCAACCTAAGTTTTCATGAACTCAAAGACTTTTTTTCATTATTGATGAATAAAAGAATCAATGAGGCTGTTTTAGTAGACAAAGATAGAAACTTGGCTAATTTAGTTTTTCAAATGCGTAATGAAATGATAATGTATTAAAGTTTGTCAGACACATTGCTAAGTCACTCAAAACCTGCTACCTAAGCCAAGACTTATCAAGGAGCATTTTCGAAAAACAATACAGATAAAAAAATAAAACGATATATGACAAAGATGTGTATAGTGTATAGCTTCCTGCGAGATAGATACGCGAGATAGATCAAAAGATATTTTGCTTTATACACTGGTGCTAAGTTTTCATAAGTTTAATAAGAAATAAAAATGTGCAGATAAATCCGAACCGGACGGAATTCTAATCGATGACTACCAAGTTCAAACTACTGATAACCAATTATTTGATTGAACCAAAATGAACATCAGATCAATATTTATATTAAATATATTGCGGATGATTATGTTCTGAAACAAAGATTAAGTGTTTGTTAATCTGGGGCAAAATTTATATATTCTAGAATCGCTTAGATTTGCAATCCCTGCTCTGCGAAGAGTGATGCTCTGCGATAGTTTTTAACTTCGCAGCGATATGAGTAAGAAATAAATTCGATTTTTGAAGTAGTTCCATAAATGTACGTTTTAAAATACAGATTGGTAATCATTCAGATCGATTATAACTACTCTAAGTCTTCGTTTCAGCCTTGTATTTGTATAATAACATCTTTTTACTAACTACTTAACCTATCAGGATATTATAAAATATAAAAACCTATGACAGTTAGTTTCTGTCATAGATTTTTCTTTTACTTGAAACGATAATGGATAATAATACTAATTTTATTAAAACCCAATTCCTCCACCACCGCATTGATTAGCGGTTACGTATATTCTGGCAGAACTACTACCGAATGGATTACTTACTTTTAATGTTATAACATAATTACCAGGCTTATTGGTTATCATAGTTATTTCTTGATTTGGCCTTACAAATTGATCAACTATAAGGTCTGGTGAATTAGAAGTAAGTTCATAGGTATCTGCTCTTGGAGATACAGGTAATTTATAAGGATCGTCTTGAACAAATACGTTGGTACAAATTATTGGGTCTGGGTCTCTAGTGAATGCTCTAGGAGCACTATTAGGATATAAATACTCTAGAGCCACAATATCGAATGGTCCGAACTGTCCATTCTCAAATGGACCAAAACAAGCTAACATTACTGATGTAGCGTCAAAACCTGTAGGTGTTCCAGGGATATGGTTAAGTCCATTCGCATTAGGAATGCCAGGAGGATTCCCTGGCTCTACGTCAAAACCACCACAACTTTGTCTACCATTCCAATCTGTATGTCGTAGACCTAATGTATGCCCTATTTCATGCATCCAAATATGCCTTAATACTAGAGAACTATTTACGTTAGTTCCTGAATTAATTCTTACCTCTGCACCAGGGTTTCCTCCAAAAGGAAAGTCTGCACTTGCTCCGTTGCTAGGATTGGAAATTTGGATTGCATTAATGTCTCTGGAGTTATCTCTGGCACCAAAAGATAAAATGAAATTTAAACCTATTTCTAGATTGTTATAGTTTTCTATAGCATCAATGAGCGCATTTCTTTGGGCGGTTGTAATAGCATTTGCCCCTTGAGTAACCCCTCTTATAGTTACATCACTTCCATTAGCTACAATATTGTTAGAATTGTATTGTTTAGATATACTTGTGGCTTGGATCATTTTATCTACTTGATGAACAGCTATCCGTATATCTCCTTCTACAATATAATACTTCTCAGAGATACCTTTAGATGTTGTTGTTTCAACTAATCGTAATCCGGTAGTATTAAATTCGAGTTGCTTAATCTTAAGAATATCTTCTTGAGTAATTTCTAGTTCTTTGAAATTAGATAGCTCTGAAATCGATTCTTCTTCGGATATTAACTCCTCTTTAGAGCATCCAATTAGTATTGAAAACAATAGAGTTAATAAAAACAGGTTTTTTAATAAATTTTTCATGTTTTAAAAGTGATTTGTGTTTTGCCCTACTTTGTTTTAAAGAGTGTTCAGGTCAAATTTTTCTCCTTATAATTATAAATCTGAAAGTATAGATACTTATTATGAGGCTCAATTGTCTATATATTAATGTCTTGAGTATTAAAAATGTTACTGTTAAAATTTGGGTTCTTTTAAAAGGTATAAGTTTAATAAGGAGACATATGGATACAGAACTGTTTTGCAGGAAGGGATTTTAAATCATTTACTATATACACTGTGCTCTTGCCTTTTGCTTTGAACTCACCTTTGGTAGAAGGTTTTATACCAGGATCGCTTGAATTTACAGTCCGATATAATTAAAAACGGGCAATAGTCTAATTAATCATAAAACTAAATTTAAACATTCGTGAGCAGGTAATATGGTGTTCGTCAGTCGCTCCATTTTGTTCCATAAAGCATTTCTGCCAGGGTATTAATTTTATAGTTGTCATCCCGGACTTGACCCGGGATCTATTCAAGATTTTAATAGCATAATTATTATCCCTTGCAGAAACCACTCACCACACTACAATTTGCGTTCCAGTGGGTACTCATTGCAGTACACTCATTTGCTGTATTTCACACATTCCACTCCATCCTCACCCGCAGCTACTCTTACACCTTTTTTAAAGGGGATCGCTACGCTCGGTCAATTTTTAGGTGTAACCGCTGCTTATTGATGTGCGAGCCTGCGGGTCGCTTCGGGCTTGTTGGGTGTCACATTTTTTGCATTTCTCCTAAACTTAACCCGGCAACTAATAAGGTTGTCAGTCATACCTCTTTAGAAGGTATCACTTCCGCCAGCTGTAAGAACTACTCATTCGATCGGCTTTGTTCCTGTCGTCTCACACCTCACTCATTCCTAGTACTTACTATTTTGTTATAGCAAAGTAACATTGATAAGCAAAAAAATGCGCCACCAGTGTTTTAACATAGATGTGGCAGCCCTACGTTATCACTTCGGGCAATCTACCACATCACCCTCGCTCATCTCGCAGGCGGCTCGCGCCTTTTTGATTACCTGCTATAAAATTTTCAGGCAGATATTGATTTAAAAGATTAATGTTAAGTTTGAATTCAGATACCGAAAAGAAAGCCCAAGCGCCTCTAATAAGGCGCGCCAACGCTCATTCCTTTTCGCTATCTGAATTATTAGCTTTAGTTCTTTGTTTAAGCCAATACCTAATATATTTATGAAGAGTTTTTAAGCTAATCGAAACAAAATAACTTATCGTTGCACCTAACACAGCCAGTATCCCCGAAGAAAGAAAATCCTCCATTCCTAATGACGGAATTGTAGATGCAACTGTTCCTCCAAATACTCCAAACCTAATATGCAGATATTGACTAGACATATTGACTACTCTATTCCCTGATTAACTTCGTCACTTACAACAGCCTGAGCAACAGCAGTAGCAACTGTTCCTGCCACTGTCATATAAGTTGCAATAGTAACAACGATAGTTGGAAGCATTACGGGGGCTGTAACGATAACCCCACCGGCAGTGGCCAGAGCTATACCTATGTTCCGGAGGATCCTGAAGAATTTAGGAGTTGGTTTTTTATAACGATCAATGATATTCATTCTGATTTGATTTAATAATTAATAATACTTTTTCCTTTCGATCAAAAGCCTGATAGACTGATGAAACTAACTTCGTGAATGAATGATGTGAAGACCAACCTTCTCCAATTCCTGTTAATTGAGTAACTGGAGCAATACAACCTCTCAATTCTTTTTTAGCATTATTTGCTGGATGAATTAGAACTAGTTTTCGGTTTTTCACATCACGAAGTACTAAGTGATGTTTATGTTGTTTAGAATATCTTGGTTCTAATACATAAGCCCCTTCCGGAATGCAAGAGATATTCTTTACATTGTCTTTCCAGGATAACTCAATAGTAAAACAGAGAAACTTACTATTGACAAAGAGAGTACCGTTGGTACCCTCTTTGAAGTAATTTCGAATGATTAATACCTCCATATTATACAGTATCAACGTTCACTATTGCTAAAGCATTAAATGAACCATTTCTTAAAGTATACATTTCACCATTTACCTCTTGATAGAATTCAATACCCAACACCTGTATAATGGGGAATACACTATTCGCTGTTACCGATGCAGTCAATGCTATCGCTGCTGTATCTTCTCCATTGTACGGCGCAATACCTGTATCATCAGAGTCAAAAACAAATGCTTCATTCGCAAAATCCAATTCTGCAGCACCCATAGAAACTTTAAAATGCGTTGCTCCACTCGGAGCAGCAATTCTCTGAGTAGGAGAAAACGGATCCATAGTAACTCCCAGATCACCAGTTGCGCGATCTAGAGTAGCTTGATAGTCTGCAAAAAGAGTTGTAGCCAACTTACCGTTGAGGTTAAATTCGAAAGTGTTCAATAAACTTAAATCCCCTCCTTGTACGTTTCGTAAACCTCTACCACTTTCGGCATCTGTTTTTATAATTGCGAGAAGATCTCTAGTCAATCGACTTGTTACACGTTTGTCTTTTGCATTTTGTAAAAGCACCCGAATTGCATTTCGAAGTAGCTTCCCTCCTTTTCCAGCTCGTCCAAATTCGGATCCATTTTCTCGTGTTCTTTGGAATGCAGGATCACTTGCAATTCGTTTTCCATCGACACCACCTTTAGCACGTGCCAGGTGGCCATCTGTACTTTTGTAAAAGGAAATATCTCCGATAGTTCCCTTTAATTTGATAATTCCTGTTTGTTTTGCCATTTGTTATATATTTTTGATCTACGACAAATCACCAAAGAATTTACAAAGCATTAAAATGAGTGTATCCATCAATGCCGATACAAGACGTTTATACCGATAAATCACTATCATAGATGAGGTATAGATGCAATAAGGATACAGTATAGATAAAGTATAATGAGAACAACAAGAGTTTGCATATATCCAAAAGATATCCAACGGATCACAGGAAGGAGTGAACGCTATGGTCGCAAATTATTACAGGACATCAAAAGATATTTTGACAAACAACCTCATCAATTCATCACTGCAGATGAGTTTGCAGAGTACAGTGGTATTGAAGTAAGGATAGTGAAAGAGTTTCTGGTAGATTAAGATCAATCTAAAGATATTATACTAATGGTTTTATCTGTAAATTAAAAATGTGAGATCTGGATCTCACATTTTTAATTTTAAGTGTTTTCATAATTTAACAAGTCTTTTCCCGGTTTTTACATTTGCACAGAAATAAAGTAAAAAACTGTAATACTAAAATCCCTAATACTAGCCCATAAAAAAGATAATTACTTATTTCGTTTTCGAATTTAATAAGGCTCAATATACCAAGAACTCCTGCAGCAACAACAAAACCAAGCTGAACTGTCCTAATTAATTCGCAGCGATCTGGTTTACATTCCTTACACCATTTAAGATATAAAACAATTAGTAAAACTATTGCAGAAGTTAAACCAATAGCTAATGCTGTAACATTTCCAATAGTAGTAAAAGATACAGGGATTAAAGCTACTATTAGTAAAAAAATCCATTGCCAATTACAAGAAAAAATACCAGAGTTGTCTATATTTGGATTTTTACCGGTTCCATCAGGGTTTGGAAATACTTCATTGGCATTTCCTCCAAAGCCATCTACTCTGTCCGAAATCTGTTTTAGGTATTTTTGAAATATAGGATACCAATGATCGGTTGACGGAATGGTAGAAAATATATGCTTTAGAACAGATAATTTTCTTATCTCTGCACTAATGAGTAATGGTGCCTGACTTACTGGAATGCTAACCTCAAAAGCTCCTGTAACACTTCTTGTTCTTCCTGAAATCTGAAATATGGTAGCATGATAATGCTGTCCTTTAACAACATTGTCAGGCAATTGGATACTTATTAAAGCAGGAATGTTTTTAGCCCTATTAAAAGGCATAGGAATAAAAGTTACATCACTTATCTTACAAGATATTGTTTGTTCATCTATTTTATATAATGTTTGCGGAGATAAACGGCGATGAGATAGTTCCAGAATTTCATCTACATCAATTCCTGAAAAAGTAAGTTCAGCCATACTGTCCCGAGGTATATTATGCCAATGAATCATTAATTCATCAGGTAATATTCTATTTGGAAAACTTACAAATGCGCCTATGTTATCATACAAGGCTTTTAAATCTGCTTTACCGTATGTTTCTGGTTTTATTTCAAACGTATGTTGAATGATATGTGTTGCTGCTGACCCCGGATTGTCTGAATCTACTATTGCCAGATTTCGTTGAGAAAGATTATCATTGTTTCCCGGTTTAGCTGATCCTATAGGTATAGAATCTGCCAAGAAATGAATTTCTGCGACCAGGCATTGGTGTTCTCCTCTTATCAATTCCTGAATACTTCTTCTATTAACAAAAGGACCATTATTTAAGCCAGGAGCGATCGGAAATTGAGGAGTGGTTTGATTGATATCTAGCCAACAACCAAAATATAAAGTCATTTCTGTAGACCCTCCAGCTTCGAAAGGCTTAGAATTAATTGAATCCGTTTGTAAATTCATGGATTGGATAGCAGTATTAATCCTTGGAGTACCAAAAAAAGGAATAGTTACTACTTCATTTCCTACAATTCCTAATAGAGGAATTGCAGATGGACCATTTCCAATCCTTCTATAGGTTGTGGATGGTTGGAATGTCATAGATGAGGAAGCTGTTTTGAACCCCCTAAAAAATACTCTTAACTCATCGGTATCTGGAGGAAGTTCGGATAATCTAAAACGAACTTTTGCAATGGCATAATTATAAACTCGTTTACCATTTACAAATCTTGCAAGCTCTAGTTTGCTTGATTGTTGATCATCTGAGATTTGTAGAAATGGATGTGAGTCATTTTCTGTACTATCATCAAAATCTTGTAAAACAGCATCCAAAAATGTAAAAGGAGAAGAAGCAGAATTTCCGTGCACAATACTGGTACCAGGAAGAATTCCTCCTTCTTTGATTTGAAATACCCTAAGATCTGTACTTAACCAATGTGGGTTATAATTTCCTGCACCATCAGAAATAGAATCTCTCATATATGGATTAGGAGCTTTTATTAAGTTGAGAACAGTAAAACAAGTATGATGCAAATAATCAAATTGAAGACGTATATTTCTGCTCTCGGGATCAAATGAAAATGCATTGTTATTTGTGAATCTAATATTATAAACAAATGTTATCCTTTGTGGTATATCTAATGGAGTAGTTTCATCTTCATACAGAACATCTTTTAATGAAACCGACATTCCTGATACCAGAGAATTATCATCAGCGAATCTCAACGTAGATGTAGGAGAACCTCCAGGCAAGTTTAACTCTGATGGTATAAAGTTATCATACATTAGATATAGTGAATCCTCAAAAATAGCTGTACCATCTTCACCCAGAAGAGCATCTACTTCATAATTTGAAAAAGTACTTCTATCTGTTATAATTGTACATTTCTGATGCGCTAAGCGAACAAATTTAGCTTTTTGACAAGGTAGACCACTATCGTTAATTACCCATAATGTATAATATCCTGGTGGGGCTACATTACCATTGGGAGGTGATGTTACGATTAATGTATCGCCGCCGTCTTGATCAAATTCCAAACCTACATACCGTTGATCATAGTCATGGCCATGTGTTACAGAACCATTTCTAATTAATGCAACGCGCTGAATATTTGAGGCTTGTGTGCACTCTATAGTAAATAGTTGATTATACCCTAGACTCTTGGGAGTACTTGTTAGTTCAGGTCTTCCAGCATTACTAAAATAATCAGGTTCATAGATTTCTATTTTTTTAATTCCTTTTTTCTTTGTATTTCCATCAGTATCCGGGTTTGCATTACCATCTGGATTGCCAGATTCAGCGTTGGTATTTCCCCCTGCAGTCCATATTCTTCCATCCGGCATTAATAATGCGGTGGAATGATAATTTCTAGCTAATTGTGCGGCTTCTTTTGTTTCCCAAGAATCGGTTCCTGAATAATCACCATTATTCCAATTAATACTAGGAGTATAAATTTCAGCCTCCAATACTGGATCTTCAGGATTTTGCTGGTTCACTCCACCAACATGAGCTATTTGACCTGTTGGAAGGATCACTGCGATACTATGTAGTCTTCTTTTTCCAACAGTTGCCCCAACTCTTGCTGCTGTTTGCACCCACGTGGGTGTAGTGGCTCCAAGATCAATGATGTGATTATTAGCTGCTCCACAAGTTAACACTCTTGCTCTATAATTCTCTTCGGGTAAAAGAGGTAACAATACAGCAGGCATATCCCAATTTATTGTCCAACCGGGTGCTGCGTTTATATTTGGGCCAAAATAATCTCCTGTAGTTGGATTATAAAAAGTACAAAAGTATTCTGAAGGTTCATTACTTGTTGTTGGCATTGGGGTAGCAAAAAACATATTCCCATCTGATAACAAGAATACCCTAGGGTACATCAAAAACCTTGCTTCTCCTGAAGGCCTTAAAGTAGGATCTGCCATTTGAGGCAATCCAATCCAGTTATTGGCAGAAATATTAAATATTTCCGGTGTGGTGTTTCTATGTCTAAAATCTTCTTGCGATAAATGTCCAAAGAATGCAATGACATCTCCATTTCCTAGTGTAGTAAGAGTTGGATACCACCTTCCTCCACCGACATCTTCAGCTTCTCTACCGGGTTGAGGAAGCATTCTTTTTACCTCTATCCACTCCCTTGCAAAAGCATTGAATACCCAACATCTCCTATGCCCCAAAAAATCAAGTCCATGATCATGGTGGTCACTTTCTGGCCATTTAGAAGTTCCACCTCCAATAAGTAATCTACCATCTGCTAAAAATGCATGACCAGCGCAAAACACATCACTATCCGGAGAGTTTACATCTGAAATGATATTATTACCTTGTAGATCAAATATTCGGGTTTTTTTAAATAATTCTCCAGGCTGTGTTTCAGCCTGGGCACTCCAATGTTCATCTCCTCCAAACAGGAGAATTTGACCATCATTCCCACTGGGAATAAGAGCAGCATGTACTGCTAAAATTTCTGTATCGATTAAATCTGGATTCCAAGCCATAATCATTAATTTTTAGTAGTTTATCATTTCTAATGAAAATTGATAAACAAAATGTTTTACAATGGTTATTTTCCAAATATGTGTTGGTTAATAACATTATTTAAATACAATTAATGAGAAGGAGTATGTTAAGTTCTATACTATTAATGAGAGAATGACTAGAATGGTTAACTTTTATATTTGTTAAAATTTGTTAAACAAGGGGGAACTGAAAACATATTTCTATTAGATTTCTAAAATACATGTACTTCATCTTCTATAAACATCCTAGAATTAATATTTATTTGAATTATTCAAATTTCAGATATTTTGAATCTCATAGCATTTATATTGTTTTAATATCATATGAATCGTATCTTTATAACAGACTGAAATTCATTAGAAACTAAACCAGTTCAATCAATGTGGTAGTAAAATAACCACCTCTGTTCTTATATAATCTAGAAACTATTGAAAATACTAAGATAAGCTAAGCAGGTTTGAATCCTGCCGAGGTCACTAAGCAAAACCCCATTATTACTGGGGTTTTTTTATTTTTAACACTTTTCTTTACTACCCCAAAACACCTGTTTTATAGTAAAAAACGGTACATTTACAGTGCAAAGTGTACGAAAAGTGTACGACGTACACCTGTGAATTTTACTCAATAAAAATGAAAGCGACCATACAAATTTACACTTCTGATGGGATTTCTAACGGAATGTATCCTATTAAATTGATTGTATCTCATCAAAAAAAAAGAAAGCGTAAAACCATCGGCTATACGACTATTGATGACTGGGATGAGATTCATCAATTACCAAAACAATCTCACGATGATTTTGAAAATTTGTATGGTCAAATAATGGATTACAGAAAAAAGGCAATTACATCTGAATTCAGAAGTTTGAATGATGTTACTGAGGGTTTCTCCTTTTTTGAGTCACTAAAAAAAATAAACGTCAATTTTTATGATTTTGCTGATCAGGAAATTGACAAAATGAGAAAAATGAATCGCAATGGTAATGCTGACGCCTACCAATACGCAATTAACGAGTTAAAAAAAATCGCTCCATTCTTAACGTTTGAAAAAGTAGATCGGGTTCTTCTGGAAAATTTCAAGCAACTCAAAAGAGAGAATGGCAAAAAGAACACCACCATAAGAACCTATTTATATGAGATAAGAGCTATCTACAACAAAGCAGTGAGATTAGGTATGTGTGAAGATCAACGCCCCTTTTCTGGTCTGTTTTTGGATCTCCCTGTCAGAGTAAGAAGACATAAAAACGAGTACCTTGATAGAAATGGTTTAAACACTTTAAGAAAAACAAAAAAAATAACTCCAGAGCAGCAGGTAGCTGTAGATCTTACCTTACTGCAATTTTACTTATGCGGTGCTGATTTAGTTGATGTTTATTATCTAAAGAAATCTCAAATATCAAATAACAGAGTGTTTTTTAACAGGGCAAAACTTGGTGTAAAAGGCTATGAAATTGAAGTAGCACTACTTCCAGAAGCTAAAGAAATAATCGATAAATACATAACAGATTCCAAAACAGAAAAAGAAGAGTATGTTTTTCCCTGGAGAAAAGATGAAACTGCTTATAAAACCTTTCGCAGCAACCACAATAGAAAACTAGAGCGGGTGCAGAAAAATTTAAAAATCGAGCTAAAACCTAAAGGAGGTAAGCTTACCTCCAAGGTGGTCAGGCATTCTTTTGCTACTTTAGGGAAATTTGCAGGAGTAGACCCAGACATCATGCGCGAATTAATGGGTCATGAAAGAAACGATATCGATACCGCTTATAAAGATCTATTTCCAGAAAAAGTAAGAGACGAAAAACAACGGTTAATTTGTTTTGGCTAAAAAGTTTTAAAGAAAAATAATACTAAAAAGTAATAACTTGAAATTAAAATCTTTTTTCATTCTCTCAATATATTGGTTTTAATGGAAGTGTAATTATAACCCTGTCTCAGGGTTAAGCCCCAGGAGGGCTCTGGGAGCTAGCTCCCAGAGCCCTCCTGGGGCTTGGTCGCTAAATCAAGTGCCACTCGATCTTCAAATCTAATATATAAT